>CAZKWC010000018.1:0-29865 GCA_964556425.1 uncultured Limnohabitans sp. | reverse complement strand
TGCAGTGGTTCATGAGGATTATTCTGTTTGGCCACCAAATAAAACTCCATTTCAGGCGCCACAATTGGATCCCAACCCTTGTCTTGGTAGAGCTTTAAAACTTTGCGTAAAACACTTCTTGGCGAGAGCGCAACCGCTGAACCATCCCACTCTTGGCAGTCGTGAATGACGACTGCCACAGGCTCTGCTGCCCAAGGCACAATTCTGACGGTATCGGCATCGGGTACACAGACCATATCGGGGTCGGTATCACCTACGTAAGGGCCATTGTCGGGTTGCTGTCCATTAACGGTATTGAGCAACACACTTTTAGGCAGACGCATTTCGCCAGCCGATAAAAATAAATCACGCGGCAAAATTTTTCCTCTAGCAATTCCTGTCATATCAGGAATCACACATTCGACTTCGTGAATTCGATTTTCGTTAAGAAATTTGATTAATGAGGGATTCATAAAATTCAACCATATTTTGTATTTGTGATCACAAATTTACTTAATATGGCTAATTTTGTCAAATTAATTTATATTTGTGATCATTTACTTGAGTTTTTTAATTATGAAATAGGATGCACTAAGCTCAAAATAATAATAGAGATAAGTAGTTACTAACTACGCTAAAATGAGTTTACCTTGAATTGAATTGAGCCTAAATATGAGTTTTTTAAGTCGTTTATTGGAATTTTTAAGAATTGCAAACACACCTCAATCTGCAACACCAGCAGCATTCAATGAGTCCTTGAACCTATCAAAAATCGATAAGTTAGATTCCGATACAAGCAGTGTATCTGGCTTGACTGAGATAAGTCAGGTCAAGACCAAGGCTCCCATCAGTCGTTCTGGTTTAACTCAAGACTACTCATACACTCCTGTAATTTTTGATGAAACCCCAGATCAAGCAATTGACTTTGCTTATAAAGTGAATTGGTTTGCTATAGCTTCCAATGATTCCTCTCTAGTGATTGAAGCATTACAAGCTAAGTCCTACCAAGTTGCCAATTGGGAGTCTGGTTTAGGAGTCGCTATTCCCTCATTGGATAAGCGAGATAAAAGGAACTGGATCTTTGTATCACCGCCACTTGAAGGCTGGGTATTGGTAGTGGGTACTAGTCTTCCTTATCCAGTGATGCATACAGAAGATAGGCATAACGGAATTGGTCAACAGTTTGATAAGTTAGCACAACGCTTGGCACAGAAGTTTGATGATGTGCAGTTTTTTGGAAGTTATAGAGTAGTTGGGTTTATTGCTTGGGCGAGGTTTTTAAAAGGCGAAATGGTGAGGGTGTTTTCTTTTGGCGAAGGCCTCTATGCTAATTTAGGCAAACAAACTCCTGAGGAAGTTTTGTTGAAGCTTCCCTGTTTAGATGGTTTGAATTTATCGGAGGCCGAAGACAAAATATTTACATTTATTGGAGAAGATGAGGACGAAGATAGCCCTGAAAATGGTGTATTTCTGGATGAAACAGGTGTCATAGAAATGGCTGAATTATGGAGTATTAATCCTTTGAATAATTCATTTACAGAGGGCCAACCCGCTACAGGATTTGTATTTCAACTAGATCAACTCCATCTTTAAATACCGCTTCCTCCAAAAACTCATCATAGGTAAAAAAGATGGATCTTTTTCAATTATTTTTTATAAAAAAAGCCCGATCAAATCCAATCTTATATTGATATTTGATCAGGCAGTGACAATTTAAGGGTACAAACCTCTTAACTCACGAGCATGTAAAATGCGTTTGCATGCGACAATAAAGGTCGCTGTTCTAAGACTTACCTTATTGTCTTGAGCCACTTGCCAAACGGCAGCAAAGGCTTCTTGCATAATTTTTACTAAGCGTTTATTAATTTCATCTTCATCCCAAAAGAAACTCGAGAAATCTTGTACCCATTCAAAATAACTCACGGTTACCCCACCGGCGTTGGCAATTACATCGGGTAAAACTAAAATATTACGTTCTTGTAAAATATCATCGGCCGCCGGAGTAGTGGGGCCATTGGCGCCTTCAATAATCATTGAGGCTTTTATTTTGTGTGCATTAGCGGTGGTAATTTGTGATTCCAGTGCCGCTGGAATCAAGATGTCACAATCGACTTCCCAAAATAATTCATTGGCAATTACTTCGGCTTGTTCAAAACCAGCTACGCTACCATTGGCTGCAACATGCGCCAAGAGTGCAGCTACATTAAGCCCACCACCTGAATAAATAGTGCCTCCATGATCTTGTACTGCCACAATTTTTGCACCTGTTTCGGCAAATAAGCGACCCGCTACACCGCCTACATTGCCAAAACCTTGAATCGCAATTTTGGCCTTGCTAATATCTAAACCGGTATGTTTAGCTGCTTCTACACCTACTGTAAAAACGCCTCGACCAGTTGCATCTTTACGGCCTAAAGAGCCACCCAAATGTATGGGTTTACCCGTCACTACACCGGTAGCGGTAGCCCCCTCATTCATAGAATAGGTATCCATCATCCAAGCCATGATTTGTTCATTGGTATTGACGTCTGGTGCGGGAATATCTTTGGTGGGCCCAATAATGATGCCAATTTCGCTGGTGTAACGTCTAGTCATACGTTCTAGTTCGCCAATTGAGAGAGTTTTGGGATTGACTCTAATACCACCTTTGGCTCCGCCATAAGGCACGTTAACGGCTGCATTTTTAATGCTCATCCAAGCCGATAAAGCCATTACCTCTGATAGCGTAACATCTTGATGAAAACGCACTCCTCCCTTGCCAGGGCCGCGGGATGTATTGTGTTGAACACGGTAGCCTTCAAAATGGGCCACTGTGCCGTTGTCTAAATGAATAGGCACATCCACAATTAAGGTGCGTTTAGGCCTTTTGAGTGTTTCAGCCCACTTCCCTAAATGCCCTAAATAAGGGGTCACTCTATCGACTTGCTGTAAAAAATTACCCCATGGGCCTAAATTATCAGCTTGTAAATAAGAGGGGAGGGTATGGGTAGGATGTTGACCATTGCTGATGGCTTGGCCTTGAAGTGTGCTGGCACTTGCATGTGTGCTTGGATGAAGCATTTTTTAAATCCTTGTTTTGTAAGTTAAGAACAAGGCAAGCATAGTCCTCTCTTCACAAAATGTCTAAGGCTTTGATATTTAACTATTATGCAAATTTTGTATAATGCAATTATTGCATGTGTGCATAATAAGTCAAAAGAATTGATCAAAAGCTTATTATTTTTGCTAAGTTTGCAGAAAATAGTCAAAATTTTTTAAAACAAGGGTTTTTTACTAAAGCACAAATGGTTTTTTTAGTTTACTATGTTGTGTCGGAACTGAATCTTTGATCAAAACAATCGATTGTAATATTCCCCGATTATTTCTTTTTGAATTGACTTGAAGCGAGACTAGGTTTTTCCGATTCACATTATTTTTTATTTTTTGGAACGCCCTATATGCTGACACTTTATATCGGAAATAAAAATTATTCTTCTTGGTCACTACGCCCCTGGCTAATAGTGAAGCATTTTGATATTACTTGTTCCAAAAAAATCGTCGATGTGGCCGGCCGTGGCCCAAGCGACATGCACCGAGCTTACTCTGGCAACGGACTTGTACCTTGCTTGCATTTAAATGACTTTCAAATTTGGGATACTTTGGCTATTGCCGAATTTTTGGCCGAGCGTTACCCGGATAAAAATCTTTGGCCAAAAGACCCTTTAAGTCGTGCCCGAGCACGCAGCGTTTGTGCAGAAATGCATTCTGGTTTTGGTCATTTACGTGGCAATATGGGTATGAACGTTAAGCTTGAGTTAGAAGGCCGGCCAATTAGTCCAGAGGTGCAATCCGATATCAATCGTATTGAAGCCATCTGGAATCAAGCACGCACCGACTTTGCCCCTATAACCGGTGGCGATTATTTGTTTGGAGAGTTCTCTATTGCAGACGCTATGTTTGCGCCTGTTATTTGGCGCTTTAATAGTTATAACGTGCAGCTCAATGGTCCTGCTCAAGAATACATGCAGACCATGTTAGCCCATCCTAATATGCAAGAGTGGCGTCTTGATGCGCTAGCAGAAACCACTGCAATTGCCCATTACGATGAAAACGCCAAAAAATTGCATGGCGAATCTCGGGTTTAAAGCCTATAAACCGTATTTATTTTTTTATTTTTCAGCAGCAAGCTTTACACCCTCTTTTGAGGGTGTTTTTTTGCTTATACGTTTGAGGTTTTTAAGTCAAATTGTAAGGCTGCTAATCGGGAGTAGGTGCCGCCTAACTCGACTAAACTAGTATGCGTTCCTTGTTCTACAATTTTGCCATGTTCTAACACTAAAATCCTATTTGCTTTTTGAATAGTGGCTAATCTATGCGCAATAACTAAAGTAGTACGGCCCCGCATCGCTGTTTCAAGGGCGGCTTGTACCATACGTTCGCTTTCTGCGTCTAATGCACTGGTAGCCTCATCTAACAATAATAACGGTGGGTTTTTTAAGATGGCTCTTGCAATAGAAATCCTTTGTTTTTGACCGCCCGATAAACGCACTCCACGCTCACCTAAAAAGGTGTGGTAACCTTCTGGTAGTGCTAGGATAAATTCATCCGCAAAAGCTGCTTTGGCTGCAGCAAATACTTCTTCATCGGTGGCATTGGCATTGCCATAACGAATATTTTCTAGTGCGCTACTTGAAAATATTACTGCGTCTTGTGGCACTATGCCAATTTTTTTGCGTAACTCTTGTAGTGACACATCTTTAATGGATTGCCCATCTAAATAAATTTCGCCTTTTTGCGCATCATAAAATCTCAGCATTAGTTGAAATACGGTAGTTTTACCTGCACCACTAGAGCCTACTAAAGCAATCGTTTCTCCTGCTTTAACGTCAAGGGTAAAACCTTCAAGGGCTTTGGTAAGAGGCCTAGAGGGATAGTTAAACTCTATATCACAAAATTCAATTTGGCTTCCGGCCATTGGTTTTACAATTTTTTGCGGTTTGACAGGCGATTGAATAGGAGATTTTGCATCTAATAATTCCATTAACCTTTCAGTAGCTCCTGCAGCCCTTAAAAGGTCACCATAGGTTTCACCTAATACCGCAAATGCACCCGCTAAGATAATGACATAGACAACGGTCTGGCCTAATAAACCTGCTGTCATTGTGCCGGCAATTACGGCTTGAGTGCCTTGATACAAGCCCCACAACATACCTGCACTAGTAGCAATAATAATAAATGCCACTAAAAAAGCACGTGCTCTGCTGCGCTGCGTTGCAGTGGCAAAAGCTGTTTGTGTAGAGTCATTGAAGCGTTCACTTTCACGGCGCTCGGCAGTGTAACTTTGCACTACTGGAATGGCATTTAAAATCTCAGCCGCAATCGCACTTGAGTCGGCAATTTTGTCTTGACTAGAACGAGATAGTTTTCTGACTCTTCTACCCATCCACATAGTGGGGAATATAACCAGCACAATACCCAAAAAGACTTGCAGCATTAGCACTGGATGTGTCCAAATTAATATGCTAAGAGCGCCTATTCCCATTACTGCATTTCGCAAACCCATAGATAAAGAGGAACCTACTACCGTTTGCACCAAAGTGATATCTGCCGACAAACGAGATAACACTTCACCTGTTTGGGTGGTCTCGAAAAACTCAGGACTTTGTTGCAATGTATGGTTATAAATGGCATTGCGTAAATCGGCTGTGACACGCTCTCCCAACCAGCTCACCATATAAAACCTAGCCGCACTAAAAATACCCAATGCACAGGCTACAGCAAATAAAGCTAAAAAATGATTTTGCAAGGCCATGGCTTGGCTACCAGGCTGACTACTTACTAGACCTTGATCAACCAATTGGCGTAGTGCAAAAGGAAAGGCCAGTGTGGCCATAGCAGCCAATATTAAAAATACGAGTGCAATCCAAATTTGAGTTTGGTAGGGCTTTAAAAAAGGAATTAGACCAGAAATAGAACGTGGAGAACTTTTTTTAAGAATAACAGGGTCGGACGAAATCTGCATAATAGTGGGGTAAATAGTAACTCATTTACTTTAGGCTAAATTTACCTAATTAGTTTGACTTTGCTTAAATAAATTTAATAAGCAACAGATCTATTTTCTAAGAAATTGCAACATCAATCCTAAGAGATAGTATTAGCAAGTATTAGAATGAACTAGCAGGAAGATTGAGAAAGACGCTTGGACTGTGAAGTGAAAAGAGTTAGCGGTAGCAGCTTTTTAAGTCGGTGCACCGAAAGATGAGTTGTGAAGGGCAACCATTAGCTTATTTGAGTCAAGAGTTTTTATTGTCATCTAATTGCCAAACGGGTAAACGGTAATTGAAATACACGGCTAACAAACGTAAAAAACTAGCGCTAAAGGCCGCCAAAAATAAACACCACTCTTGGCTAAGTTGCCAGTTTTGGCAAAGTATTAATACCCAGCCACCACAAAACCCGCATACTGCATAAGGCCTATGATCTTGAAATGCTTTGGGTATGTCGTTGCAGACAATATCTCGAATCACACCTCCAAAAACAGCCGTAATCATGCCCATTAAAACCGACACCATATATCCATTCCCCATATCAAGGGCTATTTGTGTACCAGAGGCAGAAAACAAACCTAAACCTAAAGCATCAGGCCAAAGAATTGCTTTTTCGGTACTGGAAAAATGGGATTGTCGTAAAAAAAGCATGGCACTTATACAAAGTGCCAAAAGTAGCCAAAGCCATGTGGCGTGCTCAATCCAAAAAAATGGCCTTCTATCAAGTAGCAAGTCCCGTAAGGTGCCACCACCAAATGCAGTAATACCAGCTACCACACAGACCCCTACTGCATCTAGTTTTTTTTGTGCTGCCGTTAACAGGCCTGAAAGAGCAAAGGCAATAGTTGCCACTACCTCAATTAGGGTTTGAGTATTGGATAGGTTAATAAAGGTGGAGCTAATAAAGGGCATAGTGCCGCTATTTTACAAAAGATAATTAGGCTTTAGTAGATTGCAATAAATGAGTGGCAAATTGAGATCCACAAAAGGGTAAAGTTGAAAAAACTATTAACTCTAGTGTTTAAAAAATCAACTAACACTCATCTAAAATACATTAATTAAGGCAATTGGTGAAGCCCAATAAAAGTATTATGCGGGCTCTATGAATTGAGTTAAACATTCGCAAACCCAATCGGGTTGCTCATGAATTAACCAATGGCTTCCTTCGGGTAGTCTTCTAATTTCAAGTTGATTAATATATTGCTCTAGGCCCACCAATAAACTAGGTAACAAAGCCACATCATTCATTCCCCATAATACGAGGGTAGGTACTGAAATAGTCACTCGCTCGAGAGGAATTTCTAGGCTTAGTGCCTGTCCAGAGCCTGCCATACTGGGTTTTAAAGGTGAGGCTTGATAATAATTACATCCACCATGTAAACCCATTGACCAAACTTGCTGGTATTTTTCCTTGAGTTCTGGGGTGAGCCAAAGTGGATCATGTGATGAGTTGGTAGCTTGCAAATCAAGCCCATGCCTTGTTCTAAAAAAAGGCCAAAGTCTGGCGAAGTTGTTTTCTGCAAGAAGCTGTGCTGCCTCAGGCTTTGCCAAGAAATTCATGTATTGGCTGGCCTCAATTTGTTCGGTATTGTGTTGTAATTCTCTTAAAAATGTGGCCGGATGAGGCGAATTAATAATGCACAATTTATCTATTAAATTGGGCGACTGATTGGCCAAAGCCCAAGCCACCGCACCACCCCAATCATGAGCAATTAAAGTATGAATTTTACCGTCACTACTAATTTGAGCAATCAATTCCCGTAAATCTGCACAAAGATGTTGACTGCGGTACATTTCAGGTGCACGAGGTGCACTTGATTGTTCAAATCCTCTTAGGTTGGGAGCAATCGCTCGATAACCCAAGCGTGCGAAGTGCACTAATACTTCGTCCCAAATAAAAGCGGCTTCTGGAAAACCATGCAAAAAAAGCAAAATTTTACCGTCTTTAGGGCCTGCTTCGTGGACATGTAATTTCACCTCTGGTGCAACGTTTATAAAGTATTGATGAAGAGTGTGCATGATTTTCCTATTGCTTATTTACAATGCAATTATTGAAAAAATGAAAGAGCTAAAGCGATGTTAATTGAGCAAGACCCTAAACGTCTGTCACGTAAGTTCGACCTGATTGTTTTTGATTGGGATGGAACACTTTTTGATTCGACTGCTTTGATTTCAAAATCCATACAGTTGGCGGTTGCGGATTTAGGCTTTGAGCCTCCTAGCGATGAAAAAGCCTCTTATGTTATTGGTTTGGGATTAGCCCATGCATTGCGTTTGGCTGCGCCTGAAATAAAGCCAGAACATTACCCAGAATTAAGTCAGCGCTATATGCATCATTATGATGTTTATTCGCACGATCTTCATTTGTTTGATGGGGTACTAGAGTTACTCAACGATTTGCGCCAAAAAGAGTTTTTATTGGCCATTGCAACAGGGAAAAGTCGCAAAGGATTAGATCATGTTTTATCTACTTTGCCCTTGCATGGTTTATTCAATGCCAGTCGGACAGCGGATCAAACAGAGGGTAAACCCTCGCCTAGAATGCTTTTGGAGTTAATAGAGGAGTTGAATGTTGATCCAAGTCGAACCCTCATGATTGGTGATACCAGTCATGATTTACAAATGGCCATGAATGCAGGGTGTCCTAGTTTAGGTGTGAGTTATGGCGCCCATGCGTCACAACAACTTCACCGTTGTGAACCTTTAGCCGTGGTACATTCAGCCAAAGAGTTACATTTATGGCTATCGCAAAACTGTTAAAAACCTATTTTTAAAAGGCCTAGTTAACGTCATGGAAAGTCCTATTTATTTTAACTCTGCAGCTCAACCGGAAGAAAAAATTGCTTTATGCAATAGCACAGATTTGCAAGAGGCCTCGTTAGCGGTTCCATTTGATTTGGTTTATGCCGGACAAACTTGTCGTGCTTTTGCGATTCGATTTGAGGGGCAAGTCCAAGCCTATTTAAATCGTTGCACCCATGTGGCTATGGAGATGGATTATCAGCCCGACCGATTTTTTGATGATTCAGGACGTTGGTTATTATGTGCCACTCATGGTGCTGCATACGAGCCTGAGACTGGCGAGTGTGTAGGAGGCCCATGTAAAGGTGGACTTATAAAAATACAACTTTCAGAGCAAGATGGCGTGGTTTACTGGCATACCGCCTACAATACAAAACCAGTCGAATTTTAAAGAGCACTCAATTATGATCGAATCAACCTCGAACCGCACCTCAGCTGAGTCAAATATTAATAATTTAGACTCCCATCCAGAGCTTGCTGCGGCTCAAAATCCTCTCAATGTAGAGCAGTCAGATAAGACGGAAAAGGCACAGACTACTGTTTCACTTAACAATTCTACTCAAGGCGCAGAAGCTTTAGCTTCATCAGCTCCTGAATCGAGCAAGAAAATAGCTAGCCAATCAGTTGAAACAAGTCGCCCTATCGAAAAAAATGCGGCCGCTACTCTTGAGTCTCAGCCGCTCAATTTATGTGTCACTCAAATTGAGAGGGTGGCCAATATGATGATGGCCGATCAAAAGCGAAAACACCGTTGGAATTTGTTTTTCCGCTTCTCTTGGTTGTTATTGGTAGTTGCCTTCGTCTGGCTGAGTTTTACCGATGAACAAGGTAGCACGACGACAGGTACTCCTCATACAGCAGTTGTTCAAATTAAAGGCGAAATTTCTGATGGTGTAGATGCAAGCGCCTTGCATGTAGTGGAGGCCTTAAAAGCGGCGCTCGAAGACCCCTCTACCAAAGCAGTGGTGTTATTAATTAATTCTCCCGGTGGTAGCCCTGTACAAGCGGGCATTATCAATGATGAAATTTATCGTTTAAAAGCGATTCATAAAAAGCCAATCTATGCAGTAGTAGAGGAAACTTGTGCTTCTGCAGCTTATTACATTGCCTCGGCTGCAGATCAAATCTATGTCGATAAAGCCAGTGTAGTGGGCTCTATTGGTGTCTTAATGGATGGTTTTGGCTTTACTGGTTTAATGGGTAAATTAGGTGTGGAGCGCCGATTATTAACAGCCGGTGATAACAAAGGTATGCTTGATCCATTTAGCCCACAAAACCCTGATCAAAAAGCATTTGCCCAGCAAATGTTGGGCCAAATTCATCAGCAATTTATTGAGGTAGTGAGAAAAGGTCGTGGCGCTCGCTTAAAAGAAACCCCCGAAACTTTTAGTGGTTTATTTTGGACCGGTGAACAAGCGATTCAAATGGGTTTAGCCGACCACTTGGGTAATATTGATTATGTCGCCCGTGAAGTGGTAAAAGCCAAAGATATTATTGATTACACCCGTAAAGAAAATGTCGCTGAAAGGCTTGCTAAACGGTTTGGAGCCTCTATTGGAGAGGGTATGGTGAAAGCCATGAATGCTAAAACCATAGAAATTAAATAATTTTAAAAGATGTTCAAAAAGAGTTCTTGAAGAACTCTTTTTTTATTTAGCCAGGTCCAAAACAAAAAACAGTAGGTAATTCAGATGCTTTTACCTTGGGTAATTGCCTCCACTGCGAAATTAATTGACTGGTAGTTTTCATGCTGCTGAGCGTCAAGCCACTGCTAATTGACAAGCGGATATTGGGTTTGAGTTTTTGAATAAAGGCTTGCATCAGAGCTTCATTGCGATAGGGTGTCTCGATCACAATTTGAGTTTGACCCGTTTGCAGGGCTAAATTTTGTAAACCCTCCATTCTTTTGAGTCTATCGGCCGCTGGCACTGGTAAATAGCCTACAAATGCAAAATTTTGTCCGTTGAGCCCACTAGCCGCTAATGCTAACATCAGTGAAATGGGGCCAACCAATGGCTTAACTTCAATACCTAAATCATGCGCTAAGCGAACAAAAGACGAGCCAGGGTCTGCAATGGCAGGCATTCCTGCTTCACTACATAAACCCACATTGTGGCCAGCTAAAGCAGGTTTTAATAATTCAAGTGTGGCTTTTTGATCCGTTTGTGCCGAGGTGTGATCACCTTGTTTGTGAACTGCACGTGGTAGGACTTGTATATTTAACTCTTGCAAGGCCGATTGGAGAGGGCAAATAGGATGAACTCGATTGAGAAATGCGCGGGTAGATTTGGCATTCTCAGTAATCCAATATTGCAATTGGCTGGCAATTTGCAAACTGCCTAGTGGCATGACTTCTTGAATCGGAGTTAAATCCTCACAGCCAAAATCGAGAGGTGTAGGCACTAAATAAAGGCAACCTTTTGTTGAGCTAAGCGATTGATTGTTCATAATAAAACGATTCCTGCTTGGCTAATTAAGTGGCAAACTCTAATTAACGGTAAACCAATTAAAGCGGTTGGGTCATCATTATCAATTTTTTCCAATAAGGCAATTCCAAGTCCTTCACTTTTGGCACTGCCCGCACAATCGTAGGGTTGTTCGGCCTGTAAATAGTTTTCGATTTGAGTCGGGCTTAAATGTCGAAATTGCACTTTTACTTGTGCAATGTCTTGACCGACAAATCCAGTTTCTAGGCAAACTACCGCTAGGGCAGTTTGAAATATAACAGTTTGACCACTCATTCGAGTGAGTTGTGCCACCGCGTTGCTATGGTTCCCTGGTTTACCTAAAGCGCTTTCGCCCAATTGAGCGACTTGATCAGAGCCAATCACCACTGCAGTTGGAAAACGCTGCGCCACCGCCATGGCTTTGGCTAAAGCCAAGCGTTGTGCGAGCGCTTGTGGTGTTTCGTTAGGAAGAGCGGTTTCATCGACTTGCGGCGAAGCCACTTCAAAAGGAATTCTTAAGCGACTCAGTAGTTCTCGGCGATAAATAGAGGTTGAGCCTAAAATTAAGTCTCTTTTGGGTGTCGCGGGCTGCGCTGGAGTTAAGTTCTGTGTATTCATCCGATAATTGTGCCATTTCATTGCTTCAACTGCGATAATCAACAAATAATTGTAGAAATATTCGCAAAAAAATTATTTTCACCCACCTTATTTTTATATGAGTCAAGAATTCAATCCCCTAAAATTAGACTTGCAGGCTTTTGCTAATGCAGGCGCCATGTTGCAAGATATGCATGACATAGAGGTCTTTCCTCGTTTAAGCCAAGAGCTACCCCGACCAGAATTGGGTCATCACGAGGATTATTTTGTGCAATGGGCAGTGGCTGGCACCTTAGAGCAGGGTCCTGATGGTTCGCCTCAAGTATGGTTACATCTCAAGTTACGTGGGTGTTTTCCAATGACTTGCCAGCGATGCCTTGATATTGTGGGTATTCCGATTAGTTTTGACCATTCTTACCGATTTGTCGCTACTGAAGAACAGGCAGATTTAGAAGATGAAGAGTCGATTGAAGATGTTTTGGCCTTTACGCAACACTTTAATATTCTTGAGTTAGTCGAAGATGAGGTTTTAATGGCCTTACCTTTGTTGCCAACTCACGACACCTGTCCAAAACCGCTTAAAACTGAAGTTTTAGACAAAAATTTTGCAGAACCCGAGAAAAAACCCAATCCATTTAGTGTTTTACAAGGTTTAAAAACCAAATCTTGAGTTCAAAATTAGCGCTTTTTGATGTATTTCTTGATGAGTCAATCAATCACTGATACAATAGAGGGCTTCGCAGAACTTGGCTTTTCATCATTTTAAAGTTAGGTAGTTGTTAAAACTACTTAGTAAACTAAAGTGAAATGAAAAGATAAACCAAAAAAGTAAAGTAAAAACATATCTTTAGGCTGTTTTGAAAACACTTTTTTAGTTTTCTTGATGACAAAGCCTAAAGTTTCATTCCATCCGATTTGTTAGCGCAAGGAGCCAAAAATGGCCGTCCAACAGAATAAAAAATCACCTTCTAAGCGCGGCATGCACCGCTCCCACTATGCTTTATCTGCCCCAGGTACAGCAATTGAGTCAACCACTGGCGAAGTGCATCTGCGTCACCACATTAGCCCAAACGGCTTTTATCGTGGTCGTCAAGTATTAAAAAGCAAAGCACAAGCTGCTGAATAAGCTGTTTTTGACTTGTCAAAAAGCCCGGTTCAATTTAATTGCACCGGGCTTTTGTTTGTCTAGTATTTGTTTTTATTTGCTTATATTTAACTATATTTTGCATTCATTTGTATTGAAATGATGCAATTTTTTCAAAGTAAGCCTTGAAGTAGTCATTGAAGTCGAAGTGCTAACTGTGCTTTAATAAGTAAAAAATGATGATTTTCTTTGTTAATAAAATGGATTTGAAATTAGGATGATTACACTAGCCGTCGATTGCATGGGTGGAGACGTCGGTGTGGACGTTACGTTACCTGCTTGTCTCAATTTTTTAAACCAACATTCAGATGCCTCTTTGTTGTTGGTAGGGCGTCCCGATGCTTTAAAAAACTTTAATCATCCTAGAGCGACTATTATTGGGGCCACTGAAGTCGTTGAAATGGATGACCCACTAGAAATTGCTTTACGGAAGAAGAAAAATTCTTCTATGCGAATTGCCATTGAGCAAATTAAATTAGGTACTGCTCAAGCCACAGTTTCGGCTGGTAATACGGGTGCTTTAATGGCAATCGGGCGTTATTTACTCAAAACCCTTGACGGCATCGATAGGCCCGCCATCATGGCCTATATTCCTAATGCCAAGGGTTCTGCAACTGCTATGCTTGATTTAGGGGCCAATGTTGATAGTCAAGCCAGTCATATTTTACAGTTTGCAGTTATGGGAACTGCCTTGGTGCAGGTCTTAACCGGCAATGACCAGCCTAAGGTTGGATTGTTAAATGTAGGCGAAGAAGTGATTAAGGGCAGTGACATGATTAAAAAGGCGGGTGAGCTTTTAAGGTCAGCATCATTGGCCGGTGATTTAAACTTTTACGGCAACGTAGAGGGCGATGACATCATGAAAGGAACTGTTGACATTGTAGTATGTGACGGTTTCGTAGGGAATGTATCGCTTAAATCAATTGAAGGGGCTGCAAAGTTAATTGTTGACTCCATAAAAATTGAGTTTAGTCGCAATATTTTTACTAAAATGGCAGCTATTATTTCTTATCCTGTATTAAAGGCCTTAAAAAAGCGTTTTGATAAAGGGCGTTATAACGGAGCACCATTGCTTGGTTTACGGGGTTTGGTTTTTAAAAGCCATGGCTCTGCAGATGCTTTTGCTTTCGAGCAAGCATTAAATCGGGCTTATGATGCAGCACAACATAATTTATTGGCCCGCCTTCAAGAAAGAATAGCCCATGCTGCACCTTTGTTAGCACAGGCAAACTTAAATGGAGTGGCCTAGGCGGCACATGACTTCTTTTTCTCGAATTATTGGCACGGGTAGCTATTTACCCCCTCATCGTGTAAGCAATGACGAACTTGTTGCGCAACTGGCTCAAGATGGCATAGAGTCCTCTAACGACTGGATAGTCGAGCGTACTGGCATTCATGCACGTCATTTTGTGGATGAGCAAACTAAAACCAGCGATTTAGCTGCTATTGCTGCGCGTAATGCACTTCAAATGGCAGGTATTGATGCTAAAGACCTTGATTTAATCATTGTTGCTACTTCGACACCTGACATGATTTTTCCATCAACTGCCTGTATTGTGCAAAATAAAATAGGTGCTAACGGTTGCCCAGCCTTCGATGTTCAGGCCGTTTGTAGTGGTTTTATTTATGCTTTATCAGTGGCCGATGCCATGATAAGAGCAGGAAGTGCAAAAAATGCCTTGGTGATTGGTGCGGAAGTTTTTTCTAGATTACTTAATTTTAAAGACAGAACTACCTGTGTCTTGTTTGGTGATGGCGCTGGCGCAGTAGTGCTTCAAGCTAGTGATACACCTGGCATTTTATCTAGTAGTCTGCATGCCGATGGTAAGCATGTTGATGTATTGTGTGTGCCTGGTACTGTAGTGAACGGACATATCAGTGGTAGCCCTTTGCTGACCATGGATGGGCAAGCTGTTTTTAAGTTGGCAGTTGGTTTACTCGAAAAAGCGGCTCTCTCTGTGCTTGAAAAAGCTGGGCGTAGCAAACAAGATATTGATTGGCTAATACCGCATCAAGCCAATATTCGTATTATGCAAAGTACAGCTAAAAAGTTAGCGCTACCAATGGATAAGGTAGTAGTAACTGTACATGACCACGGTAATACTTCAGCCGCCTCTATTCCACTAGCCTTCGATCATGCAATGCGCTCAGGTCAGATCAAAAAAGGCGAAACACTTTTATTGGAGGGTGTTGGCGGTGGTTTTACATGGGGTGCTGTTTTACTTGATTTGTAAAAATCACCTTTCTCTGAATGTAAGTATGTTTGCTACTATCAATTGAAAAGCTAACACTTTAAGTTCAGATGAATTAATTTTGTTTTATTTTGAAAGATGGAGTTTTTATGAATAAATCACCATTTGCCTTTGTATTTCCAGGACAAGGCTCCCAGTCAGTGGGTATGTTAAACGCTTGGGGTGATCATCCTGAAGTCAAATCTACATTACATGAGGCTTCTGATGCTTTAGGTGAAGACCTTGGATTATTAATTGCTGAAGGACCTAAAGAGGCTTTAGGTTTAACCACCAACACTCAGCCGGTCATGCTGGTAGCTGCAATTGCAGCTTACCGAGTTTGGATGTCAGAAGTCGGTCAATCGCCTAGTTATGTTGCTGGTCATTCTTTAGGGGAATATTCTGCATTAGTGGCTAGTAATGCTTTAACGCTTGCCCAAGCAGTACCCTTGGTGCGACTTCGAGCGCAAGCTATGCAAGAGGCGGTTCCTGTTGGAACTGGTGCAATGGCAGCTATCTTAGGCATGGAAGCTCAAAAAGTAGTGGCAATTTGTCAAGAAATCACCCAAAGTATGGGTAACCCAAGTCAAGAGTTAGTCGAAGCAGTCAACTTTAATGACCCTATGCAAACCGTTATAGCAGGTAGCAAATTGGCTGTTGAAAAAGCCAGCGAGGCGCTTAAAGCAGCTGGTGCAAAACGTGCCTTGCCTCTACCAGTTTCAGCCCCTTTTCATTGCTCACTTATGAAACCTGCGGCTGAAAAACTCAAAGAAAAATTGCACGACACCAACATTGCAACCCCTACCATCGCATTAATAAACAATATTGATGTGAAAATTGAGTCCCAGCCTGATGCCATTCGTGATGCTTTGTATCGCCAAGCTTTTGGACCTGTGCGCTGGGTCGAAACCATTCAAAAAATGGCAAGTCTCAATATGACCCACATTGTCGAGTGCGGTCCAGGTAAGGTACTTGCAGGCATGGTTAAAAGGATCAGTCCAGATCTTAACGGTCATGCTTTATTTGATCCGACTAGTTTGCAAGAAGTAAAAACAAATATACTGGGATAATTAATATGACAACAGAAACATCTACCACCCAACAAATTGCATTGGTAACAGGAGCAACCCGTGGCATTGGTGCTGCTATTGCCTTGGAGCTTGCGCAAAAAGGCTTTCGAGTAATAGGTACAGCTACTACTCCCGAAGGTGCTAGCAAAATTAACGATGCTCTCGCTGCCTTTCCTGGATGTATGGGTAAAACTTTAAACGTAACAGACGCTCCCGCAGTTGATGGTTTATTTGATGAAATTGTAAAAACGATGGGTGGTTTACATGTTTTAGTGAATAATGCAGGTATTACTCGTGATACCTTGGCTATGCGCCTAAAAGACGACGACTGGGATGCCGTTATTGATACCAATTTACGCTCAGTATTTCGTTTAGCTCGCGCGGCCATCAAACCCATGATGAAGCAACGTTTTGGCCGTATTATTAGCATAACCTCTGTTGTAGGGGCTTCCGGTAATCCAGGGCAGGCCAATTATGCAGCTGCAAAAGCGGGTGTTGCTGGAATGACACGATCTTTGGCTCGTGAGTTGGGTAGTAGGGGTATTACTGTGAATTGTGTTGCGCCAGGCTTTATCGACACTGATATGACGTCTGGTTTATCAGCTGACCAGCAACAAAACTTAATGTCTCAAATTCCTTTAGGGCGTCTTGGAAAACCACAAGATATTGCTCATGCAGTTGGTTATTTGGCCTCTGAGCAAGCTTCCTACATCACCGGACAAGAACTTCATGTCAATGGTGGCATGTATATGGGCTAATTTAATAATTACCATATAATACAAACAAGCCCTTTAAGGAAACTCTATATACCTCAGACAATGTAAATATCGTATAACTTGATCTGCATTATCAGCTTTGTTACGTGTTTATCAAGGTTTCTTGATAAAAAACAAGCCTTTTGCAACTAGTTATAGGTAATTTTTATCACCATTTTGAGCTATATAGAATTTCTTCCTAGGGTTAATACCTGTTAACCTGCAAATTTCTGTAAAACGTCTTATAGGCGGTTAGAATAGCAGTTCTTTTTCACAACCCTCAGAGGGAATAAATGAGCGATATCGAAGCACGTGTTAAGAAAATCATTGCCGAGCAACTTGGACATGATGTGGCCAATGTAACTCCTGAAAAGTCATTCGTGGCTGATTTAGGTGCTGACTCCTTGGACAATGTTGAATTAGTTATGGCCTTGGAAGATGAGTTCGGAATTGAAATTCCGGATGAAGACGCTGAGAAAATTACTACAGTTCAAAGCGCAATTGACTACGCAACTGGTCATTCAAAAGCGTAAGCTTGAGGATATATCCACTACCCTTTTGGGTGGTGGTATTCCTTTTGCAGCTATTTATTTGGGAACTCATTCGTTCCCACTCCTTCTTGATAATTTCATTCGAATGAAGTTATCGTCCCACCACTACCTCACCCGCTCATCAATATGACCCGTCGTCGTGTAGTCGTGACCGGACTAGGCTGTATTAGCCCAGTTGGTAACAACGTCCAAGATTCTTGGAATAATCTTCTTGCTGGTCAATCTGGTATTGACCATATCACTTCTTTTGACGCGAGTACTTTAGCCTGTAGATTCGCAGGTGA
This sequence comes from uncultured Limnohabitans sp., assembly GCA_964556425.1. GTDB lineage: Bacteria > Pseudomonadota > Gammaproteobacteria > Burkholderiales > Burkholderiaceae_C > JALQUL01. Next base: position 11,979 of record CAZKWC010000018.1, on the reverse strand, counting down.
AGTACGCGGTTTTAATATCCAAGATTACATCACCGATAAAGAAGCCCGCCACATGGATCGCTTCATTCACTTTGGTTTGGCTGCTGCTATGCAGGCCGTCAAAGATTCCGGATTACCTATCGGTGATGACCTCACCGAAGAACAAGCATTACGCATTGGCTGTAATGTGAGCTCTGGTATGGGAGGTTTGCCTTTAATCGAGCAAACTCATTCTGAATTTCTAGCCAAAGGCGCACGCAGAATTTCTCCATTTTTTGTGCCTGCCACCATTATTAATATGATTGCAGGACAAATCTCTATTAAATTGGGCTTTAAAGGTCCTAACTATTCAGTCGTTACTGCCTGTACAACAGGTTTGCACTCAATAGGTATGGCTGCTCGTATGATTGAATGGGGTGATTGCGATGTGATGGTCGCTGGTGGCGCAGAATCAACCGTATCACCACTAGGAATTGGTGGTTTTGCAGCGGCCCGTGCACTGAGTACCCGCAATGATAACCCACAAGCAGCTTCTAGGCCATGGGACAAAGACCGTGATGGTTTTGTACTCGGCGAAGGTGCTGGTGTTATGGTAATAGAGTCTCTTGATCACGCATTAGCTCGTGGCGCAAAAATCTATGCTGAAATTGCTGGTTTTGCCATGACCGGAGACGCCTATCATATGACCGCTCCTAGCGTAGATGGGCCACGCCGTTCTATGCAAATGGCAATGGCTAATGCAGGTGTTAATGCCGATCAAATCAATTATGTGAATGCTCACGGCACTTCAACGCCATTAGGTGACCTTAACGAAACCAATGCGATTAAAGCCGCCATGGGTGATGCCGCCAAAAAGACAGTGGTTAATTCTACTAAATCAATGACTGGCCATACCTTAGGGGCTGCTGGTGGTATCGAAAGTGTGTTTACTGTGTTGGCTTTACATCATCAAAAAAGCCCACCCACCATTAATCTTGATAATCAAGACCCAGAATGTGATTTGGACTATTGTGCAAATACTGCCCGAGATCTTAAAATTGAGGTTGCAATGAAAAACAACTTTGGTTTTGGTGGTACCAATGGTACTTTAGTATTTAAAAAGTTTAACGGATAAACTTTAAATATAAACTCACTCAAAAGCAAGTCTGCTTCAGAAGCGGACTTGCTTTTTTTTTGCACAAAATTGAGTCAATTATTAGTCATTGATTTTATATAAAACAGTGGTTGTTATTAATCGAGCTTCTTTTTGTTAATCAATTGATTAAAGTTACTTTAAAAGGTAGAAAAATGAAATCAGCTCCTGCATCTTATTATTCGATAGGCCTTCCAAAGTTTCTAAAGTGGCTAGTTTTACTGTTTTTATTCAGTAGTTTGGTATTGGTCATTATTTTTGTGTTGCAGCAAAAAGCCAATCCAAGTTTACAACTTGAAAAAGTCTTTATTTTGATTGCTGCTTGGGTATTGTCTTGTTATGCAATAATTGATTATTTAACTCATTATTTGACAGGACACATACTTTTTACAGGGCAAAAATGGCAATTGAGGTCTGATGAAAAAGGTCAAAACCACCCACCAGTGCTTGAGCCAATTGTTGTCACTTGTATTTGGGATTTACGCAGCAAAATGGTATTACAAATAAAAATAGCCAAGCATAAAAAATATTGGGTCATAATCGAATACATTCAAGAACCAACCCAGTGGCTAGCTATTAGAAGAGCTATTTTGGGCGCTGCACACTAGCCATTCAACATTACAAATAAGTAGCATCCAACATCCGCAGCTTATTTTGTTTAGTTTATTTTTTGAGATTTTATTTTTATGCAACTACCCTTTGAGTTGATAGTCGGTTGGCGCTATACGCGAGCGAGTAAACGTAGTCGCCGAAATGGATTCATATCATTTATTTCCATGGTTTCTATGCTGGGCATTTCTTTAGGTGTGGCCGCACTCATCATTGTTTTATCGGTAATGAACGGTTTTCAAAAAGAAGTGCGTGATCGAATGCTAGGAGTAGTGGCTCATATCGAAGTCATGACGCCAGATGCGTCTGGTATTCAAAATCCTGCGCTAACGATGAAAGAAATTAGCTCCCATCCAGAGGTAAAAGGAGTAGCTCCATTTATTGCCGCTCAAGCACTCATGGCCAGAGGAGAGGAAATGCGTGGTGTCATGGTCAGAGGTATAGACCCTCTGCTTGAGCCTACTGTGTCTGACTTGGGTGTGCAGCAACAAAAAGTACAAGACAGTGTTTTAAAGCTTTTAAAACCCAACGAATTTTCTATTGTGCTGGGTTATGCCCTAGCCAATCAGTTGGGTGTACAACTCAATGACAAGGTCACTTTAATGTTGCCTGGTGGCCAACTCACACCCGCAGGAACCTTGCCTCGAATGAAGCAGTTAACCGTAGTTGGAGTTTTTGATTCGGGTCATTATGAGTTTGATTCAAGTTTAGCGATGATTCATTTAGAAGATGCGCAAAAACTTTATCGTGTGGACGGGCCAACTGGCATTAGGGTCAAACTCAATAACTTACACCTCGCTAGAGATTTTGCACCAGTTTTGGAAGCCAGTTTAAGCGGTGGATTGGTGGCACGAGATTGGACTCGGCAAAACAAATCTTGGTTTGCAGCTGTACAAGTTGAAAAACGCATGATGTCTATTATTCTGACTTTAATAGTGGCAGTTGCTGCTTTTAATTTAGTGAGCACTTTAGTCATGACAGTTACTGATAAAACTTCTGATATTGCCATTCTTAGAACATTAGGCTCTAGCCCTAAAAGCATTATGGCAATTTTTGTGGTGCAAGGCGCTGTGATTGGCGTTGTAGGGACTGCCATTGGCCTGTTATTAGGCTTGTTAGTGGCCTTTAATGTGGGCACTTTGGTCTCCATTATTGAAGGCTTATTCCAAGTGAGCTTTCTACCAAGGGATATCTACTTACTGAGCCGTATGCCAAGTGATCCACAATTTGCCGATATCTTTCCGGTTGTGATTATTTCATTGGTATTGGCATTTATTGCCACCCTCTATCCTAGCTGGAGAGCTAGCCGACTCAACCCAGCCCATGCTTTGCGTTATGACTAATTCCAATTCCACTCCTTATGTTATTGAGGCCAAAAATTTAACTAAACGATTTACCGAAGGTCCACTTGATGTTTTAGTGCTCGATCAAATTAATATCCAAGTCAAGGCTGGCGAAACACTTGCTATTGTGGGAGCATCGGGCTCAGGAAAAAGCACTCTCTTGCATTTATTGGGTGGCCTTGATCGGCCTAGTAACGGCTCGGTGCTGGTAAAGGGGCAACTTTTAAGCGATTTGTCTGAAGCACAGCAAGGTGATTTAAGAAATCAACACTTGGGTTTTGTTTATCAATTCCATCATTTATTAGCTGAGTTTACTGCCCTAGAAAACGTAGAGATGCCTTTGTGGGTAAGGCGTAGTTCAAAGCAGGAGTCAGAGCAAAGGGCCAAAGAGGTATTGGCTCAAGTGGGCTTGTCACATCGCTTGCTGCATCGGCCGGCAGAATTGTCTGGCGGTGAGCGTCAAAGAGTAGCCATTGCTAGGGCCTTGGTCACACAGCCTGATTGTGTTTTGGCTGACGAACCAACCGGAAACCTTGATAGGACGACCGCTGCTACTGTGTTTGATTTAATGGTGAGCTTGGCTAGGCAAAAAAACACGGCCTTTATAGTGGTGACCCATGATGAAGCTTTAGCCGAGCGTTGTGATAGACGCTTGCGATTATCGGCTGGCCAATTTGTGGCGTATTAATAAACTGCAATGTTGAACTGGATAGATAGTCATTGTCATCTTGATGCTTTTGAGTTTGATGCTGATCGAGATGAGTGTCGTAGTCAAGCAAAAAAACTAGGTGTGGTGCACTGCATTTATCCGGCAGTTGTACCGGCCAATTTTGAGCAAGTACAAGTCTTAGCGCATCGTTATGAAGATAGTTATGCCCTAGGTATTCATCCGCTTTATATTGGTGCACTTCAGTCATCTGATTTAGATATATTAGAGCAAAGTTTAGAGCATAATCAAAACGACCCTCGTTTAGTGGCAATAGGTGAAATTGGCTTAGATTATTTTGATCCAAGAGTGAATAGCCCCAAGTTAAGGGATAAGCAATGGGAGTTTTATATCGCTCAATTAAAACTAGCCAAAAAATATAACTTGCCCCTTATTTTGCACAGCCGGCAAAGTGTTGATATGGTTTTAAAAGGTATTCGGCAGGTGTTTGGCAATACCTGTTTGGGTATAGCACACGCATTTAATGGCAGTATGCAGCAAGCCCAAACATTTTTGAAATTAGGTATTAAACTAGGTTTTGGTGGTGCTTGTACCTATACCCGTGCACTGCACTTACAATCCTTATTAACGCAGTTGCCAGTGCAAGCCATAGTGTTAGAAACAGATGCTCCCGACATGGTGCCTACTTGGTTATACAAAACTGCAATTGAAAGAAGTCAAGGTTTATTGCAAAGCAGAAACACCCCCTCAGAAATGGTTTTAATCGCTCACTTTATTGCAAGGCTTCAAGCACAAACTCCAGAGCAACTTTCGCTGCGCAGTTGGCAAAATTTGCAAGCTGCAATTCCCCGCCTAAGCGCTTTATTAAAATAAATATTCAATCTTGTTATGGCTCTTAAAATAAGAAAAAATTCCAACTCTAAAGCACTTCCGTCAGTTGATTTTTCTGACTCAGGTAACTCACGCTATTTGCATTTGGGTAGCCCCTGGATACAGGGCAGTATGAACCTCGATAAACCCTATGATATTGACCTAGAGTACGTACAGCGCATGATGGCTTGGCTATTATTTGTCCCTCCATCAGAAGTAAAAAATTTACATGCCATGCAATTGGGTTTAGGGGCTGCTAGCCTCACCAAGTTTTGTAGAAAAAAATTGCAAATGAAAACTACTGTCTTGGAGATCAATCCGCAGGTGTTAAACGCTTGTCGTACTTGGTTTAAATTGCCTGCAGATGATGAAAAACTCAATGTCATTATTACCGATGCGATTGCAGAAATTAAAAATCCAAAATGGCAGGCTAGCGTTGATGCATTACAAGTAGATTTATATGATGATGAAGCTAAAGCACCGGTTATCGACACCATAGAGTTTTACCAAGATTGCCAAAATTTACTGACTGAAACTGGAACCATGACGGTTAATTTATTTGGTCGCTCTAGTCGTTGTGATGAAAGTATTGAAAAAATAAAACAAGCTTTTGGGGCCAAGCATGTCTGGTGTTTTAAGCCTACTAAAGAAGGCAATACTGTCATTATGGCGCATAAACAAATTCAAACTAAAACGCAAAACGAATTGTTAGCTGCATCTGATTGGGTGAGTACTTATTCGGGTTTACCCGCTAAAAAATGGTTAAAAGTACTTGAGGCTCCATCTAAAAAAGATTAACTCTGATTAAAGTGTAAAAACTAATTGAATCTCCTCTAAGTTGGTGCAAAATTCAGGCATTACGAATACGAGGTGTTATCAATGAAAATTAAAAGTCAAAAAGACTTTCTATCGGGTTTAATGTTTGTGGCAATTGGCAGTGTGTTTGCTGTTGCTGCCACTCATCATGAAATCGGTAGAGGTGGAAATTTAGGACCAGGATTTTTTCCTATTACCCTAGGAATTATTTTGGCAATTTTAGGAAGTATCATTACTTTTAAATCACTGGGCCATGAAGTCGATGAAAATGAAAAAATTGGTGCCATTGCATGGCGTCCACTTATTTTTATTATTTTGGCTAATTTATTGTTTGGTGTATTTTTGGGTGGCTTACCCGCTATTGGACTACCTTCAATGGGGCTGGTAATTAGTATTTTTGCCCTAACGATTGTGGCCTCTTATGCAAGCGATGAATTTAATTTTAAGCATAGTTTGGTATTAGCTACCATCTTATGCTTAATTAGTTATGTCGCATTTATTTTGTTATTAAAACTTCGCTTACCGGTGTGGCCAGCGATTGGTGCATAAGGAAAAATAATGGAATTATTTGATAATCTCGCAACTGGATTTAGTGTTGCTTTTACCTTAAGCAATCTAGCTTACGCATTTATTGGTTGCTTGTTAGGCACTTTAATTGGGGTTCTACCTGGCATAGGACCTTTGGCCACTATTGCCATGTTGTTGCCAGCCACCTATTCTTTAGCACCCGTGTCTGCCCTTATTATGTTGGCAGGTATTTATTATGGTGCTCAATATGGTGGTTCAACTACGGCTATTTTGGTCAACTTGCCGGGCGAATCGTCCTCGGTAGTCACCGTTATTGACGGTTACCAAATGGCCCGTAAGGGTAGGGCGGGGCCTGCCTTGGCTGCTGCTGGTTTGGGTTCATTTTTTGCTGGTTGTGTAGGCACCTTAGTGCTCGCAGCCTTTGCCGTACCCTTAACTGAAGTGGCTTTGGCATTTAGTTCAGCAGAATACTTTGCCCTTATGGTTTTAGGTTTAGTGGGTGCGGTAGTACTTGCCTCTGGCTCACTGATTAAAGCGGTCAGCATGATTATTTTAGGTTTGTTATTAGGTTTAATTGGTACAGATGTAATGTCGGGTACCTATCGATTTACCTTCGATATTCCTGAGCTCACCGATGGTATTGGTTTTATTGTGGTCGCAATGGGTTTATTTGGTTATGGTGAAATTATTCATAATCTAGGTAAACATGAAAGTGAGCGTCAAGTTTTTACCGCCAACGTGAAAGGCTTAATGCCTAGCAAAGAAGATTTTAAAAACTTAATTCCTGCAGTTTTACGAGGTACTGGTTTAGGATCTGTATTGGGTATTTTGCCAGGCGGTGGTGCCGTAATGGCCGCTTTTGCCGCCTATACACTCGAGAAAAAAACCAAACTCAAACCAGGTGAAGTGCCGTTTGGTCAAGGTAATATTAGGGGGGTTGGAGCTCCAGAAGCGGCTAACAATGCGGCTTCACAAACTTCATTTATTCCCTTGCTTACTTTAGGTATTCCGCCTAATGCTGTCATGGCTTTAATGGTGGGTGCCATGACGATTCATAATATTCAACCAGGTCCTCAAGTCATGACTAGCAACCCAGAATTATTTTGGGGTTTGATTGCTTCCATGTGGATTGGTAATGCCATGTTAATTGTACTTAACCTGCCTTTAATTGGCCTTTGGATTAAGCTGTTGTCTGTGCCTTATCGTTGGTTATTCCCAGCCATTGTCTTGTTCTGTGCGATTGGTGTTTACTCTACCAATAACAATACCTTTGATATTTGGATGGTGGGTTTATTTGGTTTAATTGGTTATATTTTTATTAAACTTGGTTGCGAGCCAGCTCCTTTGTTATTGGGCTTTGTTTTAGGCCCCATGATGGAGGAACATTTGGTGAGGGCTTTAGCTAAATCACGTGGTGATTGGAGTGTATTTTTTACCCGTGGTTTATCTTTAAGTTTATTGCTTATTTCTTTGGCCTTAGTTTTAATTGTGTTTTTACCTTCTATTAAGAAAAAACGCGAAGAAGCTTTTGTCGAAGATTAAGCGGCTAGAACTGTATCGCTGTTTAAGTAGAACCCTTTCAAGGGTTCTACTTGATGCGAAGTGTGATTAGTAAGGCTTAGTTAGCGCAAGTGAGTGAATAAAAAATACACGTTAACCTAATTAAATTAAGCCTTTTAAAGAGTCATTACAACGGCTTAAGAACATCAAACCTCGTGCAATAATGAATCATTGCACAAGGGTATGAGTAAAAATTGTTTTTACCAATTTGTTATTTGTCAAACTAACAGTTCACTCAGTTCATTAAAGTGAACTGAGTTTTTTTATTAGCTGTTGAAACGGGGACTATCTTGAATTTATTGCAACACCCATTGCGCTTAGAACTACATGACGAAGTACATTCTAGGCCATCTGACACGGTGACAACACCTGCGGCGGTATTGAGGTTGGTATTGTGGTTAGAGCCACAACAAAAGCTTGAAAATAAAGCGCATTTACTTCGCCTTTTAAAAGCTTTTCAGCTTGAGGATTATGATTTTAAGGGTAATCATTTCAAGGCCAATTTAGGGCAACTTACACTGCGCTGGGAAATGCATACCGAGTTTGTAACCTATACCTTTTTTAAATCTAACTATCAACAAGAGATAGGTCAAGATTTTGTTTTTGATTACATAGAGCACAATGCACCCAATTGGTTAAGTGAAATGCGGGGTAGCTTATTGAGTGCAGTTTATGTTTGGGTGCAAGAAGGAAGCACTGCTCCTGAAGATACACTTAAAACAGCACTCGACCTCCAACTGTTTCATCCTGAAGCTATTATGGGTTCTTCGCTAGCAGAAGGAACTGCCCATGTTTATTCCGATTTTCTAATTGATAAAAACGGTTTTTCCCATTTTTATATTCCCACATTTGGAATTACCCAAAGGCGATTAGGTAGAACGATACAGCGCTTGCTAGAAATTGAAACTTATCGAATGACAGCATCGGTTGCACTGCCAGCAGCAAAAAATGCAATGGGTTTATTAAACGCCTATGAAGATGAATTGGCTGATTTGGCTAAAGCTATTACAGAGGCTAAAAAAGAAGATGAAACTTTGTTGCTTGACCGTCTTACTTTATTAGCCGCCAAAGTAGAAAGTCTGTATGCACAAACCCACTCCAGGCTTTCGGCCGCTGCCGCTTATTTTGATTTATTAGATCGAAGAATTTTTGATGTGCGAGAGCAGCGTTTAAAAGGCTTACAAACTTTGCGTGAGTTTATGGACCGAAGGCTTAATCCTGCTAGAGGCACTTGTGCTGGCGCTTTAAGAAGGCAGGAAGCTCTTTCTGCAAGAGTTTCTAGGGTAAGTGATATGTTGAGAACCAGAGTTCAAATTGAGCAGCAAGAAAGCAATCAGGCCATTTGGACTAGTATGGATAAGCGTCAAAATTTACAGCTGCAATTACAAGCGACTGTAGAGGGCTTATCGGTGGCTGCTATTAGCTATTACATGGTAGGTTTAGTGAGTTATGTTGCTAAAGGGGCTAGCAAAGTGGGGTGGCCATTTAGTGCAGATGGCACTGCTGCGACAGTCTTACCCCTTATTGTCCTGTTAGTATGGTGGTCATTACGCAAGCTTCACCAAAAATTACATCGACATGTCTGAAATTAAGCCAACGGTAGACTTTAACAAAGACAAATGGCTAGGTTTTATTTTGGCTACAGTGGGGGCAATTGCTTTTAGTGGCAAGGCAATTGTGGTGAAATTGGCTTATCAATACGGAGTCGATGCCATTACCTTACTGATGTACCGCATGTTATTTGCCTTGCCTTTGTTTTTACTCTTATTGTGGTGGGCGAGTAAAAAATCGAGTGCAACGCAATACCAATTAAGTACCCAAGATTTTTTAGGTGTGATAGCCCTTGGTTTTTTTGGTTATTACTTGGCTAGTTATTTAGACTTTATGGGTTTGCAATATATTAGTGCGTCGCTTGAGCGTTTAATCTTATATTTAAATCCAACCATTGTTTTGTTATTGGGCTGGGGCTTGTGGGGTAAAAAAATTAGTTTTGCACAGGCATTTGGTATGCTGATTAGTTATTTAGGTGTAGCTTGGGCTTTGTCACATGAGCTTCATATAGAGGGTAATAATGTGTTGCTGGGCACTATTTTAGTTTTTTTAAGCGCCCTCAGTTACGCTATTTATTTAGCCTATAGCGGTCAATGGGTAGAGCGGTTTGGCAGTTTAAGACTGGTCAGCCTCACCTCTATAGTGGCTTGTTTTTTTTGTATTGGTCAGTTTTTTATTACCCATCCTATTAGTGCAATGTATGTGCATACACAAGTCATTTATTTATCAATCATTAACGCTGTTTTTTGTACCGTTATTCCAGTGATTTTTGTCATGTTAGGAATTCGTCGCTTGGGAGCTTCATTAGCTTCTCAGGTAGGTTTGATAGGTCCCATTTCTACTTTTGTGTTAGCCTATTTTTTCTTAAGTGAACCCATCAGTATCAATGCATTATTAGGTGGGTTTTTAGTTTTAGTTGGAGTGGCCCTTGCCTCCAGTAATTTAACGCGTCAGTCATTCAAAAATATTATTCTGAGTTTTAGGAGAAAATCATGACAACTGTAAAAGCCATCCAGATTCAAAAACCAGGTGGTCCTGAAGAGCTTCAATTGGTAAATGTTGAAATAGGCGAGCCAGGCCCAGGTGAAATTCGTATTGCTCATAAAGCCATTGGCCTTAATTTTATTGATGTGTACCATCGCACCGGTTTATACCCCATGCCTATGCCTTTACAAATAGGCATGGAAGCCTCAGGTATAGTGGAAGCGCTTGGCGAGGGAGTCACTCATTTAGCAGTAGGCGATCGTGTTGCTTATGCCAGCGCCCCTCCAGGCAGTTATTGTGAAGCGAGGGTCATGCCTGCAAAGTGTGTTTGTAAATTACCCGATGACATTAGTTTCGAGACTGGTGCCGCAATGATGCTAAAAGGTTTAACGGCTCAATATTTGCTTAAACGCACCCTTCCACAAGGTGGTTTAAAAGCGGGTGATTTTATTTTGTTTCATGCAGCAGCTGGCGGCGTAGGATTAATTGCTTGTCAGTGGGCCAAAGCATTAGGTTACCAACTCATTGCAACTGCTGGTAGTCCAGAAAAATGTCAGTTAGCCTTAGAGCATGGAGCAGCTTTTGCCATTAACTACCGCACAGAAAATTTTGCTGAAAAAGTAAAAGAAATAACGGCTGGTAAAGGCGTAAAAGTTGTGTATGACTCGGTGGGTAAAGACACTTTTGAGCAATCACTCAATTGTTTAGCTCCGTTTGGCTTAATGGCGAGTTTTGGTAATGCATCAGGCCCTGTTGATCCATTTTCACCTGCTATTTTGGGACCCAAAGGTTCCATTTATGTAACACGTCAAACTTTGTTTTCGCATATTGCAACTCGTGAGACAACCCAAGAAATGGCCGATGATTTATTTTCAATGGTGTTGTCTGGTGCAGTTAAAATTAGGATTGACCAAAAGTTTTCTCTTGTCGATGCCGCAAAAGCTCATACGGCTCTTGAGGCTAGGGCTACAACGGGCTGTACAATTTTAACGCTAGACTAATGATTTTGACAGTTGTATAAGCGCGTTGAATCTAGTACGCTTAAGCACTTATTTTTAGTGCATCAACAGTTATAAAAAATGGATAAAAAAATTCGAGAAAAGTTAATCGTATATCAAGAAGAGTTAATTGCACAAACTGCAATTCCTCCACTTAAAGATAGAGTTCCTTTACTCTATAACAATACGGTTTTTGCTACTCTCGAACCTGGTTTAATCGGCCGTATTAGCCAGCTTTATTCTAAAAAAAATCCCAGGTCTATGATCTGGGATTACCATTATCATGCAGACGGTTATCTGAGTCATCTTTCATGGGAAGCTAAACCTTTTAATTATCAATTGGCAGTAGTGGCTCAGCTTTTAAAAGATGATCAACTCGCTGGGCCTTGGCGCAATGAATTGTTAGCAGTAAAAGATACCGACGGAAATGAGTTAGGTGCAATTGAAAGAGGGGTTTGTAGGCAACTCGGAATTGAAACCGAAGCCATACATTTGGTGGGTTATTGCGGTAAAGATGATGTGTGGGTTCAGCAAAGAGCCCACAACAAACCCAATGATCCTAGTAAATGGGATACGCTAGTGGGTGGAATGATATCTTCTGAAGATAATTTATTAAGTGCCCTAGAAAGAGAAACTTGGGAAGAGGCTGGACTTTTGGTGGCAGAACTTAAAATTTTAGCTACCCATGGCAAGCTGCATCAGCGCAGACCTTGTGAGGATGGCTATGGCGCTTATTTAGCAGAAACAGTTCACTGGATGACAGCTAGAGTACCATCTTTGATAAAGCCAGTGAATCAAGACGGAGAGGTCGCACAGTTTGCTTTGTTACCAGCAAAAACGGTTTTAGAAATGATTCTGGCTAATGAGTTTACTATTGAGGCGAGTTTAATTTTATTAGAAGCCTTAAAACATAAATTTCGCTAATGCTATTGTGATTGTTTT
>CAZKWC010000017.1:38680-50758 GCA_964556425.1 uncultured Limnohabitans sp. | reverse complement strand
GCTTACAGTTATTTAAACAAGTTCTCAATTACTGTGTTTTATGTTAGATTCATCTTCAAATATTTATTTTTGGAATCGATTAAATCTTTGAAGTTTTTTTATTAGCCCCTCTTGTAAGGCTTTTTGGCTTCAATTGGCGACTTTTTTTAGCATTTAAGCGTAAGTAAAAATACAACGATTTTTATTTTTTGAAGATTTTTTTTGCTACTCAACCCATCAAATCATTCATGCTTTTCTGTATTTTGCCCCCAACGTTACGATACTTTGTGCTTGGCATCATCGCTTTCAGTAGCTTTTGTAGTTTCTCTCAAAACAACAGACCTGAACTCTCATTGGCAACTGATGAATATCAGTTGATGTACCAAGCTACTCTTATAGAGATTAATTACGCTCATCAATTATTGAGCCAAAAATCTTATGAAAAAGCAGATGTAGCACTATTTCATAGTCAGCAACAGCTTGCATTTTTATTAGCGCAAGAGACACCACAGCACCTTATTGATCGGTTGTGGTGGCATCAGCAAAAAACAAATGCTCTCCAAGCTTTATTAGCTTATTTACGTCAAAACTATCGACAAGCCCTACAAAAAAGTCATTTTGCACTGCAACAGGTGCAGTACCATCCCTTGGCTTTTGACGGGCCAAAATCCTATTGGCTATTTCAGCTTGAACTGTTAAGGCTTATGCATTTGGCACAAGTTCAACAAGGGCAAGTTTATGCGGCACAAAATAGCTTTAGCCAACTCTTATTCGTACTAACTCAATTGGTCAACAAAATAGGTATTAAAGTGCCCGACCAGCAAAAATTGTTAGAGCAACACTTCTCTCTTGTGCTTGCCTATCATCAGCAACAACTTCAGCCCCAAAGTTTGCAACACCTTCAAAGCTGTTGGTTGCTGTTAAAAAACAATCCATAAATCATTGAGCCATCACATTCACTTCAACCCTCAAACAGCCTATTGCTGCCTATCCAATCTCAAAATCATTTATTTGATGATTTTTTTAAAATAGTGAAGTACTTTTTTAGCCTCATAAAACATCTACACCTCAATATTAAAAAACTTCAACTATTCAATCTCTCTGCAGCACGGGTGGCCAAAGTGTTTTCGCTCTCATATTGAAATACTGTTGAATGGGCTTTGCATCCCTAACCATCACGCTAAGTGGTGGTATTGACTTGATTTTGCCCATTTTTGTATAGTCGCTACTTGTTTCGATTGATACAGTTGCTCAGCTATTTTTATAGTCTGCCAATAATATTACTAGCAAACCCTTTTGAATTTGACTTTGGGACTTAAAATCAAGTTTTACTCCATTTTTATAATGATTGTATTGATTGCCTTTTAATTAAGGCCTTAGCAATCATTTTTTTATTCGCCTTTATTATGCTGACTTTTCAACAAATCATTCTTACGTTGCAAAATTATTGGGACTCCAAAGGTTGCGCCTTACTTCAACCCTATGATATGGAAGTGGGTGCAGGAACCTCTCATACAGCTACTTTTTTACGCGCAATTGGCCCTGAGCCATGGAAGGCGGCTTATGTTCAACCAAGTCGTCGCCCCAAAGACGGTCGCTATGGTGAAAATCCTAATCGCTTGCAACATTATTATCAATACCAAGTAGTAATGAAGCCCGCTCCTAGCAATATGCTTGATTTGTATTTGGGCTCGCTTGAAGCACTTGGCTTTGACCTGAAAAAAAATGATGTCCGCTTTGTGGAAGATGACTGGGAAAATCCTACATTAGGCGCTTGGGGCTTGGGCTGGGAAGTGTGGCTTAACGGTATGGAAGTGACCCAGTTCACTTATTTTCAGCAGGTGGGTGGTATTGATTGCAAACCCGTTACAGGCGAGATTACCTACGGCTTAGAACGACTAGCGATGTATTTACAAGGCGTAGATAATGTCTATAACTTGCAATGGACTGCTGACATGACTTATGGCGATGTCTATTTGCAAAATGAACGTGAACAATCGACCTATAACTTTGAACACAGCGATGTGGATTTTTTATTAACCGCATTCAATGCCCATGAAAAACAAGCCAAACATTTAATTGAAGTGCAACTGGCTCTACCGGCTTATGAACAAGTATTAAAGGCTGCACATAGTTTTAATTTATTAGATGCTCGTGGTGCTATTAGTGTTACCGAACGAGCCGCTTATATGGGAAAAATTCGTAATTTAGCGAGAAGTGTGGCGCAAAGCTATTACGAAAGTCGCGAGCGTTTAGGCTTTCCTATGGCCCCAAAAGAATGGATTGAAACTTTGCAAACACCGCAAAAATCAAAATAAAAATTTGCTTTTTTAATTCGTTTTTTACTCACCTTATTCAATTTATATTTTTATATTTATGTCTAGCCAGAATTTACTTATTGAACTCTTTGTAGAAGAGTTACCACCTAAAGCGCTTAAAAAATTGGGTGACGCTTTTACCCAAGTTTTATTTGATCAATTAAAAGCACAAGGCTTATGCCAAGACAGCAGTGTGGCAACTGCTTATGCTTCACCACGACGTTTAGCGTCGCATGTAAGCGGCGTTGTAGCACAGGCGGCGAACAAATTAGTTTCACAAAAACTAATGCCTGTTACGGTTGGCCTAGATGCAGCAGGGCAGGCTACTCCCGCCTTACTGAAGCGCCTTCAAGCCCTAGGTGCTGACGCTAGTGCAGTAGCCCAATTAAAACGCATTCCTGATGGCAAAGCGGAAGCTTTGTTTTACGACAGCATCGTAACAGGCGCCACCTTAACCGAAGGCCTACAAAAAGCCTTGAATGAAGCGATTGCAAAATTACCTATTCCTAAGGTGATGAGTTATCAACTTGAGCGCGACTGCGAATTACCTGGTTGGTCAAGTGTGCATTTTGTTAGACCCGCCCATAGCCTTATCGCCCTACATGGCGCCGATGTGATTGAGGTAAAAGCCTTGGGCCTGACTAGTGGACGTAGCACGACAGGTCATCGTTTTGAGTCGCTTCAAGCATCTATTTCAATTGCCAATGCCGACTCTTATGCGACTACGCTAAGAGAGCAGGGCGCAGTGATAGCTAGTTTTGCAGAGCGTCGCCAAGCGATTGTCCAACAACTACAAGCGGCAGCACAGAGTATTGGCAATGGCGTTAAAGCAATTGACGACGATGCTTTATTAGATGAAGTAACGGGTTTGGTAGAGCGCCCCAATGTCATGATCTGCTCATTTGAAAAAGAATTTTTAGAAGTGCCGCAAGAGTGTTTGATTTTGACTATGAAGGCCAATCAAAAATACTTCCCACTCCTCAATCAAGATGGATCACTGAGTCACCAATTCTTAATTGTGAGTAATATTTCACCGGCTGACCCATCTGATGTCATTGGTGGTAATGAAAGAGTGGTGCGTCCTAGGTTGGCTGATGCTAAATTTTTCTTTGACCAAGATCGCAAGAAAACACTTGCCTCTAGGGTAGAGGGTTTAGGCAAGGTGGTTTATCATAATAAACTAGGTAGCCAAGGCGACAGAATCTTACGCGTGCGAAGTATTGCTGCGGCCATTGGCGAAAAACTCGGCGGTGCTAGTTTGTCTTTAAGCGCCGACCAAGCAGCAGAGTTAGCCAAAGCCGATTTAGTCACCGATATGGTGGGTGAGTTCCCAGAGCTACAAGGTGTTATGGGTCGTTATTACGCTCTTAATGATGGCCTTAGCACTGAAATTGCGGACGCTATTGAAGACCATTACAAACCGCGTTTTGCTGGCGATGATTTACCCCGTAACCCTACAGGCTTGGTATTAGCTTTAGCCGATAAATTAGAAACCTTGGTGGGTATGTTTGGCATTGGCAATTTGCCCACAGGCGATAAAGATCCATTTGCATTACGTCGCCATGCCTTAGGTGTGATTAGAATGCTCTCTGAGCGCAACTTACCGCTAGGCTTGAATGAACTACTGGAGTTGGCCATTAACGCTTTCCCAGAGGCTTTAAGACCAGTGCCAGTACTCGACGCCTTAAGTGCTTATATTTACGATCGTTTATCGGGCAGTTTGCGCGAACAAGGTTTTAGTGCCCAAGAAGTAGATGCTGTGTTAGCCCTACAACCTAAACGTTTAGGTGAGGTTTCACAACGCCTAGAAGCGGTTCGTGCTTTTGCGACATTACCTGAAGCGTCGGCCTTGGCTGCCGCTAACAAACGTATTGGTAATATCTTGAAGAAAGTAGATGCAGTTGATGGCCATGTATCCGATCAATTGTTAAAAGAAGCAGCTGAAATTGCACTTTTTGAAGCGATGAAAGTATGCGCCACCGAAGCCAATCAAAAATTTGAAGCAGGCGATTACACGCAAAGTCTGCAATCATTAGCGGCCCTTAGAGGGCCTGTTGATGCCTTTTTTGATGACGTCATGGTCAATGCACCAGAACTTGATTTGCGTTTAAATCGTTTGGGCTTATTAACAAGCCTACATCAAGCGATGAATCGAGTGGCTGACTTGTCTAAATTAGCGAGCTAATCTTATGTCTAAATCAGAGTTTAAATTAATCATCCTCGACCGAGACGGCACTATCAATGTTGACCGCAAAGATTTTGTAAAAACCGCTGATGAATGGCAAGCTTTGCCAGGTGCGCTCGAATCCATTGCCCGCTTAAACCAAGCGGGTTGGCATATTATGGTGGTGAGTAATCAATCTGGTTTAGGCAGAGGTCATTTTGATATGTCTGCACTCAATGCGATGCATGACAAGCTACACAGCTCTTTGGCGCAAGTGGGCGGAAAAATTGATGCTATTTTCTTTTGCCCTCATACCCCCGATGATAATTGCAATTGTCGCAAACCTTTGCCCGGTATGTTCTTAGATATTATGGAGCGTACAGGTGCTGATGCCTCTTTGGTACATGCTGTGGGCGACAGTCTTAGAGATTTACAAGCCGCTGATGCAGCAGGTTGCCAAGTACACCTGGTGAAAACTGGCAATGGTCAAGCTTTGCTTGATAAATTGCCTATTGACGGATTCCCCTCTAGAACTTTAATTCATAAGGACTTGTCGGAGTTTGCCGACTATGTTCTTCAATTACCTGTTTTTGATTAAACTAATGCTTTTACCTTTGTTATCCTTATGAATTTTATTCGTTCTTGCTTGCATTTTTTATTCATGATCATTACCGTGATTCCTTGGGCTACGGTCGTCATGATTTCTGCCTTGTTTAGGCGTCCTGAATGGGTTTACAAGGTGGCAACCGGTTGGCTGACCCTTAGTACTCGGGCCGCCCGTTTTATTATGGGCATCCGTTATGAGGTAACAGGATACGAAAATCTGCCGCAAGGAGCAACTGACGGAGCGATATTACTGGTTAAACATCAGTCGGTTTGGGAAACTTTTGCCATGCCTGGTTTAATGCCTCATCCTCTGGCCTATGTGTTTAAGAAGGAACTTTTGGCTATTCCATTTTTTGGTTGGTCGATGGCCTGTATGGATATGATTCATATTGACCGTAGCTTAAAAGCCCAAGCGTTTAATAAAATTGTAGAACAAGGCAAACGACTGTTAGCCAAAGGTACATGGGTCATTATGTTTCCAGAAGGCACACGAATTGAACGTGGGCAAGCTGGTGTTTACAAAGAGGGTGGCACACGCCTTGCCATTGCCACCGGAGTACCCGTTATTCCAATTGCCGTCACAGCCGCCAAATGTTGGCCACGCAAAGCCTTTATTAAAAAGCCGGGTTTAATTCAAGTTTCTATTGGACCGGCAATTAGCCCCGATGGTAAAACATCGGCCGAGTTAATGTTAGAAGTGAAAACTTGGATTGAGGCTGAGATGCAGCGCCTTGATCCCGAGGCCTATCACACACGAGGCTAAATCATGAATAAATGGTTGCAATCTGCCTTTGATTTGTTTTCTGCATCTACGACTGCAGACCAAGCATTGAACAAAGGCAACTTGCCCCATACTCAGACGACCAATCGCCACGCACCCGCTTTTGATAATAACGAAAACCTTCGCCCAAGAAACCCTCTACCACCCAAGCGGAAAAATACAAGCTTTCATCAAAAACCAAATGAAGCTCCCCATCCAGCTCCAACTAAGTTACGCAGCCTACCTGTTTTTGAAGATTTTAATTTGCCTAAAAACAAAGTAGCCCCAGATGTTGAAATGGACTTCCAGGAAACGACTCCCTTCTCTGCCGATTCAATTTTCCCACCACTCACCAATCAGTTATTAATTCACCCCCTTGCTAATCAATGGATTACTTTAACAGGCGCCAAAACTGGACCTATTGAAATAGCCTATTTATTAGAACGAGGACAACGTAAATCAATAGGGTTTATGATTGATGAAGCTGGCCTGAGAGTAAAAGCACCTCGGCAAATTGGCTTATTTGAAATAGAAAAAGCTTTACACAGCAAAAGTATTTGGATACTGCGCAAACTCACTGAAATGCAACAAAAAGCCCACAGCAGGGTTCAAAAACAAATTGTTTGGCAAATTGGATCGCCTATTGATTTTTTAGGTAATGTGATTTTTATTCAACTTGATTCTACTCATCAAGTTAAGCGGCTAAAAACACAAGGTAAAGCGCAATTACAGCAAGGCAACTTGTATTTACACTTGCCACAACACGCCAATTCGCAACAAATTAAAGATTGTGCACAATCGTGGTTAATGGCTCAAGCACTTGATTTTTTTACTCAAAGATTGAATCATTTTGCACCCTTATTAGGTGTGCATTGGAAACAATTAAAATTAAGCAATGCAGGCGGTAGATGGGGTAGTGCCAAATCGGATGGTTCTATTCGATTACATTGGCGCTTAATCCATTTTAATCCCAGCATAATTGACTATGTGGTGGTACATGAATTAGCTCACCTACGAGTCATGAATCACAGCCCAGAATTTTGGGATACTGTCGAGCAAATATTACCTGATTACCACCAGCACAAACAGCAGCTAAAAAAAGAAGTTCTTGCTCCGTGGAGTTAATTTTTTCTTGCTTGTTCTTCTTTGAATCAACAGCAGAAGCTTTTTTATAAGGCTACTCTTGGATTTTAAAAACAAAGCAAGGCTTTACAAATTAAAATGCTTTCTATTCGAAAGCTTTGCATAAACGATTGGACTTGCTCTAGGCAAGAGTCCTTACCGAAAGAAATACAAAATGATATATCCTAAACACTATGATGTGATTGTGGTGGGTGGTGGCCATGCGGGTACCGAAGCAGCCTTGGCTAGTGCCAGAATGGGCTGTAAAACTCTTTTACTCACTCACAACATCGAAACCCTTGGCCAAATGAGTTGCAACCCCTCTATTGGTGGTATTGGCAAAGGCCATTTGGTACGAGAGGTAGATGCCTTGGGTGGAGCGATGGCCATAGCGACCGATGAAGCCGGCATACAATTTAGAATTTTGAATAGCTCAAAAGGCCCTGCAGTACGAGCAACCAGAGCGCAAGCCGATAGAATTTTGTACAAAGCAGCTATTCGTCAGCGCCTTGAAAACCAAGCAAATCTAGACTTGTTCCAACAATCAGTAGATGATATTTTGGTAGAGGGCGACAAGGTGAAAGGGGTTGTCACACAAATTGGTGTGCAATTTCTAGCGCGCACTGTTGTTTTAACGGCCGGTACTTTTTTAGACGGCAAAATCCATGTCGGACTTAATAACTATGCAGCAGGTAGGGCAGGAGACCCACCAGCCGTCACTTTAAGTGGTCGTTTAAAAGAATTAAAATTACCACAGGGTCGATTAAAAACAGGTACCCCACCCAGAATAGATGGTCGCAGTATTGATTTTTCGCTGTGCCAAGAACAAGCTGGTGATGGTATGGCGGGTGGCCAAAGCCCCAATATGCCAGTTTTTAGTTTTATGGGCTTGGCTAGCATGCATCCCGAACAGATGCCTTGTTGGATTACTCACACCAACGAAAAAACCCACGACATTATTAGAAGCGGCTTCGATAGAAGTCCTATGTTTACCGGCAAAATTGAAGGCGTTGGCCCACGATACTGTCCTAGTGTGGAAGATAAAATTAACCGCTTTGCCGACAAAGAAAGTCATCAAATTTTCCTAGAGCCAGAAGGCTTAACGACTCATGAATATTACCCCAATGGTATTTCTACGAGTTTGCCTTTCGATATTCAATACCAATTAGTACGAAGTATGAAGGGGCTTGAAAATGCTCATATATTACGTCCCGGGTATGCCATTGAATATGATTATTTCGATCCTAGAGCATTAAAAACCAATTTCGAAACACGCTCTATTAGCGGACTATTTTTTGCAGGACAAATTAACGGCACAACAGGTTATGAAGAGGCTGCCGCTCAGGGATTGTTTGCTGGCCTTAATGCGGCCCTTATGTGCAAAGACCTAGAAAGCTGGATGCCCTCCAGAGACCAAGCCTACTTAGGCGTTTTAGTTGATGATTTAATTAGCAAGGGTGTGACTGAGCCCTATCGTATGTTCACCAGCCGTGCCGAATTTAGATTGCAATTACGCGAAGACAATGCTGACATGCGACTCACCGAGTTCGGTCGTTCGGTCGGTTTGGTAGGCGACACGCAGTGGGATGCATTCAACCGTAAACGAGACACTGTTTCACGTGAAACACAAAGACTAAAAAACACTTGGATTAGTCCCAAAACAGTTCAAGCTCTCGAAACCGAAAGAGTTTTAGGCAAGGCCTTGGAACATGAGTACAGCTTGTACGAATTATTACGTCGTCCTAATATAGCTTATTATGCTTTGTTAGATATTGCGGATGGTAAATTTAAGAATCAAGAATTAGCACAAGCTACGGCTAGCACTACCGAATCTGAAAAGCATTTTGTGGATTCTGTGATTGAACAGATTGAAATCACTGCCAAATATTCTGGTTATATTGATAAACAAATTGAGGAAGTGAATAGAAGTAGTTATTACGAAAAACTCAAACTGCCAGCAGAATTAGACTATATGAAGGTAACGGCTTTAAGTATTGAGGTCAGACAAAAACTCAGTGCACAGCGCCCAGAAACTTTAGGACTTGCCTCAAGAATATCGGGCATTACACCCGCTGCTGTTTCATTATTACTAGTACATTTAAAAAAATCGGGTTATAAATTAGGATCGAAAAATCAGAAAATTGATACACCTGAGGCTCAATCCACTAGCAAGGATTTAGTATGAACACCTCAGAACTTCAAACATTACTGATTAAAGGTCTTGAAGAAATTGGCTTAAATGCTAGCCCCCAACAAATTGCTTTATTATTAAAATATCAAAGTTTAATTTCGCAGTGGAACAAGGTGTATAACCTTACTGCCATTAAAGACCCTCAAGAAATGCTGAGTCATCATTTGTTAGATAGCTTAGCTGTTATTCCTTACCTTCTTGAGAACACACAAAACCAAGCCATTCGTCTTATGGATGTGGGCTCTGGTGCGGGCCTACCGGGAACCGTTATTGCTATTATGTGCCCTCATATTGATGTGACCTGTGTAGACACAGTCGCTAAAAAGGCTGCATTTATTACCCAAGCCTCACTCAATTTAGGTTTAAAAAACTTACGCGGTGTTCACTCTAGGGTAGAGCAATACAAAACCCAAAGCTTTGATGTGGTGTGTAGCAGAGCATTTGCTTCTTTGGTCGACTTCACTCACCTTACTATGTTTCACGTGAAACAAGATACTGGATTTTGGTTTGCTTTAAAAGGCAAATACCCCGAAGACGAGTTGCTTGCTTTACCCACCAATATTAGTCTAGCCGATAGCAGAAAAATTCAAGTTCCCCAACTAGATGCTGATCGCTGTGTTTTAGTTTTAAAGAAGACTTTATAGGCACAGCGAGTGGTTCAATTGTGTTTCACGTGAAACAAACCTAGCGAAATGAAATAAATAACAAGACTGGGTAAGCCATTTGATTCGGGTCTTTGTTAGAATCAAAAAAGTAAATGCTGATTTTCAGTCATTTGCAAAATGTTTCACGTGAAACTTAAAAGTTTTAACGCAATATTTAAATAATTTAAATTAGATTGAATCCATGACCCATTTTTTTGGCATTGCCGAATACGGTGCTTTTGTCACTGCTATTATTTTATTATTAGTTATTCCAGGCCCTGGTAACTTGGCAATTATGACCTCAGCGGCTAAAGGTGGTATTTCTGGTGGCTTAATGGCAACCTTGGGTATTATGGCTGGTGACCAGGTATTAATGTGGATAACAGTGGCGGGTGTTGCCGCTATTATTAAAGCATATGCCGGAGCACTGGTAGTCATTCAATGGGTTGGGGCAGCTTACTTGATCTGGCTGGGTGTCAAAATGGTATTGGCAAAAGCAGGAGACAAACCCATTTTAAATATAAAACCAGGTCACTATTTTAAACAAGCAATGGTTATTACCTTGTTTAACCCAAAAGCAGTGGTCTTTTATTTAGCCTTTTTCCCCTTATTTATTAATCCAAAAACACATCAAGGGTTTGTTACTTTTGCGGTCATGGCAGCTACCATTGCTATATTGGCCTTTATTTATTGTTTTATCGTCGTGCTTATTACCCATTTTTTGGCGGAAAAAATTCGCTCCAACCAAAAGGTCAGCTCTTGGTTACAGAAAATAGCTGGTTTGTTTTTAGTCGGTTTTGGCCTTAAATTGGCTCTATCAAAGTTTTAAGAATTTATTATGGCTAAAATATTTTGTGTCGCCAATCAAAAGGGTGGGGTAGGTAAAACAACTACCACGGTTAATTTGGCAGCGGGTTTAACCAAAGTTGGCAAACGAGTTTTAATGGTGGACTTAGACCCACAGGGTAACGCCACAATGGGCTCTAATATTGACAAGCGCAATATGAAACTCACTGTTTATGATGTGTTACTTGAATCGGCCAGCATTAAAGAAACTAAAATTCGAAGCGAATTGTGTGGTTATGATGTATTGGGTGCCAACCGAGAATTAGCTGGTGCAGAAGTCGAATTAGTACATCTAGAGCGCCGTGAAATGCGACTCAAAAAAGCATTGCATGCAGTAAAAGATGATTATGACTTTGTGCTGATTGACTGCCCACCGAGTTTATCTATGTTAACGTTAAATGGTTTATGTGCAGCCAATGGCGTGATTGTGCCTATGCAATGCGAATATTTTGCACTAGAAGGTTTAACCGACTTGGTGAACACCATTAAACAAGTACATGCCAATCTTAATAAAGAGTTGTCCATTATTGGCTTATTAAGAGTAATGTATGACCCCAGAATTACTTTACAAATTCAAGTGTCCAATCAACTGAAAGATCATTTTGGAAACAAGGTATTTGATACTGTGATTCCACGAAATGTAAGATTAGCAGAAGCACCAAGTTATGGACAACCTGGTGTTACTTTTGATCCACAAGCAAAGGGAAGTCAAGCTTATATGGAGTTTGCCGCCGAAATGGTCAAACGTATTATTTAAATTAATCAGTTGCTGAAGGCACACCATTCTTGGGTTTAGTAACTTTCTTAGTTGAACTTGAATGACTGATTTAATTGTTTTACACCATCATCAATAGCTAACAAAAAATATGGATAGCTATTTCTTCAACATTTCAAATCCTCAATTTTTTTGTTAATACATGCCATCATTCCTGATGTGCGTTTAATATCTTTAACATAGCAACAAGTAAAGACTTTATAAGCCTTTACTATTAAAACCAACACTTAACTCAGAAATATTAAATGGCAACAAAAAGACCAAAAGGTTTAGGTCGCGGACTAGAAGCTTTATTAGGCCCCACTGTCAGTGAAACTAGCGAGAGCCGTAACGAAGTCAATCTCGATCAACCTCATAGCTTAAAACTAGAGCAAATGATTGCCGGACAGTATCAGCCTCGTACACAAATGGACGAGGGAGCGCTTTATGAACTAGCTGAATCGATTAAAGCACAAGGCATCATGCAGCCTATTTTGGTACGCCAACTGAGCCAAGGTCCCAATCAAGGCTTGTACGAAATTATTGCTGGTGAGAGACGTTTTAGGGCGGCAAGAATTGCTGGTTTGGATCAAGTACCAGTTTTAGTACGTGATGTTGCAGATGAGGCTGCAGCGGCAATGGCTTTAATTGAAAACATTCAACGAGAAGACCTCAATCCACTTGAAGAAGCCAT
>CAZKWC010000017.1:11969-38580 GCA_964556425.1 uncultured Limnohabitans sp. | reverse complement strand
GATATTGTGCAAGTAGAAGAAGAACTCTCGGACTTATTAGGTGCGCAGGTACAAATCAACTTGAAGAAAAAAGTCAAACGCCATGGTGTAGTCGAGCAACAAGGCGAGACCATTATTAGTTTTGGCTCACTTGATGAATTAAATGGCCTCATCGAGCGACTTCGGAAAAATAGTTAAATCATCAAAAAATTGAATAATGCGACTATCGACAAGCTCCATCATTTTGTTTTTATTAAGCTTTCAGCTATCTAACGGGTATGCTGAAAGCCCTAGCTTACAAGCCAAAGATGCAGAGTTTGTGAGTATGGAGCATTTTAATGCTTATATCCATATTCCCGCCAACGAAGACTATTCTCTCAAAGACCCATTAAGTCAGCAGGCTGCGGAAGGGGAGGCTGCGCTTAAAACCAATTTAAATGACAATAACAGCTCCATTCAAAAAGGCATGGCCAGTTGGTATGGCAACAAATTTCACGGTAAGAAAACTGCTTCTGGAAAAAAGTTCAATATGTATGAACTCAGTGTGGCACACCCTAGTTTGCCATTCAATAGCTGGGTCAAAATTACCCATATTGAAACAGGTCAAAGTGTATTTGCACAAGTCACCGACAGAGGACCTTATGCAAAAGGTCGAATAATTGATTTGAGCAAAGCCACAGCACAAGCAATCGGTTTATTACCAAAAGGAGTGGGCTTGGTGGAAATAGAAGCACTTGCAAATAAACCCGAATCCATTACAGAAACCCCCAACACAGAAGATACCTCCGATAACTAATTTCCTATCTGACCTGAGCAGTAAAAAGTAACTTACAGGGGATAAGCTGGAGATTTGAATTTACGGATACTGCTCCATGGTGCCTTGACAACAACTAAAACTCAACCGAAACTGGCATCATCCGTCGCTATCAAAACCTGAGTGTTCTTTCTTATGGCGTGTTTGCCTAACGCACAGTCGCAATTAACAAATTAAAGTTAATGGCGAAACTTACACTACTGCTATTACGTTAAAATTTGCGTTAAATTTATCAATTCTTTAGAAAGCAAAACCGTCATGGCCAAATTTCCTGATCGTGCTAAAGTTGTTATTATTGGTCTAGGTGGCATTGTAGGTGCCTCAGTTGCACATCACCTTATTGAACGCGGTTGGGATGATATTGTGGGCATCGACAAATCCGCTGTTCCCACTGATGTCGGATCAACAGCACATGCCTCTGATTTTTGCTTCAACACGATGCATGATCAGTTGACCATCTTCACCACCAAATACAGTATTGATTTTTACGACAAGATGGGTCGTTATGAACGTATTGGTGGTATTGAAGTGGCTCGCGTAGGTGATGACGAGCGCATGGTAGAACTCAAACGCCGAGTGGCTTCTGGCAAAGCATTTGGCAATCGCGTAGAGATGATTACGCCCGCACAAGCCAAAGAAAAATTTCCGCTTTTAGAAGAAAGCATGATCCAAGGCGCACTATGGGATCCAGATGCAGGCTTGGTTAAACCCCGCTCACAGATGGTGGCAGGCGAATTAGTTGATGCGGCCATCGCAACCGGTAAATTGCAGTCATATGCCAATACCGCCTGTACTGGTTTAAAAATTGAAAACGGTCGTATCCAAGGCGTAGAAACTACCAAAGGCTATATTGCCGCAGACTATGTAGTCGTTAGTGCAGGTCTTTGGGGACGACTCATTGCTGGCATGGCAGGAGAAGACCTACCAATTATGCCGGTTGACCATCCACTCACATTCTTCAAACCATACCTTGAATTTGCAGGTACTGGAAAAGACATTGGCTACCCATTGTTACGCGACCAAGGTAACTCCGCTTACCTTCGTGACACAGGGGACCCAACTACACCAGAAGGTGGTCAAATCGAGTGGGGTTATTATGAAGAGAAAAACCCACGCATGTGCCATCCACGTGATTTGTTAGAAAAAGAACAAGCACGCCTATCACCTTCACAACGTGACCTCGAACTAGAGCAAATCATGGAGCCACTCGAGCGTGCCATGGAACTAACTCCTATTTTGAGTGAGTTAGGCTACGATGAAAAACATTCATTTAATGGTTTGTTGCAAGTCACAACCGACGGTAATCCATCCATTGGTGAATCTGCTAAGGTGCGTGGTCTTTGGTATGCTGAAGCCATCTGGGTCAAAGATGGTCCTGGTTTCGGCAAACTCTTGGCTGATTGGATGACAGACGGTTATACACATATCGACCATGCGCGTATTGATGTGGCCCGTTATTACCCCTTCCAACAAGATGAGCAGTATATTCACGACCGCTGCTACGAAGGTGCGTTCAAAATTTACAACCCACCAGTGCATAACCGCGAACCTTATAGTGCCTCACGTGGCATTTTTAAGAGCCCGTTCCACGAACGTGAAAAAGCATTAGGCGCCTACTTTATGGAATTGGCTGGCTGGGAGCGTGCTCACGGCTACGCCAGCAATGAACACCTACTTGATGTCTATGGCGATAAAGTACCCGTCCGTGCCAACGAGTGGGACAACCGCCATTTCTGGCGCGTATCTAACGCTGAGCATTTAAAAATGTCTGAAGATGTCGGCATGATCAACGTCTCACATTTTGCCGAATTTGACGTTGTAGGCCCCGATGCAGCCGACTTATTGGAGTACATCTGCGTTGCAAAAGTAGGTGGCGATACACCAGTAGGCAAAGGTATTTACACCCATTTCCTAGATGCAAAAGGCGGAGTGCGTGCTGACTTAACCGTATTACGTTTAGCTCAAGATCACTACCGTGTAATTGATGGCGCTGATGCAGGTCACCGTGATCTGACTTGGGTTCGCCGTATGGCACAAGACCGCGGCGCTAACGTCACGGTAACTGACACCACCACACAATTTGGCTGTTTAGGTGTATGGGGTCCTAATGCAAGAGCCACCATTCAGAAAATTGCTGATGAACCTGAAAGCTGGAGCCACGAAAACTTCCCGTTTGCTGCGCTACGCAACTTAACCATCAAGGGCGTACCCGTTTTAGCTTTCCGCATTTCTTATGTAGGCGAGCAAGGTTGGGAGTTGCACTTCAAATATGAAGATGGTTTGGCATTGTGGGACGCATTGGCTGAGTTAGGTGTGACCCCTGTGGGTGTTGAAACCTATGCCAATACTCGTCGTATGGAGAAAAGCCTACGCCTACAAAATGGCGACTTGCTCACCGAGTACAACCTAATGGAATGCGATTTGGCAAGACCAAAAGTCAAGGCTGCCGATTTCCACGGTAAAGAAGCACACCTCAAATTCCGCGAGCGTGCGCATCAGCCAGCCATGTTGTGTACTCTCACCATGATTAGCAACATTGACAGTACCGGTGTAGCACGTTACCCGCTTGGCAATTTGCCAGTAATGGATCCTGCAACCGGCCAGACCCTTATTGACAGCGAAGGTCGTCGCTCCTACACCACCAGCATTGCCTATGGCCCTTCCATTGGTAAAAACATTGCGCTGGCCTACTTACCGTATGAATATTGTCAAGTCGGACGTGAGTTGCAAATTCAGTACTTCGACGATATCTATCCAGTCAAGGTAGAAGCAGTGGGTTATGGTGCTTTATACGATCCAGAAAATATCAAACCACGTTCTTAAAGCGCTGGGCATTGCATGTTAAGTCGTGCAATGCCTAAAAGTGGCTTTAAGTGACTTGGCTTGGTATTACTCTAGTCATCACGCAATTAGCAAAAACTTAAAAAAGGGCTTGGTAGAAATCCAAGCCCTTGTCAATTTGCCAGAGTTAATCGGCAAACCAATGCCAGCAACAATCCCTCATAACTAATTAAAAATCTTACCTGGGTTAAGAATATTTTTAGGGTCTAAGGCATTTTTAATTAATCGCATTACATTAACCGCACCCAATCCGGTCTCGGACTTTAAAAAATCCATTTTATGCAGGCCAATGCCATGCTCTCCTGTGCAAGTACCACCTAAACTCAGGGCACGAGTAACCACCTTGTGATTTAAAACTTCTGCACGAGCTCTTTCGTCATCATCATTAGGGTCAATTAAATAACCCAAATGGAAATTACCATCACCCACATGGCCTACTAAAAAATAGGGAATTTCGGAAAGTTGAGCTTCTTCGACAGAAATTAACAAGGCGTCTGCTAACTTAGAAATAGGTACGCAGCAATCAGTGGTGATAACCCTGCAACCAGGACGTGATTGAACTCCTGCAAAATAGGCATTATGCCTAGCCGTCCAAAGTTTAGTTCTTTCTTCTGGGGTAGAGGCCCACTGAAATGAAATAGCTGAATATTGATTGGCTATTTCTTGCACCAATTCAATTTGCTCTTGTACCGAAGTAGGGGAGCCATGAAACTCCATTAACAACATATCACCATCGGGCAAATTGAGATGTGAGTGTTTATTCACTATTTTTACTGTATTTTTATCCAGTAACTCACAACGGGCGATAGGTACACCCATTTGAATTAAGGCTATAGTCGTATTAACCGCATCCGATAAGCTTGGAAATAAACAAACTGCAGCATTAATTGCCTCTGGAAGCGGATAGACCTTGAGGGTGATTTCAGTCATTACACCCAAAGTTCCTTCACTACCTACCATTAAACGAGTTAAATCGTATCCTGCACTACTTTTTTTCGCTTTTGTGCCGGTTCTAATGATTTCACCAGTCGCTAAAACCACTTCTAGGGCTAAAACATTCTCACGCATGGTGCCATAACGCACCGCATTGGTTCCACTCGCTCTAGTGGCACACATTCCGCCTAAGGTGGCATTGGCACCTGGGTCAATTGGAAAAAACAAACCCTCACTTTTAATAAAGTCATTTAACTGATGCCTAGTGACACCAGGCTGTACCGTTACGGTTAAATCTTCTGGATTAATTGCCAGTATCTGATTCATACGGCTGACATCAAGGCTTAAACCACCTTTTACCGCTAATAAATGACCTTCTAATGATGAGCCCACTCCAAAGGCAATAACCGGCCAATTAAATTGATCGGCCAAGGCTAAGGCATCACTCACGTCTTGGGTCGATTGTGCAAACAAAACGGCCTCTGGCGGGGGAACAGAAAATGCCGACTCATCTCGGCCGTGTTGTTCCCTAAGCGCCATAGCCACAGAAAACTGTGCGCCAAATCGATTTTGAAAAGCGGCTATACAGTCAGAAGATACGGTGGTAATGGGGTGGGGTATTGGTGAGTTCATAACAATAGATTCTAAAGATGAAACGCTAGCAATTCAAATTATCTTTCAACTACCCTTGAATAACTTAGTAATATTAAGGGCACAACCCTGTGTATAAAAAAGCTAAAAACAAGAAGTTACAAACAACCTAAAATACAAAGATAGCTTTGTTAAAACTTGTTGTGACTTATTTATGACACTTAACCACAGGTTTAAATTAAACATAAGTATTTGATTTTATTTAACAAAAATAGCTTATCCACATTTCTAAAATTGCTTATTACTACTACTATTTTTTTATATAAAAAAGAACAGTAAATAAGAAAGAATAACTTTTAAAACCAACTTTTCAACGAATTATGAAATTTGCTGCCAACTTATCGATGTTGTTCACAGAAGTCGAGCTGATTAAACGTTTTCAATTAGCAAAAGAAAATGGCTTTCAATTGGTTGAAGTACAGTTTCCCTATAGCTTAAGTATTGATCAATTGAAGAACGAGATAAACGAACAAAAACTACAACTGGTCTTACACAATCTACCAGCGGGAAACTGGCAAGCAGGGGATAGGGGGATAGCTTGTCAAAAGGAACGCCAGCAAGAGTTCTTAGAAGGCCTAGAAATGGCAATTGAATATGCAAATGCCCTAGGAGTGAAGAAGTTAAATTGTTTATCAGGTATTCAAGCAAAAAATAGCACAGATGAAAAAACCCAAGAAATCTTTTGTGAGAATTTAATCATAGCGGCCAAGCAATTAAAACCATTCGACATAGAGCTTTTAATTGAACCGATCAACACAATCGATATACCAGGATTTTATTTATCAAAGCCTAGTCAAGCGTTTCAACTGGTACAAGACTTAAACATTGAAAACTTAAAAGTTCAGTACGATATTTATCATGCCCAAAAAAGTGAAGGCAATATAGTAGAGACTATTCGGAAAAACATACATCAAATAGGTCATATCCAATTTGCCGATAATCCTGGACGTCATGAACCTGGCACAGGGGAGCTTAATTGGGGATTTATATTTAATAAAATTAAAGAGTTGGGTTATGATCAGTATTTAGCTGCTGAATATATACCTTCGCAATTAACAGAAAATACTTTTAATTGGTTAAAGGATAAATATTAAATGTCAAATCAATATTTACAAGAACAAATTGAAGAACTACAAATAAAATGTTCTTATTTAGAAGATATAGTTGATAAATTAGATGTGGTCGTTATTCACCAACAAACACAAATTGATTTATTAATAAAAGAAGTTAAATATTTAAGGCAACAAGATAATTCCGATAATAAACAAGAAAATAGTATTGCAAAAATTGAACTACCTCCCCATTATTAGAAAATAGTTCATAAACATGTGCTTTTTGTAGAATGAGATCGTAACAGCCACTACAAAGCCATAAAACAATTTATATTGATTACTATATTAAAAATTAATTTCAAATGTCTGATATTTCACAACTTTATTTCAAAATTAAGCTTTCAAAACAAGCATTGCAATCGTATTTAACGCATACCACTGCCTCCCCAATAGAACTACCAGGATTAAGCGCTTGGTTAGATCAACAGCGCTATGAGGGTGTTGAAGTTTATTTAGATGATATTGAAGATAACTGCAGCCAAGAATTATTGGTAATGAATTGGCTTAAAAGTTATTGTGATGAACAAAATAATGTGGCACAAGAACCGTATATTAATCATTATGATGAAATGTCACAAACTTGGACATTTGCATTATTAGAGTTCTCAGATAATATTTATGAAATGGTGACTGCTTTATATGTGATTAGCGAAATTGCACAATTTAAAGATATTGAATCAGATGATTGTGTCATGATTATTCCCTATTTAAATGGTGAGGGAACAGAAAATCCTATTGCTGTATTACAAATTAATATGGATGCTGTGATTTTTAAAGATGAAATACAGCAAGATGACGCATTACAAGCCAATAGGATTTTTGAAGTATTAGCCCAAGAACGAGCGGATTAATATTTAGATAAAACGAAATTTTTGTTTACTTGGTGTACGTGTAGCTAGCCTTCTTCGTGCACCAGTCGGAATTTGAATCGTCCATTCATAGCCGTCAACGGTTTGCATGATAAGGTCTAAACCGTTAATTTGGGCAGAAATAATTTTACTTGGGGCTGAAAAACGGCGTAATACAGCATTATTGCTATTGCTTAAGACCACCATGTTTTCATGCACATCAATTTCGGAAATAGTCCAAACTGTGTAATTACCCGTTGCCGTCATGGAAGGACTCGCTTTATTTTGTACCAAAGTTAACATAAGAGCCTCCTTTTTGTAAAACTCTATGGTGTTATTTTATACAGTATTAATAAAATAGCAAGTCATTTATAAAGTTTTTGAACTAAGTTTCAGTTTCTAAGATTAAATTGCTGATAATTAAGTCTTTTATTTTAAATTAACTGTATTTAAAAACAGTTGTGGATAATGACGTATAAGCAGTTTAGGACTTTATCGGAGCGTGATCTAAATCTGGTCGTTTCCAAGGGTCAATGTGTGTCATTAAATTCAAAACCCGGTGACGTTGTAAAACTTGGCGTCTAGCTTCAACCGCAATATTGTGACCTTCCTCCACAGTAATATCTGCTTTCACTTCGATATGGGCATCTACTATCAGCATGTCTCCCATTTTTCTTGTTCTAACATCATGAACATCTTCAACACCAGGTGCATTTAATAAGGTCTGCTGTATAGCTTTTACCTCTAAATCATCAGCACCTCTGTCCATTAAGTCATGTAAGGCATCCCAGCTAAATGACCAACCCATTCTCATCACCATTAAGCCAACAATTAAGGCTGCAATGGGATCAAAAATAGCATAGCCTAACAAGTTACCCACAATGCCCAATGCCACCACTAAAGAGGAAGCCGCATCAGACCTTGCGTGCCAAGCGTTGGCCACCAACATACTTGATTTCACACTTTTTGCTATTTTTAGCATATACCTAAACAAAAACTCTTTAGCAAACAAAGTAATAAGAGCAACCCATAAAGCAATAATGTGTACAGGGGCAATAGCTGATGGGTTTAATAATTTGTTCCCAGCACTCCAAAGCATGCCTATACCTACCGCCAATAAAAGTCCACCCAATATAAAAGTGGCGGCGGTTTCATATCGGTAATGACCATAGGGGTGATCTTCATCTGCATCTTTTTGACCATGGTGGCTAGCAAATAAGACCACAAAATCGGCTATTAAATCAGACATAGAATGAATTCCGTCTGCGATTAAAGCCTGTGATTGGGCAAATATACCCGTAATGATTTGAATAATAGTGAGAAAAATATTAACCACCACACTAGTCCAAGTAGAACGTTGAGTGGCACTTATCCGTTGTTGGACAGTGATTGCATCATCTTCAGGGTTAATATCAATAGTAGGTAGAGCCATAAATTTTTCAAAAACATATTCCCAAAAGAGATTGAGAATTTATGGCTCTATTTTAAAACTCTATTCTTAATGCAATGTTAAAGATTGGTGCGCAAGCTCCATATTTCTGGAAACAATACAATATCTAACATTTTACGCAGGTAATTCACACCACTTGTGCCACCACTGCCTCGTTTAAAACCAATAACCCTTTCAACGGTTGTGACATGTCTAAAGCGCCACAGCCTAAAAGCATCTTCTAAATCGGTGAGTTCTTCACCTAGCTGGTAAAGGTCAAAGTATTGCTTTGGATTTCTATAGACGGTAAGCCAAGCATTTTCTACTTCGGGATGAGCCACGTAAGCTTGTGTCCAATCACGCTCTAAGTAGGCATCGGGTACTGCAATTCCACGCTTGGCTAATAACTGCAAACTGCGGTCATAAAGAGAAGGTGCTTGATAGGCTTTTTCTACCATTGCAAGGCGGTCAGGATGATGAGCATGCGGCTTTAACATGGCTGCATTTTTATTTCCAAGTGAAAACTCTATGCATCGGTACTGAGCACTTTGGAAACCACTGCTGTTGGCTAAATAAGGTCTTATAGCGCTGTATTCAGGGGGGGTCATGGTCGCCAAAACATCCCATGCATGAACTAGTTGCTCCATGATCTTGCTGACCCTAGATAACTTCTTAAAACCTTCGCCTAAATTTTCTTGAGTAATGTTTTCAATCGCAGCAGTCAACTCATGCACCATGAGCTTCATCCACAACTCACTGGTTTGATGTTGAATAATAAACAATAACTCATTGTGATCGGGCGACAATGGTTTTTGTGCACTTAATAATTGATCTAGCTGTAAGTAGTCGCCATAACTCATGGAGCTTGAAAAATCGAGTTGGGCCTTTTCCTCTACAACAATTTTTTGTGTGGCGCTGTCAGTGCTTATGTTTTCCATTGGGTCTCCTTAGGTCACTGCATGAGCTTGTTTAAATTGCTCAGCTTGCCACTCATTGGTTTCAAGCACTTGTTTGAGTTGTTCAACGGCATTCCAAACATCAACAAAACCAATATATAAAGGAGTAAAACCAAATCTTAAGATGTCAGGTTCTCCCGTGCTGGCTCCACCAGCTCTAAAGTCACCAATCACACCCCTAGCAATAAGTGCTTGAACAATTGCATAAGCGCCTGTTTCACGACTTAAACACACTTGAGAGCCACGCTTAGAATGCTCTAAAGGAGTGGCAATGCCCAAAGCAAATCCAGCACAACGCTCATTCACCAATTGAATAAATAAATCAGTTAAAGCCAATGACTTTTTCCGAAGTGCATCCATTCCACCTAAAGCTTGTGCTGCTTCAAAAGCCTCTAATCCTACCTCTAGAGCTGACATATTAATAATGGCTTGCGTACCGCACAAATAACGAGAGACACCAGCAGCCGGTTCATATTGAGTAGTAAATTGAAATGGAGCAGCATGACCCCACCAACCTGCTAAGGGTTGGTGGAACTCGCTGGCATGTGAGGAGTTAACCCATACAAAAGCCGGTGCTCCAGGGCCACCATTTAAATATTTATACCCACATCCCACTGCATAATCTGCTTTAGCTGCATTTAAATCAACCGGCACAGCACCTGCACTATGGGCTAAATCCCACACAGCTAAGGCCCCAACGGAGTGGGCTTTTTCTGTCATAGAGGCCATGTCATACATAGCGCCTGTTCGGTAATTAACGTGAGTTAACATCAGTACAGCGACCTCGGAATTTAAATGTGCTTGAACATCATTCCAATGCACTAATTTCAGCTCTAAACCAAATTGGGCACACAAAGATTGCGCAATATAAAGGTCGGTTGGGAAATTGCTTTTTTCACTTAACACATAACGATGTTCTGCAGAATGAGGACTAGTTTTAGCTTTTTGAATGGCGGCAAACAAAACTTTGTATAAGTTAATACTTGTGCTGTCGGTGGCGACTAATTCGTTTTCATGAGCACCTACTAACTTTGCAATCTTATTTCCAACTCGTTGTGGCGAGGCAAACCAACCTGCACTATTCCAACTTCTAATTAAGCCTTGTCCCCATTCATTTTTCACCACATCAGTAACACGGTTAAGGGTTGCTTTTGGCAAAACCCCCAAAGAGTTACCGTCTAAATAAACAATATTTTCTGGAATATCAAATAGGTCACGAAGGCCTGCCAAGGTGTCTTGCGAGTCCATTAATTGGCACTCTTTTAAACTAATAGTCATAAAAAAATAGATGAAAATCAGGCTAATTAAAAGTTCACCTTATTTTTTAACGCGACAAAATGTATGAATCAATGGCAAATAAAACTTTGAAAAGCTTTTGATGTTGCGCTTAAATTCATAAAAAATGATACGTATTAATTGGTGCAGTGATTTTTAACAAGCTTCTGATGGGTTATTAAAAAAGAAAAACAGAAGTTAACACTGCTTGAAAGAGTGTGGTGTCGCTTATAAACAACGACATAATGATTTTTTATTTCATGATAAAAAATCATTTTCTAGGTTTAGGAACTATAAACTTCTTAATATTGCTCTAACGGGTGATGCGTCAGCATGTCTTAATTTAAGGGGTAAAGCAATTAATTCATAATCACCCGAGGGCACTTCATCTAACACTAGATTTTCTAATACACGACAATTATTTTGAAGTAGAAATTGATGACTTGGAAGATTAAAGCTATTACTTGGGTCAATGCTAGGTGTATCAATGCCAATGAGTAAAAAATTTGGGTGATTTTGTTGTTGCTGAATAGATTTTTGAATTAATTCTAATGTTGATGGGGCAATTGCACAAAAAGATTGCCAAGATTGACTAGCTTTTACAGAAGTTTTTAAAAGAATGCGGGGGGGTAATTGACTTAATTCGTGTCCTATATGCTCGGGTAAAACCAATTCACCACTGTTCATGCATTCTATGACTCTACAACGGCCTAAATAAGGTGTTAGTTCTACATGACCGATAGCAGCTTGATGATTGGCATAATGCAAGGGGGCATCAGCATGTGCGCCAGTATGAGGCGATAAAGTAATAGAGTGAACATTAACAGGGCATTGCGGACTTAACTGAAAATGTTGAGTTTGTGAAAATTGACTATCACCAGGAAAAACTTCAGAGTGTTCATCAATAAAGGGTGAGATATCCCATATTTTGGACATTAAATTGATCCTTTTAGTGAAAAAATTTATTTAGATATTATTTATTTTAAAGTACAAAATATAACTAGCATGAAAAATTTAGATATCTTAAAAAACTTGTTATTTAATCCACAAAAGGCTTGGTTGGAAATTGAAAAAGAACCCTCAAGCTTGCAAAATATTCTTAAGTATCAATTACTTGTTTTTGCACTTTTTCCTGTCGCAGGTGCTTTTCTGCTAGACGTGGTAATTGGCGTAGAAATGTTTGAAAAGGTTTATAGGAAACCAATAATAACGGCTCTTATTAGTTCTTTACTATATTACATTGCCATCATTATGTTTGTATTTTTATTGGCTTTAGGTTTAAAACTAATAGCTGGTTTTTTTGAATCAAAAGTGTTATTTATTAGTGCATTTAAACTAATAAATTATTCTATTTATCCATTGTTAATTGTTGCAATATTAAAAGTAATCCCAGGTACATCATTTTTAATTTATATCATAGCAATTTATTCAGTTTATTTATTTTATAAAGGTCTACCAATTCTAATAAAAAACCAATACGAAAAATCAATTATATTAACCACTTTGATGATGATTTTGTTAATAATAGTGCTTAGTGTATTGGTTGTTTTAACTGAGTTATTTAACAATTCAATTCCATAAATATTAAGGCTTGGAAATTGGAACACTAACTACATAATTACGTTTTGTCAAATAACCCACATTTTCTCCAGTTATTCCAGTTATGGTTACCCAGGTCTTAGGCCTTGTACTAGGAATTAATCCACTAGTAATAGTGCAAATACCACTAGAATTAGTTTTACAGGTTAATCCGAGGCCACCTACAGAAAAATTCGCTGTCACCATCGCTTCTTGAAGTTGCCCTTTATTGGTGGTGTAAAGTTTAATAATGGCTGTGGTTTTCCAAGTGCTATTAGAGACTTTTACTTGGGTAAACCGGATACTGTAAATAGCAATTGTTCTGAACGGAATTTTTGGTTTGGCAGATGGAGGATTAATAGGTGCAATAGGGGGTAATGGGCTATTAATAGGGGGTACATAAATAGGCTGGTTAACAGGCGTAAAATCAGGAGTATTGGTAACGCGAAGCAGTCGATTAGGAGAGTCCAAGCCTAAAGGGCCTACCATTACATTTCTTGAAGCATTTAAAATAGCATAATTCACTTGTAAAGGTGTTGCTCTTGGGTTGTTTTGTAAAATTAAGGCCGCCACACCAGCCACGTGCGGAGATGACATTGACGTACCATTTAATATACTAAATTCAACATTAGAAGTGTGCCATGCAGATCTGATACCAGAGCCAGGAGCAAATAAATCTACACATACACCGTAATTGGAGTAATAAGATTTGACATCAGTAATATCGGATGAGCCAACGGTAATAACACTGGAGACTCTAGCCGGCGATTGCTCACATGCATTACCAGAGAAGTTTCCAGCTGAAGCAACCACCACAAAACCTGCATTATGAACAGCGGCGGCCCCTTGATCAATAGAGTGAGAGCCACTAATACCTAATGACATATTTACTACGCCAGGTAATTTGCCGTTTGTAATGATCCAGTCCATTGCCGCCAAAATTCCACTAATTGTGCTACTGCCGTTACAGTCAAAAACTTTAAGAGGGAAAATATTGACATTTTTAGCAACACCATAGGTTCTACCGCCTAATATTCCAGCAACATGAGTTCCATGACCTTTACAGTCGGCCACACCTAAACTGTCAGCAATTGCAGAAAAGCCTGGTTTAATGCGACCCGCAAACTCATCATGAGTCAACTTTATACCAGTATCTATAATATAAGCGTTAACGCCCGTACCATCATTTGAATAACTATAGATATTGTTAAGAGGTAGATTATTTTGATCAATTCTATCAAGACCCCAATTGGTTGGAATTTGATTAACCGCAGTGGTATAAACGATTTTGTCTTCTTCTACGTAGTCTACATTGGGGTTACGTTGCATAGCCTCTATAAAATCGAGGACCTTGGTGTTAGGAATAGCCAAAGAAAACCCTCTAATAGAACTTGAGTAGGCAAACTTAAAAGTGCCACCGTATTGTCTTGCAATTTGTTGACCTGTCACTTCCATACTGGTTTGTGCCGCAGCTGCAGCGCCTGAATTTTCATTGGGAGTGCCTATGCCTCCTTGTTTGTAAACTACCACATAGCTAGAACCAGCGAGAGTTGTAATTCCTGATGCACTAACTGAAGGTTTAACTACACCATTTGAAAGCATCAATTGTTTTTCGGTGGGTTGACTGGCGGTTAACAAAGAGGCTTTGTTAACATCACTGTTTGCAACAAAGTTTTTTTGCGGGTCATCAAACTCGTTGTTATTTAAAACAGGTTGCCAATTGTTGATAACTTCTTGGGCATAGTTTTTGGCATTTGAATTATTATTGGCGACATAATTTTCAAGTGGACTTGCGTTTTGTGTGATTTCGCTAATGTTTTGATTGGCCTCTTCTAGGCTAAGATGATTGGATATCATTTCACCAGAAACCATACTCGTTAAAGGACTAATAACAGCTTCTTTACTTGTAAAACTGCCATCTGGGTTGGCACTTACATAAGCCGACAGAGGACTTGCCAAATAATAAGATTGATGGGTGTTTTGAGTGTTTCGAGCGACTAAAAATGAGGATTCTAGCTGTTCGGCTGTGAGGGCAGCAATTTCAATTTTAAAACTGCCAATATGAGGTGTTACATAGGCAGCCGTCTCGTCTTTATCTAAAGAGAAGTTTTGATTGTTATCGACAAACACTTGGGTAGTGTTTGATATTGGCAACTGTGAACTAGAGGTCAAAACGCTACCCTCTATCACCACTGCGCTACTTTGTCCAGATACGCTACTTTCGCCACTACAAGCGTACAAAAAAACACAGGAAAATAAAATAAAAAGACTATGTTTAACTTTGTAGTTAAGCACAAATCGAGCTGGAAAAGTTAGTGTTGTATTAAGCATGATTGACCTTTAAATTTATTATTCAACTAAATTAAAACAATAATGTTTGGAGTTGAAATAACTTAAATTACAGTTTTGATTAATATAACCTAATTTTCCGAAAGTGATCAATTGGTGATGAATTTACATATAGCAGTTATAAAATTGATGAATTATTGGAGTAAATAAAAAACTATTAAAATCAATAGTTTAATTATATGTCAATAGTAATAACAACGAATAAATTTGATATAAAAAGATACTTAAGCTTAATTTTGTAATTTAATGTAATTTACATAAGAGTATATAAATTAGTATTGTTATCTATTCTTTAAAAAACTAAAAAATCTAATAGATATTATTTCATTTAAATTTTTTTAAAAAGCATGAAAAAAAATGCAAATTGTTGTAAAAAAGCCATGGTTTGGGATTTTTATAATTCACTTCAAAATGTGATTTTTTTAAAATCAAAACCCATTTCTAAAGTGGGCTTTACCACTTGAAAATAAGGTGAAACATCAAAATCTCTAGGTACGATATAAGAGAAATGTTTCATTTTTAAGGGTTCAACTAAAGTATGC
The DNA here is from genome assembly GCA_964556425.1 of uncultured Limnohabitans sp. Lineage (GTDB taxonomy): Bacteria > Pseudomonadota > Gammaproteobacteria > Burkholderiales > Burkholderiaceae_C > JALQUL01. Next base: position 23,273 of record CAZKWC010000017.1, on the reverse strand, counting down.
GATGGATCGTAATAGTCAAGATTGGGCAAGATAGGGTAAGACAAAGACTCAAATGCTTGGGCAATGAGCGTAGAACAAATTGCTCTTGAAGGGTCGCCACTACCAAAGCGTTCTAATAATTGCCTACGCATACCTTTTGGAACTGGTGGGGTGGGTAATAAATAACGCGCTAAATCGAGGACATTTTTTAAATCATACTGATATCCAATTCGATTCAAAACAAATTGGCAAAGTTGTTCGCGCTCTTGATGGCTAAGTCCGACTGGCCTACAAATTCTTGATTGCAATTGAGCAAATTCACTTAGTCCAATACTTCTTACTCCCTCTTCTACATCAGCTTCTACAAAACAATGGTCGGTTCTAGCAGAATCATTGGGCCATCTAAAACCAACAAACATAGCAGAGTGAGACCATGTTGATTGAGTTAAATATTGAATTGCCGTACTAAAGCGAGTATGTCCCTCTACCAAAAAAACGTCGCCTGGTTGCAAACAGGCCATTAATTTGTGGCTATTAGTAGCGGGTACTAAACCAATATAACGATTTTTTTGAGAGAGAAAATGGGCTAATTTTTTACCCAAAAATCGAGTCATTTTATTCATGTTTAATCAAGCGTTGTTTTAATTGCTAAATCAAAAATCTCAAAATATTCACTACAATCAGTTAACCGAAATTCATCAACAAGCCTTGGAATATTTTGAGTCGTATTTTTGAATAATTGATGTGTTGATATTTTCACACACAGCCAGGTTCTTAGTTAGAAAGCCCTGCTCATTTATAGTGTTAGTTTCTATTATGAATTATCATTTCGAATCAGACCTAATTGCTTGAGGCGCAAAAGAATTCAATTCACTTTTATTGGAGTAATATGTTTCAAAAAAATCTGCTTTCTCGTTTCACTATTATGGTGTCCTTGCTAATAGCTACGAGCTTATTTAGTGGTTGTCAGAAACCATCTGATAGCGCTCAAAATTCAACACCTCAAGCATCTCAAGCAGTCAACTCTGACCAAGCAACACCTACATCTTCTAATACAGCAAGTAGCGCGGAATCAGCTGCACCTAATGCTTCTATGCCAATTACAGGAGCCGATAAAGATGCTAAGGGTTGTATTGCATCCGCTGGTTTTATTTGGTGTACCAAGGAAAATAAATGCGTTCAACCATGGGAATACGCCGCAAGTGTAGCGATTCCTAATACAGAGGATTCTGTTGGCTCCTACTGCGGAAATAAATAACTTTAATGATCAATCCAAAATTTGCTGCGGTTTTATTTGATTGTGATGGCGTATTGGTGGACAGTGAGCTCATTACCAATCAGGTATTATGTGACATGCTCAATCAAATAGGCTGGAAAATTTCTCTTGAAGAAACCATGCAAATTTTTTTGGGTAAGGCAGTTAAAGACGAAGCCGTATTAATCAAACAAAAAACGGGTCACGATATTAATGATGATTGGTTAAAGTCATTTGCTCTACAGCGCAATATGGCTTTAAAGAACAAAGTTCAAGCTATTCCTCATATCCATACGGCCATGCAACAAATAGCCCTAGCGTACGGTAAAAAAATCGCTTGTGGCTCTGGTGCAGATACACAAAAAGTACAAATGCAGCTGGAAAAAGTAGAGCTAATGGCTTACTTTGAAGATAGGATTTTTAGCGGGCACGACACCCCTAGGTCCAAACCATTTCCTGATGTTTATATGGCTGCCGCGCAACACATTCAAGTCAATCCCCAGCATTGTGCGGTTATAGAGGACAGCGTAATAGGAGTTATGGCGGGTGTTGCGGCAGGAGCCACCGTTTTTGCTTATACTTCTGGTCTTTCTCATACACAATCAAAGCAAGAATTGCTTGATGCTGGTGCGAGTGTTTGTTTTTCTTCAATGTTAGATTTACCACCGCTTCTTAGTTTTTAAAAACGCATTTTTAAAACTAACTTTTGAAGTGCGTAGATTAAATGCAGGCTATTGGCCTGCTTTTGTTTTTATAAGCCATCTGGCTATTTCTCCGAGTTAACAAGGGTTTTTGATGAGCGTGTCTTCTGCTCCAAAAAATGCAGCTGTAGTGGCTGGCATTGATTTTGGTACTTCTAATTCTGCCGTTTCTTATATTGATTTGCAGGGTGTTTTTCATTCCGTTTTATTAGATCAAGGCAATAATGCAATGCCAACGGCATTGTTTTTCTCTAGTGAAGATGAAAGAATAATGTTTGGCCGTGAAGCTATGCAGCATTATTTGGCTGGCACAGAGGGCAGGCTGATGCGCTCTATTAAAAGCTTGCTTGGAAGCTCTCTAATGGAGGAGCAAACAGTAGTCAATGGAGTGGCAATTACTTTCTTTGATGTATTAGTAATTTTTATAAAAGAATTAAAAGCCAGAGCAGAAAAATCATTAGGCACCAAGATTGATCAGGTGGTGTTGGGTCGTCCCGTCCATTTTGTAGATGATCATCCAGAAAAAGATCAATTAGCCCAAGATACTTTAGGTAGGGCAGCCAAGGCAGCTGGCTTTCAAAAAATAGGTTTTCAATTAGAACCTATTGCAGCCGCATTAGATTATGAACAAAGATTGAATCAAGAAACGACGGTATTGGTAGTTGATATTGGTGGTGGTACTTCCGACTTTACCTGTATTCAACTCAATCCTTTACGTAGCTCCCAAGCCAATCGAAGCCAAGATATTTTGGCAACCACAGGTGTTCATATTGGCGGTACTGATTTTGACCGATTACTTAATTTGGCCCAGGTCTCTCCTCAAATGGGCTTTAAACACAAGGGGACTTCTGGTCGTGAAGTGCCTAGCGGTATCTTTTTTGATTTATCGACTTGGCATTTAATTCATCAAGCCTACAGTCGTAAAAGTTTACATGCCGCCAAAGAGTTACGTTCTGATTTTTCGGAACCTTTGTTACACGCAAGACTTATGCAAGTACTTGAAGAACAGCAAGGGCACCGAATCTTAGCAAGTGTTGAACAAGCCAAAATTGAATGCTCGGTGCATAATGCAAGTAGCGCCATAGAGTTGTCCTCGATTGGCCATCAATGGCAGGGTGTTGCACCAGGCTTAGATGCTGACAATATGAAAAAAACCTTGACTGAGCCACTGCAAAATATTGTTAATTGTGCGCAGTTATGTGTAAATCAAGCAGGTTTAACTCAAGTTGATGTGATTTATTTAACTGGCGGTTCATCTGCATTAAGACCGCTTATCGAAGTATTACAAGACAAATTTCCCAACTCACAATTGGTACACGGTGATAGATTTGGTGGCGTAGCCGCAGGTTTGGCTTATGCGGGTCAACATTTGTTGTAAAAATAAAACCTAAGTGGTTGGCAATAGTGGTTTGGCTAAGGCCTCTATTGCTTGAGTAGCTAAAAAGTGATGGGCACGGCATTGAAGATTCAAACACCGACACAATGCCCTCTAATATCAGTATAAATAGCAAGCCTTTGTTTATGATGTAAAAATCAAACCATTACCGCAATTGGCTCATCATTTTTCTTATTCCATTGAGACTTGAAAATATTTTATGCGTGCTTTTATAGATTTTTCTAGCTCTCTAGACCAAGCCCAACAAGCTTTAAGGGCTTATTTTCATGAGCCACTCGATATATTGGTGGCTCACACCACCGAGCAGGTTAAACCCCTGCTCGAAAAAGTAGATGCTTATTCTAAGCAGGGCTTGTGGTGTGTAGGCTATATGCGCTATGAAGCCGCTCCCGCATTTGATAGCGCTTTTAAGGTTCACGAGAGGCAAAATCCACAATCACCCTTGGCTTATTTTGGTGTTTTTAAAACACCAAGTTCAGTGGATTTGGCTCAACATCTCCTGCATACTAATTCCACACACCAGGTGAAATGGTCGGATATTATTGCCAAACCCAACTTTGACTCTGCTATGGATCAAATTCATCAAGCGATTGCCGCTGGTGACTTCTATCAGGTCAACTACACCAGCAATATGCATGGTGAAATGAGCGGAGATTCCGCTTCATTATTTAAGGCTATGCAACAAGCTCAACCCAACGCCTATGCAGCCTTTATTCAAAATGAATATGAAGAGGTTTTATCGGTGTCGCCCGAGTTATTTTTCGAACTCCAGCAAGGTCATATATTGGTTAGGCCAATGAAGGGTACGGCAGCCAGGGGAATTGATACAGCAGATGATGAAATAAAAAAATCTCAATTAAGACAGTCGGCAAAAGAGCAGGCAGAAAACGTCATGATTGTTGATTTAATTCGTAATGATGTATCAAGAATTGCCAAAACTCACACAGTCAAAGTGAATCAGCTATTCAATATTCAAACCTTGCCGACCTTGTTTCAAATGGTCTCGGATGTAGAGGCAGACTTACAAGACCATGTCGGCCTTTCGAATGTCATGCAAGCCTTGTTTCCGTGTGGCTCTATCACAGGAGCACCTAAAGTAATGGCCATGAAAATAATTAAGCAAATTGAACCAGAAGAGCGAGGTGTGTATTGCGGCACAGTAGGGGTAGTAAGGCCGGGTGGAGATGCCACTTTTAATGTGGCTATTCGAACCGTTACTTTGCAAAAAACCACTAACCCGATGCAACAAAAAGCCCTGTGTGGAATAGGAAGTGGAATTACTTTTGACGCCAGTATTGCCGGTGAATGGCAAGAGTGGCGCCATAAAAAGGCCTTTCTAGAGCGATCAAGTCAAAATTTTAGTTTGTTAGAAACGATGCGTTTTTATAAAGGGCAACTGCATCAAGTACAACATCATTTAGATCGAATGGCTTTGGCAGCACAGCATTTTGGTTTTGTTTTTAATCGCTTTGAAATAGAGCAACAATTACAAGAGCAAAGTTTAACTTGGGGCCAAGGAGCTCAACGCATTAGACTTTTACTGGAAAAAAATGGTCAAATAAAACTAGAGCATTTTGATTTAAGCGCTTCACCAGAAGTGGCGCAAGTGCAATGGGCAGCGACTGCTTTTGAAATGGCTGATAGCGAGTTTGTGCGCTTTAAAACCACCCACAGAGCCCATTACGATTTTTACAGCCCGACGAACCCCGCCATTTTTGATACCTTACTCTACAACCACCAAGGCGAAATAACCGAATTTACAAGGGGCAATATTGCCTTGTTCATGGATGGTGTATGGTACACGCCACCTCTTAGTTGCGGATTATTAAACGGAATTGAAAGGCAGGTATTGCTGGATAAAGGCTTGCTTAAAGAGCGAAAACTTTATAGAAAAGATTTAGAACAAGCTCAAGGTATGGCTTTTATGAATAGCTTAAGGGGCTGGCTAATGGCGCAATTGGTGGGGTAAATCGAAAAACCCAATGTCCTAATTTAAAAATTACGAAATGGAGCTGGTTAAAAACAGCTTAATTCATATTGACTGAAGTGGTCTGGAAATCAAATTGTTTGATTCTAGAACAAGCTTCTAGTTTGGCATGCAACTCATCAAGAACGGCAGGACAAGGATCGCTCTTGTCCAATTCTTCTATGTACTCGTTTAATTGAGTACCAATAATATCGAGGATTGCTTGACGGTTGCAAGTCGTTGCAATGTGGTGAGAAAACTCAAGTAAATGTGTGTTCACTTTTGATCACCGTAGTAAGGATAGCAATAATCTTATAAAAATCAAAGATTTAATATCTTTTAACGTAATTTTTATACGGTTATTGAATGTTGTAAAACGTTATAGAGTAAATAAACGCTTTGATTTTTACAGGTAAGCGTCTATCTGTCAAACAGGACTGTCTGAATTTTACCAGTAGTTTGTTGAACTTGGTATTAAAAAGTTTCAATTGTTTGGTTAATTATTTCGTTTAAACACAAAATATTACACAATATTTGAATATTATTGATTTTTGGGAATTTTTGAGCCAACAAGTCACTATGAAAATAATTGCAAAATTATTAATAATACAGTGCTGTATGTTGTTGTTTGAAAAGAGTTATTTTGGGCCTACATAGACTTTTAAAGCTTGAAAATTAATGATTGTTAATATTTAAAGTAATAACTTCAATATCAATTGATTGAAAATAAACTCAAACTAATTAAAAGTACTTAGGAGGGTCTGTAAATTTGCAGAGCTTATTTATGCAAATACAACATGGCTAATAAGCGCTACCAGCCAAAAGATAAAACCTAAGAAAGATGCTAACTCGGCATCCATAAAAAATGAAAGTAGAAGTCAGAAAAAATCAGCAAATCCTCAAACCCCAATCTCTTTCCACGTGCGCCTAATATAAATCCAGGCTATTAAGCCAATACTCATTAACATTAATGAAGCAAATGCCAAGGCAAGCGCAGAATGCATGACCAAAGGGGCTAATAGGCCGGCCACAACACCATTGGCAGCAGAGCTAATAAACATTTGTAACGATGAAGACATGCCGCGTCGCTCGGGATGCAGGTCAAGCACTAATAGGGTTACGGCGGGCACCATTAAGGCCCAACCAAAAGAGAAAATACCCAAAGGAAATAAAGACCAGCTGACATGTGCCGTAAATAAAATATTGGCTAATAAATTAAGTAAGCCCACACTTAACATAATGATAAAACCATAACGGATTTGTTCTTTGGGGCGTTTTTTACCCGCCAATTTGCCACTCACAAAAGCGCCCCCCATAATGCCGGCAATTGTCACAATAAAGCACCAAAAAAAGTCTTGAGGCTGTAAATGCAATATTTCACCTAAAAATACGGGTGCACTTAAAATGTACAAAAACATGCCGTTAAAAGGTACACCACTTGCCAGCGCTAATAATAAAAATCGGGGGTCAGAGCCTAATTTCCAGTAACCTTTCATTAGGTGCTTAACGTGTATAGGTTGCCTGTGGTCAAGGTGTAGGGTTTCAGGTAAATAAAAATAATTGGCCAACCAAAGAAAAACACCCACCCCAGTTAAAAACCAAAAAATCGCCTGCCAAGTCATATGAATTAACAACCAACCACCAATTAAAGGGGCAATAGCTGGCGCAATACCAAAAAACAAGGTCACTTGGCTCATGACTTTTTGCGCCTGTGCTGGTTCAAACATATCGCGAATCACGGCTCTGGACACCACAATGCCAGCACCTGTAGATAAGCCTTGTAGGGCTCTAAAAAAGATCAGTTGGCCAATTGTTTCAGATAGGGCGCAGCCGACTGAGGCCAAAGTAAAAACAGCCAAACCCCACAATACCACTGGCCGACGACCCCAGCCGTCCGACAAGCTACCGTGAAACAAACTCATAAAAGCAAAGCCAAATAAGTAGGCTGATAAAGTTTGTTGCATTTGAATAGGGCTAGCCCCTAAAGACTGGGCTATTCCTGCAAAAGCAGGCAAATAGGTGTCAATTGAAAAAGGCCCTAACATGCCCAAAAGAGCTAATAAAACAGAAAATAACCATTGTGGGCCAGGCCAGAGAGTTTTTGCATTTGGATTCATAGCCTAATTTGAACACAGCTTGTGTACACTCGTACAAAAGCCTGCCAACAAGAGTCGCTCACTTGTCAGACCAGTGACAAGTTTCACTTACCTAGTGCCTATTTGTTGTAGCGACTACACATACCATAACCAAGCTTAGCCAAGTGTTAGCTCTATTGGTTCTAATGTTGTCCTTGGTGCCTAAAGTTTTGTTATGGCTTACTAAAGTGCAGTAATTGAATAAAACTCAGAAAAAAATGCAGTTTTTAATTGACGTTTACGTAAACGTCAATTAGCATACTTACCATTCCGCAGATATTTGCTGCACCCGTAACCTTGGGATTTGATTCATGCCTATTTTGGAAACACAACTCAATTCACGTTCTGCTGATTTTTTAAGCAATTCGCAAGCTATGCAAGTTTTGGTCGCTGACTTACAGCAAAAAATCCAAAAAATTCAACAAGGTGGCGGTGATGCAGCAAGAGCCAAACATACGGCTAGAGGCAAGCTTTTGCCACGTGAGCGGGTGCAAATGTTATTAGACCCTGGCACACCTTTTTTAGAGTTAAGCCCAATGGCCGCCTTTGCTATGTATCCAGACCGTGATGGCAGCGACAGTGCACCTTGCGCTGGTTTAATTGCGGGTATTGGCCGAGTCAGCGGGGTCGATTGCATGATTGTGTGTAACGATGCCACGGTAAAAGGCGGAACCTATTACCCATTAACCGTTAAAAAGCATTTACGAGCCCAAGAGGTTGCGCAGCAAAACAATCTGCCTTGTATTTATTTAGTCGATTCTGGAGGTGCTAACCTGCCTAATCAAGACGAGGTTTTCCCCGATAGAGATCATTTTGGCCGCATCTTTTTTAATCAAGCCAATATGAGTGCCCAAGGAATTGCCCAAATTGCCGTGGTCATGGGCAGTTGTACAGCAGGCGGAGCTTATGTACCTGCCATGAGTGACGAAAGTATTATTGTTAAAAATCAAGGTACTATCTTTTTGGGTGGCCCACCCTTAGTAAAAGCCGCTACTGGCGAAGTGGTCAGTAGCGAAGATTTAGGTGGCGGTGATGTTCACACCCGTTTAAGTGGTGTAGCCGATCATCTGGCACAAAATGATTTACATGCATTGTCGATTGCCAGAAATGCCGTCAAAAATTTAAATAGGCAAAAGTTAGTGGGTGTTCGCTTGCAAACACCTCAGCCTCCAAAATTCGATGCAAAAGAGTTATATGGTGTGATTCCAACCGACACCCGTAAACCCTTTGATGTGCGTGAAATTATTGCCCGTATTGTAGATAACTCCGAGTTTGATGAATTTAAATCACGCTTTGGCACTACCTTAATTTGTGGTTTTGCCCATGTTGAGGGTATGCCAGTGGGCATAGTCGCCAACAACGGAATTTTGTTTAGTGAATCGGCAGTAAAAGGCGCTCACTTTATCGAACTCTGTAGTCAACGCAAAATCCCATTGGTATTTTTGCAAAACATTACCGGTTTTATGGTGGGACGCAAATACGAAAACGAAGGGATTGCCCGTCATGGTGCCAAAATGGTGACCGCTGTTGCCACTGCAAAAGTACCTAAATTCACCATCATTATTGGCGGCAGTTTTGGTGCTGGTAACTACGGAATGTGTGGCAGGGCTTATTCACCTCGCTTTTTGTGGATGTGGCCAAATGCCCGTATTTCTGTCATGGGTGGCGAGCAAGCGGCAACCGTTTTAGCCACCGTAAGACGAGATGGTCTAGAAGCCAAAGGCGGTACTTGGAGTGCCGAAGAGGAAGAACAATTCAAAGCCCCAATTCGTCAGCAATATGAAGAACAAGGCCACCCTTATTATGCGAGTGCAAGGTTATGGGATGACGGTGTGATTGATCCAGCCGATACAAGGCGCGTCTTGGCACTGGGTTTATCGGCCAGTCTTAATGCTCCTATCGAAGATACCAAATTTGGTATTTTTAGAATGTAAAACATCCTTCGCTGTATTCACTTATTGCACCTTGCCCGAAAGAAAAATTCTTATGTTTCAAAAAGTCTTAATTGCCAACCGTGGTGAAATTGCCTGCCGTGTGGCAGCTACTTGCCGTCGTTTAGGGATTCAAACCGTAGCGGTTTATTCAGATGCAGATGCAAAAGCTAAACATGTGGCGGCCTGTGACGAGGCTTTTTATATTGGTGGTAATTCACCTAAAGAAAGTTATTTGCGCTGGGAAAAAATCATTGAAGTAGCCAAGCAAACGGGTGCTCAAGCGATTCACCCAGGCTACGGTTTTTTAAGTGAGAACGAAGAGTTTGCCGATTCATGTGGCAAGGCTGGAATTGTGTTTATTGGCCCAAGCAGCGCTGCAATTCGTGCCATGGGTTTAAAAGCTCAATCCAAGCAACTCATGGAAAAAGCCAATGTACCTTTAGTGCCTGGTTATCATGGTAATAATCAAGATCCTGCGTTTTTGCATCAACAGGCGGACCTCATCAATTACCCCGTGTTAATTAAAGCCAGTGCAGGTGGTGGTGGCAAAGGTATGCGTATTGTTGAAGCCTCGGCTGATTTTGCTGCCGCTTTAGCAAGTTGCAAGCGTGAAGCACAATCGAGTTTTGGTGATGATGCTGTTTTAATTGAAAAATATGTACAGCGCCCGCGTCATATCGAAATACAAGTGTTTGGCGACAATCATGGTAATCATGTGTATTTATTCGAACGCGATTGTTCGGTGCAACGTCGCCATCAAAAAGTTTTAGAAGAAGCCCCTGCACCAGGCCTTAGCCAAGCGATGCGTGAGCAAATGGGTAATGCGGCAGTGGCAGCTGCTAAAGCAGTTAATTATCAAGGTGCTGGTACGGTTGAGTTTATTGTCGAGCAACGCCCCGACAACAGTATGAATTTCTTCTTTATGGAAATGAATACCCGTTTGCAAGTCGAGCATCCCGTCACAGAAGCCATTACCGGTCTTGATCTGGTCGAGTGGCAGCTAAGAGTAGCCAGCAATGAAGTGTTACCACTGGCACAAGACCAACTCAAAATGACAGGTCATGCAATAGAAGCCCGTATTTGTGCAGAAAATCCAGATAATCAATTTTTACCAGCAACAGGTCAGCTCAAGGTTTATCAAAAACCAGCCCATGTCAGTTTTCAAAATGCGAATGCATCCTTGGTAAGGTTTGATGATGGTGTAGAGCAAGGCGATGCAATTTCACCGTATTATGATTCTATGGTGGCCAAATTAATTGTGCATGGTGCTACCCGTGAAGAAGCCTTGGGCAAATTAGATCAAGCTTTGGCACAAACCCATATTGTCGGCTTGGTAAACAATGTACAGTTTTTAAGACAAGTCATTCAAAGTCAATCATTCAGTCAAGCGCATCTAGATACCGCTTTAATTCAACGTGAACAAGCGGTCTTATTTCATCAAGATAAATTGGGTGCAAGAACTTCGGTGTTGGCTGCCATTGCATATGTAGTGGGGCAAGAAAAAACGCAGCAACAAGCCGACCCGTTTAGCCAAACCGATGGTTGGTTGTCGCATGGCACTTTAAAACGTCAATTTGATTTTGAATATCTAGGCCAAGCCATTACTGCATATTTGCATTATGGTCATTTGGGTCAGTTAAGCATAGAGTTCAATGATAAAACCGAAGTGCTAGAGTTTGAAAATCAGGCTCAAAAAGTAGTGATTAAAACCGCCGAGCAACGCCTAACGCTTAATGTGTACCCACAAGCCGATCAGCTTTATTTGTTTAATCAACAAGGTCGTAGCACGATTACTTTAATCGACAGACTCGCTCATGCGGGTGAGGTGGCAAGTGAGGGCGGTAGGTTAACTGCACCAATGCCAGGTAAAGTGGTGTCATTTGCAGTTAAAGCAGGCGATAAGGTCACCAAAGGCCAAGCCTTGGCTGTAATGGAGGC
>CAZKWC010000017.1:7079-11869 GCA_964556425.1 uncultured Limnohabitans sp. | reverse complement strand
CAGTTAAAGCAGGCGATAAGGTCACCAAAGGCCAAGCCTTGGCTGTAATGGAGGCGATGAAAATGGAACACACCATTGCCGCTCCTCAAGACGGCATTGTGCAAGAGTTAATGTTTGCACCAGGTGATCAGGTCACTGAGGGTTCTGAGTTGTTAAAGCTGGTAGCGGCATCATAGAATAGTACCTTGGCTAAAAGGCAGTTGCTTAGCATCGGTTTTGCAGACCTCACTTCAAAACCGACCTTATTTGCTCTTATTGAATATTTTGTTCCTTATCCAATCATTCCACTCCATTGTAGAAGCTAGTAAGCCTGCTTAAGCCATTGGATTCAAGGCCACTCTGGTTTAAGATAGGGGCTATGAAAATTACTTTTTGCTGCTCCAACACCAATGCCCAGCCTTGGCTAGAGGCTTTACAAATCGCTCTACCAGAGGCGCAAATTAGTCTTTGGCAAGAAAACACAGCCAATCAGCTAGCTGATTACGGCATTGTTTGGGCCCCGCCTCAAGCCTTTTTTGATGAGCAAACACAATTAAAAGCCATTTTTAATATTGGTGCGGGTGTCGATGCCTTGTTAAAAAGAAAAATCCCAGCACATTTAAGAATTGTGCGTCTAGAAGACGCTGGCATGGCTGTACAAATGGCGGAATATGTCATGATGGCGGTGATGAATTTTTATCGACAGTTACCCGCCATGAGGCTTCATCAAAGCCAAGAAAAATGGCTCGCACCTGTTATTGCCGATAGAACCAAAATGACGGTGGGCATATTAGGATTGGGCATCTTGGGTGAGCGAGTGGCACAGGCTTTACAGCATTTTGAATATCCAGTTATTGGCTGGTCAAGAAGTCCTAAAAATATAAGTGGCGTGAAAAGTTATGTGGGTCCCGATCAACTCAATACCTTTTTATCACAATCTACCATTTTGGTTTGTTTGTTACCACTTACTTCAGAAACACAAAATATTTTAAACCGCAGCACTCTAAGTCAATTACCCCAAGGTGCTTATCTTATTAATGCTGCTAGGGGTGGGCATTTAGTCGAACAAGATTTAATCGATTTGTTGGATAGTCAACATTTGGCGGGTGCTACCTTAGATGTTGCTCAGCAAGAGCCTTTACCGGCAGGCCATCCGTTTTGGCAGCATCCTAAAATTGTCTTAACTCCGCATAATGCAGCACAATCTTTGGTAGGTCCTTGTGTGGCACAAATTAGCCAACAACTCCAAAATTTACACGCAGGATTAAAAGTAGAGGGTGAGGTATCTCAGGCCTTGGGTTATTAATTACTGAGACCAAGCTTCGCAATAGTTTTGGTGGGCTCCCGCAACCAAGCCATTTACCCATGCCTCACACATTTGTATGGCTTGCTCTGGGGTAAAGTTATGAGGATTAAGCCCCGACTCTAGCCACAGGCCGTCTAATAAGGCCGATAACGAAATGGCTGCCAAATTGGCATTAAAGCCCTGCCAACCTTTTTCCAAGGCTAAGCCAGATAAAGCCTGAAAAAGCAAATGTCGGTAAGCCAAATAAGATTTGTCATGCACCGATTGAATAGCGCTTGCACTTCTAGTGGCTCCCCAAAAAGTTATCCACACATCTATTAACTGAGGATCTAAAAAATCCTGTGTAAAAGATTGTTGAATAAAAGCGCTTAATTGTTCGCGAGGGCTGAATTGATTGGTTTGACAGGCCTTGGCAAGACCTTGCAAAACAATGTCAGAAAGTTGTTGATAAGTCTGTGCAATTAAATCATCTTTACTAGCATAATGATGATTAATAAGTCCCACAGAAACCCCAGCCTCAGCACAAATCTTACGTACTGAGGTCCCCTGAAAACCGTATTTTTTTAAACATCGAATAGTGGCTTCAATTAACAATTGTTTCCGCTCATTAGGTTCCATACGATTGGGGTTAGCCGTCGTAGGATTGTGAGCAGATTGAGTTGGGTTAGTTGTAGGAGTCAATTGAAGCCTTCAATTATTAAAAACGCAAAGACAAACAAGTTAAACCACCATCCATTTTTCTAAACTCACTAGTGTCCAAAGAAATAATGGGTAGGCCTAATTTTTCAATCTTTTTATAGGTATTGGGATAACCTTTGGGTGTGATTAAAGTATCGTTAATCCAAAGGGTATTGCCTGCATATTCTTCTTCTTTGGCCAGCACAATATGATTAAAACCTTTAAATGCTGGGTGATTCACACCTTCTTCATTCAGGATTAAAGTATTTTTACCCACATAATTGACGATAGATTTTAAGTGCAGGCCCTCGCTCACCTCAATTGCATGAACAGTATAACCATAGCTTTCAGCTAAGGTAGCTAATTCAGCAACTCCTGCCTCATTGGTTCGACTAGTTAAACCAACAAAAAATTGTTTATCTACCATCAGCACATCACCTCCGTCCATATGGGCGCGTTCACTCATAAATTCCATTACTACTCTATGACGAGCAACAGCTGGCGCAATACTATGAACCTCACCGCGCCTTGATGCCGCACCAGGATGCGTAATTAAAGCAAACTCGGGTGCAATCACAGCGGTATCTTCTACAAAATGGCTATCTGGAAAAGCGCTTTGGTCAGGCAATGTGGTGACAGTTAATCCAAGAGACAATAAAGTATGGATATAGGCATCAAACTGCTGCAAAGTAAGGGCAAAATCAGGCGATCCTAAGTTAGAGGTAGTTAAGCCTTGGGCACAGGTAATGGCTGGAATTCTGGCAATGGCATGGCCATAATGCATGATAAGTCTCCGATATTTGAATAAAAATAAAAATGAAAAAGTCGTTCAAAGACGTATTATTAGGGTTTACCGTAGCTTGTTATGAAGCGTAAGTTCAGCTAGACTGATCTTATTGAACATGTGTACAACATTGTAAGCCACTCATCTTTATTAAAGCAAGCTAGAAAATCAAATGAATCCTGTTTCTGAATTACACGCTAAAGTAAGGGTGATCGATCTAAAAAAGCAATATTCAGACACCTCGGTGTTAAATGGTATTACTTTAAATGCTTATAAAGGCCAAGTGCTTACCCTGATCGGCTCAAGTGGTTCCGGAAAAAGCACTTTATTAAGATGTATTAATTTATTAGAAACTCCCACTAGCGGTCAAATTTGTTTAGATCATGAAACTCTAGAGTTTCAAAATCAAAAAGGGGTTTACGCAGGGCAAACCATCAAAAGCCAACAAATTGATCAATGGCGCAAACGTGCTGGCATGGTGTTTCAAAATTTTAATTTGTGGGCGCACATGACCGTGTTAGAAAATGTCATAGAAGCGCCTATGCAAGTGCTAAAACTCTCTAAGGCACAAGCCATAGAGCAAGCAGAAAAACTACTTCAAAAAGTCGGCTTAATCGAAAAGAAAAATATCTATCCCGCTTATCTTTCTGGTGGACAACAGCAAAGGGTTGCCATTGCAAGAGCTTTAGCCATGAATCCAGAAGTTTTATTATTAGACGAGCCCACCTCGGCCCTAGACCCTGAAATGGTGGGCGATGTGTTGCAAGTCATTAGAGCCCTCGCAGAAGAGGGCAGGACCATGATTTTAGTCACTCACGAAATGCAGTTTGCAAAACAAGTTTCATCACAGGTAGCCTATTTACATCAAGGCCTAGTCGAAGAGTGTGGTCCACCAGAGCAAGTTTTTAATGCACCCATTAGTGCACGTTGTCGGCAGTTCGTTCATCAATCTTAGGAGTATTGTTATGATTCAATCTATTTTCAAGGTATCAGTCTTAGCCGCTTGCTTATTGGCTAGTCAAGTCAACGCACAATCAATGAACCTAAAAATTGGTGTGGCCGCCGAACCGTATCCACCATTTACCGTTAAATCAGCGAGCGGGCAGTGGACCGGTTTTGAAGTTGATTTGGTCAATGCGATTTGCAAAAAAATTGCAGCTAAATGTACGATTGTTGAGACATCTTGGGATGGCATTATTCCAGCACTCACTAGTAAAAAAATCGATGTGATTTTTAACTCAATGAGCATTACCCCCGAGCGCGAAAAAACCATTGCTTTCTCTGCTCCTTATTACTATACCCCAGTGGTATTTTTAGGTGGTAAAAGCTTAAAAGTGGCAGGTATTAAGCCAGAGGATTTAAAGGGTAAAACCATTGGCACACAAACCTCTACACCGAACGCTGATTTCTTAAAAAAATATTATTCTAAAACCGCCAAAATTAAAATCTATAACACCCAAGATGAAGTCAATGCTGACCTCACTGCAGGCCGTATTGATTTGCAATTGGCCGATGAAACAGGTGTCTATGATTATTTAAAATCACCAGCAGGTAGCAAAATCGAGAAAAAAGGTTTGGCTCCAAAAGATCCAATTTTTGGTACTGGAATTGGTGCAGGTTTACGTAAACAAGATGCCGATTTAAAGAAAAAAATGGATGAAGCGATTAAGGCATTAAACAGTTCAGGTGAATTCAAAACGATTCAAGCCAAATATTTTGATTTCGATTTAACTGCTCGTTAAATAAGCAATAGCAAAACTTAAAGGGCGTGCGCTTAAAAGTTTTGCTACAACTTGCTTAAGTGGATCACTCTATCTTATTAATGAACAGAGGAACAGGGGAGCTAAGTGCTGAATTGAATAACGCCGGTATTCGCTTGTAGTAAAGAGTTCAGCGACTTAGTTGTTCATATGTATTTGTCTAAAGTTAGATAAAAAATGAACTAGTTGGTAATTAGATAGTACTGGTTGTTACTAATATTGAAATTATCGATCATAAATAACATAAGATTAAATGCGAGCGTATATTCATTTTGTCATTTAA
>CAZKWC010000017.1:0-6979 GCA_964556425.1 uncultured Limnohabitans sp. | reverse complement strand
TCGATCATAAATAACATAAGATTAAATGCGAGCGTATATTCATTTTGTCATTTAATGACTCATCCAATTGAGGAAAATTATGTTATTGAAGTCTATTTTAAAAGCAAGCGTTTTATTGGTATGTTCAGCGGCCAGCTATGCATCGGCACAAACATTGAATTTAAAAATCGGTATTGCTGCTGAGCCTTATCCACCATTTACCGTGAAGGCTTCCAATGGCCAGTGGACTGGCTTTGAGGTGGACTTGATCAACTCCATCTGTCAAAAAATTAATGCGAAATGTACGATGGTAGAAACTGCTTGGGACGGTATTATTCCTGCCCTCACTACTAGAAAAATTGATGTTATTTTCAACTCAATGAGTATTACGAAAGAGCGTGAAAAAACCATTGCTTTTTCTATACCCTATTACTACACACACATTGTATTTTTGGGGGCTAAAAAACTGGAACTCAGAGGGACTCAACCTAACGATTTGAAGGGTAAAACCATAGGTGTTCAAATCTCCACACCTAATGCAGATTTCCTAAAAAAATATTATGCTAGTACTTCAAAAATTAAAATTTATAACACTCAAGATGAAGTCAATGCTGACCTATCAGCTGGCAGAATTCATTTGCAGTTAGCAGATGAAACCGGTGTTTATGAGTATTTAAAAACACAAGCAGGTAGCAAAATAGAGAAAAAAGGTTATGCACCAAGAGACGCTATTTTTGGACCTGGTATAGGAGCGGGATTGCGTAAACAAGATGCCGATCTAAAGAAAAAAATTGATGATGCGATTCGGTTGGTCAATAGTTCGGGAGAATTTAAAGCCATTCAGGCCAAATATTTTGATTTTGATTTAACCGCTTGTGCAGCTTCTTATAAATATTGTTAATGAGTCAAGTACCTATGTTTGAAAATAATGTTTGGCTCAACAGTGCCATCGAGTGGATGCCAGCTTTAATGCAAGGTGCTGTGGTTACCTTACAGATTTCAGTAGGTGCTTTTTTAATCGGTTTAGTAATTGGTTTAGCGGTCGCATTAGTGAAATTAAAAGCGGGGGCAGTAGGGCAAGGTATTGCCAATAGCTACACCACTATTTGTCGCTCGGTGCCTGAGTTATTACTCATTCTTTTGTTGTATTACGCGGGCTCCGATTTAATCAATCAAATAGCCCAAGGCCTAGGATATGAAAACCTCGAAATCAATGGTTTTGCGGTTGCCGTAGTTGTTTTGGGTATTGTCCAAGGAGCTTATATTGCGGAAATATTACGTGGTGCTATCTTAGCAGTCCCCTTTGGCCAAATTGAAGCTGCTAGAGCATTGGCAATGCCTGCTCATTTGTACACTCGAAGAATTATTTTGCCCGCCATGATGCCCTATGCTATTGGAGGCTTGTCTAATTTGTGGCTTATTCTTATTAAAGACAGCGCTCTTATTAGTGTGGTGGGTTATAGCGAACTATTATTTACTGCCAAGCAAGCAGCTGGCACTACTAAACATTATTTTGTGTTTTATGTCTTAGCTGGGGCTATATATCTTATTTTTACACTTCTATCATCTTTGTTATTGAAGTGGTTTGAAAATAAATTATCTCGTTGGTTACCTTCAAGTTCATCTAACTAATTCATGCAGGGCTAATAAAAAATGTTGAATTTTGAATGGGTATTAGAATACAGCGAATTATTCATAGAGGGAATTTCAGTTACGATTCAACTCTTATTGATTAGTGCATTTTTTGGGTTTTTATTAGCGGCTGCAGTTGGATTTGCAAGACTGTCAAAAGTGAAATGGATAGCTTGGCCAGCGCTTTGTTTTACCCAACTTATTAGAGGTACACCACTACTGGTACAAATTTTTATTTTGTATTATGGCTTGGGTAGTTGGTTTTCAGAGTGGCCTCTTTTGCAAGAGAGTTGGATGTGGCAATATTTACGTGAAGGTTTTTGGTATATTGCTTTAGCTCTTATTTTAAGTGTCGGAGCTTATGTTGGAGAGGTGATTCGCTCTGGTTTAAAAGCGGTACCTAGAGGTGAGTTAGAGGCAGCGAGGGCGCTGGGTATGTCTAAGCTCATTGTGATGCGGCGCATTTGGTTTCCAAGAGCAATTCATTTAATGCTTCCTACCTTAGCTGGTGAAACTGTATTGTTATTAAAGTCCACTGCATTAGCTTCGACAGTAGCGGTAACTGATTTATTAGGTAGTGCTAATTTTGTTCGAGCGCAAACCCTTATTACCTATGAACCGCTCATTACAGTAGCCCTTGTGTATATGGTGTTGGCTTGGATCATAGAAAAACTATTTTCTATGCTTGAGAAAAAAGTACCCAATAGAACACAAGCTAGTATGAGTTAATCTATTGTGCGAGGCTCACTTCAAAAGCCAGCCACACACAATTATTTCAAATTTTATTTTTCACGACTAAGAGCTTTGGTCAACTGCTTTATTTTTTCGCAGGCGTCTAATAACACAGGTACAGGTTCTACCAAACCAATTCTCACAAAGCCTTCAGTTTGACGACCAAATGCGTCACCAACTAATACCGAAACTCCCCACTCATCTAATAAACGTCTAGCAAATTGATGGGCATTCAGACCTGTGGGTCTAATATCCAACATCACAAACATACCTGCTTTGGGTTTAAAAACAATGGCTCCCACCGCATCAGCTAAAGCATGTGTAACCGATTGGCTGCGAAGCTTATATTGCTGACGCATTTCAATGGTTTCACTCAGGTCAGATTCAAGTGCCACACAAGCGGCCTTTTGAATAAACTCAGGGCAACCATAAAGCATGCTTAAGCCTAGGTTTTCCAGATGAGTCATTAGTTCAGTTGGGCCTACTACCCAACCTAAACGCCAACCTGTCATGGCATGTGATTTAGACAGACTATTAATGGTGGCTGTTCTTTGCGCCATACCGGGTAGTGTGGCTGGATGAATATGCTCACCCTCGTATACCAAACTGCTATAAACTTCATCAGAAATCAACCATAAATCATGCTCACAACATAATTGAGCAATCGCTAGCCAGGTGTCTCTTGGAATTACTGCACCGGTAGGATTTTGCGGCGAATTAATTAGAATGGCTTTGGTTTTTGGGGTAATAGCAGTGGCTATATCGGCCGCTTGTACTACAAAATCATTTTCAACTTTAGCTGGCACTTTTACCATTTGTGCGCCACAGGCTCCGAACACACCTTCGTAGGTCACATAGGTGGGATCTATCACAATCACTTCATCAAGTGGATTAAGTACACAATGCACTACACCAAATAATGCACACTGTCCTCCTGCTAAAACCGCAATTTGGTTTTCTTGGGTTGCTATACCGCTTTCTTGGCTAAAACGTTTAGCAATGGCTTGTCTAAGCCTAGAAATACCCAATATGGCTGCATAATGAGTGTCTCCTGCACGCAGGCTTTCAATAGCAGCTTCTACAATGGGTGTAGGGGTAAAAAAATCAGGGTCACCCACCGATAAAACAGTAATCGCTTCGCCATTATTTTTGCGTTGCATCGCTTCAAAATGCAAGTCCCAAGCAGCAGAACCTTCTCCTGCAATACGAGTGGTTAAATCAGAATAGCGCATTAGTTAATCCTTAATAGCTTGGGGCGTGAGTTCAATTAAAAAAGGCCCTTTGCCTGCAAAGCCAATTTTTAACAATTCTTGCAAATGAGAAAGGTTTTGTGCATTTGCATAAGGGCAATTAAAGCCTTTACATAAATCTTCAAAGCGAGGTGCTTTGGGCAATACACCAATAGGCTCAATATTACGAGCCAACATATCATCTCTAATTTGACCTAAAGCTTGATTGTTCCAAAGTAATATAACGAGAGCGCCTTTTACTTCCTCGTGAGCAGTGGCCAATTCAGTGAGGGTATATAAAATGCCGCCGTCACCAACAATAACTAATACGGGGTCGGTCTCACAGGCAATTTGTGCTCCAATACCAGCGGGCAATGCAAAACCTAAGGTGCCATAACCAGTAGGATGTAACCAGCGCCTTGCTTGTTTCATAGGCATTAAATAGTTAGCGCTATAGGCTAACTGCGTCATGTCAGAGCTCACCACCGCATTAGCTGGCAATACCTTCAAAACGGTTTCAATAATTTGTAGATGTTGCTGTTGAAGCGGCTCTAAGCTATTGGTAATTTCTGAACGTATCGAGTCTGACTTCGAAGTTCTAATATCACTTGTAATTGGAATGAGAGTATTTAATGCCTCTAGCGTGACTTTTGCATCACCATGTAAACCGATGGTGCAGTCATAACGACCAGTAAAACAAGATGCATCTATATCAATTCGAATTAATTGGCCATTGATATCAATTCGATCGCGCCAAAAATCGGTTTCAGCCAACTCGGTGCCTATTGCAATGACTAAATCAGCATTAGCCACTATTTCCCATCCTGCGCTTAAGCACAAAATACTTCCCTTGAGATGTGCATACTCGTGATTCACAATCCCTTTACCAGCTACCGTAGTGAGCACTTGGGCTTGTGTTTTTTGAGCTAATTCTAAAATAGCATCTCCAGCCAAACTAGCACCTCCGCCCACAATCAATACCACTTGCTTTGATTTTTGAATCAGCTCACAAGCAGCCATTAAATCGACTTTAGCCGCCATCGGGGCAGTTACATAAGTGGGGATGTCTTGGCTCCAATCATGCTCAACTAGAGTGGCCAAAACATCAATTGGAATAGAGATATGAACCGGTCTTGGCCTTTCGCTTTTAAAAACATCAAAGGCTTTGGCTATTAACTCGGGAATTTCTTTTTCGTGCATGGCAATTGCAGAAAATGCTGTTATTCCTTGGGTTAACAAAGTTTGATTTTTACATTCATGCAAAAACCCCCAACCTTTGCCTAGCGTTTCCACCTGATTCACACTCGAAATTACCAGCATAGGCACAGAGTCGGAATAGGCTTGTCCAATCGCCGTACAGGCATTGCTCACACCGGGGCCAGAAATTAAAAAGCAAACCCCCACTTGCCCAGTGCTTCTTGCCATGCCATCGGCCATAAAAGCAGCCCCTTGTTCGTGCCTTGTTAACACATGTCTAATACCTGAGCCAGGTAAACCTCTGTACAGTTCTAGGGTGTGTACTCCAGGAATACCAAAAACAGTACGCACGCCATATTGGGCTAACAGAGCAACAAGCGCTTGACCCGCTGTTTTTTGATGATTAACAAGTGAGCTGTGGGAAAGAATAGAGTTCAACATGGCAAATCAATATCTTCAAATGAGTGTGGTTAATTTCAAGAAAGAAAAAGCTCGGTATCTCTTTTAATATCAAAGCTTGTTAATAACTTGATGGACGCAAGCCTTTAGCGCTGAACTAGGCTTTTATGGAGCTGAGCTGCACAGACTTTTACAATGGCTTAGTTCATATTGACTAAGTCTCTATTTTTAAAATAGATGAACTATTGGTAATACTAAACGATTGTTCAGTAGCTATACAAGTAGCAAGATCCCTAATTCATCGAAAAAATTAGAATTGTTGTATCTAGTGATTGACGTTTACGTAAGCGTCAATTAGCATATTCCCATTCATGTAATTAGTAAAAAGCCCCATCTTGAAAGTATCTATATGTCTTATCCCTCTAAAGTAAAACTAGTCGATGTTGGCCCAAGAGACGGCTTGCAGAACGAAAAACAGGCAGTGCCCACTGAAGTAAAAGTGGCTTTGGTACATATGTTGCAAGATGCAGGCCTTACCGAAATTGAGGTCACCAGTTTTGTCAGTCCTAAATGGGTGCCTCAAATGGCAGACAATAGTGCGGTAATGGCGGCCATCGAAAGAAAAGTGGGTGTGCGTTATTCGGTCTTAACACCTAATATGCTGGGTTTTCAAGCTGCCTTATCAAGTCAGCCAGATGAAATCGTCGTATTTGGTGCTGCCAGTGAGGCATTTAGTCAAAAAAACATTAATTGTTCTATAGAGGAAAGTATAGAACGCTTCAGACCAGTAGTAGAGGCAGCTAAACAAGCGGGAATAAGCGTTAGAGGAGCAATGTCTTGCACTGTAGGCTGCCCTTATGAAGGAGAAATTGCACCTGCCCGTGTAGAAATGTTAGCCAAATTAATGAAAGAAATAGGCGTAGAACATGTAGGGGTAGCCGACACTATTGGTGTAGGTACACCTTATAAAGTACAAAAAGCTATAGAGGCTACTTTAAAACATTATTCTATTGATCAAATATCAGGTCATTTTCATGACACCTATGGCCAAGCATTAGCCAACACACTGGCCAGCATGCAATTAGGTGTCTGGCAGTTCGATACATCAGTGGCTGGTTTAGGCGGTTGTCCCTATGCAAAAGGGGCAACCGGTAATGTAGCGACAGAAGATGTGGTGTATATGTTAGAGGGTATGGGTATTGAAACCGGCATTAACTTAGAAAAGTTAATAGATGCAGGTCAAATGATTAGTCAATTTCTGAATCGCAAAACCCAATCCAGAGCCGCTAGTGCATTATTGGCCAAACGAACTTAAATAAGTCCCTCACTACAGCGTATTCATTCAATGTCAAAGCCCCTTTTTGCTTCAATAAGGGGCCCTTTTAAAGTGACGGTTAGTTTTTTGTCAAATATGGCGGTTTTTCAAGGGACTAAAACAAGCAAGAGAGTTTTGCCCACAAACCATACTTATATATATAGATGTTTACAACAGCAGTCCTACAGGAATAGTGCGCGCCTAGATTCAGTTTTTACAATTTAAACGATAAAAATAGCTAGTTATCAAAAAAATAAGGTGTGCCGAAGTTAAAAAAGAGACGAATAGTGCTTCAATTAAGTACACCAACATCCCAAAAAGCAAATAAAAACACAAAAATCATAAGTCTATGATTTGAAAATAAATTTTTGGGGGCGCTAAAGGAATAAATCGCTAAATAATTACAATTAAGTGAATGACTATTGCAAAAGTAGTTTATTTCAGTATAGAATAGCAGGCTCAGCAAGCAACAAACCTTAATAGATGAGTTGTTTGC
>CAZKWC010000016.1:34547-50943 GCA_964556425.1 uncultured Limnohabitans sp. | reverse complement strand
ATGAGTCGACCCCGCCCGATAAACCTAAAATAACATCTTCATCGCCGACTTGTGCTTTGATTTTAGCCACTGCTTCTGCGATATAGTCGCCCATAATCCAGTCAGCCTTAGTGCCACAAATATCAAGTACAAAACGATTTAAGATGGCACTACCTTGAATGGTGTGGGTAACTTCTGGATGGAATTGCACTGCATAAAAATGACGGGTTTCGTCTGCCATACCAGCAATTGGGCAAGCATCGTTGCTAGCCATGAGTTTAAATCCTGGTGGTAACTCGGTGACTTTATCACCGTGACTCATCCATACATCTAACATGCCTTTTCCATCTTCGGTGGTAAAGTCGGCAATATTATTTAATAAAGCGGTATGACCATGGGCTCTTACTTGAGCTGAACCAAACTCACGGGTTTTGCCAGCTTCTACTTTGCCACCCAATTGTGCTGCCATGGTTTGCATACCATAACAAATACCTAAAACCGGCACACCCAGCTCAAAAATAGCCTGTGGTGCTTTATCAGTTTCATCTTCATAAACGCTGGCATGACTGCCTGACAAAATCACCCCTTTAACTGATCCATCTTTGGTGTACTCTGCCACCCATTCATTGCTCACGTCACAAGGGTGAACTTCACAAAAAACATGAGCTTCACGAACACGTCTAGCGATTAATTGAGTGACTTGTGAGCCAAAATCAAGAATAAGAATTTTCTGATGCATGGGGATGGGTAGATATAGATAAATAAACGATAGGATTTTTTGCAGATGATGGGAAAGCCATCACTCAAAAAAACAATAATATGAATAAAAATAACAAAGGCTAAAGCAAAACAACTTGCTTTAGCCTTTTAAAAGCCTTTATTCGGCTCGATAGTTAGGTGCTTCAGTAGTGATTTGTACATCATGGACATGGCTTTCGCGCATACCCGCTGCCGTAATTTGTACAAACTCTGCCTTGTTTTGCATTTCAGCAATGCTGGCACAACCACAATATCCCATACTCGCGCGTAAGCCACCAGCCATTTGATAAACAATAGATACCATAGAGCCTTTGTAGGGTACTCGGCCTTCAATGCCCTCAGGCACTAATTTATCAGCGTTAGGGTTGGTGGTGCTAGCTTCTTGGAAATAACGGTCTGCACTGCCTTGTTGCATTGCGCCTATACTGCCCATACCACGGTAACTCTTGTAGCTACGACCTTGGAATAAAACGATATCTCCAGGGGATTCTTCAGTGCCGGCAAACATACCACCCATCATGATGGTGCTAGCGCCTGCGGCGATTGCTTTGGCGATATCGCCACTGTATCGAACACCGCCGTCAGCGATTAACGGTACACCCGTGCCTTTTAAAGCGGTCGCTACATTATCAACAGCAGTAATTTGAGGCACTCCAACACCAGCCACAATACGCGTAGTGCAAATACTGCCAGGGCCAATACCCACTTTTACGGCATCTGCACCCGCCTCTACCAAGGCTAATGCCGCAGCACCAGTAGCAATATTACCGCCAATCACATCAATGTGCGGATAGTTTTGCTTAACCCAACGTACACGCTCTATTACGCCTTTGCTATGACCGTGCGCTGTATCAACCACAATCGCATCTACACCGGCTTTGACTAAGGCCTCTACACGCTCTTCTGTGCCATCACCTACGCCAACAGCTGCTGCAACACGAAGTTGACCTTGTGAATCACGTGCAGCATTTGGAAAACTAGTTTGTTTGGTAATGTCTTTAACTGTAATAAGACCTTTTAAAACAAAATCATTATTCACGACTAACAAACGTTCGAGTTTGTATTTGTTGAGTAAAGATTTAGCCTCAACCAAAGTTGTACCTTCAGGCACAGTGACTAATTTTTCTTTGGGAGTCATAATTTGACTCACTGGTAAATCGTAGCGAGTTTCAAAGCGTAAATCACGCCCCGTTACAATACCGACCACCTTGCCTTGGTCAATAACAGGGAAACCAGAAATGCCTAATTGCTCAGACATATCTAACACTTGTCTAACACTTGTAGTGGGTGAAATGACCACAGGGTCACGTAAAACACCAGACTCATAACGCTTAACTTTGGCCACTTCTTTGGCTTGTTGCTGAGCGGTCAAGTTTTTATGAATTACACCAATACCACCCTCTTGGGCAATCGCAATAGCCAAACGAGCTTCAGTGACGGTATCCATGGCGGCCGACACTAAAGGCAAATTAAGGGCGATATTACGGGTAAATTGGGTGGCGAGAGAAGCGTCCTTGGGAAGGACTTGAGAGAATGCTGGTACCAACAGAACGTCGTCGAAGGTCAGCGCGTTACCTAAAAGGCGCATGTATAAGCTCCAAAAGACATATTTTACTCGTCAATAACGGTATTTTTTCAAATTTTTTAAGCCGTTTTAGTAAAAATTGAATATTTTTTATACGCTTCACGCTAAACTTACGCTATGAAAACACTTTATTCTTGTTTATTTTTAAGCCTTGCCCTAGTAAGTGGTACTTGTTCGGCCCAGTGGCTATGGATTGATGCCAACGGTACTAAAGTTTATAGCGATCAAGCTCCACCTAGTGGCATTCCCGACAAAAACGTCTTAAAAAGACCTAACGCACAAGCTTATACGGCTCCCACTACTAGTCCCTCCTCTAGCGCTGCAGATAAAAAAGAAGGCGCTGTAGCAAAAAATGCGGCAAGTGCGACAAGCTCTTCGCAAGAAGCTAAGCAACTAGAAGCCCAAAAAGCGTTGTTAGAAAAGCAAAAGGCAGCCAAGGCTGAACGTTGTAAATATGCTAAACAAGAATTAGCTGGTTTACGTTCTGGTGCACGAATTGCGGTTTTTAATGATAAAGGCGAACGCGAATTTATGGATGATAAAAAACGTGCCGAAGAAGTTAAAAACAAACAAAAGGTAGTAGAAACCGATTGTTAAACTCTCACGATTAGGCAATTGACTTTATAACCACTAATTTAATAAAGCAGCGAAATCAATTATGTGATTTTGCTGCTTTTTTAACATTAGCATTGCGCATTTCATTTTTTCGGTTGTTACTTGCACATTCCGTCAACTAAAAATCATTTGAATACGGCAACTAGCACCCTATTCGCCAACGACTATAAGCCTTCCAAAAGGGAGCTATTGGTAGTTTTTTTCTTTCCTGCCAATGAAAACAAACCAGCACCACGTTTGCCTTGTTTTTCAAATCTTTCTCGTCTTGCAACTTTGGGGTCCACTCTTAATTCACGGCACAATTCAATTCTGTCGCCAGTCGATAAATTTTGGTTGTTGGAAATTTTTTGCCCCCAGCAAGAAGCTTTCAATTCATGAAGCTTCAACCCATGTAAGTCTAAAAAATTCTGCACTTCTGCGCTATTGAGTAAATGACTCAACTGACTATCACAATGAATTTGAAACAATTGCTGCTGCACCGTTCTTGGACTGGTACTTATTACTATTTCGACTTCAATCCTACTACTCATTTACAACACCTAAAAAAACAAGGCTTTGGCCTTTTAAAATTGTATCAATCCTACATGAAATTGATATTGCTTAGGATAACAGTGATGCAATCATTACAGCCACCATTTTTTAAACATAACTTTGCATTTATCAGCACCCTACCCAGGGCTAGCAAAAAACCAGTCGCCAAAATCGTAGATACTCAGAAACGGTACAACTGCTTTAGGCAAATAGGAAAGTTTTGCTCACCTTTGGCTATTTTTTTGGTGAAAAACCATAAAAATTAAAATGCCCAGGCCTCATCCTTGAATACGCACTAGTAATTCTCTACTAATTGACACACCATTCATTAATCATAAATAGCATTGGCTCGATTGTAGAAGGCATCTACCAAACTAGCTGCAATTTTGTCAAAAAAGGGCGCTATTAATTTACCTAAAATACTATTTTCTGTTGCATAGCTAATGCTAAATTCGGTTTTACAAGTGTTGTCTTGTGCTTCACCTAACGGAATAAAACGCCAAGTTCCCTCTAATTGACTAAAAGGTCCTTTCACTAGTTTTAAGTGGATTTCACGACCTTCGATATGAGTATTGCGGGTTGTAAAAGATTGAGTTAACTTGCCATACGCCATTCCAATTTCCGCTGTCATACCATCTTCATGAAGGCTCACAATGCGGGCCGATGAACACCAGGGCAAAAACTCCGCATAACGATCAACTGCACTCACTAAATCGAACATTTGTTGCGCACTGTGCAAAACTAAAATAGATTTTTCAATGGTTTTCATATTTTCATTCTTTTTTATTTTATGCTTGTGACTCTTGACTGAGGCTATTGGAGTAGCCACCACATGATTTAAAACTAGCTATATTGTAATGTCGGTGAATTTAAAAAATGCAAAAACCATTTAAAGCCAAGTAAACTGTTTATTTCTAAATAACATAAAGAGAATTGGCTTTGAAAATAACAGTCATGCCTATTTCTTTCGATGAAATGAACTCTACAATCTGTATCTGTCTTTAATGGTTGGGTAGCAAAACTAAGAAATTTCAACAAGCTATTAAGCAGATTGGAAAACACTCAGCCAATGTGATGAGTAAAAAATGAATCCAATTGGCCAAACTCTCCATGACACCAATATGTTGAAGAGTTATGTTACGAGGTCATTTTTTTCAATCCTACATGATTAATGGTTCATAATAGTTCCAGTAAGACTTCTTAAGCACCAGTTTATTTTCCCATTTATTCAAAAGTTAATTATTTGTCATATGACCCAAGCAAAATCTAATAAAGTCGCCAACGACAGCCGCATTGCCGATAATAAAAAGGCAGCCTATAACTATTTTTTTGAAGAAAAATTAGAAGCTGGTTTAGTTCTTGATGGTTGGGAAGTTAAATCTTTAAGAAGCGGTAAGGTACAACTAACAGACGGATACATCATGGCACGAAATGGTGAATTGTTTTTGATTGGTTGCCAAATAAATGCACTGCACACCGCCTCTACTCATGTCAACCCAGATATAACCCGCACTAGAAAATTATTGCTCCACAAAGAGCAAATTGAAAAGCTGATTGTTAAAATTGACCAAAAAGGCTATACCCTCGTGCCAGTTAACTTGCACTGGAAAAATGGCCGAGTAAAATGTGAAATTGCGCTTGCAAGAGGTAAAGCAGAACACGACAAACGCAATACCATTCAAGACCGAGAGGGTAAACGTGAGGTCGAAAGAGCAATGAAGTCTCGCAGAATCCCAACTTAAATAATGGAAAAAAGGTCAACCACAAATTGAAAAACTTGCTGGGTTTGACCTTTTTTTTACTAACACCTTAATACCCAAGAACAATGAATAAAGTGCTTAATCGACTTACTTTAAATTAGCGTAAACCGTTAGACAAACCTTCGAGATCACCTCGATATTCTAGCTTTCCTCTTACTTTGGCTCTAGGATGGATGTCTAACAAAGTGTCATAAGCAGCATCACCAATTAAGGTGGACGTGCCACTCAGCTCCAAAGTTTTTCTTGCAATAATCGAGCCTGATACTTTGCCCTCAATAAATACATGATCGGCTTCAATCACAGTATTTTCAACCACTCCAGAAGGACCAATGTGTACAGCACCTCCTTTGTCAAAACGAATTGCGCCTTTTAGGCGACCATCAACTCGTAATCCAAGGTCACGACTGGTTTGAAAATCGCCCTCAAACTGAGCTCCCTCACCAATTAAACTTGTAATTGCCCCTAGTCTTTCACCAGATACTAAACGCGGTGCAAATGCAACAGGTAATGATTTATCGTTCACAATAACTCCTTGATAATCGAATTAAGCTAGAAAATTTTTACTTCTTTTTAAAGTCTTAATAACAAGCTTTTAAAATTGCCTTGATACTTTTAAAGTCATTATTTTGGCTTTTGACTTTAAAAATACTAAGTTTTTGATTTTTTTCCTTGCTAATAAGTGAATAAAAAAACAAATATTTTCATCGCTTGGTGTTTATTAAAAAAATCCTTAGACTAGGCTACTCCACTATTTATTTTTATCCTTCACAGTTGAAGCATCTTTCACATTTTTGTTGTTTTTTATTTCTTTGTTTTTTACAGGGGTTGAAGACTTAGCACCATTATGAGAATTGTCTAACTTCTGGCGTGGTACATCGACTTTATTTACTTTATTAGATTCATTCGATTTAAAAGACTGTTGATTTAAATTCTTAGGTGTTTCAGGCCTCAAGCTAGCAGGAATAATGTTGTTATCGTTTTGATTTTGGTTCAGTTTTGCCTCTTGCGCTTGACTTAATTCCTCTTCCAACTGTTCTTGTTTTAATAGCTGGATAGAAAAATCACTTAGAGAAGTATCGGTCGATAATATTTTTATCTCTTTGGAGTCGGCAGGAATAGGGTTTGGTTTTTTTGTTTCATAGGAAATAACAGTAGGTGTAGCAAAACCTATCCAGTTTAAAAAACTGGCATATGCTACTTTGGGACCTTGCCAAAGCATTAAAACCATTACCAAAACAAGCGTTAAGCTTCCAATACTTGGCAATATCCATGACCAAGAAATCCAAGTAAAATACCGCCATAGCATTCTCCTAAAAGCAAGTTTTCGACCACGTACATCGGCCTGTCGAATCGCTTTTTGACGAAGTTGCTCTGCACTAAGTAATTGCTTGGGATTTGAACTTTCTATCATCCTGTCACTTTAAATATGAATTTTATTTAGCATGACGCGAAGAAACACGCTCAAGTGTGGCATTTAAATCTGCACCATTTACCTGTAATTGTCCATACTTCACATGGCCTGCAATTACTGAGCCAGAATGCAACTCTACTTTTCCACCGCTAGCGTCTAAATTTCCACTGTATGTTCCCATAATAGAAACAGAACTAGCCGTAATATCAGCGTTAACATTGCCAGTTTCGGTAATGATAACTGAAGCAGAACTACCAAATACTTCTTCAATTGCACCATCAAATTGACCTGCAATCGTACAACCCCCAGAAATTAAAGCGGTCCCTTTAAAAAACCAACCACTATCTATTGAACTAACGGTAACCAAACCCGTATTAATATTCTCGGGGCTAGCAAAAATACCGAGCTCCTTGTTTTTGGGTGGTTGAATTGGTAAAACAATTTCGTCAGTTAATAGGGGAATATTGCCCATGGGAGGCATGGCATTACCGAGAAGAACTGAACCAGTTTCATTAAGATTGAGTTCGGTTTTTCTATCGTTACTGAGCCACTCAGGTATTTGTGGAGATAAAACATCATCTCTATCCATAAATTCAATTCCTCTCTATCTTAATAACTAGGTTTTAAATGGTATTTTACTGATTTTTAATCAATAAGTTAAGGAGTGTGCAGCTCAACCCAAGACATTCAAACATGTTTGGAATTAAAACTAGCTGTTCGACTCTATTGGCTGACACGTAGCCGATGCTATAAGTGAAAAACAAAAAAATTGAACTAACTCGCTATTACCACGCATCTGACTAAGAGTTTTGCTACATCTGCCTTAAAGCAATAATTCACTCAGTAATATGACTAAAAATGATTCAAAAATTTAAACCAATTGTGTGAACAAGTGCTCATCTGTAATGAACACCTC
Source organism: uncultured Limnohabitans sp. (assembly GCA_964556425.1). GTDB lineage: Bacteria > Pseudomonadota > Gammaproteobacteria > Burkholderiales > Burkholderiaceae_C > JALQUL01. Next base: position 43,387 of record CAZKWC010000016.1, on the reverse strand, counting down.
AAAAATTAACATTTTTACACAATAATTTGTAATTACCTATCATTTCAATATCATAGCGAAATTAATTTGTAAAGTAGAGTAAAACAGTAAAAATTATCAAATAAAAATAAAGTTTTAGAACGAACAAGAATATTTTTCTGTTTGATTGTTAAAAACAGTTCCATTTGTGTACAAACTTAAGCCGCCCTTCAGGTACGACCCATTTGCTAAGAACACAATAAAATTTTTTCAGGAAAATCAATTCTTTAGTCAATTTGAAATGGAATAACTTTGTTACTAAGTACTTGGCCTCAGACTCATTTTTGACTTTCAACTAAGCCCTAAAATGCTTACGTGAAACGGCGCCCTTCATTGTTTTGATGACGCCACCAATATTGGCTCCATCATAAAGTTTTAAATGAACCGTTAAAATTTTGGCCGAAGACTGGGCAGTACTCGCCATATAAGTGGTGCCACCACACTCGATGACGGTTTCAATCGAGCCAGCACTTCTTTCACCTAATTGACCAAAAACGTATAAATCACCTTCAATTTTAAAATGCCCTGTTAATAAGGCGTCATGCCAGACTACTAGCGAGCCCTTCACCATTCCATTGCCTACCCACTGACCCTGTAATAAAAGGCCTCCCGCAAATGCTAAATTACCTTGGGCAATCGATCCTGAAGCAATACGGTTTACCAAATTCATACGAACTGGATCGATGTGTAATACATCTTCTTGTGTAGCATTACTCAATTCAACATTTCCTTATTTTGTTTCATCCAGATGCAAATCTAGCATCAACACTTTTATCGACTATTGGTTAAAGCTTTAGCAAATTTCAAAGCGTTACTTAAAGGGCCCGAGGACTCCAACTTTCACCCGACAAACACACTTTTAACTTAAAACTCTGCAAACTAGACCGTTTTAATCAGCACTACAATTTCAATTAAAATGGAAAAAACCAGCAACCGAATAACTTTTATTATACGAGCTTGGTTGATTGAGTGGCTTTACAAGCACCCAATTCATCATTATGGACAACAGTGAAGCTGAATAACTCAATAAAAAACAGGGTAAAAATGAAGTTTTAATACTAGATGCAGAGGTTTTTGGCTCCATATAGCTTTAATTATTCGTTTCTACTATCGATTTTGAGCCATTCATTAACGGTAATTTTACAAAAACCACCAACCAAGCCCTATTAAAACTAAACCTATTGCCCCTGCCAATACCCAATGCATATATTGTGGATTCGTTTCTTGTGCCACTTTATCTTCAAAACTAGTGAAGCTAGAAGGTAGGTTTAAATTTCTAGCTAGTTTCACACGATCCGGATCTTTAAGCCAAGCATGACGAGATAACTTAATTTGACGCATCTGCCTTGCTCCTCTTAAGCCTCGTATCCCGCTTGAGACACCTAAGCGAGCCTGTAGGTTGTTTCCTACAATAGAACGTGTAAAGTAATCATCTTGTGGTTTTTTTTGCATTTTTTATAAGGCTAAGTTTTAATATGTCAACTATTTTATATCTGACTTCTATTATCATTGAATCGGGCGCATTAAATCAACTCGCAACTGAATGTCAAAAACTAGGTATTCAAAAACCACTATTAGTGACAGATGCTGGCATCAAAAATGCAGGCATTCTAGACAAAGCACTCTTTCAAATCAAAGACCTAGCGGTAACAGTATTTGATCAGACCCCCTCTAATCCTACTGAGTCTGCTGTCAGGGCGGCTTGCCAAGTATATCAATTGAATCAATGCGACGGAATTATTGCGCTCGGAGGTGGTTCATCTATTGATTGCGCAAAAGGTGTGGCAATTGCAGTATCACACCCTGGTCCTTTAAAAACCTATGCCACTATTGAGGGTGGTTCGGGTTTAATTACTCAGTCGGTTCCCCCAATTGTCGCCATTCCTACTACCGCCGGCACAGGCAGTGAAGTTGCTAGAGGAGCCATTTTGATTTTAGATGATGGCAGAAAAGTGGGCTTTCATAGCTGGAATATTTTACCCAAAGTCGCCATTTGTGACCCTGACTTAACTTTAGGTCTCCCTCCTTTATTAACAGCAGCCACTGGCATGGATGCAATAGCACATTGTATGGAAACGTTTATGGCAGCGCCATTTAATCCACCGGCAGATGGTATTGCTCTTGATGGCCTTAGAAGGGCTTGGGAAAACATCATTAAAGCCACTCACAATGGAGCAGATTTAGATGCTAGATTACAAATGATGAGTGCTAGTATGCAAGGCGCTTTAGCATTTCAAAAAGGTTTAGGCTGTGTTCATTCTTTAAGTCATAGTTTGGGTGGAATTAATCCAAGACTACACCATGGCACTTTAAATGCAGTATTTTTACCTGCGGTAATTGCCTTTAACTCAGATTCTGCTAGTGTAAAAAAGGAAAATCGATTAAATCGTATGGCTCAAGCCATGGGACTGCAATCGGGCAGCGATGTGGGCCCCGCCATTGTAGAAATGAATCAAAGACTAGGACTTCCCTCTGGTTTAAGTGAAATGGGCGTCAAAACCACTGATTTTGAAAATATTATTACTGGTGCTTTGGCCGACCACTGCCATAAAACCAACCCAAGAATCGCATCTGCACATGATTATCATGAAATGCTTTCCCAAGCTAGCCACAATTACTCTCAATAAGTAAGTTGTGCACCCAGTGTTAAGAGCTATTTTTAATCCAACTTAAGGATTAGAAAGAAAACTCTTAACTACCATCACGGCACAGTATTTTATGGCCTATTGTGTTAAATTTTACTCATAGTAATAGCTATGAGTAAACGAAATCCAATTCATTTTTGGTTCTAATCTGTACTATATCAACCTACAGTTGAGTTGTGTGGCAAGAACTTTAAGAATCCTCTTTCGTAATCCACCATTTATTGTTGATTTTTTCCATTTGAATCAATTTAACACTATTGCTACTAATTGCGTCAGCGCTGTACTGCTGAACAAATTTGATTTCAGCCTTATTACCTGTTAATTTAATTTGTGGGTTCACAATTTTCACACTAATTTTTGACTTTTCAGTAATCCTATCTTTGCGATAGCTTGCCCACTCGTCGTGAGTTTTAAATTTAGCGGTTTTAAAATTGCTATCGTAGCAAGCTAAATAAGCATCTACATTTTTTGTACGCCATGCCTCTGCCCATTTTTCAAGGCTCACCAAAACTTCTGAGCTAAGTGCTTCTGTTGAAGTGCTAGCAGCATTATTAGACTGAGCACTAGTGGGGTTAGAAGAAGCTGAATTATTCGAATTATTCAATGGATTGGCGATGACCTGTGTAGTAGAAGATATCGCTGTATTAGTATTGCTCACCACTGGACTAACAATTGGAACGATCGCAAAAGCATTATTGGGATTAAAAGTAAGGCGGACAGACTGTATAACGACAGGAACAATAGGGACAGAACTTGAAAATGGACCTAATGCCCCTGTGTTGGTTTTTCTAATTTTTTCAAGCACTGTTTGACCCGAAATAATAGACCCAAAAGGTGTAAACCCCCATAGTTGCCTTGCATTTAAAAGTTCTTTACGAGGAATATTTTTAAAAGTATTACCGTTGTATTCAAAACTAGCAACTGGATCTCCGGGCGGTATGACAACGGGGTCAAGATCGGTGTTGTCGGCCACATTAATAAAAAACTCTAATCCTGCCGAGTCTCTGTCGGCCCCACGAGCAAGTGAAATAACCCCATATTTGTTACGCAAAGTTCCTTTGCCAATCGTGTCTTGCCCTTCATGAACTAATTGTTTCATGACAGGGCGCTCTCTGAAGTTGACATCAAAACCGCCACCTTGGACCACAAAATCAGGAACTACCTTATGAAAAATAGTGCCGTCATAAATTCCTTGATTCGCATTAAGCAAAAAGTGTTGAATGGTTTGAGGAGCTTGCTCGGGATAAAGTTCAAAAACCATATCGCCCAAACTGGTAGCAATTTTTAATTTAGCTCGGGATGGTTCTGCAGTGGCTACTGTCTGTACACCTACAACTAACAAACATAAAATATAAAAATGAACCTTAATAGACTTTAAAACGATTAAAGTTTGTCTGCATATAAGATTTGTTAATTTGATGAAAATCACCCGATTACCCCTTCATAAAATATTTTCCACTGAGATGCAACTCTTATCCAATATATCCGTTTCGTGACTGACGTCTTCCTAAAACTTGAATTTTCGTTATATGTTAACACCATTATGTCATCTTTGTCTTGCCATCTGACAAAAGATAAGTCAGAAACAGTACTAGCTTTTCCCTGTAATTTAGCCTGATCGTCTCTTAGGGCAATTTTCCAATCAGATAAGTTTTTTCCATTATAAAAATTATTATCGTAAAACCAAGTTAACTTATCTAACTGATTTGAAGATTTAGCAGCCAACCACAACTGTACCGTATCAGCAAATAAACGACGTTCAGGTTCTAAGATAGTGGGACTCACCCAGTTAATATTTTCAGTAATAATCACTGGGGTGGTTTTAGGATTAATTAATTTATTAACTTTCTCAAAGTCTGGATTAGCCAGCACCACACAGCCATCAGAGGCCTTTGGAAATCGAGCAAACTCAGTGGGAGGGGTTCCGTGAATCCAAATGCCGCTGCCTGTTTTACCTCTGCGCAAGTCAAGCGGGTTAGGATAGGTTAAAGTTAAAGCACCTGATCCATAATAACCTGGGCCGTATTTAGTAGGAAGTTTATCTTGAGCAATAGTTCGACTAATATAATAAACGCCTAAAGGCGTTTTTTGATCACCTTCATCTACCTTGCCAATGCCTAATTTACCCATGGTGGTGTAAAAATGATTTAACAATTTAATTGTTTTTCCGTCATTTTCAAAAACATACAACCTAGATTTAGAGGCATCAACCACAATCGCATGACGACTAAAACTCGACAAATGTAGTAGCTGACTAGGTACGGTATTAGGAGGAGGCAAATATTTAACACCCACTACCCTAGCCCTAGTCTCAGCCCTAAGACCTTGCAAACTATTGACTGCATTTTGTGAAATAGTCGCCGGCACATCACCCACTGTGGTAATAGGGGCATTTCTAATATTTAAAATGTCGCCATAAATTAAGTGTGCCGCTCTAAAATTAGGCACATCGCGGATCAAGCTTTCCGCTTTTTCCTTGGCCTGCTGTAATCTACCCTCAGCGAGGAGTTTTTGTACTTCAATTAGGCGAGTTTCAGGATCTTGAGAAATAGCTTGAGAATTGATATTTGCTGCAAAAAGTGAAGGACTATAAAAAATAGGTCCCACACTAGCCAAGCACAAGCACAAGCTGTACAACAAAGAGTATTTGGATTTAGATTTAGATTTAGACTTATGCATAAGATTGGACTTCAGAATTTGCTTTTTTCAGCTCCATTTTTCACCTGAGAGTTGTAGTTTTTGATAAGTAAAAGATCCTATTAGCAAATCAAGAACCCTTTCAAAGACACTATTCATTGAATTTATCATTTTTGGTTAAACCTAACATTTGCATCATTTTCAAAAACATACTACTTATCTTCAATTTGAAAATGATGATGCCAAAATTAACCAGAAATTTCTCTGGTAATTAGCCAGCGACCATTCACTTTATTGAGATAAAGTGTTTTTCTTGTAGAAGTTTGCAAGGCCCCAGCACTATAATTTTGTCTAAACTTAACAGTTGCTGTATTACCGTTATCAGATAAACTCACTTGAACTGCAGACAATAACACTGAAATTTTAGCTTTACCCAAAATTTTAGCTTTACGGTCCTCTTCCCAAGCTTTATGAGTACCTCCTGAAGGAGGCAGATACTCTTTGGTATAACTATTTAAATAACCATTAATATCTTGACTCGACCAAGCTTTCGCCCAGGCTAAGACTGCCGCTTCTGCTTGTTTGCTTGCTAAGGCATTAGCACTAGCATTATCAGCTGCTACAGGGGGTGTAGGAGCAATAGCAGGACTTGGCTTATTATTAATCGCTACCTGTGTATTTGAGGGCTTTGTCACAGAGGCAACGATGGTAGCCTGAGAAGTAAGCACTGGTTTTAAATTAGTTTGGGCAGGCTGTGTAACCGTTGCCACCGAAACTGGTGCTAAACCCGGTGCCAAACTAGAAACATTCACAATATCTCGAATTAACACCAGTTTTGGCTGGACCTGAGTTTTCTTCACATCTAATTGGAGTGCCTTGCTGTAGGCTTGGCCTGCTAATAAAGCATAAATATCACCTAAATTTTCATGGGCAACCGCATAACTTGGGTTAGTGCGAATGGCAGACTCTAATGACGCCCTCGCCCTATCATACTGTCCTGTTGCCGCATAGAGGCTAGCCAAATTATTATAGGGCTCAGGCAACCGAGGGTAATCTTCAGTCAATTTGCTAAACGTTACGATAGCATCTTGCACTCTACCAATATCACTTTGCACAACACCTTTTAAGAATCGAAATTGAGGGTCTTTAGGTTTTGCAGCTAATTCTTGATTGATTTTATTAAGTGCATCTTGCGATTTACCGGCTTGAATGAGCACTTTAACGTCTGATAATGCATCGGCCATTGCAAAACTATGCATGCAACCGAATGCACAAAAAACAATAAGGACTATACTTTTTTTAGGTTGAAAAAATTGCATTGATGTTTGATTTAAGTTAGCCACGATTTAATTATTGAGGCTACAGCCCCAAAATTATCTTATTTACACAACGACAACATTATAAATGTCATGGCACAGGATAACAGCACTATCTAAGTCACATTCAAATTTAAAAAATGAAATCTATTTCAAATATTAATCAAATATGTTTTTTTAATAACTAGTTTAAACAAAATATCAATTTTCAGAAACTTTGTCTAACAAGTGATTTAAGGGGTGAAATGGATCTGGCCAAGGACTTTTAAAAAACCCATGTACCATTTCCTCAGTCACCCCATTTAAATGGTCAGGTTGCCATTTTGGAAGATGGTCTTTATCAATTGCTAAAGCTCTAATCCCTTCAACTGTTTCAGTGCTTGCACCCAATCGTTTCAAATGTAAAGTCGCAAAGCAATGTCTAACAAGGTTTCTTTCCATGATGAGATCTTCAGCCAACGTCATATTTCTAGCACGTTTAATTTGCTCAAAGCTAACCGCTAACATTAAAGCGGATTTTTTTTCAAGCAAACTAATGACATCAGCCGCCCAAGTTGACTTTAATTGATTTAAACGATCAAATAACTCATGAATATTTTTAGCTGAAAAACAATAATTGATATCCGTCAATTGATCAAGTAAAATAGACTGCAATTCTGACTGCTTTTGCAAGTTTTTGTTGTCAAAGGTTTGCATTTTAGAAATTAATTCTGAAGAATCAAAAATTTCTACTAATAAATGACTCTCAATAAAACAATCGGCTAAGCCCAACGCAATAGCATCTGCACTTTTAATAACCTGACCAGTTAAACCAAGAAACTCCCCTGTAAAACCAGGACATCTGCTTAAAAAATAACCACCGCCCACATCAGGGAATAAACCAATTCCTGTTTCTGGCATCGCTAATAAACTATTTTCAGTCACAATTCTTAGCGATGCTCCTTGAGAAATACCCATACCTCCACCCATTACAATACCGTCCATGAATGCAATATATGGTTTTTTGTAATTAGCGATTAAAAAATTAAGACTATATTCTTCAGTAAAAAAATCCTCTAATTCTGGGTTACCTGCGCAGGCTGCTTCATGAAAAAAACGTATATCGCCACCCGCACAAAAAGCACCGAATGGACCGTTTTTATTGGAACCTCTAATCCTCACTTCTTTGACTAAATCATCTTGTTGCCATTGGCTTAAAGTTTGATTCAAAAACCTTACCATTGGCAAATTTAAAGCATTCAAAGATTTGGCACGATTTAAAGTAATTCGACCAATACCATTTTTAACTTCGGCATGTATCAAATCAAAATGGGTATTATTTGTTTGCATAATAAGAGTCAATATCAATTAAAAGTACTTAGGGAGCCTGTAACAAAACTCAAGGGTATGCCAGCATGGTATGGATTGGTATGGGCTATTAGACGGATTTTGAAATCCATAGCCATTGCTTTGGGTAAAAAAGCCAACGAAATAGATCGTCCAAGTCCGTGCCATGAGTGCGGTTAAGAGTTTTGCTGCAGGTTCCTTAGGTATATGAATTTTAAATTTTTCTAGAGTTACTCAATAAACAAATATAAGTAACAGTGGCTAATAACCATTTCAACTTTAACTACTAGCTTTAACAGGTTTGAAAATTGAAAGAACTGACCATAAAAACTACTTGCCATCATACAAGAAACTGAAGCGTTGAAGAAAGCCCCATAAAAAAAGCCCCGAAGGGCTTTTAAAAAAAACTAATCAATAAAAAATTACAGACCACGTGCTGCTTTTTTACGATCGTGTTCTTTCAAATAACGTTTACGTAAACGAATTGACTTAGGTGTAATTTCGACTAACTCATCATCTTCAATAAACTCTACTGCATACTCTAAGCTGAGTTGAATTGGAGGAGTAATTTTGATGGCATCTTCCTTACCACTTACGCGGAAGTTAGTTAATTGCTTCATACGCACAGCATTCACAATTAAATCGTTGTCACGGCTATGAATACCTACAATCATACCTTCATATACTGGATCACCTGCTTTAACAAACATACGACCACGGTCATCTAATTTGCCTAAAGCATAAGTAACAATCTCGCCATCATCCATGCTGATTAACACACCGTTTTTACGGCTAGCAATTTCACCACGGTAAGCTTCGTAGCCATCAAAAATATTGCTGGCCAAACCAGAACCACGAGTTGCATTTAAGAACTCATTTTGGAAACCGATTAAACCAC
>CAZKWC010000016.1:14497-34447 GCA_964556425.1 uncultured Limnohabitans sp. | reverse complement strand
AAACCAGAACCACGAGTTGCATTTAAGAACTCATTTTGGAAACCGATTAAACCACGAGCAGGGATACGGTACTCTAAACGAACACGGCCACGACCATCGGGTTCCATATTCACTAAGTCACCTTTACGCTCGCCCAAAGCTTGCATAACTGCGCCTTGATGGCCTTCTTCAATATCGACGGTTAACAATTCGATTGGCTCTTGTTTTTCGCCATTGACTTCACGGAAAACAACACGCGGTTTAGATACGGCTAACTCGTAACCTTCACGACGCATATTTTCAAGCAAAATGGTCAAGTGCAATTCACCGCGACCAGACACTTCATAAATACCGTCTTCATCGGTATCACGTACGCGTAATGCAACGTTGGCTTGCAATTCTTTGGTTAAACGATCACGCAATTGACGGCTAGTCACAAACTTACCTTCACGACCTGCTAACGGTGAGTTGTTCACGCAGAAGTTCATGGTCAAGGTTGGCTCGTCAATCGTGAGCATTGGTAATGGATTAGGATTGGCAATATCAGTTAAGGTAGTACCAATAGTAATTTCGTCCATACCATTCACTAAAACAATGTCACCAGGACCTGCTTCAGTGGCTTGAATACGCTCAAGACCTTCAAATTTTAAAATTTGATTAATACGGCCTTTAACTGCTTTACCGTCAGGGCCTTCCATAGCCAACACATCTTGACCTGGACGAATAGTACCTGCATTCACACGACCCACACCAATACGACCTACAAAAGTAGAATAATCGAGTGAACTGATTTGTAATTGCAAAGGTGCTGTTGCATCACCGCTATGAGCAGGAACATGTTGCAAAATGGTATCAAACAAAGGAGCTAAAGTTTCGCCCCAACGCTCACCACGTTCGCCTTCAGTCATGCTAGCCCAACCGTTTAAACCAGAGGCATATACCACTGGGAACTCAAGTTGTTCTTCAGTAGCGCCTAATTTGTCAAACAAATCAAAAGCGGCATTGATTACATAGTCGCAACGTGAACCAGGACGGTCCACTTTATTGACTAAAACGATGGGTTTTAAACCTAATGCTAAAGCTTTTTTAGTCACAAAACGAGTTTGTGGCATTGGGCCTTCTACTGCATCAATTAACAATACCACACCGTCCACCATAGACAAAGCACGCTCTACTTCACCACCGAAGTCAGCATGGCCTGGGGTGTCAACGATATTAATGTGGGTTTCTTTCCAGCTAACAGCACAGTTTTTTGCCAAAATAGTAATACCGCGTTCACGCTCTAAGTCATTGCTGTCCATAACACGTTCGGCCACTTTTTCGTTTTCACGAAATGTACCACTCTGACGTAACATTTGATCCACTAATGTGGTTTTGCCATGGTCCACGTGGGCAATAATGGCAATGTTTCGAATCTGCTTACTCATTAACTTCCTTAATCTGCCGCCAAAGGCGTGCTTTCTAACAAAATGGATCGGATCTGGAGGATCTCGCTGATTTCTTGAGGATTCAACAATCGGTCACAAATCAACTCCCCAGCTTTGATATGTGCAGTCCCCAGCAATGTTTTGGGTTTTAAGCCATAAACAACAACTTGCTCAGCATCGGGCCAATCTCCTCGGCGGCGCATGCCGCTTAAGAAACGTGCAGCCTCTTGCTCATCAAGATAGACTGGGGTAAAACCTTGAAGCAACATATCGGTATCTTGAACACAAGCTAAACGCTCTTGTTCGGACATGGCTTCTAACTGCGCCAAACTAACACATTGCGATAAATCGAATGCACCAGTTTTGGTACGCATTAATAAACTCAAATGGGCTTTGGGCCCCAACGCAGCACCAATATCTTCACCTAAAGTTCGGATATAAGTGCCCTTACTACACAATGCATCAAAAGACACTGCCTGACGACCTGCCAAATGGGACTGGGCTGCAATCGCAGATTTTTTGTCTGCTTCATGAGCCGATGCACCAGCTGCTAATGCTTGTTGAGCAGCAGAATCTTTAACTAATGCTTTGTCTTGTTCTGACATTAAATGACCAGATAATGAAAATATCGTGACAGCTCTGGCTGGCCTCTCAATTTCAATACCATCACGAGCATATTCATACAAGGCTTTGCCATCTTTTTTTAATGCACTATGCATGGGTGGCGTCTGCAATATAGGACCTTCAAACTGTTTTAAAACTGCTTGAACCTGCTCATTGGTGACCTGTTGATCAGAACTAAAAATAACTTCACCTTCAGCGTCGCCGGTAGAGGTTTGCACCCCTAAACAGGCTACTGCATGATAGGATTTATCGGCGTCTAGATGCAACTGAGAAAACTTGGTTGCTGCACCAAAACAAATAGGTAAAACACCAGTTGCAAGAGGATCTAGCGTGCCAGTATGACCTGCTTTTTCAGCTCTAAACAAACGCTTTACTTTCTGCAAAGCCTGGTTACTAGATAAACCAATTGGCTTATCTAATAAAAGCACCCCATGCACAGGGCGCCGAGGCACCTTTGTGCGTGGCGTACTCATGGCTATTAATCCTCTTTTGCGCGCGATGAAACTGCCTTAGCAATTAAGGCGTTCATATCAGCAGCTTGTTCAGGTGTACGGTCATAAATAAAGTGCAAAGTAGGCACGGTATGAATATGCAAACGCTTGAACAAACCACTACGTAAAAAGCCGGCTGCTTGATTGAGGCCGAGCAAAGTTTGATCTACATCTCCAGTGAGAATACTAAAAAAAACTTTGGCATGGGCATAGTCAGGCGTGACTTCAACAGATTGCAAAGTCACCATGCCGACACGTGGATCTTTTAACTCACGTGCAATCAACTCGGTAAGGTCGCGCTGAATTTGATCGGCGACTTTAAATCCGCGATGATTGTTTTTCGGTTTATTGGCTGCCATTTTATCTTTCCTATGGGTCGATTAAATGGAACGCGCCACTTCTTTGATTTCAAAGAACTCGAGCAAGTCACCTTCAACGATGTCGTTGTAGTTTTTAACGTTAAGACCACATTCAAAGTTCTCTTTAACCTCACGCACGTCATCTTTGAAACGTTTGAGAGATTCGAGTTCACCGGTGTAAATAACCACGTTGTTACGCAACAAACGTAATTTGGCAGAGCGACGAATAACGCCGTTGGTAACCATACAACCTGCGATCGAACCAATTTTACTAACTTTAAAGACTTGACGAATTTCAGCCACACCAATAATTTCTTCTTTCTTATCGGGTGTCAACATACCACTTAAGGCCAATTTCAGATCATCGACCGCATCATAAATAATGTTGTAATAACGAATATCAACACCATTGGCTTCGCTTAATTTACGAGCACCTGCATCGGCACGAGTGTTAAAGCCAATAATGACCGCTTTAGAAGCAATTGCCAAATTCACGTCAGACTCGCTAATACCGCCCACTGCAGAATACACCAACTGTACTTTCACTTCTTCAGTAGAGAGTTTTAACAAGGAAGAAGCCAAAGCCTCTTGTGAACCTTGTACGTCGGCCTTGACAATAATTGGCAACAATTTGACTTCACCAGCGGCCATATCAGAGAACATGTTCTCGAGTTTAGCGGCTTGTTGTTTAGCCAATTTAGTATGACGGAATTTACCAGCACGATAAGTGGCAATTTCACGGGCACGACGTTCGTCTAATAAGACCATAAACTCATCGCCGGCTTGTGGTACTTCGGTTAAACCTTGAATTTCAACAGGGATAGATGGGCCAGCCGTTTTAATTGGCTTACCGTTTTCATCAAGCATGGCACGGACACGGCCAAAGGTTTGACCCGCCAACACCACATCACCTGTTTTTAAAGTGCCAGACTGAACTAAAACTGTAGCTACTGGACCACGACCCTTATCGAGTTGGGCTTCAATCACTAAGCCTTTGGCAATTGCATCGACTGGTGCTCTTAATTCTAAAACCTCAGCTTGCAACAAGACTTGTTCCAATAACTCATCAATACCTTGGCCAGTTTTGGCAGATACACCAACAAACGGAGATTCACCACCGTATTCTTCAGGTACTACTTCTTCTGCTACCAATTCTTGTTTCACACGGTCAGCATTAGAGTCGGATTTATCAATTTTGGTTAAAGCTACCACGATTGGCACACCAGCTGCTTTTGCATGCTTGATAGCCTCTTTGGTTTGCGGCATTACGCCGTCATCTGCAGCTACTACCAAGATCACAATATCAGTTGCCTGAGCACCACGGGCACGCATTGCAGTAAACGCTTCATGGCCTGGGGTATCTAGGAAAGAGACCATACCACGTTCGGTTTGAACATGATAGGCACCAATATGCTGAGTAATACCACCGGCTTCACCAGAAGCTACTTTAGAGCGACGAATATAGTCAAGTAAAGATGTTTTGCCATGGTCAACGTGACCCATTACCGTCACCACTGGGGCACGTGGTTTGAGGTCTGCAGTTTGTAAGCCTACTTCTTCTTCAGTAAATGCTTCTGGATCATCAAGGGCTGCAGCCAATGCTTTATGACCCATTTCTTCCACCAAAATCATGGCTGTGTCTTGATCAAGCGCTTGGTTAATCGTTACCATTTGACCTAGTTTCATTAATTTCTTAATGAGCTCAGACGCTTTAATCGACATTTTGTGGGCTAATTCAGCGACAGTAATTGTCTCTGGTACATGCACTTCTAAAACACGAGCTTCAACTGGTGCTGGTGCTGGTGCCGGAGTATCATCGCGACGATCACGACGGCCGCCTTTATTGCCACCTGCACGCCAAGCATTTGCACCTGGCTTGCTTGCATTTACATCACCACGAACTTTAATTTCTTTCTTCTTGGCGGGTTGATCATTACCCCATCCTGAAGTTGATTTAGAAGCTTTTGGATCTTTTACTTTTTCTGCTGAAGGCGTTGCTGCACCACCTGCTGCACCTGCGTTTGCTGGTTTTTTGTCTTTATTGACAACGCCGTTAGCATTACCGTTTGCATTTGCGTTGGTATTGGTATTACCATTACCATTCGCATTTGGTTTTTTATCGGTTTTAGCATTCGGTGTGCCAGCAGGTTTATGCAAAGTACCAGTTAAAGGTGCTTTAACTGCTTCGGCTTTTTTAGCTGCTGTGCGTTGTGGTGAAGACATCATTGAACGAATCGCTGCTGCCTCGGCTTCCGCTTTACGGCGACGCTCTTGAAGGTCTGCTGCTTTTACGTCATCTGTATTGTCATCAACACGTGTTGTGATAGGCGCAATTTGTGTTTTTGGCACACGTACAAATGTGGATTTTGCCACTTCCACAGCAGGTGCAGGAGCTGGAGCTGCGTTATTATTTTGGCCAGCATTCTGATTAGGTTTTTGACCATTTCGGTTGCCATTACCGTTGCTATTTGCGTTTAAAGATGCGCCCGTTGGAGCACCTACTTTTTGAGCATCAGGACGACGATTGGCCAAATTGCTATTATTGCTTTTAGCTGTTTTTTCAAGTAATGCTTTGGCTTCTGCTGCTTTTTTAGCCAATTCTTCAGCTGCTGCTTTTTGCTCAGCTAATTTTTGCTCAGCTGCTTTTTTAGCTGCAGCTGCTTCTTCAGCCGCCAAAAGTTCAGCTTTAGCCTTTGCTTTTGCCGCTTCTTCTGCTGCAATTCTTCTTTGTTCTGCGAGTTCTTCTTCTTGCAGACGAATTTTTTCAGCTTGCAACTCGGCCTCTTTCATACGACGCTCTAATTCAGCATCATTCATAGAAGGGCTTGCATCTGTCTCGGAAGCGGTTTGTACACTAACAGCTTCGGATTGCTCGTCACGCTGAACGAATACACGTTTTTTACGTACTTCAACAGAGATGGTTCTGGCTTTACCAGAGGCATCAGCTTGTTTAATTTCAGTCTGTGATTTTTTCACTAGCGTAATTTTTTTACGCTCTTGTGAATTAGTCCCATGACTGGTTTTTAAATAATTTAAAAGTGCTTGTTTGTCATTATCATTTAACAAATCACTTTCGCTAGACTTTGCTACACCAGCACTTTTTAATTGCTCTAGTAAAACATCGGTCGGTTTTTTCAATTCAGCAGCAAATTCTGCAACGGTGGTATTGGACATATTCTGGGTACCCTTTCATGATTATTTAGAAGCTTCGTTATCACCGGTAAACCAGTGCTCACGAGCCTTCATAATCAAAGCCTTAGCCTCTTCATCAGACTGTCCGGTGATCTCCACCAGTTCATCTACCGCTAGATCAGCTAATTCGTCTAGGGTGTGAATGCCAGCACCAGCCAATTTGGCGGCTAAAGCAGGCGTCAATCCATCTAAGTCGCGAAGTTCTTTAGAAACTTCCTCGACATCCTCTTCTCTTGCGATTTCCATCGTGAGCAAAGCATCTTTAGCTCGTGTACGCAACTCATTCACAGTGCTTTCATCAAAACTTTCAATTTCAAGCATTTCTTGCAATGGTACGTAGGCCACTTCTTCAAGACTGGTAAAGCCTTCAGCAATTAAAATATCCGCAATGTCGGCATCAACATCGAGTTTTTGCATAAACAACTGACGGCTCTTTTCAGCTTCATCAGCCAATTTTTGCGCTGACTCAGCCGCATCAAGAATGTTAATTTTCCAGCCGGTTAACTCAGAAGCCAAACGGACGTTTTGACCGCCACGACCAATAGCAATAGCTAAGTTTTCTTCGTCAACCACCACGTCCATACTGTGACGCTCTTCGTCAACCACAATAGATGTTACGTTGGCAGGCGCTAATGCACCAATCACAAACTGAGCGGGGTCATTGCTCCAAATCACAATATCTACGCGCTCGCCTGCAAGCTCATTAGTAACAGCGTTCACACGGCTACCACGAACACCCACACAAGTACCAATAGGATCGACTCGTTGATCATTGGCATGAACTGCAATTTTGGCGCGCGAACCAGGGTCACGTGCGCATGATTTGATGCTCAACAAACCTTGTTCGATTTCTGGTACTTCATTACGAAACAACTCAATCATGTACTGAGGAGAAGTACGTGACAAAATTAACGGCGCACTGCGTACATTTGGGTCAATGCCCACAATATAGGCCTTTACACGGTCTGATACACGCAAGTTTTCTTTGGGGATTAAATCAGTGCGACGCAAACGGCCTTCTACACGTCCACTTTCAACAATAATATCGCCACGGTCCATACGCTTTACCGTACCCACCATGATTTTATCGCCATGAGCTAAAAACTCTTGCAAAATCATGTCACGCTCGGCGTCACGAATTTTTTGCAAAATAACTTGTTTAGCTGCCATTGCACCAATACGACCAATTGGTTGAGAAACCACAGGTTCTTCGATGTAGTCATCAACTTCAATATCAGAAATTTGCTCTTGCGCTTCGAATAATAAAATTTCTTGATCAGGATTTTGCAAGCCCGCTTCGTTAGGTACGACCAACCAACGGCGGAATGTTTCATACTCACCTGTGTCGCGATTCATAGCAACACGAATATCAACCTCTTTAGGTTGATATAATTTTTTAGCGGCTTGCGCCAATGCAGCCTCAACTGCACCGAAAACCAACTCTGGATCAACGCTTTTTTCGTGTGAGATGGCCTCAACCAACATCAACAAATCGTGCTTCATAACTCAACTCCCTCACAACAATATTTTGAACTTAAAGATCTAGTTTTTTGCATCAACTATATCGAAACTTTTATTCTGAATCTGCATCGAATGCAGCATCAGCATCACTTAAACCATCACTAGAACCTGGGGCAGATCGGCGACCTTTAAAGTCAACAATAGGAGCCAATCGGGCATCACGCAATTCATTTAAATTAAAACGCAGCACTTGATCGATAATTTCTTTTTTCTTAGATTTTGAAATTTGACCCGCTGCTAATTTGCGGTTGGGTTTTGCATGTGGCACCTTAGGTTCGTCGTGCCAAACAATTTCCCACTCCTGCTCTAGCTCAGTGGCCTGCAACAAACCTCTAAATTTTTTACGATTGGCATTGACCAAACCTTGGGCCGCCTCACCTACCGGCTGCCTTAATGTGATATCAATGATTTCGCCTGCAAAACGTTTAAAATCGTTGGCATTGCGAAGAAGACGATCAATACCAGGAGAGGAAACTTCTAGGCGTTTAAACTCTATAGCCTCAACCTCTAAGGCAAATAACAATTGACGCGTGACTTTTTCACAGTCTTCCACATTAATAAATTGCTCTTGAACCACCTCGCCAGCTGCGGGGGCTTGCCATGGCAAATCGATTGTAATGCGCAACATGCCGCCCGCCGAACGATCAAGTTCGATTAACTCATACCCTAAGCCAGAAACCGTCTGGGAAACTATGTCTTGCAATGCCACCGATAATGCCCTTTATGAAGAAATAATGCCAAATTAGCACCGTTTGTGCTTGGCGTAACCGTTTTATTTAGTCAATATAAAATTGCTAAGTACAAACGACTTCACCGCCCCTAAGGCGGTGAGAAGACAAACCAACAAATTCACTTGCGCCTAGCCTCAAGTGTGTGGTTTTAAGGGTGATTTGAAATTTTTTTAACGAATAAAAATTCAAAACCCAAAAAAAAAGGGCGTCTAAACGAAGCCCGTTTCATCTAACAGCCTTAATTATAACGAAATTTCTAGTACTTGTATAGCCTTAGCACTAAAAATCTTCGGTATCTTGGCATTAAATACAACTAAAAATGAGTTTTCAACCCGCCGAATCAAAAGTACTGTCTATTTCATTCAATTCCGAAACAAAAGACAGCCCTGCAGAGTAAGCTTGTGACTTGATCACTTGCCCAGACTTTAGCACCACCACCCAATGCGCCATCGCTTGCACCACATTTAAATCATGGGTAATTAACAAATAACTCAGTCCTTTTTGAACTTGTAAATTGTGTAATAAAGCCAATACCTGTTGGGCCACACTAGGATCTAAAGCACTGGTTGGTTCATCAAGAACCAAAATTTTTGGATTTAATATTAAGGCCCGCGCTATTGCAATTCTTTGTCTTTGCCCGCCAGAAAACTCATGTGGGTAACGCTCTAATAAATTGGGAAACTGCGCCTCGGTTAGACCTACATCTGCCAGCGCTGCAAGCAAACGAGTTTCTACTTCAGAAGAACTTAAGGCAGGATGATGCAGTAATAAGCCTTCTGAGACGATTTGCGCAATACTGTAGCGGGGTGACAAAGAAGAAAATGGGTCTTGAAACACCACCTGTATTTCTGACCTTAATTGTTTTTTGTCAGCGGCTCTGCCCTGCCAAGTCTTTTGATTAATTTGAATCAGGCCGCTTGACTCAATCAACCCTAACACTGCCATTGCTAGGCTGGTTTTACCGGAACCACTCTCGCCCACGACAGCCAAGGTTTGAGCTGGTTTTAAATCAAACGAAACTTGGCTTAATGCCCTAAAAATAGGAGTCGGTTGCCAAAACTTCCAATTTTTTCGGGGTAGCACATAATCAACCGACAAATCTTGTACCTGTAAAACAGGCGCTGCTGACTTTTGAGCAAGAAGCTCACTATCAAGACTTTCAGGCCGTAGGTGTACTCTTAACAAATTTTGTGTAGCGATATGACTAGAGTGTAAAAATACTTGTTCTGGAGTGCCTACATCACATACCCAACCATGATCTAACACCACTACTTTATCTACAAATGAACGCACTAAATCAATGTCGTGACTAATTAAAATCACGCTTAATGCCAGGTCTTTTTGTAACTGATTCAGCAATTCCATTATTTCAGTACGCACCACAATATCAAGGGCGGTAGTGGGCTCATCGGCGATTAATAATTTGGGTTTTCCTGCCAGGGCCATGGCAATCATGACTCTTTGCCTTTGTCCGCCCGACAACTGATGCGGAAAGGCCAAAGATTTTTGCTTCACATCAGGAATACGCGTTAAAGCCATTAACTCTTGAGCCATTTTGAGGGCTGCCTGAGCCGACAAGCCTTGATGCAACTGCACTACTTCTGCAATCTGTTGTCCTACTGTCATTAGCGGGTTAAGTGCCGTCATTGGTTCCTGGAAAATCATGGCTATTTCAGAGCCGCGAATGCTTTGCCAATTTTTATTTTCAGGCCCGTATAAATTTTTGCCTTGCCAGAGCACCTGGCCTTTTACACTGGCTATTTGTGGGTCTAATAAGCCCATTAAGGCCAAACCAGTAATAGTTTTACCCGAACCCGACTCGCCTAATAAACCTAGTTTTTCACCCTTCTTTAATTGAAAACTTAAGGGGTGTAAAACGGTTGCTTGACCAATTTGAATAGAAAGGTTTTGGACATCTAATAACATCGTACTCATGATTGTGCCTTTCTAGGGTCTAAGGCATCACGCAGAGCATCACCTACCAATGTTAATAACAAAAGTGTGACAGTAAGCACCACAAAAGTAGATAAAGAAATCCACCAAGCATCAATATTATTTTTACCTTGGGCCAATAGCTCTCCAAGTGAAGGGGTTCCGGGAGGTACACCTAAGCCCAAAAAATCAAGCGCAGTTAAACCCAAAATAGCACCACTTATTCTAAACGGTAAAAATGTAATCACTGGAGTTAAACTATTGGGCAGTATATGGCGCCACATAATTTGAAAATGACTCAAACCAAGTGCTTTAGCTGCTCTTACATAATCAAGCTGACGGTTACGCAAAAATTCGGCTCGTACATAATCGGACAGACCCATCCAACCAAACAAACTTAACAAAATAAGCAATAGCATGACGCTGGGCTTTAAAATAGCACTAAAAATAATCAATAAATAAAGTTCTGGCATTGAACCCCAAACTTCTAAAAACCTCTGCGTATAAAGGTCTAGTTTTCCACCAAAATATCCCTGAATAGCACCAATCAAAATACCCAATACAACGCCACTCAGCGTTAAAGCCAGTGCAAACAAAATACTCACTCTAAAGCCGTATAAAAGTTGTGCAAATAAATCGCGGCCTCTATCGTCAGTGCCTAAAATATTGTCTGTACTGGGCGGAGCAGGATTAGGTAATTTTGCAAAATAATGCAGGGTTTTTTGACCATAGGGATTGGGTGCCTCAATAGCCCAGTTACCAGGTTTGGAAAACTGTGCTTGTATAAACGGATCGAGATAATCGGTAGGAGTAGAAAAATCACCGCCAAAAACAGTTTCTGGGTAATCTTGCACAATAGGCACATACAACTGCCCCTCATACCTGACTAAATAGGGTTTATCGTTAGAGACTAGCTCGGCAACCAAACTTAGCAAAACCAAAAACATTAATAAATAAAGGCTATATAAACCTAATTTGTGTTTTTTAAACTGTAACCAAGCCCTCTTTAGGCTTGAGGGTCTTTTAGAGTTATGAAGATGATTATTGCTCATACCTTAATCCAATTTAACTCTTGGGTCTACCCAAACATATGACAAATCTGAAATCAACTTGGTAAACAAACCGATTAAGGTGAACAAAAATAAAGTGCCCATGACGACTGGGTAATCTCGCCTAATCACCGCCTCATAAGATAAAAGCCCTAAGCCATCTAACGAGAACAAAGTTTCTATTAACAATGAACTACCAAAAAATGCACCAATAAAGGCAGCAGGGAAACCCGTCATAATAGGTAAAAGAGCATTGCGCAACACATGTTTTCTTAGAATCTGTTGCTCAGACAAACCTTTTGCTCTAGCAGTCAACACATATTGTTTTCTAATTTCTTCTAAAAATGAATTTTTAGTAAGCATGGTTATGCCTGCAAAACTGCCCAGCACCATAGAACTAATAGGCAAAACAATATGCCATAAATAGTCGACTATTTTGGCAGGCCAAGATAGATCAGCCCAATTACTAGAGACCAAACCCCGTAACGGAAACCACTGCAACTGACCACCAAACACCACCAGCAAAGCCACCCCCAAAATAAAGCCAGGTAAAGCATAAGCTAATAAAACCATAAAAGTGGTGATTAAATCAAAACGACTACCTGCTCTTACCGCCTTGCGAATACCCAACGGAATGGCCACTCCGTAGCTAATTAAAAAAGTCCATAAACCCAAGGTAATGGACACCGGTAGTTTTTCAAAAATCAATTCAGCAACATCTTTATTTTGATAAAAACTTCTGCCTAAATCAAAGCTTGAAAACTGCACCAACATTTGCCAAAATCGCTCTGGGGCAGATTTGTCAAAACCATATAAAGCTTTGATTTCAGCAAGACGTTTTTCGTCCATGCCTTGAGAACCACGATAAATGCTACCACTACCTCCGCCCTCTGTACTAGCACCAATACCCTCTTTGGCTTGGGCCAGATATTGTTCGACAGGGCCACCTGGCACAAATTGCAAAATAACAAAGGTAAGTACCAAAACTCCAAACAGAGTTGGAATCATGAGTAACAATCTTTTAAAGATATAAGCTAACATGTTTATTTGCTCCACCAGTTTTCAATCACCCAGCCTTCACCTGAAATATAGGGAGGTACTGTTGGATTAAAAGTTAAACGTTGGGCGTTATAGGCCATCCTATGGCTGTTTCCAAACCACTGCGGCACCATAAGGTGTAAATGAGCCACCGACCTATCTAAAACTCTACAAATTGGTTTTAACTCCTCTAAAGAAGAAGCAGATGTCATTTGATTTAGCAGTGCATCAATCGCAGGATTTTTTATGCCCGATAAATTACTCGAGTCTTCAATGTCAGCGGCCTTACTGCCGAACATTTCTACATATTCTTGCCCAGGATTGTGAGTGCCACCGTAAGCAATGGAAGTAATATCAAAATCAAATTTTTGTAGTCTTTGTTGATATAAAGAAAAATCAACACTTCTAAACTGCAATTGCACACCTAGTTTTTCTAGGTTTCTCATCCAAGGACTAATCACTCGAATAGAACTTTCACTACTATCTAAATATTCAAGACTAAAAACTTGGCCTTTTGCATTTTTAAGCACACCATTTTGTACCGTCCAACCTGCATCGGCTAATAATTGTTTGGCCTGACGCAAATTTTGACGCAAGCTAAACTGACCATCAGTTCTTGGGGCTAAGGCCATAGGTCCCCAAACCGATGGGGGTAACTGAGTAGTATTTTTAAATGCTTGCAATACTTGGAGCTCTTGAGGGCTGGGTAGTCCTGTGGCTTGGCAATCAGTATTGCCAAACATACCGTTCACCCTCGCATAGGAATTATAAAAAAGCTGCCGATTCATCCATTCATAATCTAGGGCCAAACCCAAAGCCTGCCTTACCCTCACATCTTGCAACAATGGTTTTCTGGTATTAAAAACATAACTTTGAAAACCACTAGGCTGCTGATGGGCAAACTCTTTTTTAACCAATTCACCACTATCAAAACGTTTACCATTTACTCGGCGAGCCCAATCCCCTGCCGAAAAAAATCGCATTAAATCAAATTCTCCCGCTTTTAAGGCTTCTAATCTGGCGGTGTTGTCTTTGTAAATTTTGACGGTAATTTTGTCAAAATTAAAATGGCCTTTACGCACATTTAAATCTTTTGCCCAATAATTTTTATTTTTAACATAGGTGATATCTTTGCCCCACTGGAAAGCACCAATTTTGTAGGGACCACTGCCAATTGGCGGGTCTTGAATTATTTGATCGAAGGATTTGCTTTTTTGGGTGGTTTTATCCAAACCCCAACTACGGCTAAAAATCGGCAAGCCACCCACAGTTAATGGCAACTCTCGATTGGCCTTTTTAAAATAAAACACAATCGTGCTGGGATTAAGCACCTTGGCACTGGCTACGTCCGCTAATAAAGTTTTATAGCCTGGTGAGGTAAACGGGCCATTTAAAGTGTCAAAGCTATATAAAACATCTTGAGCGGTTACGGCTTGGTCATTATGAAACTTGGCATTAGGCCGCAATACAAAAGTAGCACTCAAGCCATCAGCACTCACCTTGACTTCTTGAGCCAACAACCCATAAGCCGATGCAGTTTCATCAAGTGAGCCAGTTAATAAACTGTCAAACATTAAATTGCTAAGATAGGCGGGCGAATTACCTTTAATGGTAAAAGGATTGAATTTATCAAAGGTACTAGTGCGTAAGTTACTCACTAAACGCAATTCACCTTGTTGGGGTGCATTGATATTGGCATAGTCAAAGTGAGAAAAACCTGCCGAGTATTTAAGCTTGCCCCACAAGGCATAGCCATGCTGGGCCCAAACCTTTGTGTTTGAAACAAAAATTAAGGCTAAAATCAGAATGAATTTAAAAATGGACTGTTGCATGCGACAATTGTTGCATTAAATTGTTCAAAATGTTCAATCAGAATCAAAAGGGGCCAAATATTATGGGTTTTTTATCCGGAAAAAAATTATTAATCACGGGTGTTTTAAGCAACCGTTCTATTGCATATGGTATCGCTAAAGCTTGTCATCGTGAAGGGGCAGAACTAGCTTTTAGTTATGTAGGCGAACGATTTAAAGACCGTATCACAGCTTTTGCTGCAGAATTCAACTCTACCCTTATTTTTGACTGCGACGTGAGTAGCGATGAACAAATCGACAAAATGTTTGCAGATTTAAGCCAAAATTGGCCAAAATTTGACGGATTTGTGCACAGCATTGGTTTTGCACCCCGTGAAGCATTAGAAGGTAATTTCTTAGATGGTTGTACTCGTGAAAATTTCCGCATTGCACACGATATCAGTGCCTATAGCTTCCCAGCTTTGGCTCGTGCTGCCCTACCTTACCTCAATGACAAATCCTCATTGTTAACCTTAAGCTATTTAGGTGCTTTACGTGCAGTTCCTAATTACAACACAATGGGCTTGGCCAAAGCATCCCTAGAAGCCTCTGTGCGCTACCTAGCAGAAGCCCTAGGCCCTAAAAACATTCGTGTCAATGGTATTAGCGCTGGCCCCATTAAAACTTTGGCAGCTAGTGGCATTAAAGACTTTAGCAAATTATTAAGCTCAGTGGCTTCTGCTACCCCGCTACGTCGTAATGTGACGATTGATGAAGTGGGCAATGTAGCAGCATTTTTATTCAGTGATTTAGCCAGTGGCATGACCTCTGAAATTAGCTATGTCGATTGTGGTTACAGCCAAGGCGTAGGTGTTGCTGCTGATAGTCTGTAAAAAAATCCGCACTAGTGGTAATAAAAAAGGGTTCACAAAAAGTGAACCCTTTTTTTATCAACCCTATTTTGACTCGGTCGTTTAGCATTTATTGTAGCTACTAATTTAGTATATAAGCTTATCATTATTTACAAAGTTAATTGAATACACCATCGAATTATTTGGCTTTAATTAATGTACATGCTATACAAATAACTCTATGTAGTTAGAAAATCATTGTTTTAAAATAGTACAACCATAGATTTTTACCCCCTTTTTTATAAAAACGAGATATTAACTGATTAATTTTTTTCTAGCTAAAATGAATAAATAATGGAATATCAAAAAAGTTTTTCGGTAAAAATTTAAGTTTTAACATTGCAGCCTTTTGCATAATTCAAAATCACCTCTCTTAGAATTTTGCGATGCTCGGCCGGCAATGATAAAAACACATCAAAAACTTCTTGTTCTTGATGTCCAAATTGTGTTTTCCACACTAAATGATAATCTGCAATTTTGTCCCCAGCACCAGTGCCGTAGCGCAAAAAATTGGGCTCTACTTTTAACCACTCGGCTAAAACTACCAGCTTATCTTGGGCAGGAATGACCTCACCAAGCAGCCATCGCCTTAAACCTTGGGCGGTTACAGGAGCACCCCAATAGCGGGAATTGAACTCGCGTTCAAGCACCACGGCCCGCGGTTGATAACCCGCCTTGACCATGGATTCTTTTAATCGTTTGGAAAATTCTAACTTTTCTGTCATGACGTGTAAGGTAACGACATTTACGAAATAAAATACAACTTTAATTGTAAAATTTTACAATTTTTAACTAGATTTACACATATTATTTTAATAACTTTTCGGATTATTAAAAAATTATCATTTGACCTAGTGGTAAAAAACTTTTAATTGGTAAATATCTAAAAAAACAGTTAATTAGTAAGTAGTTTAATTATTTTATAGCATAATTAATTGTGATATACATTTAATAGAAATATTAATTCATTCTTTATGTAATAAACATTTTACAATTGCAAGAGGATAATATAGGTGCAGGTAACATCACTTATTTAAACTTGTAGTTTTGAGTGCTAAATACGCTGGAAATAAAATCCATGCGAGGCTTTTATCGAGCTTATACAAAGAATCTTTATCTCTCTCTCAATCAAGCCCTAATGCAACACAAACTTTAGGATGGTAAGAGTGTTACCAATTGACATGGTGTAGTAGGAAAATTTTAAAAACTCAAAATAAATGAGATTAAAAATTTGAATCAAGTCCGCCAATCCAAACAGTAGCATTTTTACGATTAGAAGCTAGGCTGCTAGGTGCTTGCTTGTACCAATACGAAAATTGCGTAGTTTCACTTATGTGCTAAAGGTTTTAATATGAAAAAAAGTCATTTTTTATTTTTGCTAATGGCAGGCTTTGTCCTACCTTCTATGGCAAACGCCTCGCCTATGCCACAACCTATTGTTAAGCAAGGCTCATGCCCCAGCGGTTACTACAGCAGTAGTAATTATTGCGTGCCAACTAGCAATGCAAGATTTGCAATTGTCAAAAATGGTTCATGCCCTAGTGGCTATTACAGCAGTAGTAATTATTGTGTAGCCTCTTCCGACTCCAGTCGATTAGCTGTGCCAAAAGTAGGCTCTTGCCCAAGTGGGTTTTACTCTAGTGGTCAATATTGTGTTTCGTCTAAATAGGGCCGACTTAGCCATTCAAAACCTTAGCCCTACCAGATTTTCCACCAGGGTTTTGCTGCTTGCAAACTCACCTTTATTTCTTTTAACTTAGTTTGGCAATAGGTCCTGTTAGTGGTGTCATTTGGAAAATGCTCAAGCACATAAGAATAATATTTTTGTGCTTGCGCGCTATCTGCTGCACACTGGTAAAGATCGGCCACATTACACCAAAAAAACGAGTTGCGAATAGACGGTAAATTTTGATTTATCGTGTTGAACCGAACAATAGCATCGTCTTTTTGGGTATCTGATAATTGCATCAAACTATTGACCAAACACTCAATATAACTATCATGGTTTTCAGCATTGTCGTCATCATCTTGCTGCCCCCACCACTCATCTAATCGTTCTATCCAAATTGCAATTTCAGGATCTCGGTCTAGGCTATTTAAGGCCTTTGCTGTTTTGGCAATATAGTCGGTTGGATCATGCCTACCATAACCGTGGGTAGTTGCATAATTCCATAAGTTTTCGGCGGCTTCTACATATTTTTCAGGTGACTCTTCCGCATTAAAGCACTTTAATATGCCATCAAAATGCTCAGCAAAAGAGCTCGCTTGAATACCCTTGTGATGCAATATTAAAGCCTTTACTGGCTCATCTAAACGGTAACGCCAATCAATCGCAAGATTGTTGCACAGCATAGAATAATTATGAATATCGCCGTCTCTATAAAAGCCTGGTGCGCCATTAAAAAATGCCTCAAAACGCTCTTGTCCCATAGCGTAATAATGATGCTCTAGTTCGGCTTCAATATCATTGTTTATAACATCGTCATTTGGTAATATTTTATTAATTTCATCGGCTAAACTTAAGGCTATAGAATAACACCAACTCCCACACCAACACTGAGGTAAATCTAGTTCAAATGCTTGGTCGGCTCCGTGCACCATTACCCTGCATTGCATCAGCTCAGAAATAAGGTCAGGCTCAGCAAAAGCGGGTATCAAAACAAGTTTTTCTAAAATTTCAAGGGCTTTGTGCCATTGCTGCTCAGCCATTAAAAGTTTCACTTTAATAATGTCGGTACAAGTGTGTTGGGCTAACTGCGCATTGGCCTTATTTAAATACTCTTGTACCCATTGCACTTTGTCGATTGATTCAAAAAAATCTTCTACTTCTTCGCAATAAGCTGCAAGTGCCATACAGGCCAACCAAGTCACTCTTACTGGCTTTGACAAAGCCTCTTGTGCTGGTTCTTGAGAATAAATTTGTGCTAATTCAAGGGCTTTTTGACTAGATCCATCACGCCCAAAAAGTAAAGATTCAAAAGCTAAATCTGCAGCTTTGTCGAATTGTTGATCTTGCACCAACCAATCCATTAATAAACTGGTCCAACTATCATCACGGTCTATTTTGGTACTAAATCGGCCATCAAATGCTTTTTCAATGGCTTGTTGTAACTGACCTTGTGCGTAATACGCTTTAGCCACCACTCGCGCTATCAAAATATTATTTTGTTTGACTTTTGGTAAGGGTAAATCAGCTGCTTCTAAGGCCCTTATTTGTTCCACTACTTTACCTAATAATTCTGGAGCATAAGAAACAATGGTTTCAGCCAAATTGAGCCAATCACCATGATTGACATCTTGATCAGGGGCTTTTTCAGCTAGGGATTTAAATGCCTTATGTGCATGGTCGTTGGCTAAGTTATTATTCGATAATATTTTTTCATAACTGGCCATTTTTAAATTAAAAACAGCGCCATCCCAAGCTCGATAGGCTTGTCTTTCTGGGTGTGCCAAAATTAATTCATGTTCATGACAAGTAATTCTTTTTACTTGCTCATAGTCTTCTTCAGTTTGAGCCAAAGATATTAAATGAGACCAAGCATTTCCCCACTGATCGGGCTCTTCTACTTGTTTTAAGAAGTTTTCAAGTTGTTGCCTAATCGTTTGTAATTGCGCCAGCAACTCTGCATGATGTGGTTTTAAAAATAAAACTTCATATTGCCAAAAATAAAGCGCTACTTGCAGTTCCTCTTGCTCGTCTTTAGCACTTTGCGCCAGCACAATTGGTCCATTTTTTTCTAATACCTCAAGTGCCTTATCTAATTGCCCAGCTTTTTTCCATGCCCTAAATAGATTGGCGATATGCATTCTATTTTGTGGTTCAAATTCATGATTCGACAATAAAGCCAGGCAATTTTCTTGAATTAAATTTTCAGCTAGGCCTGCATTTTCTTGCTCTTGTATATGCGCATTCAGTTGGTCTAAAAATGATTCTAATTGCACACCACTTAACTGGCTTGGTTGAAGAATAGAGGTCATAAATTTGAACTAAAAAATAAGTAAAATCAAAATAATGAATTTGAATTTTAACTATACTTTATCAAAAATTTATTTTTAATTTAAAAAAATAGTTATTTTTTACGCCTTTAGCTTAATAATGAATTGAATTGAAAATGCTTTTGCTGATAAAAAAGGCCACTTCCATAGAAGTAGCCTTTTATCTGTCAACTAATATTGAATCGGTTTCTGCTTGCTTAGTGAAACTTGAGCCGCTATCTTAGCCCACCCACTTACGTGCATTTAACCATAGTTGCAACCAAGGGCTATAAGCCGATTTATCTTCGCTAGTCCAGCTGCTTTGAATATTGCGGAAGACTCGTTCTGGGTGCGGCATCATGGCGGTAAAGCGACCATCAGCTGTGGTTACCGCGGTTAAACCATTCACACTACCATTAGGATTAAATGGATATTGTTCAGTGGCCTTGCCTAAATTGTCCACAAAACGCATTGCTGAAATCACTTCACTAGAATTACCACGACCACCACTTGCAGGGTCAAAATTGGTAAAGCCTTCACCATGAGCCACTGCAATAGGCATTCTAGAACCCGCCATACCTTGCAAGAATAAGCTTGGCGATTGTAAAATTTCAACCATAGATAAACGTGCTTCAAAACGTTCACTTTGATTGGTGGTAAAACGAGGCCAAGCCTCTGCACCTGGAATAATAGTGGCTAGTTCGGCAAACATTTGGCAACCATTACACACACCTAAACCAAAGGTGTCAGTACGTGCAAAAAAGTCACTAAATTGATCTGACAACAAAGGGTTAAAAGTAATAGAACGAGCCCAGCCAATACCCGCACCTAAGGTATCGCCATAACTAAAACCACCACAGGCGACCAAACCTTTAAAATCTTTTAAATCGACACGTTGATTTTGTAAATCAGTCATGTGTACGTCATAAGA
>CAZKWC010000016.1:5175-14397 GCA_964556425.1 uncultured Limnohabitans sp. | reverse complement strand
ACTAAGTCTTGCGCATTGTCTAGGTCTGGTACTTGAGCGCCAATGGTGTTTTGAGTTTGTAATAAAACACTGCCACCCATACGATTTTTTCCAGCGCCTAAATCGATTAATAACAAACTGGTATCGTCAATTTCACGATTGAGTTGTGGTGTTAAGGTTAAACGTGTGTCATCAATCGAGGCAAAAGCAGTAACGATTAAGCTCACTGGCGAAACCACTTTTTTACTGCTTTGATTTTGGCCATCGGTCCATTGGGTGCGCATAGACAAAGAGTCTTTACCCACTGGAATAGAAACACCCAAAGCAGGACACAACTCCATGCCTACCGCTTTAACAGTTTCGTATAGGGCAGCATCTTCGCCCTCTTCACCACAAGCGGCCATCCAATTGGCACTTAACTTAACTCTAGATAAATCGATTGGTGCAGCTAATAAATTGGTAATACTTTCTGCCACTGCCATACGGCCAGAGGCAGGGGCATCTAATACCGCCAATGGAGTGCGCTCGCCCATGGCCATGGCTTCACCGGCAAAACCAGAAAAATCGGCTAGGGTAACAGCACAGTCGGCTACTGGCACTTGCCAAGGACCTACCATTTGATCACGGTGGGACAAGCCGCCCACGGTACGGTCACCAATGGTAATCAAAAATCGTTTGCTAGCTACCGTTGGATGAGATAACACGGCAATAGATGCTTCTTCTAGTGTTAAAGCACTGATATCAAGCGGCTCTGGCAACACTGCTTTGGTGCTCACATCTTTATGCATTTTTGGCGGTTTGCCTAATAACACTTCAAGTGGCATATCCACAGGGTGGCGTGTTGTAGATTGCTCAGAGCTAACGGTTAAGTGGGGCTCTGCAATAGTAGTTCCCACCACCGCAAACGGACAACGCTCACGCTCTGCCATTGCGGTAAAGAGTGGCAACGATTCTGGGGCAATAGTTAAAACATAACGCTCTTGTGACTCGTTACACCAAATTTCTTTAGGTGCTAAACCAGATTCTTCCAAATGAATCGCATCTAAATTAAAGTTAGCGCCCCTACCTGCGTCATTCACTAACTCTGGAAAGGCATTACTTAAACCGCCTGCACCCACATCATGAATCGCTAAAATAGGATTGTTCTCTCCCATTTGACGACAACGGTTAATGACCTCTTGGGCACGGCGTTGAATCTCTGGGTTACCACGTTGTACAGAATCAAAATCGAGATCAGCTGCATTGGTACCAGTGGCCATAGAGCTAGCTGCCCCACCGCCCATACCAATACGCATGCCTGGCCCACCCAATTGAATTAACAAGCTACCCGCTTCAAATACAATTTTAGGCGTTTGGTTGGCGTCAATTCGGCCCAAACCACCCGCAATCATAATGGGCTTGTGGTAGCCTCTTTGGATATCATTGGCAGGCAGTTCAAACTCACGGAAATAACCTAATAAATTAGGCCTTCCAAATTCATTGTTAAAAGCTGCACCGCCTAATGGCCCCTCAATCATGATCTGTAATGGGCTGGCAATATGTTCAGGTTTACCATAGCTGCTAGCGGCCTCTGGTTCATCAAAATGCACCTTAGAAACTGAAAAACCAGCCAATCCTGCTTTAGGAGCTGCGCCACGTCCTGTCGCACCTTCATCACGAATTTCACCACCTGCACCGGTGCTTGCACCAGGAAACGGCGAAATAGCGGTAGGATGATTATGGGTTTCTACTTTCATCAAGACATGGGTAAGGCCAGTTTCATGACCATAACGCATGGCTTGCCCCTCTTGCCCATTCACTGGGCTAGAGAAAAAGCGCTCAATAGTGTGACCTTCCATAATGGCCGCATTATCGGAATAAGCCAACACCGTATGGGCGGGGGCTAATTGATGGGTATTTCGGATCATGCCGAACATGGATTTTTCTTGATCTTCGCCATCAATGGTAAATTGGGCATTAAAGATTTTATGACGGCAATGTTCGGAATTAGCCTGAGCAAACATCATTAACTCAACGTCAGACGGGTTACGTCCCAACTGACGGAAAGACCGGATTAAATAATCCATTTCATCTTGCGCCAGCGCGAGACCAAATTCTTGATTGGCTTTTTTGAGATTCACTAAAGCGACGGCTTCATCGGAGGCTAATAAATCCACATACTCCATGGCACTTGCTTGAACTGAGTTAAACAAGTTCAAACAGTCTTCTCGCTTACTCCAATAGGATTCTGTCATACGGTCCATTAATACCGAAGCCAAAGTCGTTAACACATCATCAGCTGGCACAAGACCATTAAACACTAAACGGTATTCAACTACCCGTTCGACTCTTTTAATCGCAAAACCACAATTCCTGGCAATATCAGTGGCCTTAGAAGCCCAAGGTGACACGGTTCCCATGCGCGGAGAAATAAAAATGGAACGGGTTAAAGCATTAGCGGGCACTGCAAAACTGCTGGAAACGGGTAAACCGTAATCTAATAAAGCAGCCAACTGTGCGGATAAGGTGTCGCTGATAATGGTGGGAGAATCGACTAAATGCACAAAACGTGCATCTAACTGCTGCAATTGTGGGCAAATTGCTTGTAAAGTGGCAGTTAATTGATTTTGACGAAAAGGGCTTAGCGCATTAGCGCCATCAAAAATTTGAATCTGTTGCGACACGGTGGTCCATTAGAGGTCTGTTCACACAAAAAATCAGCAACAAGGCGTCACCTTTGCGTGAGGGGTTAAGTGGAAATGACTAACTGTATTTTACGCTAGCCTCAAGGCTTATTTTCTGATTTCATTACAAAACCAGCACAAAATGAGCAAGACCAGTAGAGATTGTTTACCAAACACCTTCTAGCTTTAATTGTTGTAGCATTTTCGCAATGCCATCTTCATGCGGTGCAGCCGCTTGTCGGTCGGCAACGGCCAATAATTTTGGATGAGCGTCACCCACTGCTATTCCAAGACCCAAGCCACTCAGCATTTCGAGGTCATTAAGGCCATCGCCAAAACCAATTGCTTGCTCAATGCTAAAACCAGCATCTTGTAAAACCTGCTGGCATCCTTTGAGTTTATTAATACCTTTAGGCATCACATCCATAGCGGTTTCATGCCATCTTACAAAATCAAACTCAGGATAATCTTTTAATAATCGGGCACTTAGCACTGCGTCATGTTGCTCATGAATAAACATCCATGCTTGATACAGTTCAGTTTTATCAAAATAACTGGGGTCAATTTCAGATTGAACCTGCACACTTTCTAGAGGAATCAAGACCTCTGGAGACATACCACTGACATGACCCACATCGCCCATAATGGCGCCATAATGAAAACCTAAAGACTCAATTTCTGCAAATAATTTTGCCAGAGATATTGCATTTAATGGTGTTTTAGCAATAATTTGCTGATTTTTAAACACTCTTGCACCATTTTGCGTTACACAATAATGAGGCTTGACCTGCTGAATATAAGGTAAGGCGTGGTCATAACTTCTACCAGTAGCTATTGCCACTGTTTTTCCCGCTTGCTTGAGTTGTTCTATGGCATTTAAGGCAGACTCAGGAATAGTAAGACTTAAATGATCAAGTAGCGTGTTATCAATATCAAAAAAGAAAATATCAGCCATAGTCCGCTAAGTGTAAATAAAATAAAAAAGGGCTTCATCAAAAGCCCTTGGCATCGCCTCTTGCTAACTGCCTATTATGCAATCAAGTCCCACCTTTTAAGCGGGTGATGAATCGCTCGCATTTTCTTGTTGCTCAAGTTGCACTCTGTCACGCATTGGCAAGGATGCACCCACATGGCGCACACCACGTTGTTTGGCCAACTCCATTTGTTTTTGACGTTCGGTAAAGCGTACCAATTGTTCAGGGGTGAGTTTGTCATGGCATTGTGGGCAACTAATACCAGGCGCATATAAATCAGAAGCTTTATCTTCTTCTGTAATAGGGTAACGACAAGAACGACAAAGTTCTAAGTTGCCTTCGACCAGTCCATGGCCCACAGAAACGCGCTCATCAAACACAAAACACTGACCATCCCAAATGCTTTTTTCAGGTGCTACGGTTTCAAGGTATTTTAAAATACCGCCTTGCAAATGATAAACCTCGTCGTAACCTAAAGACTTCATAAAAGAGGTTGATTTTTCACAGCGAATACCACCGGTGCAAAACATGGCTACTTTTGGTTTTTTACCATCTTTAGCAGCCAAAACACCTTGGTCTTTTTCTTGCTCTGCTACCCAATCGGGTAGTTGTTTAAAGGTTTTGACTTTAGGGTCGATAGCGCCTTTAAAAGTACCAATCGCTACTTCGTAATCATTTCGGGTATCAATTAGTACCACTTCAGGATCTTTGAGCATTTCATTCCATTGCTCGGGAGTTAAATAACTGCCCACCAAACTATTGGGATCGGTACCAGGCACACCCATGGTCACAATTTCTTTTTTAAGTTTTACCTTCATGCGGTAAAAGGGTTCTTCGGAAGCCCAAGATTCTTTGTGTTCTAAATTGGCAAAACGGGGGTCTTGACGCAAATAGGCCAATACATTTCTAATGCCCTGCTCTGGCCCTGCAATCGTGCCATTAATGCCTTCAGTGGCCAATAACAAAGTACCCCTAACTTCGTTGGCTTTGCAAACCTCTAAAATGGGGGCTTGCAATAAAGCAAAGTCATTAAGTTGAACAAATTTATAAAGAGCGGCGACTAAAAATTGGGACATGACTAATCAGAGTAAAAACCATTAAAAGGGACTTGTATTGTCACAGTTTTTAAAGGGGAATTCAGAAAAATAAGCTTAAAAGCAGGTTTAAAGTGGTTTTATTTGTGCCAAATTTGGATTTTTTAGCCAATTTTGCCATTCTTGAGACAAAGTTTCGCTCGCTTTACAAGCGGTCTGCCAAGCGTTGACTCTGCCTTCATAATCATTGGCATAAGTCACAAAATCTTGTCTATCGGGTAATTTTTGGTTGGGCAGACTTTTTATCCACTCTGCACTAGGTGCTAAGACCAATAAATTATCTATAAAAACAGTGCTTTTGTGACGCCATTTTAAACTTTTATCGAGCCAGCCAGGGACAATTGCTTTTTGAAAATGAGGATATAAAACCAAGCTTGCCTCTGATGTATTGAGCATTTGGGCTTTAGTCGTCATTTTTCGATAATCCATATGCAAGTGGTAATCGGTTAATCCGCCATCCCAATAAGCGCCCAATTCACAACCCTTGATTTGTTTAACCGCCTCTAACACCATAGGTATAGAGCAACTGGCCTGCACAACCTGCAATAAATTATCGGCAGTTAATGCAAAGCGCTGAGTTGGATAGTCTTGTGTATGAAAAGGTAAAGCACTTAAATAAGGATGGCCCTCTTGCGTAAGCTGTGCCGTCGAAAAAACATAACGCTCTAACCAATGGCCCAATGCTTTGCGACTAATTAAATTACTAAAAAAAGCAGCCGCAAAACCCAGTGGAGTGAGCCATGGTTTTTCGGTTTGTAATAATGAGCCACCCTTGGACACCAACAAATGCAAACGATACCTTGGATGCTGCGTAATCGCATTGGCATGAGGCATTAAAAATGCATCAATCGTTTGGGCGAACAACTCGCTCACCATTTGAGGACTAGGCCTTTTTTGACCTGGCGCCAAATCATAACGTTGCGCGATATAGTCTTGCTCTAAACGCTCAAAAGCCGCAACAGGGTCAGGCATACAAGCACTTGCCATACGCCAAGCACCAATCGAAGCACCTATTAAATGCACAGCTTGCTCTGATGAGGCTAACCATTGACCAAAAATAAATCGATCTAAAGCACCCAAAATAAGACCTTTTGGCCCCCCAGCAGCCGCTGCAACAGCACCAATATCAGAGGCTTGTAAACCATTTTTTTGAATATGCGCCAATGCAACTGGGCCAGCGTAAATTTGAAGTGCTTGAAGTGACATTTGAATTTAAAAGGCATCAATCATGCCTTGACCATTACTAGGAAAAGCCTTGATTTTACTCGCTAATAAAAGCTCATGAATTTTTTGTCTGGTGTGAGCTGGGTCAATTACATCATCAATTTCTAAATGCATGGCCATTGACAAGGCACTGCCTTTTTCTATGGCTTGGGCTACTAATTGCTCAAATAGGGCCTCTCTTGCTGCACCCTCTGGCTCGGCGGCTAACTCTTTTTTATAACCCAAACGCACTGCCCCCTCTATACCCATGCCACCACATTCAGCAGTTGGCCAAGCCAAGGTAGCCACCGGCATATGAAAACCGCCAGCCGTCATAGACATTGCACCTAAACCATAGGCTTTACGCACAATAATTGCAATAAGGGGCACTCTTAAATGCGCAGCAGCAATAAACATTCGACTAGTGTGGCGCACTTGTGCTCTTGCCTCTACCTCTGGCCCAACCATAAAGCCGGGGGTATCAATAAAAGACACAATTGGCAAACCATGTGCATTACATAGTTGCATAAACCGAGCGGCTTTATCGGCGGCATCGGGGTCAATAGCCCCTCCTAAATGCATTGGATTATTAACCATAAAACCCACTGCTTGGCCTTTGATTCTACCCAAAGCAATATGTATGCCCTTTCCAAAACCAGTTCTTAACATCAAAACCGAATGTTCATCCGCCACTAAATCAAGTAATTTATCGCTGTGGTAAACACGATTTCTTTGCAGGGGTAAAAAATCTCGTAAGGCGCCGGTATTGGGTTCTTGCCAGTTATTAAAACGTCCCTGAAAAAACGCTAAATATTGCTTAGCAATTTGAACCGCTTGAGCCTCGTTTTGTACTAACACATCAATCACACCATTGGCATGTTGCACCTGACTAGGACCGATTTGTTCAGGGGTAAAAACACCCAATCCGCCGCCCTCTATCATGACAGGCCCGCCCATACCAATGTTAGAGTCTTCTGTGGCAATAATCACATCACAACAACCCAATAATGCCGCATTACCTGCAAAACATCGGCCGGTGGTAATACCTACCAAGGGCACCCTGCCATTAAGGGCGGCAAACTTGGCAAAACTTGCCACATGCAGCCCCGCTACCACCGGGTAATCAACATCACCTGGCCTGCCGCCTCCACCTTCGGCAAAAAGTACCAAGGGCAATTGTTGAGCAAGTGCTAAATCCACAATACGGTCGGTTTTTTGATGATTTCTAAAACCCTGGGTACCAGCCAATACGGTTGCATCATAGGCCATCACCGCTACTTTGCAACGACTCTCATCAAAGCAGTCCGTGTTAACGGTTGCAAGGCCAGTAATTAAACCATCGGCTGGGGTCTGCTCCATTAACTCTTCCAGAGCACGCCGATTAGTTTGCGCTGCAATCGCAAAACCACCATATTCGGTAAAGCTACCATCGCTTAAATCGGCAATATTAGCCCTGGCGGTGCGCTTACCCATGGCACTGCGTTTTTTAACAGCCTCAGGCCTTGCGGTGTCGCTTAATAAAGCTTGTCTTTGATGCAGACGTTGCAGCTCTGGCCGGATGGCATGCTGGCCCACTGCCTGATTTAACACAAAGGCCGCTTGAGCTAATTGCTGATGAATATTGGGCAGACCTTGCACTGTCGTTGGAGTAGAACTTCGAGAATCAACATCCAAAAAAGTGGGGTTTGCTAAGCTGGGGCTTGCAGTGTTATTGACCGAGTTAATGTCGCTTGCTTTAGCACTTTTTGGCGCTAAAGTTTCAAAAAGATCAGCCGCTTTAACGTGCTCTGCTTGACTTGAAATGGTGCTTGCTTGCCAATTGGCCAGCATATCGCCTTGGTTTAACCACTCACCTTCTTTAAAGAAAATTTCTGTTAATACCCCAGCATGCTCGGCTCTTATTTCATGCTCCATTTTCATGGCTTCTAAAATAAATAACACATCTTGCGGTAAAAATGGCGCGTCTAAATCTACACAGATTTTGACTAATTGGGCTTGTAGGGGGCATTGAATGATTTTTTTCATCCGCTAATTGTGCGTTTTTTTTAGAAAAAGGCAATTGCCCAAAGGTCAATCACGTGACACAATTGCACCATGAATTTAATACCCTTAATTGAAACCTCTAGAGGCGATACGCCTGAGTGTTGGCATTTTGGTGCCATTGCCGTCACCGATTTACATGGCAAATTAATCGCCCATGCAGGTAACCCAGAGCATCTTACCTTTACTCGCTCTACCCTTAAAGCCATGCAAGCCCTGCCTTTTATTCAAAAAAAGGGCCATGAGTTTTTTAACTACCAAGCGCCGCAATTGGCCATGTTGTGTGCCAGTCATAACGGAGAAGAAAACCATGTTGAACAAGCCAGCACAATGCTGGAAAAAGCCGGCCTTAATTACAAAGCCCTCAAATGCGGCTGTCATATACCAAGTCTGTTTGAAGCCATTAACCAATCGCCCCCAAACAACCTCACTTATGACGAAAGGCATCATAACTGCAGTGGTAAGCATTCAGGTTTTGTCTCTTATTGTGTGCAGCATGGCCATACCCTAGATGACTATATTGACCCCTATCACCCCTTACAAATTGCGGTTCGCCAAGCAGTTGCCGATGTTGCAGGCTTGTCAGAAAACGAATTAGCCATGGGTATAGACGGATGCTCAGCGCCCAACTATGCCATGCCCCTACAAAACCTAGCTCGTTGTTATGCTCGTTTAGCGAGTGCCTCATCCAATGACCCATGGGGCGAGCATCTAGCCCCCCTACGAGACGCCATGCTAAGCCATCCAGAACTAGTAAGTGGCACAGGTCGCAACGATTTATTACTCACCCAAGTAGGACGTGGCGACTGGGTTTGCAAAATTGGCGCAGACGGCGTACAAACCATAGGCAGCAAAAGCCGAGGCCAAGCCCTTGCCATTAAAATTGCCGACGGCTCCAAACCCGCACTCTACACCGCCACAGTGGCTTGCCTCAACCAACTAGGCTGGTTAGATGCCGAACAAAAACAGCAACTAGAAAAACTAAAAGCCCCCCATATTATTAATATTGCAGGCAAATTAGTAGGCAAACGATACGCCTGTTTTCAACTTAATTTTAAAGCCAATTAAAAATTACCCGCCTTTGCCTCATCGCTTCAAGCGAGGGGCAATCCCGCCTCATTGCGCAGCAATGGGCTCCCCGCCCCCGACCTTTGCCTCATCGCGAAGCGAGGGGCAATCCCCGCCTCATATTTCTTGCCTCATCGCGAAGCGAGGGGCAAGAAACTCCCCTTTTTTAAAACAACCACCGCCCAGATTTAAAGCGGATTG
>CAZKWC010000016.1:0-5075 GCA_964556425.1 uncultured Limnohabitans sp. | reverse complement strand
GGGCAAGAAACTCCCCTTTTTTAAAACAACCACCGCCCAGATTTAAAGCGGATTGGGATGGAGTGCGAGGCGGTTTTCTTCCCCATAGTCCAGCTATGGGGAAGAAAACCAACAAAGCAATCCGCCCAAGTCCGCTTTAAATCTGAGACATGAGGGTGACGTTGCCTCCGGCGGCAGTAGTATTGATGGTGATAGTCTGCTCGGCAACAAATCGGTATAAATACAGAGGCCCACCGGCCTTTGGACCTGTGCCGCTTAGGCCTTCGCCGCCAAATGGTTGAACGCCTACTACTGCACCAATTTGATTGCGGTTAATATAAACGTTACCAATTTTGGCAGATAGTGCCATGCGTTGGGCTCTTGAATCAATACGGGTATGAATGCCTAAGGTTAAACCATAGCCTAGTTGATTAATTTGTTGTACCACTGCGGAAGGGTCTCCATTCCAGCGTACCACATGCAAAACAGGGCCAAAAATTTCTTGTTTCACATCTGCAATATTTTGCACTTCATAAGCTTGTGGGCTCATTAAATGCGCAACCGTTGCATCGAATGATTTTACAGTGTGGCCATTCGCTAAAACTGGTAATAAAGATTTTGCCCTAGAAGCTAATTTTGCTAAATGGGCCTGAATATTTTCAAACGCTTCTGCATCAATTACTGGCCCCACATCGGTAGCTAAATGACTGGTATCACCAACTACCAACTCTTGTGTAGCGCCAGCTATCATGTCGATGACTTTATCGGCAATTTCTTCATGCACACATAATAATCGTAGTGCAGAACAACGTTGCCCCGCAGAGCGGAAGGCACTTTGAATGACGGAATCACAAACTTGTTCGGGTAATGCAGTGCTATCTACAATCATGGCGTTAATGCCGCCAGTTTCGGCAATTAAAGGCACAATTGGACCTTCTTTATTAGCCAAAGCACGATGAATAATTTTGGCTACTTGGGTGGAGCCTGTAAATACTACACCTGCCACATTGGCTTGCAAAATTAATTCTGCACCTACGGTTTCACCTGGGCCATTAAGCAATTGCAAAGCATGCTCGGGCACACCAGCAGCATGTAATAAAGCAATTGCTTGACTGGCCACATAAGGAGTTTGTTCTGCTGGCTTGGCCAATACACTATTACCCGTCACCAAAGCTGCCGCGACCTGTCCCATAAAAATAGCCAGCGGAAAATTCCAAGGGCTAATACACACCCAGGCACCTCTGCCTGTAAAACGTAATAAATTACTCTCGCCAGTGGGGCCAGGCATATGTTGATCTTGCAGGGTGCTACTTGCTTGGTCGGCATAATAGCGTAAAAAATCGACCGCCTCACGCACTTCACTTACTGCATCAGCCCAAGTTTTAAAAGCTTCTTTGACTAAAATAGCACAAAATTGGGGTAATTCTTGTTCCAATCGATTGGCTGCATCATGCAAAATGCGGCAACGAGTGCTCAGTTCAACTTTATCCCATTCATGATAGGCTTGCACAGCATTTTTTGCTGCATTTACGACATCCTCTGACGTAGCCACAGGCACAAATGGTATTTCTAAATGATGAGCTTGAGCTAATAAAATTTGGGCTTGCTCGGCAACCGTTAAATCGAGGCCTTGGCTATTGGCTCTGGCCTTGGATTGCCCCTCATTGCGGAATAAATTCACTGGTAAAGGCAATGAAGGTTGAGGCGCCATCCATAAGGGTGATTTTAATAATTCAGCCATTCCAACGCCTTCATCAGCTAACTGATGTACAAATGAGGAGTTAGCACCGTTTTCTAATAAACGCCTAACTAAATAAGCCAATAAATCACGATGTGCACCTACTGGGGCATAAACTCGGCATCTAATAGTAGGATTTTTTAACACCTCACGATACACACCCTCACCCATGCCGTGCAAACGTTGTAATTCAAAGGGCGCACCGTTGTTACTTGCCATTTGAATAATGGCGGCAATCGTAGCGGCATTATGTGTCGCAAACTGTGGGAAGATCACATCTTTAGCCATTAACATAGCATGTGCACAGGCCAAATATGAAATATCGGTATGATGTTTATGAGTAAAAACTGGGTAATGTGGCAAACCCATTTCTTGAGTGCGTTTGATTTCGGCATCCCAATAAGCGCCCTTGACCAAACGGCACATGAGTTGGACTTTATACTGACGAGCCAAACCAGCCACATGTTCAATTAATTCTAAGGCACGGGTTTGATAAGACTGCATGGCCAAACCAAAACCCTTCCAATTGGGTGTTTGCTGGGCAATTTTAGTTAATAAGGCCTCAAAAACAGCAAGTGACAATTCAAGTCTATCAACCTCTTCTGCGTCAATGGTTAAATTAATATTAGCAGCGGCTGCCAACTCGCATAATTGCCAAACGCGCGGCACTAACTCATTGAGTACACGCTCTAACTGTGCATCTTCATAACGAGGATGTAATGCGCTTAACTTAATAGAAATCCCATCTTGTTCTGTACAATTTTTGGCAGGGCTAGCCTGTGCCGCAATCGCTTTTAAAGCCAGTCGGTAATGCTCTAGGTACTGCAAAGCATCTGCATCGGTGCGCGCACCTTCGCCAAGCATGTCATAACTAAAACCCAAGTTAGGCAAGGCCTGACGGGCTTTATTAGCCTCTTGCATGGCAGACTCTATCGTTTGACCTAATACAAACTGACGTCCCAATAAAGCCACCGCCCTTAAAGTGGCAGCCACCACTGTTTTTTGACCCAATTTGGCTAATAAACCAGGGCTGGCATCATTTTGGCTTGGGTCGGGTAAAAACTTCTTGGACATCGCAATGGCGGCACTAGATAAGCGAGCCAAGGTTTGATCACTAGAGTCTTCAAAATTAGCTCTACCCAATTGATCGGCCGTTAAAGCAATCGCAGTCGCCGCATCTGGCACACGCAATAATGCTTCTGCCAAACGCATTAAAGCCAAGCCCTCGCTACTGGAAATGGGATACTCTTTTAATAAACTTTCCATGGCCCAAAATGGCGGCGGATTATCTCTTACTGCTTGCACCCAAGGGGCTGCCACTGGTATGACTTGCACCCAGTCGAGGGCTTTTTGCAAGGCTTGCAAACGCTGGGCTACTACAACATCTTCAGCACGATAAGGAATGGGTAAACGCATTTTCGAGCACCTATAAAATTAAGAAAGTAAGTTTCAGTAAGAATTTGAGAATGTCGCTATCATCCATTAGAATATGTAGTGATTTTCACTAATTTTTAGCATTTTTATAGGTAAAAACAATGTCAAACCTTGAAATTGATCGTCTAGACCGAAAAATTCTCGGTTTACTGCAAAACGATGGCCGAATCTCTAATTTAAAGTTGGCTGAAACGGTGGGATTGTCGGCTACTGCAGTGCAAGCTAGGGTGCAAAGGTTAACTAAAGAAGGCTATATTTTGGGCTATGAAGCCAAACTAAACCCGCATAAATTAGGGGCTGGTTTATTAGTGTTTGTAGAAGTATTGTTAGACCGCACCACGCCCAATGTATTTGAAGCTTTTAAAGCGGCGGTGCAAGCCCAAAGCGCCATTACCGAGTGTCATATGGTGGCAGGTGGCTTTGATTATTTATTAAAAACCAGGCAGGCCGATATGGAGGCCTACCGGCGCTTTGCAGGGCAAACCTTGTGGCAATTGCCAGGCGTAAGAGAGACCCGAACTTATGCCGTGATGGAAGAAGTAAAAAGTTCGGATCGAATTGAAATTTAAATTGAAATTGAAATTATTTTTTTGGAATCACTAATTTTTGGCCAATTTCAATTAAGTTGGGATTGGGCAAATTATTACGCGACTCAATAAGGGTATAAAGTAATTTATTACCTAAAGTTTTTTGTGCAATTATAGACAAGGTGTCGCCCTTTTTAACCATATAAACTTCTTCGGTTGATTTAGCCACCGTTGCACTTACTTTTTTACTAAAGAAATATTTCTTCAATAAATCATAATATTCATTGGTATTTTTGACTTTATTAATTGCACTATTTAAATTTTTTAATAAAAGTGGGCTGGTTTTTCGCACACCAATGGTATAGCGCAAATGGGTATCGGGCAATTTAGAAATTGCAAACACTAAATCACTACCATCTATCTCGGCTACTGCAAAGGGGTAGTCGTAAACCACTGCATCGACTATTTTTTTATCAATTGCATTTTTAATCCAAGTGCGTTGCCCATTAATACTGGCATCGCTTAATTCAACTAACTGGCTTTTATTTAACCGGCGTTCGGCATAAGCTTTTACATCAGGGTCGCCTTTTAAAATACCAATTTTTTTACCTGCCAAATCATCAACCGAAACAATTCCAGAGCGACTAGAAGCCACCACAGAATAACCAAAGTCGCTAATGTAAGGCGTTGAATACACCACGCCAGGCACTTCATCATCTACAAATGTAAGGCCATCAATCACAATATCTACCTCATAGTCGCCCCTGCTATTTTTTGATTTTAATAACAAAGGTACATCAGAATAGGTATCTGCTTCTATATCGGTAATTAAACGAAGCGTATTACCTTGATTCATGAATTCGGCTTGAGTGAGCAATAATTGCAAAAACTCATAATTAAAACCAGTGGGCTGACCTTTTTCATAATAAAAAAATGGCTTGGCATTATTTTGCACACCCACTCTTAATCGGCCTTTTTCGATAATAGTGTTGTAGTCTTCTGGGGCTTTTAAATCTTCTGTTGGATTAGTAGCTGCAGTACTGGCAAGTGCAATACCAAAGCCAATTAAAAGAGCTAAAAAACTCTTCTTACTAAGCATAAAAGACTTGGCCAGTGAACTCAATTGAGACATGAAAATCCTTTGGTGGGTAAAAAATAAACCAACTATTTGCCAATAAAAACCAAACACTATTGTGCTTATTTTATCAGTTAGTCAAACAAAGCAGGCAAAAAACAGGGCTTTTTTCAATAGTGGCCACTTGATTTGTTCAGAAAATAATGCACCGCCTATTACTTAATACTACTTTTGTCAATATAACTTAATCTATATTTCAATTGTTTTAGGTTCAAAATAAGATGAATGTGTTATTTACATTTTAAATTGGACATCAAAATGA
>CAZKWC010000015.1:46319-54937 GCA_964556425.1 uncultured Limnohabitans sp. | reverse complement strand
TTAAACATATTTACTCCTCAATTCATTGTCAATAGATAATAATACATCTTCGCTCAAAACGCTCTTAATATCATGACCATCAATCACTACATCATGAATCTCAACTTCGAGCATAGAAGGGCTATCCCCAGTGCCAAACATATCGCGGCTTTTGTTACTGGTAAACCCTACCTCCAAATGAAGACCGTTGATTACAATTATTTGGTAGCGTTTCATTAATCAAATCTTAACAGGTTGCGCATTTTAGAAACCCATTTGCGAACTACCCCAGGAGGAGTATCTTTCAAATGAATAGTACCCGCTGAATGGATTGCATATCCACTTGGACCAGTGGCGCTTGCCCAAACCGTGCACAACTCACCACCAAAAAATCCAAGTCCTACTAATTGGGCACCGTCCCCGCTGGCAGTAACTTTCATTACCCCATCCAACAACACAGGGAACGATGCTTTCGTTACTCCAATATGGTCTGGTGAAAGTACATCTGCCGACCCCGAAGTTAGTTTTTCAATAGTTGCTTTTGCATGCTCATTTAGTGCCATTTAAGTTCTCCTTCTGTACGGTTATGTTACTGTCCATTAAATATCGACGGGCGTTGTTTGCAAAACATTTAAAAACTTCATTTTTAACTACTTCATGTTTAGCTGGATACCATGCAAGAACTTCTTGATAAAATCTATCATCAACCCTTACTCGCAACCAATTAGTAGCGTAACCAAGTTCAACTGAAATTATTGCCCCAGCTATTCCAACGTCCCGTTCAATAGCTTGCAAATCTGCTGCGGTGATTTTCATTTACATTTCCTTTCGTGGGGCAATTTTCCAAGTACAGCCCCTTACTATGCCCTTAAAACAGTAAAGTAGCTTGGTGGCGGTATGAAGAAATACCTACCACCAATATGATTTAGTCGGGTCTAGACCCTACAACGGCTTTAAAATTGGAATGTTGGTTAAAATATTTAACATAAGCTTCGGCACCGGCTTCTTTCAAACTCATACATTGTGATGAGGAGCCACCAGGATTCCACACATACAAATCACCGCGATGGCCTTTGACTGCGTAACCAGCTTTGATTAACTTCTTGCTTTCTGGTGAGCGGCCATCCATTTTTAATGCAGCCCAAGCAAAGCCGCAAAAGTAATCCTCACCTTTTTCAGCCAGATAAACCGCAGTAGCTTTTTTAGCCTCTTCAATAGCATTCAAATGCACTTCTAAAATATCCATTTCAATCTCCTTAACGAATGATTAATTATAATGACTCTAAACTAATTAGTCAACAATTAATTACTCCATTCTAAATATTGAACAATTGCATTCCAAGCTGACTCCCAGTTGTCACAAACT
The DNA here is from genome assembly GCA_964556425.1 of uncultured Limnohabitans sp. Lineage (GTDB taxonomy): Bacteria > Pseudomonadota > Gammaproteobacteria > Burkholderiales > Burkholderiaceae_C > JALQUL01. Next base: position 53,592 of record CAZKWC010000015.1, on the reverse strand, counting down.
AAAGTCGCGAATCCTTGGGTTTCCACAAACTCTGCAAACGAAACTTGTTCGTTGGAGCGACCTTGATTTTTAGTCTTTAACTTTCCTGGTTTCTTTAGTTCAATGTACAACCCACTCCAGTCACCTCGACGCACCGGCAAGAACAAATCATACACTCCTGCTTTCACTCCAGTCGCCTTCATCTTAGCCCCGACAATCATAGCATGTTTTGGAGTAGAACCACGACTCCCCCCATTTGGAATAGCATGAATCCACTCTAACTCAGGGTACTTCTTCTTACTCATTGAACACATTGCAAACAATGCAGTCTGGTGTGCTTCCTCTGTTCCAGTCTTACTCAACTCTTCTGGCGTCATTCATTTACTCCTTTTTTAACGATAATGCCTTATCCGAAATCATTAACCTCTGGGTAGCCCCATTGACAAAGGGTTTTTAATATAAAGGATAATAAGGATAATAAGGATAATAATATATATATATAATAGTATTTATATAGAGTTACTCTAAAATCTATTAGTTTTTCCTATTTTATTTTTTATCCCGTCCCCTTATCCTTATCCCTACCTATTTTCACTAGATTTCCCTTATGACACAACCACTTACCACGAAATATAGCCATTATCCCCATTATCCTTTGTACCACTCTATTCTATCCATTCCTGACCAATTCCAAAAGCGACACCGGAAAATCCATGGTCTTTACTCAACTGGATTTTATTCAACTCGATTAATACCCCTTGGTCGACCATTTCCTTCAAAGTTCGTTTCAATGCGGCGGCTGCCCCTAATTTGTCATTTCTAAAACTGGCATAAGCGCAAACTCTTCTAAACAAAAACTGGTAAGGTATAATTTGTTTGTCACGTAAGCCAATTGCATTTTCACTACCTACTAATTTTCTAATCTGGTCTCTTGGCAGTTTGAAGTAAACTTCAATGGCGGTCTTTACATCGAAATGTTGGCGGTTTTCCCCTTGCCCCACATCACCAGATTGGAATCGTTTGGTAATACTGTGGATATCTTTTTTAATGAAATCAATAGAATACTGAGCGATTTCTTCATTAATAGTGGGGGCATTGGGGTTTACCCCTACTGCAATGAGCGCGGCGAGCTTTAGCACCTTTAGGTGGGCGCGATTCCACAATTGTACCTCCACCTCAGACTTGGTAGCATTCATAATATTGTCTGCCATGGTATCAAAATTGTCTAGTAATAATTGCGATGGGGCGTTCATTTGGACATCTACGCATTTGTTAGCCATTGAGATGGCTATAGAAGCGGCGGTAAAGTTAGAGAAGGCTTGTTTTAATGCTTGACTGGGTGGGCAATTGGCATTGAGGTTACGTTTAGGGCGGTCGCCTTTGTATTCGATAATAGAGAAGCGGGGAATCAAACCTTCAGCAATATGACTGGTGTCTAAACCTTCGAAAAATGTTTCAGGAGTAGATTCACCGAATATAGTTACATTAGGTGCCTGCACCACTTTGGTGTTCTTCTCAATGTCCGAGTAAACAGAGGATTGTAGTAAACGGTTCCACCCTGATTTACCGTATAAATCAAGCAACACTTTTTTTAGCATTTTTTCGGCATTGTTGGCACGGTGGTCTGATATTTGTTGTAAGGTTAATCCGAATTCCCCGAGCACTGAAACAAAGCATGGGCGCTCGTTTAAAACTTTAATCAATGCTTGACCAGATGCAAAAGTGGCTGGTCCAAGGAACTCACTAATCATTGGTAATTGTGGGCGCACGGCGGCCATTAAATTTTCCATCCCAGCTAGGGCACCTTCTTTACCTGAACCGGTCTTGGCGAGCAATACTAAATATTGATTCAGTCCAGTACCAGAAATATTGTAACTTCTACCACAAATACCGGCTGTTAGAGCAATGGCCGCGGTTAGGGCAATTTCAGGCACTGGACGAATTGAAGTCGCCATAAAATATTCTGCAATCTCACCAATCAATCCCGGAGGGTATTTTACCTTGTTACTAGGAGTTGGTTCTGGAGCGATTGGAACCGTAGATACCGGTATTTCAGGTGGTGCTGGTGGTTTTGGTTTGTTCACTAGTTTTGCGTTTTCAGCCAAGGTAGTTAAATCAATAGGTGGAGGTTGCTGGGCACGGATTTTACTTAAGGCGAAATCAATAGCCACATTGTTCTTGGTTGCCTTTTCGCGTTTACCTAGTTGACTATAACGAAATAGCCTACGTACTTGGTTGTTGTCTTTAGTGTAGAAAGCGATGATGCTCAACAAAGCAAAGTCGGCTTCTGATTGGCTTGGGTAACCGGTCATGTCCCCGTTGCATAATGCTATATATTTGTCCCCGTTAGCAGCGTTAGAAGCCATCTCGCAAATATAAGCATCGGAAACCTCAGATTCAAAAGAGTCATCTAAGTCCACCGTTGGGGCTGGGCGCATTTCCCCATAAAGAATATCTAGCCATTCTTGGTAAGGTTGAATAGGGGATGAATTGATTACATTACCGGTAAATATCATGTAACGACCAGAACTGTAAACTTCTACTTTGTCCCGGTTTATCCCTGAAGGGACACTTCCCTTGACTATAATATGGTAACCGAAGCCACTTATTGATTTTTCAGTGTAAGAATTAAACGATTCTAATATTTTGGTATGACGAGATAACTGTTCATCGGTGGCTGGGTTATAAGGTTTGTTGTCTAAATCGATTACGCAATAGGGGTCAGATTCAGTAAACACAAACCCAATCGGTTGCCCTAATGCCACCGCCTGTTCGAAAGTTCCCCATGTAAATGGATTGGTTACATCTGCCTTGCTTTTAGTAGCTGGATTAATAGGCCATTTACGTGGCTTTCCAGTTTCAGGGTCGATGCTCATATCTACACTTACCCATTGCGGCAAGCTCCTAAGCTCAATAGGAATGTTTTGATGCATAATAGTTATTCCTATATAAGGTTGGTATCAGTTAATTTTTCATAGATATAAACTACGCGATTTACAGAAGGGTTCTTGAAGGTTCCGGTGGAAAATTTCTGGAGCCATCCAAAAGGAATTTTAGTTTTAAAAAATACATCATCTATTCCGGCTTCCTGCACCAGCTTCATAGTTTTTAACATAAGCTTGTTAGGTTGGTCGAAAGTTTCTTGTTTTTTAGCAGATGCCATAAAATCACTCCTTATCAATGCAGTTATATTAACCTATTAATAAGGGATTTACAAATATTTTAAAGGAACATAATAGTAGTAGATTATTATGATAACTAACTTTATAATTTAGTTTCTTTTAACTTGAATGGAAACCAAAATGTCTAACGATACCAACACCTTACGCCCTTATTCTGAAATGGTAGCATCTCTTTTTAAAGTTTCGCAAATGAATGAGAATGCGGTTCCTTTGTTACATGCTATTATTGGTATTTCCACAGAAGTTGGTGAAATCCAAGTAGCCACCGACCGTACAAACTTAGTTGAAGAATACGGTGATTTAGCTTTTTATGTTGAAGCCGCCAAACAAGCTATCAAGACCTATTGGGAATCAATGCATGATGTTCCGATGTTACCTCTTGAAGATGTAGCAGCAACAAATCTCCAAGCTCATGCTAACGAACTTTTAGACTTAGTTAAGAAACTATGGGTATACCGCAAAAATCCTACTGAAACTCTTCACAAAATTCGTCAACAACTTTTCCTTTTAGAGGTGGTAGTTTACAATCAATACGACTTCTTTGATTTAACCGAATCTATGGTTTTAAAAGCTAACCAACACAAACTCGGCATTCGTTATCCAGCGGGTGTATATGCAGACCATGATGCCGTAGCCCGCGCCGATAAATCTGAAGGATGATTTATTATGGGTATTGATTTGGAAACAGGGGAAGTAACTCCAGATACCCCTTTAACAACTGAAGAGCAAAAGCAAGAGCTTTTGAACGCTTGGTATAATTCTTTAACAGCTGCCCGAGCAGCCAAGTTAACTATTGAAAACGAACAAGCGTTACGGAAACAAGTTATTGAGGCTTTTTTTCCAAACCCGAACGAAGGGGCTAACCACATATTAGTCGGGGTGGGCTGGAAATTGTCGTTGACTTACAAAATTGACCGTAAGTTAGATGAAGCTGCTTTAACCTCGGTCAGAGAAAAATTAATAGAGTTATACGAAATTAATCCCGATACTTTGATTGAAATGAAACCCTCTCTTAAAACTACCGAGTACAAAGCTTTGAAGGCTTTAAATGCCGAAGCGGGTACCTTATTTGAAAACGCTCTAATTATCAAACCCGGTTCTCACACCCTTGAGTTCACTCCACCTAAAGAAAAGGCTGCTAAATAATGGGTACTAATGAAACAAAACCGTTTGAAAGGCAACCTCATGCTTCAATAAGCGGCGAAGGGACATCCTCCCCACCACGAAAACATAACCACTATTTTAAACCGGTTCCTGCCGGAGTAACCCATGTAGATGTTTATCGGGTATTGAGTATGTTCAATGTAACAGACCCTTGCCTCCAACATGCCATTAAAAAGTTATTAGTGGCAGGCGGGCGCGGGGCTGGTAAAAACATTGAGGTAGATGTTAAAGAAGCCATCGACAGTTTGAAGCGCAAGCTTGAAATGATAGATGAAGATGCCAAAACCTCCAACTAACCTTACCAAGGAACTTTAACAAATGACCGCCCTATCAATTAATCCTAATCAGGTAAAACGAATACATGTTTTAGACCACGGTTTTGTTCAATTACGAAATTTAGCTGGACCAACCCGCAGGGTCTACGTTGATGAAGAACATGATATTCCTCGAGCATTCGATGCTGACGATACTGATGTGGCAAACAGCGCCCGAATGTCTTTTGATGGAATGGATAAAGACCGTTCATATGAAGTTGAAATGAAGCTTAACCGTTATTTGATGCAGAATAAGCATATGACCCCGTTTGAGTCAATTGAAGTTTGGCTTGAAATGAAACTGCCGATTTTTGTAGCTCGTCAATTTGTTCGCCATCGCACTGCGACACTGAATGAAGTAAGCGGTCGTTATGTAACACTTCCTCAAGAGTGGTATATCCCCGAAGTAGTTGGGGCAGCTCCCAAGGACAAAAAACAAGGGCAATCTGATGGGTTAGAACCTGAAATCCAAGAATGGTTTCAATCCGAATTAAATGACAATTGTTATTTAAGTTATAACCGTTATTTGAAAGCCATTGAATCAGGGGTGGCTCCGGAGCATGCTAGACTTTTTCTACATGTCAACCATTACACTCATTGGCTTTGGAAACAAGACCTCCGTAACATGATTGGGTTCTTGGCATTGCGCGACCATAGTCATGCGCAAATCGAAGCTCAGAAGTATGCGCAGGCTATTTTCCAATTGCTCGAACCTCAGTTACCGGGACTTATGGGGTTGTACCAGGAACTATTCAAAGGTAACTAATTTAAACTAAAAGTGGTATAATATTGTTTTATTTAAGGAATCTATATGAGTTCAATTCTTTCGCAGGTAAGTAGTTCTCAGCCGGTTGCAGGTATTCGAGCAGTAATTGGAGGGGCTGAAAAGATTGGCAAGACCACCTTTTGTTGTTCTGCCCCACGACCTTTGTTGATTCCAATGGAGCGAGGTTACGATGCGATAAACGTGATGAAAACTCCAATCATTGACAGCTTGGATACTTTGTTCTCTTTTATAGATTCCGAACTTGTTCCAGCAATAGTAGCTGGCAACTTTCCTTACAAATCGTTAGTTTTTGATAGCGCAACTGCCTTGGAAATTCTTATCCACAATAAAGTTCTACAAACAGACCCAACTTTTGCAAACGGTAATAAGAAGGCACTTACCATGGAGGCTGCTCTTGGAGGGTATGGCAAGGCTTACCAATACGCTAACGAATTATTTCACGGTTTCTTGCAAAGATGTGATTGGCTATCAGCTTGTGGTATTAACATATTGATAACCAGTCATGTTTTTGCTTCGAAAGTGGTAGACCCGACCGCTGGTGAGTATGATTCTTGGGATTTGTTACTGCATAGCCCTAAGAATCAAAAAACTTACGGTAAACGGGAAATGTTGTCTCAATGGGCAGACTTGATTGGTTTTATGCACGAACCTATTTTCGTATCTGAAGGTAAAACTTTGAATCGAGCTATTTCGGCCAACCAAGGAAGAGTTTTAGCATTAAATCGCAGTCCCAGTTATGTAGCGGGCAACCGTTACAACTTAAACAAAGATATTGCAATTCCTCGTGAAAAAGGATGGAACACCCTTGCTCATGAAATATTTAACAGCACTAAATTAGATTTTTTCAACCGCGATTGATAATCGCTTTTTATAGGAGTAGTACAATATGTTTAATGTAAACAAACACCATTTTAAACTTGCAAAATTAGGCTTCGATGCATCTACCGTTGCGCCATCGGCGCCGTTAGAAGCAGTCCCTACTGGCTGGTATGTTGGCATGATGACCGCCTCTGAAACTAAGCCGAATTCTAAGAAAGATGGTTCTTATTTAGAAGTAGAATTTACTATTGCTGCCCCTGAGCAATACAAAGGCCGTAAACTTTTCGACCGTATGAACCTTGAGAATAAAAACGCTCAAGCGGTAGAAATTGCTTACGCAACCCTTTCAGCTATTTGTCATGCAGTTGGTGTAATTCAAGTTGAAGATTCTGCCCAATTGCATAATCGCCCACTACAAATTCGAGCTGTCTTGACTCCCGCTGGTCCTGGTGCAGATGGTAAACACTACGAAGCTTCAAACGAAATTCGCGGGTATAAAGCTTTAGAAACTGGTTCAGTTAATACAACAGTTACTAGTTCGCCTGTTCCACCACCGGTAGCTCAATCTAATGTAACATTACCACCTCCGGTAGTAGCCCAACCGCCAGTTGCGACAGCTCCACCGGTTACTGCTGCCCCACCAACGGTGGCTACTCCGGCTGCCCCAGCAGCGGCGGCTACCCCAGCAGCTCCAACGGTTCCAACCGTAGCAGCACCTCCGGTAATTGAAAATCCTTTAGAAAAAGCAGCATTAGATGGCTGGTTACCTCATCCTGAATCTGCGGGTTGGTTTTACAAAGGCCAAGAAGTGCTCAACACTGAAGACCTTACTGCTAAATATAGCCCGCAACCAAGCTGGACAGCTGCTCCTGTTCCAACTGCTCCAGCTGTTCCCTCGGTAACTGCAGCCCCTCAAGTTACTAATCCAGCAGTAGCTGAGGCAGCCGCCGCAACCCCACCTTGGTTGAAGAAGTAATCCTTTAAACCCTTGCAAAAGGGTTTAAACCTATAATTAATTTATTGGAAAG
>CAZKWC010000015.1:30459-46219 GCA_964556425.1 uncultured Limnohabitans sp. | reverse complement strand
ATTTATTGGAAAGGTTTCTTATGCAGACTAAACTTTGGTCATGGATTGAAATAGTTAGCAGTACCTGTTTTGGATTTTTGGTTACCTTACTAGCGCAACAATTCATTTACCCATACTATGGAATAATAAACACTCTTGAAACCGATATGCATCTTGTATTTTGGTTTACGATTTTGTCTTTAGTAAGGGGTTTCATTTTCAGACGTATTTTTAACAGAATAGCCATCAGGATACACCATGCCAATAGCAGTAAAAACCCTTGAAGCCATTGAAAAAGCCTTTCAACAGGACCAAGGCGCCACTTACCGAGGATTGCTTCGGCAGCTAATGCCATTGGCTGAAGATGCTTACAACACTAAACAAGAATCGTTTCGAAGCCATTTAGGGGCATCCTTACTTGGTCGTGATTGCGCAAGAGAGCTTTGGTATTCGTTTCATTGGTCATTGTCCAAAAAGTTTGAAGGTAAGATGATAAGACTTTTTAATCGAGGCCATTTGGAAGAACCTCGCATGGTAGCTTTGCTAAAAATGATTGGCTGCGAAGTTTGGCAATTTGACGAAAACGGTGCTCAATTTAGGGTGGATGGACATCGTGGGCATGCTGGAGGCGGGCTTGATGCTGTTATTAGAGGATGCCCCGATGTCCCTGATGAGCCAATTCTTGGCGAGTTTAAAACACATAATGACGCCTCATTTGCTAAACTTCAAGTGGACGGAGTTATTAAAAGTAAATGGGAGCATTTTATTCAAATGCAAACCTATATGGGTAAGTTGAAATTAAACTACGCTTTATATGTGGCTACCAACAAAAACACTGACGCAATTCACGCTGAAATAATCCAATTTGACCAAACTCAATTTGACCGCTATCAAGCAAGAAGTGCTATGATAATTGACTCCAAAGAACCTCCGCCTAAGATTAACAATAGTCCTGGTTGGTACAAATGCAAGTTTTGTGATTTCCACACAATATGTCACGGGGGAGCTTTGCCTGAAAGTAATTGTCGAACATGCGAGCATAGCTCCGTTGAAGATGGTGGAAAATGGAAATGCAATTCGCCAACAGCGGTGGTTAGTTTTACTACTGGTTTTATTGATAAAGAGACACAGTTGAGAGGTTGTCCGTCTTACTTATTGAACAAAGCATTTACAAAATGAAGTTAAGAGATTACCAACAGTATGCAGTAGATTCTATTTTTCAATATTTTGAAGATGGTGGAACGGGGAACCCTATTGTAGCCATGCCTACCGGTACTGGGAAAAGTTTAGTTATTGCTGGCTTCATTCAACAAGCTTGCAAAAGCTACCCTTCAACTAAAGTAATGAAACTTACCCATGTTAAAGAGCTTATTGAACAAAATTATGATAAACTATTAAAAATATGGCCGACAGCGCCTGCTGGGATATATTCGGCAGGGTTGAAAAAGAAAGAGGCGTTCTACCCTATAAGCTTTGGCGGAATAGGTAGTGTTGCGCGGGCAAACCTATCCATATTCGGGAGCATTGACTTATTACTTATTGACGAATGCCACTTGTTGTCCCCTAACGATACCACAATGTATCATAAAGTGATTAATAAATTAAAAACAGTAAACCCGTTTCTTAAAACTATTGGCTTCACTGCTACTCCCTACAGACTTGGTCAAGGTATGTTAACTGAAGAAGGTGGTTTGTTTACCGATATTTGTTGCGATATGACAAAGCTTGAAGTTTTTAACTGGTTCATTGAAGAAGGATACCTAGTTCCTCTTATCCCAAAACAAACTACTACTGAAATTAATTTAGATAATGTCCATATAAGAGGTGGTGAGTACAAACAAGATGAACTCCAACAAGCGGTTGACCAAGACATTTTAACCAAGTCGGCGGTTCTTGAAATAATTGCAAACGGGCAAGATAGAGGACATTGGCTTATTTTTGCATCCGGTATCAAGCATGCCGAAAATGTTTGTCAAATGTTAACTTATTATGGAATAGATTCTAGTTATATTGATTCAAACATGCCGGATTCGGAACGTGATGCTAGAATTCTAATGTTTAAAGAAGGTAAAATTCAAGCCTTGGTCAATAATGGTATTTTAACTACCGGTTTTGATTTCCCATCAATTGATTTAATAGCTATGCTACGACCTACTCAATCTGCATCGTTATGGGTTCAAATGTTAGGCAGGGGCACCCGACCTGATTATGAAGATGGTTATGACCTTTCCACCAAAGAAGGTCGATTACAAGCTATTGAACACAGTTCTAAAAAGAATTGTTTAGTCTTAGACTTTGCTGGTAACACTAAAAGGCTAGGACCAGTCAATGACCCAGTGCTGCCAAAAGCTAAAGGTAAAGGTTCTGGGGAAGCCCCTATTAAAATATGTGAGGAATGCGGCACGTATAACCACGCTAGCGTTAGACATTGTGTAAATTGCGGGCATGAGTTTCCGAAATTTTTGAAAATTAAATCAAAAGCAGGAACAGATGCTTTGATTGCCACCGGTGAAACTTTTCCTGTAGAAGTTTTTCAGGTTGAACGGGTTACTTATTCAATTCATCACAAAGAAGGTAAACCAGATTCTATTGCAGTTAGTTATTTTTGCAAAGGTTTTAGGATGTTCAAAGAATTTATTTGCTTAGAACATCAAGGATGGCCTTCAAGACATGCTCGAGCTTGGTGGCGTGGGCGAGACAACAACAATTATGTCCCTAACACTACTGCGGAGGCTTTTGAGTTATTGGGGAGTTTAAAAACCCCAACTTTTATTCGGGTACTGCTTAAGGACAAGTACGGTGAAATTAAGGCGTACAGCTTTTTAGAAAATGGATTTGGAGAAAATAATGGCTAGAAGATTAATATGGCATGATGCGTCAGATTGTTTGTTTGAGGAATATGACGACCTTCGAGATTTCGGAGCAGACCAAGTTGATGATGTAACCGGTGTGTTTAAATTCGAGGAAATGTTCAGAGACCGTGAACGTGAAAAGAACCGCCTTGCTTTTTTGAAAGACCGTGAAATTGCCTCTAAAATAGTATTGGATAGACTTTTAGCTAGTGACATTATTCATTCCTGCATTAATTGTGGTAATTGGAACCCGCACGACAACAAATGTTTCAAATGGAAGCAAACCCCGCCAGCAAATGTTATCGTTTACTCTTGCGGAAATGATTGGGAGCCTGATATTCCTTTTTAAGTTTAAAATATTTTCATTTTGATTGAAATAGATGTTGATTTCCTAATAATACCTCTTTATAATAGGTTCATGGATTGGGAAATCAATCCTCCAATTAACAGTTAAGGAGAATTAAAATGGATATTAAGTTCTACTCTACAAAAGCGAATGCTAAACGTGCTGCGAAAGCAAATGGTTTGAATCTTGATGAATTACAGCTAATTGAAGAAAATGGTCAATACGCATACGTTAACGCCGTTAGTTATGAATCGGCTGCTAACTCTACAGAAACTCAAGTTACGTTACCAACCGAAACATTGCCTCAAGATGAAATTATTGACTTGGCTGCCCAGCAAAAACTTGCAGACAAAGTGGCTAATAACGCAATTTTAGAGAATCCTGAAACAGTGGTTGGGACAAACGCTATTTTACATCAATCCACAATTAACCGTCCTTGCAAACAAGTATTTTGGGTGGCTGATGAAATGAAAGCAGCCAACCCAAAAGTTACAAGAAGTGAAGTAATTAATGAATGTGCTAAGAGAGGCATCGCTTACTACACAGCACGTACTCAATATCAACAATGGTTCGCTGTTCAACGTGAAATGGCTGAACGTGAAGCTAAATCAAAAACCAAATAACTAATTACATGAGTTAATCATTGTATTTTTAGATTAACTCATGTATAATTAATCATTGATTATATAACAGTTAAGGAAAACATCATGAAGCCTTCTAAATTAGAACCTAGTTTATTTATGGTTATCGATATAACTAAAGTTGAAGAAACTAGAATCCGTTTTATTGCCACCAACGAAAGGGCAGTGTTGCTTGGTAAGTTGTATCAGGCAGAACACCCCGGTAGAAAATGTATTGCTCCTCAACTTCAAGGTCGTGGGTTTTCACAGCTCGATAAACTAGCTTTACAATACCTGTTTTGGAACACTTTTAACAAAACGCCAAATGAAAACTATGAGCAACTGCTTGCTGATTGTTTAACCGAGTCTAAAAACCTTCAGGTTAACCAAACTGAAATCGCAGGGCTTCAGGCGTCTTTGTCTTTGTTCAGTAATACATTGTCTTCAAACGATAAACCAAGTAAAGATAAACCTGAAAAAGCCCCGAAAAGTGAAAATTCAGCCCCTAAAGCTACCTCAACTTGCGGGGTAGTTTGGGATATTGCTGAGAAATTGTTTGTTAAAAACAATAATGTAATTCCTGAGCGTAAAGCAGTTATTGATGCTTGTGTTGAAGAAGGTCTTCATCCAGCCACCGCGAGTACTCAATTTGCAAAATGGAAGAAAACCAAGGAGCCGAAATAGGTTCTAATTAAGTATTGAGTTAAACATTCAACTCATATATCATTAAGTTTCAGTAGTGACAACAAAATTATTTATTTTATTAATCATCAAGGAGTCGTAAATGAAAGATTCAACAACTGCAACAGAAGCTCAACCTGAAGTTCCAGCTAAACCACCTAAACCAGCTAAGATTGAGCAAAACGGCGTAGTTCGTCCAAGCTCAGGCACTGGCACTGGTAAAGTATGGGATATCGCGGACGAAATCTCAAAAACAACTGGTTCACCTGCTAAACGTAAAGAAGTGCTAGATGCAACAACTGCTCAGGGTATTAACGTATCTACTGCGGCTACCCAATACGGCAAATGGCGCAAGTTCCATGGTCTTGAGCGTGAGGTAACTGTTAAACCAGATGCAGCGGAAGCGGCTGCCCCAGTTGCAGAAGCGACATCTGACAATACCGAGGCTTAAGCCGCTATTTGTTCAATAAACGTTGATTAAAAAGCCGAGGTGACTCGGCTTTTTAATTTTGGTTCAAGTGTCAAGGTTATTTAGCAGTAAACTTGGAATATAATAAAGTTATTAAATAGTTAAGGTATCCACATGTTAAACTTGCAGCCAATTGAAAAAAGCGTTGATTCCCCAGTTTTACAAATCCATTCTATCTTTTTGACTATCCAAGGCGAAGGTCCTTTTGCTGGTCAACGTTCCATGTTTATAAGGCTGGCAGGGTGTAACCTTCAATGCCCGAACTGCGATACCGATTATACTTCTAAACGCAACTCCTATACTATAGGTGGAGTTTTAGCAGAAATTGCAAACATAAACAAAACACTTCCGATTGGCCGCCCCCCATTAATCGTGATTACAGGTGGGGAACCTTTCAGACAACAAATAGGCGAGTTATGCGAGGTGCTTTTCCGCCAAGGCTATGTTGTTCAAATTGAAACTAACGGGACTTTGTTTGTAGAAAATTTCCCTTATGGAAAAGTCACTATTGTATGTAGTCCGAAAACCGGTAAACTTAACCCAAAATTAGAACCACATATTAACTACTACAAATATGTGGTAAACGCGAATCAGTATTGCGAATCTGATGGTTTGCCAACAGTAGCATTGGGGCATCCCAACAACCCTATTTTAGCAAGACCGCCAATGGAAGTTCAGAACTACCGAATCTACGTTCAACCCGAAGACTCCAAAGATGTATTGTTAAATAAGGCTAATATGGAAAAGGCTGTTGAAAGCTGTTTGAAGTTTGGATACACCCTTTGTTTACAGCAACACAAAATTATTAACGTTGAATAGGAGCAATTAAATGGAACCGAAAACAAAAGCATTAGTAGTATTATCAGGCGGGCAAGATTCTACTACTTGCCTATTTTGGGCAAAACAGAATTACGACGAGGTGTATGCAGTTACTTTTGATTATGGGCAACGTCACGTTTTAGAAATAGAGGCGGCCATGAAGGTGGCTGCAATGGCCGGAGTAGTTAGCCATGAAATAATTCAAGTACCCAACTGCTTGCATTCAACTTCACCACTAACCTCAAACAATAACTTGGAAAAGTATGATAACTTCAAACAAATGGATGAAGCTATCGGCGAACGAGTAGAACTTACTTTTGTGCCCATGCGCAACACTTTGTTTTTAACCATTGCTATGAATCGAGCGGTTGAGCTTGATTGCACTGTTTTAGTTACTGGGGTGTGTCAAGAAGACAACGCAAATTATCCTGATTGTAGACTAGAATTTATTCAAACATTGAGTTATGCTTTTAATCTTTCTTTAGGCACTTATGATGAAGAATATAATATTTCTAGGTTCGAAATCGCCACTCCTTTAATGCATTTATCTAAAGCTGATACTGTAAAACTTGCACGCACTATTCCTGGTTGCTGGGAGGCGTTAGCTTATTCTCATACTTCCTATGATGGAAAATTTCCACCAACAGATAATAATCATAGCAATGTCTTGCGCGCTCATGGGTTTGAACAAGCAGGCTTTCCAGACCCGTTAGTGTTAAGAGCTGTTGATGAAGGCTTGATGGAATTACCAACTACCTCAAATTACGATACTGAGCGTTTAAAGTTAGATTTACATAGAGGTATTGAATGATGTATCAAGTTACTAAAACTTTTGGAAACGAACTTGGTCTAAGTTGCTGTTTTCGTCAATGGCGTGCTATCCATTCCCATTGTTCAACCTTGCATGGGTATAGTATCGGAATTAAGGTAGTGGTTGAAGCTCCTACATTAGATGACCGCAACTGGGTGTTTGATTTTGGGGCTTTTAAATCTTTTAGGCAATGGGCTAAGAATATGTTTGACCACACTTTGTTGGTGGCTAAAGATGACCCGCTTTTAAGTCAGTTTAAAGAGATGGCCAATATTTTTAATCCAACTTTACCGAATGCGTTTGATGGAGGAATTGAGCCATTTGAAAGAGGAGCAGTTATTGACCTACGCATTGTGGACGCTGTAGGTTGCGAAGCTTTTGCTAAAATGGCATTCGACGAGTTTTCAAAAATACTAGCAACTCATTCGTTGGCAAATGGGTGTTATGTTAAAAGCGTTGAAGTATTTGAACACGGTGCTAATTCTGCAACTTATTTAGGTGAAACCAAACATGAATAAAACTTTTCTTACAAACGTACAAATAGGTCGGTTAGCTAATTCGTTAAGTGTCCGAATATTAGGTTCTTTTCCTATCGGAGAGCTTTTAAAAATGTATGCAATTCCTAGAGGTGGAGTCCCTGCTGCTTGGGCTTTAAAGGCTCAACGACCAGATGTCTTCGCAATAGTAGATACCCCTGAAGAAGCTGATTTCTTTATCGATGATATAATTGATTCAGGTGAGACCATGCAAAAATGGTGCGATGATTATCCTGAAAAACCTTTTTATGCATTGATTGATAAGTTAGATTCAGATTGCTCACCGTTGTTTCTTAATAGCTGGGTTGTGTTTCCGTGGGAGCTTTCGGTTGAAGATGGCATTGAACCAAACATTACCCGTTTGCTTCAATATGTAGGGGAAGACCCAAACCGAGAAGGGTTACTGGAAACTCCTCATCGTGTTGCCAAGGCTTGGAACGAATGGACTTCAGGATATGCTAAAAGCGCAAGTGACCTGCTTAAAGTATTCGAAGACGGTGCCCAAAATTATGATGAAATGGTTATCGTTAAAGATATTCCAATCTACAGCAAATGCGAACATCATTTGGCTGATATCTTCGGGACAGCTACTATTGCCTATATCCCCAACGGTAAAATAGTTGGCTTGTCAAAACTAAGTCGTTTAGCAGATATGTTCGCTCGTCGTCTTCAGGTTCAAGAACGCTTAACTTCTCAAATTGCAGATGCATTGGTTGATAACTTAGACCCTACAGGGGTAGGCGTAGTTATCAAAGCTCGTCACATGTGTATGGAGTCTCGTGGGCTTTGCCAACAAGGGCACCACACTATTACATCTGCACTTCGTGGAGTATTAAAAACTAACCCTGACGCTAGAGCTGAATTTATGGCATTAGTTAAGTAATTCAGACTTACTCTAAATAGATGTTGATTTTTAGACTAATTCCTGTATAATTGAATCATCAGTTGGATAATTAAACAGGAGAAAGAAAATGCAAGTAGCTACTTTTAGCAGGTATTCTTTAATGATACTTTTAAAATCAAATACTCAAGGTTTTGCAGTAGTAGGAACAACTATCCAAGGTTCTAATAAAACCTTGAATGGTTTGCATATTACTGCCAAAGCCAACTACCCTACTATTTTTAAAGGAAAATAATTATGTTTCAAATTTATTTAAAAAAATTAGACAGTGGTTTAATATGTTCATCATTATATTTGTAATTTTGTTATTGACGTATATTCTGTTACCATAGTATGAAACTTTATAACGCTGGTATTTATACTGCTCGGTTTAACGTAGGTGGTAGTTTATGGGAACGTCTTACTGAGAATGAAAAATACCAGCGATTAAAAGCAGGCAACGGTAACCTATTAGAGTCGTTTCATTATATAGGTAAACCAAGCTACGTTGATTTAATTCGCAAGGATGGATGCCAAGTGTTTCTAGACTCAGGCGCATTCTCAATGTGGTCACTTGGTGCAAAAGTTGATATTCAGGCTTATTGTGATTACATTAAAAAGTATGAAGATATAATTCGAAAAGATGACCGGTCAATACTAGCTTCTGTTATGGATGCCATCGGAGACCCTCTTGGGACATACCGAAATCAACTTGCCATGGAGGCATTGGGCGTTCGTCCTTTACCGTGTTTTCACTTTGGCGAAGACACAAGATATCTTGAATACTATATTGCCAACTATGACTATATTACTCTAGGTGGGATGGTTGCGCAATCTACCCAAGCATTGAAACCTTGGCTGGACGAAATATGGGGAAAATTTTTAACCGATTCCTCGGGAAGACCTAGATTGAAAGTTCATGGATTCGGCTTAACTACCCTATCGTTAATGCAACGCTACCCATGGTATTCGGTTGACTCATCATCATGGGTTCAAATTGCTAAAGTTGGTGGGATGCTACTTTTACCAAGCGGTAGAGTAATGAATGTTTCAAACCAGAGCCCTAATAGGAAAGTAGAAGGACAGCATATAACTACATTAACTCCGCTTCAGCGGGCAGCTGTAGAAAGGAAACTTCAGTCTGAAGGTGTAGACCTTGATAGAATGCAGGAAAATTATCTTGCACGCTGGACTTATAACATGTATGCTTTTGACAAACTGGGCAACATAGTATCGGATGCCAAAGGCGATGACCCTAAATTTATACCTGATCAAATAGGATTATTTTAAAATGCTTCAATCTCTTAAATTTGTGCAAGGCGCTGTTGCCACAAAAGATTTCGTGCCAGAACTGCAACACTTCCATATTCAAGGTGGAATGATTCGAAGCTACAATGGTTTAATTGGTCTTGGTGGTCCAATCGATTTGAATTTGGATATATGCCCAAAAGCAACCGAATTAATTAAAGCCATTCAAGTATGCAAGGACACTATCCAATTACACGTTACCCCATCAGGTAAGTTAGCTGTGAAATCTGGCAAGTTCAGAGCCTATATTGAATGTATTCCGCACGACTTTCCGGAAGTACTACCAGAGGGCGCCTTTGTAGAAGTCAATGGTAATATTATTAAAGCGCTTAAAACATTAGCCCCTCTGATTGCAGATGACGCTTCACGGGCATGGGCTCGAGGAATCCTGTTTAAAAACAACTCAGCTTTTGCTACTAATAACATAGTTCTTGCGGAATATTGGCTTGGTTATTCGTTCCCTGTTGAAGTCAACATTCCTAGAGCTGCTGTGATGGAGTTGATTCGGATTGGCGAGGAACCTATTCGATTGCAAATGGCTGAGAATTGTATTACGTTCCATTTCACAGGTGGACGTTGGTTGCGCACCCAAACCCATACTACCCAGTGGCCTGACCTTAGCAGGATTCTAGATAACGAATCTGTGCAAAAACCTTTCCCGCCTACATTTTTTAACTCTTTAGATGATATCTTACCTTTTACTGATGACCTTGGCAGGTTGTTTTTGTCTACTGGTAAAATAGGCACCTGCGTTGAAGAAAATTTAGGAGCTTCAATTGAAGTGGATGGAATAGACAATGAAGGATGTTTTAATATCAAACAACTTCAGCTTTTGCAGAAAGTAGCTACGTCTATTGATTTTTCAACTTATCCCGCACCGTGTTTATTTTTTGGCGAAAACATAAGAGGGGCTATTGTCGGGATTAAAAGTTAATGGCAAGATTTGACATAGCTGGATTTTTTTGGAATGACACACCGCCACCAAAACCACCAAAAAAAGAAAAAATAAAAAACACCCCACCAGAACCAGTGTGGTTACTCCCAACATACTTGCCTGGTTTAGAAGAGGCGAAAGCTGCTAAGTTTGATTTTTTTACTGACCAAGAATTAGTTGAAGCAGCTGGTAGAAAAGAACGTTTAGTTTGGGATATTGAATGTTATCCTAATTTCTGGATGGTAGCATTTCAATCCATTGTTTCAGGTAAGGTAATTTGGTTCGAACTAATGGACAATTACTACCTAGATATCCCGAAACTTGCTTGGGTGCTTCAAAACTTTACTTTAATAGATTACAACGGCAAGCATTACGATGCCCCAATTGTATCACTAGCACTTAGTTCTAAAACAACAGAACAATTGTATGAGGCAACTTTTTCAATAATTATTGAAGAAGCCCGCCCTCAAGATGTATTGAGACGGTTCAAAGTAAAACGTTTTCCAATTGACCACATTGATTTAATTGAACTGGTCGCACTTAGTCCGTCTTTGAAACTTTTGGCTGGGCGGTTGCATGCAAAAAGAATGCAGGATTTACCATTTGCACCAGGAACTATACTTACACCCGACCAAATCACAATTCTAAGATGGTATTGTATAAACGACCTTAGCAATACTAAGTTACTGTACGAAGAGTTACTTCCTGATATAGAACTTCGTGAAAAAATGGGGATTCGTTACAAACTAGATTTACGTTCACATTCAGATGCTCAAATTGCGGAAGCGGTAATTTCTTCTGAAATCAAACGAATGACTGGGCAGAAATACTTACCAAAACCTGATATCAATCCCGGTGATTCGTTTAAGTTTAATACACCGGCTTTTTTGAACTTCAAAACACCGCTTCTCAAATGGGTACTCCAAGAAGTCCAAAACTGCAATTTTGTTGTTTCCGATGACGGGAATATTGGAATGCCCGCTGAGCTTACTGACCTTAGAATTAAAATTGCAAACGCCGAGTATCGGATGGGGATTGGCGGGCTCCATAGTTCAGAAAAAGTAGCCGCGCATGTTAGTGACGAAAACACTGTTATATGTGACCGAGATGTGGCTTCATTTTATCCGCGAATAATCTTACTTCTTGGACTGGCGCCTGCCCATTTGGGGCAGTATTTTCTTGCAGTTTACGATAACTTAGTTAATGAACGCTTGACTGCTAAAAACGCCGGAAACAAAACGACAGCGGACAGTTTAAAGATTGTGGTAAACGGTTCCTACGGTAAGCTCGGTAACCAGTATTCCGCATTGTATTCACCACAGTTATTAATACAAGTTACCCTTACCGGGCAACTATCTTTACTAATGCTTATTGAAAGTCTTGAGTTAGCTGGTTTACAGATTATTTCCGCTAATACTGACGGTATCGTTATTAAGTGTCCGAAAACAAGACAGTTTGAAATGGATGCTATTGTTGAAGCATGGGAAAAAGATACAGGGTTCGAAACCGAAGCTACTTTTTACAAAGGTGTTTATAGCAGAGATGTTAACAATTACTTTGCAGTTAAAACTAAAGCAGGTAAACCGGATGCTAAATACTTAGAAGACCGCCTCGGCATCAAAGCAAAAGGGGTGTACGCGGAACGAGGGTCTAGTCGAAATAGCATTTTGTCTAAGAATCCAATGTGTTCCATATGTAGCGATGCAGTGGTTAGAATGTTGGCTGAAAATACTCCAATCTTAGAAACAATTAAACAATGCCGAGACATAACTCGATTTGTGTCTGTTCGAACTGTTAGAGGTGGGGCAGTTAAAAACGGAGTCTATTTAGGCAAGGCAATTCGCTGGTACTATGCAGCTGGGGAAGAAGGCGTTATTGTATATGCAAAATCTGGAAACACCGTCCCAAGGTCTTTAGGCGCTAAACCTTTAATGGTTTTACCAGATACTTTTCCAGAGGATATTGATTATAAATGGTACGAAGATGAAGCCAACAAAATATTAGTTCAAATCGGGTTCTTAAAAGGGGAAGTTGAAATAAACGAAGAAGAGTAAATAATTGTTGATTTTTAGATTAACTCCTGTATAATTGAATCATCAGTTGGGTAATTAAACAGGAGAACAAAAATGCATAAACAATATTCAATAAACGGTGTAACTATGACTCGTAGGGGCGGTATTGCAGCTAACCTACTCGAGAATGGAATTGTAATTGCTAAAATTAGTCGCCCACCTATAACTAATTTTATTCATGAATTCCAAGTTAAATTCTTAAGCAGCGCTTCAAAAGTTCGGTTTGAAACTTTTTGCGGTGAAATAAGTTGTTCTGAAACTATCGAAGCGATGTTAGGATAAATTATTATGCGCCAATGGATGGTAGACCCTCGAATAATGTGTCATCAGCATTTATTAGCTGAACATTACGAAATTCACATGTATGTCGGGGCAGCTAATAAAGGCATCAATCTTCAAGGGTATTATGATTCGGATGTCATAGAACCTCAATCTTTTAAGTCAAGGCACGATGAATTAGTTAGTGAAATGTTAAATCGCGGGTATACCCATAAAAGTCCACTTAAACCTTTAGCAGTCGTGTTACCCGACCATACTATGGCCAAAAAAGCTTCTTTGGAAGAGCTTTTAAGAAGGTGCCCTCATTGCAAAACCAGGTACGAATTTCTTCAGTCCCCGCAGTAGCAAACCTTACCGTCCAAACGTTTAAGTTCATCAATAGCGGCTTTATGCCACTCTGAATTTATTTTGCAGGTTTCAAAGTTGTCGGTTGCGTTTCTAAGGACTTCTTTTTCGGTTGCAATGGTATCAACGGTTGGGGTTGTCTCATCAGGCTCGGTTCGATGTGAATCCGCACCTTGGATGGCGCTGTTCCACAATTGCAAAGACTCAGGGCTAAAACACACATTATCGCTCGGGATATCATTGATTTTTTCCTTTATAGTTCGGTAAACAATTCGTTCTTTGATTTCATTACTGTCTCTTTTTTCAACAATAACTTTGACTTGTTTGGCACCTTCATCAACCTGTTTCAAAGATACATTGACTTGTTTCAAAGCAGCACTGTCTGTTTTCCAACTATGGGTTTGCCATCCAGCAGCAAAACTTCCTACAATAACCACTAAAATCAAGGTTGCTTTGATAATGTTCCAGTAAGGGTTGATTTTTAACATTAGAGATTCTAGCATTTTATACCTTAAGTAAATTTGAAGGGATAGCTGTCATCCCTTGTTTTATGTATTGGCCAACCTCAAAGTTCGGACACAATTTTATCCATTCTGAACGAGTAATTTGACCGTCCCCATTTAAATCAGGTGAATAATCACGATGACCTCTTACAGTAATGCCAACTTCTTTTAACGTAAGTAATGCGTTAGCGGCTGATAAAATTGTCCTACCTGTTATTTCAGATGATAACTTGATTATTTCGTTTCGCAAACCATCCCATTGAAGCTGTGTAAATTTATCATAACCCATCAAAACAACTCCAACACTATCTTTGTTGTTGCCCTGAACATGTGCCCCAATTTCTTCCAAATGGCGGCCAGTTTCTACGGAGCCATGGACCCCGATAACCCTGTGGTAACCAATAGACTTTAAATGCGGGTTATATGCACGCATCCATTGAGAGTCTCTTTTAAAGCCTCTTTTACGGTGTTCAGCATCGATATAATCGGCTCTTAAGTCTTGTCCATTTGGGGAGGCTGAACAATGGATTATAATTTGGGAAATTCGTCTTTTCATTGGTATTTCCTTCGATGGTAATCATTAGAACGTTGTCCACCGAATAATCTGAATACCATTCTTGGCCACATGAACAACGCTAAGTTAATAAATACCAGTAAATGCCCTGTGTTAGCAATCCCTTTGATTCCAATTGCTATTGCATAAATTCCAGATAAAGCCGCTAATAAATGAGCGCAGAAACGGCAGAACCGGTCACCTTTTTCCATGTCGGCAGCCGCACTTAAACTTTCAAGGACGCAATATAAGCCAATGCCAATGAGAATAAAATCATATAAAGAATGAGCAGCAATGAATGTTTGAATTTGGTTCATGAACCAACCTTTCCAATAACTCGAGCAATTGCATCTTTACTTTGGGTTAGTATAAAATCATGAAAATATATAATTGCAAAACCAGCAATAAATGATATTGCTCGTTGACTATAGTTAGGCCACGCTTGAATTAAAATTCCAACTAAGTAAGCAGCAGTGGTTGTCGAAGTGCATACTTGAATTAGCGCCCTTGTAAATTTCATTTTAGGTAAACAAGCTGCCCCAACCCATGAACCTATAAAAGCAGCCAATAGTATTGGAGTTTGAATACCAAAAAGCCATCCAATAGCAGTTGATACTGCGCCAGCAGCAATTGGAGCAGTAAACTGGGAATGAGTTATTGCATCAGGCATGCTTAGTCTTTCTTAATTTTTAACAGGACGGAATGGGTTGAAACGAGCGGCATGCATTAACCGGTTGAAACCTTTATGGGCTTTATATCCAAGATTGAAGTTACATCTAAGACCCTTTCGTTTAGAGCTGTAATAAAAGTCACCTTTAATATTATACACCCTCAAGGTCTTCCCAAAAATCACCGCAGTAAAACATTTAATTTTAAACTGCAACCTATTAGATACATATTCGTATTCAGGACTTTCGTTGATATAGTTAATACCCAGTACTTGGTACGCAAACCCATAAGCAGGGTTGCGTATAATCCAAGCTATTCGACAGAAATAACGGATTAACCAGCTATTGTCATAATCTAACTGCGTCCATTCGCGCACAAATTTTAAATAGAAATCTATGTTGTACATACCGTACCACCATTCATCAGCGGCATTATCATGTGTGGCAACGTACGAGAAAATGGGCAGCAAATAGTCACGCGGTAGAGTAATTGTTTGTTTCTTTCTTCGTTTGACCACATCCGTTCTAGGTTTTGTTACTTTGAATAAGGCAAAGACAGGGCTTCCTAACCAAGATAAGCTTACCGCTATTAAATCTAAAGGTACGCTTACCACCCACCAAATGAAAATAAAAATATTCATGGTTTATTCAGCGCTTATTCTTGCAGGGAGTTCACTGATAATTTGTTCAATAGTGGGCATCTCTCTGGTACCGTTTTTAATTTTAACTAACTCGGAATAGCAATATGCCCAAGCATTTCCTCGACGAGCAATAAATGCCTTGGCTTCTGTTTGAAACGGGTTAGGCGCCCCCGCATAAGAGCATGCGCTAATTATGTTATCGTAACCTTTAGCAATAGCATCATCATCCAGTTCTTTCTGAACAGCTGCTTCAAATAGTTTGGTAACTGTATTGAAAAGTTCTTCAGGGGTTGGCTCGGGAAAAGGTACTTTGATTATTTCACCTTCTATCAGTTGCCAAGTGCCATCTTGCTCGTTAATTGTTCTGAAAAATAGTTCATCAGATGCTTCAATTGCATCTTCTGGAATTTGTTCTGGAAGATGAATATCTGAGTCGTACCTTCCAGCCAAGCTGCCTAAGTTGT
>CAZKWC010000015.1:0-30359 GCA_964556425.1 uncultured Limnohabitans sp. | reverse complement strand
GTTGAAATTGACAAACATTGTGACGGGAAACTAATTGGGAAAGAAACTGAATAAGCAACTTGGTCAGTAGATGAACCGGTGCCGTAAGCAGTTACCCCCCACTGCAAAATCAACCCATTTGGTAACTTTGAATACCCACTGGGAGTCAAACTCAATTGGGCTGGGGCAGTATCAAAAACACTAGTAACTTTTCCACTTGCATCAATATTTAAAATTGGTATTAACGCGCTGCCATTGTTTCCGCGGGCAATTACGAATGAACCATCTACGTTTGTTTTGAACACAAGGTTATTAGCAGAGCTCCCGCTATTGCCAAGTTGTAAAGCGTCGACTGTTAGAATACCTGCCATAATTTTTCCTAAACTATTTCAGTTTGTTTATTGTTACTTGTGAGTAAATCTCCGGTTGGCCAGCAAGAGATACTGGGTAACCGAAGTCAGAGTTTGGCAACGATGAAGTATTACCCTTAAGTGAAGTATAGGTTCTTAAATCAAATGAAGTTGGCGTTAAAATATCAACAACCCCTTCGAAAATTGTTGCAATATTGAATAACTCTGCTGACGTTAAATCATTAAGGTTTTGAGACGTGCCGGCAACTACCAAAGCATTAGTGGTGTTGTTATAAAGAGATGACTTTGCATTGCCAACATTACCTACTTGCGCCCACCCACTAACTCGATAAACCCCTGCTGGCAAGGTAATAACATTACCTGCTAAAGACGCTCCCGCAATGCTGTTGTAAACCACAGTGTTTAGAACTCGTTGGGTAGTTTGGTTTGCCGCAGCAGGTGTACCGCCTTGGGTACCTGATGGCTTCTGGTCTTGAACCACTAATACCTGAGACTGTGAAGTATTTTGAACAGTTGAATCTGAGAATTCAATGCCGGTAGTTCCGTTAATCTTAACAGTCATTATACTATACTCCAAGTTGACCCGTTTGGTACCGTGACGGTTATATTGTTATTGATAGTTATTGGACCAGCAGTCATTGCGTTTTGACCGGTAGTAATAGTATAATCTGTGGTTACTGTTTGACCATTTTCCCAAAAGATTTTGTCATCGTTGCCGCCAGTAGCACCGGCAGCCGGATTGATACCTTTGGCTGGGTTTAAAAGAACCCATTTATCCAATACTGAATCGTACTGCAATTCGAGCCAATGGCCAGCACCTGCAATATCTTTTGCAAGTAAAGGTAGGTTATTACCTTTAATAATTGGTTTAGCAGCAATTGTTCCGGTATTTGGCGTAAAAGTAGGGGTAGTTGAGGTGTTAGCTGCAGACGGTCTTAAAAATAAACTCATCCCATTTGTAAGTGAAGTAATGTCTGGCAGGTATTCACCAACCAAAGCATTAGCAGTTCCAGTAGCTACAGCAACTGAGTATTTTTCTTGTTGAACTCCGACCATAGTTGCAAAATCTGCGTTTAATGATGCCTCAAGAATAGCCGCTAATTCGGTTGGCGTTAGGTCGTCGGTTACATTCAATGATTGTTTACCAGCAGCATATAGTGCAACAGCAGCGGCTACCAAGCTTGTCTGACGCAATACTTTATTTACTAACTTGCCCCTAGCAATTCCCGGTTGGTTGCCTATTTCTCTTTGAGGGTCAGCTAAGTATTCCGCTTGGGTAAGCAAATTGGTAGTGGTGTCGGTTCCGGCAAATGCTAAAATTTCAGAGTCAGCCATTCATAATCCTTAAACAGAAGTTAGCTCAATAGGCCATGAGCTTTCGTCAAACCCTTTCAAAACTTCAGAAGAACAATCCCATGCAAAAATTGGTCCGGTATCAGGAGCTATGTTATAGCTAAGAATCCTAACCCCTTCTGGTTTAAGTGGAATATACCCTTCTACTAATAGCTTGAAAAATACGGTATCTGAAGGAAGTCCAAATATAGCCATTATTATAGACATATTTTGGTTGTCTTGTATTACGATTTGTGATGCTTCCCCAAAAGCTTCTTTCCATGCTAAATAAGCGCCTGGTGTAGTTCCATCCCATTTGTTGGCAGCTATTTTAGCTTTTATTAAAATTCGGTATTGTTCATCGGGCAAACTAGTTAATCCCGAATCAGGGTCAAATTGCGATTTCCAGATTCCGGCATCCCAACCTGTTGCAATTGAAGTATCAAATGAAAAATATACATCTGTTAACGGAATTTTTACTTGACGGCTCCGTCCTACCCATTGCCCTATGACATCAAGCTGGGCTCCAATAGCTGTATCCACATTGTAATCAACTGGGAAATTTAAAACCGAAGTTTGAATGTCAACGAGAGGTTTTAAAGATACTGAAATAGTTTCAATAAACTTTGGCTTGTCAAAATGCTCGCTTGTAACAAGGTTTAAATAAGTATTCAAACTCATACTATGGTTACCAAAATATCGTTAACTGATGTTTTACTTAATTCGTTGAACGCAATTAGGATATCAGCATTGCCAAACGAACCTGAGTTTTTCTTAATACGAAGTAAATCAATTTCAAAAGTTTGACCAACTGTCGGGTCATTGTATAAGTTAGCAGGACCAAAGAGGCGATTAATGTAAACATTGTCACCAATTCTAATTGCGTTTACATAATCAACCAAAGCTTGTTTGATTAGAGCAACATACCCCGAAGTCCATCCCTGCAAAGCATGCACAGTTAGTTCTATTCCTATAGTCACTATTGTAGGTCTGAAAAACTTAATTGCGTTTGGAGCACCGTACTGGTCGTACACAGTGACAGAAGTTGAACCATATGTTCTTGTTCCCGGTGTTTTGTGGATAGCAATTGCGGTGGCTATTAAAAAACTATCACCGGTTTCAGCCACTATAGATATTGAATTGTTAGGGATACCGTTAGCATCAACCGCTCCAGTATCGTTTTCATACCCTCTGACTTGTCCAACCCCAGCCACGTTGGTAACAGCGCCAATAGTTCCTTCTAAGACAGTTTTAGAAGGAAGTGCTGTACTTAAAGTTTGTCTATTTCTAAGTTGAGAGTCAGTTTCAATCGGACTGCCGTTAGAAGCATCTGAAGTGCTTATAAATGACTGCCATCCTTTTTGCGGAGTTGCAATTTGGTTAATGGAGCCAGCTACTGCCGCTACGTCTCCAATAGACTGGGCAGTAACCGTAACACTTATAACGCCGGTAGTTGGGATTACCACATTTGGTGGTAAGTTCCATAAATTATTGTTAGTGTCTTGAACGACCCCGTTGGTAATAACGGTGCCTATTTGACCAACCACATCCCCTTGAGCTATGCTAAACGTAGGCGATTTTCTGAGAATCCCGTTAATTCTAACCAATGAAGATAGGTTAGTGCCTTGTGAATAAGTAGGAGAGAATGACCTGAAAACAGCTATTGCAGCTTGGTTGCTATCATCAATAGCTTTAGCGAGAATTGCTATCCATTGACCGTCCTGTGAATCAGCATCGAGATAACTAGATGCTCCGTAAATTAAACGATAAGAAGCCTGAAGGCTTAATAAAATGTCCGAATAAGGTGGAGCACTGATTCCGAATTCATCTATTGTTGGTGCTAATGAAGCTAAAGGATAGGTTGGCATCTTAATTTATCACCTGTTACAAATATTGAACAACAGTGGCTCGTCCGAAAACAGTGTTAATAACGCAGTTTACCGAAGCTTTTCGGGTAGATGGGTCAACACTGCTTGAATATTGAACAATTCCGGTAACTCCAACCGTGTTTACAATCACTTCTTGGATAGCGCTATCGTAAACATTCACAGTCCCCATCCCTAATATTTTCGAATTATAAGGCGTTCCCTTTGTAATGTCAAGGAACCATTCCCCTTCAAATAAGGCAAGTCTAGTTTTAACTGCTTGAGCAACTGTTTCAGGTGAATTTTGATGAAAATTTGATTTACCTTGTCCGAAAGTATAATCCCCTGAAGCATCTAATTTACGATAACTTAATTCCATTTTACTCAGCTCTCACTATGTTAGTTAAATGCGATGCATTGGACTGACTTCCAGCAACTGGCTTTCCAGCTCCTGATGCAGTATGGGTATGGTCATTGTAAAGTTCTGCAAACGTTGACGTAACTAAAGTTCTAAGGTTTGCACCACTATCTTGCAATGTTATTCTTGGCGAAGTTACTTTGGCTTCAGTTTCCGCGTTAATATTTGCACGATTACAGTTTACATTTACTGCGGCAGGGGTAGTAATATTAATAACACTCCCCTTAAGTTCAACATAGGTATCCCCGTCATTAGTTCGAAGTTGAACACTATTGGTACTTATGTTAGGTTGAACTTTTGGAACTGCGCTGATGCCCGCAAAAACAAACCCATCAGAAAGGTCGTGCATTCGCATTACAGCTTGTTTGGACAATGCCCCGCTTTGCCACCAAGCATCTATACATCTTGATGCAAAAATTACTAAGCATTCATCCCCGAGAGTTAAAGGGAAAGTCAAGGTATATCCGCCACCCGAAGGAAAAAACACAGGACAATCTACAAGTAACGGCAAGGTAACCCAAGTAAACTCACCAGTTTCTATGTTAGTTTGTCTTGCTTGAATAGACACTAACACCTCGCATGTTTTGTTTTCAGGGTTGAAACTTTGAATAATTCCCGGCAATGCTGTCCACAAATCTTTCTGCCATCCTTGCAGGGCGGTAAGGATGGCTGTTTCAATACTGTCAATACGTTCTCGTCTGTCCATTATCTTGGGTCAACTTTTTTTGTAGAAGGAGCGCTTACTTTAACTGCTAAACAAACTAAGTTACTGTACCACGGAGTACCTCGAGTATCACCTTCATGAGTAACACTAAATACCATATAAGTGCCATCTGGCGACAATGATGCTAAATTTTGAAACCCTGCCCATTGGTCATACGGGATTGGGGCAGCATCCGGATTCTGAAACAATAGTTGGTTGATTTCAGAATTATTTAATTGAACTAAACCACCGATTCTGATTCGGCTATTTAGCAAACATTTTATTTTAATACCACCATCGGTTTGTTCAGGCATCCCAATTAAGCCTGTAGCTATATTAATTTTAACAGCTTCGCCTTCAAGGTACCCTGAATTAGCCACCACCACCATTTTACCATTACTTATCGTCCAAGAGGCATCCAAAGTAGTTGCGACATTGCGCATTCTAGCTCTTGCCATACCAAACAAAACAGTACCCCTAATATTCGGTACGTGTTGATTATCGTAAATAACACTGCTTGAGTCTAAAGTGGTGCCCATTGCTGAAGAAAGTGCTTCAATTGTTTTAGCAGGAGTATTGTTGGCACCTTGTAACGTGGTATTTACAACCCCTTGGTTATACTCAAAGTCCCCATCGGCGGCCAAAATATCAAGGTAGGTATCGGTAGCGTTTTCTCTGCCTATTCTAAACTGTTTGATAACTCCTTTAAAAATTAAACCAAAATTACCATTTTGATATCCAGCGCTAACTGCCACTTTGTTGAACTCGCCGTTATTAATAACTCGGTTTAAAGTATTTTTTGATAAATTGTAAACTCGTAATACAAGAGTGTTCGGGTTTTCAACTTGAGCGCCTTCTGTTTGAAATTTCAAATGAAGTTCGGACAAATCAAGGGCTTCTGTATCATTGAACAATACAGTGTTTATTTTCCTAATCCATTGGTCATGTTTAATGGTCATGATGTGATAAAATATAACTTACTGGTTAACCCTAAGTTTTCGTAAGTAGCTTCTGCCTCAGGAGCTATGTCATTGCGTATTACCAATTGACCGTTAAAATTAAGGTAAGGGTAAGGGGAAAGTAAGTCAATACCTGTCACCAATGGAATACCCGAAAGAATAGGGGTATCATTGGCGCCTATTCCCAATGTCCAAGAACCTGAAACGCTATTCCAAACCAATGAGAACTGGAGGTCGTTTCCACCAAGTTCAATACTAAAGTTTTGGGCTTCAGGACTAAGTGGAATTTCATAAGTTGCCATGTTAAGCTCCACCTTTTAAGACCGGTTGTTTAGTCCCTTTGTTTACAGGTGAAGCCGTTTGGGACGGGTTCCTTTGTGTTTCTTTGTTTAACATTACTGTTTGGGTTTCAACAATGATTATCTGCTTGCACACCATAGTGATTACTAACGAGTTCTCGCTTTTAAAATCAGTGGAAGTTGCCAATGATTGACAAAGCATGTTAGTGTAATATCGTTTTCCTGTGTACAAAGAAAACAAAGCTCTGGCTTCTTGAAGCCTTAATAAGTTAGCATATACGTTCTTAATCTGGTCAATCCCGTTACCAGTTAAAGTCGACATGAGCGATTGATTGCTTAAGTTGGATAAAAATCCTAACGGTCCTGCTTGAGAAGGACTGTTTGACCAACCTAAAGTCAAAGTTACCTCAGCAGGTAACTTGAAAGCATGGTCTGTAATAGCAGCGCCTTGTTCAACAGGATGGTCTGTTATTTCAAGGGTGTCTCGATGGTTTTCTTCAATTACAGCCTGTGCAATAATATCCTCAAATACTGAACCATCGGTTGAAAGTATATTGAAAATCCCGCGTTTGGGTTTTATGACGAAAGACTGAATCCCGAACTTCAAGGCAGCATTAACGAACCCGACAAAGGCGCTCATTGCATAATTCCTCGAGTATTTCGAACAATGTCTCCGGTTACTTTCATTTGTGCACTTGCCACCTCGTTGGCAGTTTTTGTTGGATTATTTGAACCATTAATATGGATAGTTGTTTGTGGAGATATTACTACGTTGTTGCTAGCCCCTGATGAAGTGCCTAAGGCAATATTTTTAGTGTTTTTAACCACATAATCAAGCGTTTCACTTGGGATATCTTGACCGCGGGCACCTTTACCTGTTTTAAGGTATGAGTCCATGTTACCTTCGCCCCAGTTGTAAGCGGCTAAAGCATGTTCTACATTCCCTTTGTATTTCTTCAGTAATTGAGCATACATTTTTGCAGCAGCAGTAGCCGACTGTTTCAAGTCATTCGGGTCAGTTAGACCGTATTGTTTAGCGGTAGCATCCATAAATTGAAAATGACCTTTTGCACCAGCTTTACTCTGCATGAACTTTGGGTCACCTCTATTTGATTCAACTTTCCAAACACTATCCAACAACCCTGAAGGAAGTTTGTATTGACTTTCTAAAGTTTTAAACAATGGCTGTGCTACCGGCATTTTAGGCTGGGCAGTGTTAACAGGAGCACTTGACTGGGTCGGTGGTGTAGCTGTAACTGGAGCATTTGGTTGCTCTGCTTTTTTAATTTTACCAGTTTGAGAATTGGAAGGCTTGCCGGTTACCTTGGAGTGGGTTTCTTCTGATTTTTTCCTAGCAGCTTGCATCTTAGATGCAATGCCCGTTTCATCTCCTAACCAATTAAGGAAACCTTTTTTCTGGATTTCTTCCCAGTTAGAACCCTTACCCACATCTTGGTTGATTAAACGAGTCCATCCTTCAAGAATATGGTCAAGCCATGTAGACATTGTTTGAAAAGCGGGTAATGATTTCGCTAACACACTGTTAACAAAAGCATCGTATCTTATTCCAAGACGGTCTAAGGTTTCGGTATATTGTCTAACAATTTTTTCTTGCTTATCTAAATCAATACCCATTTCTTTTTGAATGCGCAAGCTCTCTGCTCGCTTTTCATTAATTTTATCGAAACCGGTAATGTACTGATGATATGTGTCGGGGTCCATCCCGAACATGCCTGCGTATTGGGCACCTATGAATTCCGGCATTTTTCTGGTTTTACCGATAAACTCATGCATTATTTCATCCATTTGTTTACCGGCAGTTTCAATTCCGAAACTTTCAACTAAACCTTTTAAACCAGGATTAAGTCTAATAGCCTGTGCAAAGTTATGGATTGAAGACTTCATAGCATCTGCTGAGATACCTACTTGTTCACCAGCATATGCCATTGCCTTCATGTTTTTAACAGTACTTCCAGCCAAACTTGACTCGAAATACATTTTACGCATGCTGTAAGCAAACGCCACGGTCGAAGCCTCAATAGCAGCGGCTACCCCTGCTACGGCCATGCCAATGCCAAGGATTCGCTTGCTGGTTTTGCCAAGCCCGTTTTCAAACTTACGCAAACTAATAGCGTCTGTTTGGTAACCGAGCTTAACTAAATATTCCTGAAGTACTTCCGAGGTTCCACCGCTCATTATGTTTTCGCACTCGCTAAGTATTGGTTATAGGTTTCTATATCTAACGCTTCGTTAAGCTTGGCAATATCTACCAAGCGAACTTTGCCTTCTAGCAATGATTCGTATTTAACAAGCCCTCGCAGAACAGGTCGAAATAACCAATCTTCCTCACTAGCCATAGTAAGGAAGGTTACATTTAATCCGGTAGCGGTAATTGAGCGAGGGCGGTACGAAAAAAATCGCCGAGGTTTTCTTCAATTACTGCAACAGTTAATTCGATTAACCCAGCCAAACCAATATCATCAAACATTAAAGTGCCTTCTTTTGTTTGAATAGGGGCGCTTGGACCGGTAGGTTGTTTTCTTTTGACCACAGATAAACATTTTTGGACAATGTATTCAGTTGAGGCATCGTCGATTTGCGATAACATTAAAACGAACAACAACTCCTTGTCTTTATCTGCGTTTGCAGGGTCAAGCAAGCCTTGTACCATTGGAACTGCCGGACCAAGTTTTCGAGCAACATGAAGTTGCTCGAAAGTGTTTAGGTTGCCAGAAGTCTCATAAACATGATTTCCGATTGTAAGTTCCATTATGTAGCAGTTCCAAGGGTTCTGTCGATAATACCAGCGTCAAAAGTCCATTCGTTCATACCGCCTTCTTTAGCATAGGTTAAAGAAGGGGCTCTTTTGAAAGCCACCAATTGGCAAGTTACTGAGTCACCGCTTTGGGTGTTAACCAAAGAAATTGTGTTTTGCCCGTGATTCGCCGAAGAAGCAGTTTGGAAAGAATACATTTGTGCCAGTTTAGCGTTTACAGGCGATGTCTTTAAAAGGCGAACCGTAACGGTGCCTGATTTATTCGCATGCATTGAATGCATTGGTGTACCATCTGCGCCGATTTGAAGACTGTTAATGTCTTCATTTGGTTCTATTGTAATACCTTCTTCGGCCGAACCAGCGCCTTGAGCCAAGTTAATAGCTCCACCAGGACCAGTAATTGCAGCAGTAACATCTAAAAAACTATATGTGGCCATTTACAACTCCTTATCGGTTTACGTTTATAATCACTTCAATTGTGTGAATAGCGCCAGCTAATTTAGCAGCTACTTGGAATGGGACTGATTTACGAGCAGCCCTGTTGGCTTGCGACTGACTTGCAATTGGAGGTGCATAAATATAGTATCCTTTTGGTAAAAAATCACCAGTATTTAAGCTGCCGAAGCCACCTGCAGTCCATACGCCTGGAGCTAATAAACCATTATTTAAACCTCTAGAACAAGAAGCTTCCAATACAGTAGCAATAAGGTTATTACCTGCGTCTGTTTGAGGTACTTTAGTAGTACTTGTATAAAGTAAATTAAACGCTTCATTTTGCATATCAAGAGCTAACCAATCAGTACCGGTAATTACATCAAGAAACTCACCTGATGAAACTTTACCTTGCTGAATAATTGCAGTGTTGTTGTTATATGCCACAAATACATTGCAATTGTTAAACTCAAGGGCGGTTATCTGGCTAACATTCAATGTTTCAGGCACTATACCTGGTTCTTGTTTATACATTAAAGTAATCACGCTGTTGTTAGCATCATAATTAGTAGTTAAGATGCGACCTAATAACGAACAAACAGCATAAGGATTGGAACTAGAGAATTGAACAGTAGTTCTTTTATAACCGGCTTCTTTTAGTTGCCGAGCAATATTGGTAGTATCTACAGGACTAATAACTCCAGCTTGGGTAGTACTTACACCATAGATATGCTTGGTGGTTGCGGCCTCAATATAAGAAGCACAACTTAAATGGTCCGAGTCGCTAGCACCAAGAACTGATAAGGCATACCAACCTTGACCATAGTTGTCATCAAATAACGTAACTGCATCAATTGCAGTTTCAGCATCTAAACCGTCAGCAACATAAGCACCTGAAGAATCGCTTCTTCCAGCTAGTTCATCAGAGATATCAGTACCAACAGCACCTGCTAAGGTGGCTCCGGATACTGTAATATTAGCGCTTGTTTTAGCAATAGTTAGTGCATTACCACTAGCTCCGGCAACAGCTGCTGCAAGTGCTAAAACATTACCAACAACACTATATGTGAATTTTAAAATCTGAACATCTTGCGAAGTGTTTAAAAAGGTAAGTAAGTTGGCTAAAGTGGCTGCTACTGAACCTCCGATAGCTACTTGGTTGCCAGTGGGTACCCCTGTGATAAATGTTACAGTGGTGCCGTTTAAGGTAATTGTATCATTGTTTGCTGGGTTGGCAGTTAAGGTAAATCTACCTACGGCGGTTGGTGACTTGAGAAAATTGAATCCAGAACTGTTTCCGGTAGTTCCTGATTTAAACTCAAAACGATTGTAGTTAGAATTCCAAACTACTTTAGTATTGGCACTTAAAGCGGCCAAAGCTGTTTCAATAATACCGGCCACCCCATTCAAATTGGTAGCAGTCGCAAAGTTCAAACCAGTAACTGCTAACGGGATATTATCAATAATCGCGTGGAAAGAACCACTTGTTATCGCGTTCCATACAGCCATTGAGCGTTGAGCGGCAGACAAAGTAGCTGTTTTTAATTGACCGGCAATAGCTGTTTTAACCCAGCGACCTATTTGAATAGTAGTAGGTTGAGGGCTTTGCTCAAACCACAAAAGGGCTGCTAAGTATTCGGGGTCAGTAGTTTCGAAATCAGATGCAACATTTGCAATACTTGAATAAGTACGAAATCGTTCTGTTGCATCGATTACATCTGAAGACCCTAACAAAAGCAAAGTAGAAATGTTTTGCATTTGAGCCGCCAACGGACTCAGATTAACTTGAACATTAACTAAACGGTTAATAGGCAAGGCTTGTGTCATAATAACTCCTTATTCAACATCAATTTGTGTAAGATAACGTTCATTGTCCAAAGTACCGTCTAAAGATAATATGTTTAGAACAGAGTATTCGCGTTTTATTTGTCGTCTAATTTCAAAAGAAAAATCCACTCTTTGTAACCACTTTTCTTTAATTAATTCAGGGGCGGTTGTTAAATCACTACTTGCAATTAAACCCATACTATTCAACTGCAAAACTTCTCTGTTTTGAGAGACTTGCATATTGTCTCTGATTAAAGAAGCAATTTCATCAGAGTTTGGTCCATACACTGAAACTAAAAAAGACACCACCTCATGGCGACGTATTTCATTATACCCCTCGTTGGTGGGATAATGCACCTCAGATGCGAAAGTATCGGCAACTTTTTTTATGATGCCAAAAGCAAGCCATGTAACAGAAGCATCCGGTATATTGATTGATTCCGGTTGCCATCTTGGTCTAATTAAATCTCCAGGAAGAGTACTAAGACCTTGTAACCAATTATGTATAAAATCAAGTAATGGGTTACCTTGTAATGGAGCAGGTGAAGAATCTGGAGTTAAATATCCACCAGTTGCAGAGGTGTTTGGCATTTTTTCCTCAGAGGTCTATTTGTTCAGTACTTATGCATTCAACTTGATACCATCCAGTTCCAAAATGGCTATAGTTGTCAACATGTTCTACAATGTATTTAGAGTTATTCCATAGAATAACATCTGGCTGGTAGCCAACTCTAACACCAAAAAGAGGTAATGTGGTAACCACACTTATCCCACGCATGCCAATTTGGTAATCTTCTCGACGACTTAAATTATTTTGGCTAGCTGAAGTTACTACCCCACGTCCTTGCAGTTGAGATGATGTTAACACAGACCTGCCATCTGCACCTACTGTTTCAGCTCTCCGAATTACAATAAAAGGGCTCTCGAAATCTGGGTCGCCGAGTATGTCAAGAGCAAGTTCAAGGAGTGCCATTTTATTTCTTCCTTAGAACATAGTTAATGCTATTTCGCATTTGTGCAGTATTCACTAATGGTTTGGCAAGTTCCGAGCTAGGCGGGTTGCCAAGATTTCTTGAAGTTAACTCCGCCCGTGCGCCTTTGACACCAGTTTTGTTTCTAATACGGGCACGCAAAGTACTGTCGGCAAGTGGTGGAGGAATTCCCTCGTTAATTGCATTTCGAATTGAAGCTTGTGCAACCAAACCAACTTTATGTAAAGTAGTGTTCACTTCTGAATTTTCACCGTTTAAAGCTTTTTTGGCACCTGCTTTAAATAGGTTAATCACTCTATCCTTACAACTCTCAATTCCAGGTTCCATGAATGGGCGGGCAGGAATGTTGGCTGCTGGGGAGCCTTTATCATGAATAAATGCCAAAGTAGCATTATTCATTTTGGTTCCCTTTTCTTTTCGAGGGTCTGCGCTGGAAGGAACTCCAGCCAAGACTTCTTCCGAACTTAACTTAGCAAATGAAGTTTTTAGTTTTGGAAGATGGTTAATTATCAATTTAGCCGCGTTTTTCATTAACCATTTGGACTAGGCATTACATCCGGTC
Source organism: uncultured Limnohabitans sp. (assembly GCA_964556425.1). Classification (GTDB taxonomy): domain Bacteria; phylum Pseudomonadota; class Gammaproteobacteria; order Burkholderiales; family Burkholderiaceae_C; genus JALQUL01. The sequence goes on along the minus strand of CAZKWC010000015.1, from coordinate 17,844 downwards.
CACTCCAAGCACCACTGTTCGAATAACTAGTACCAATTTGAAGTGGTCCTGCTCCAAAAAGTTTAATTAGCCTATATAAACGGGTGCCGTATATTGTTAAGTTCCAGTGGCCAGCCCCTTGTTCCGAAGCGAGGGCAACGTCATAGCTAACCGAAACCTTGTCTACAGACTTGCTTGTTTTCGGTCCTGATGCCATTCCGGGAATCCCGTTAGCGGATTCTAGCACCGCTTTAGACTCTAAGGCAACGTTATGGGCTGTGTAAAGGGACACTGCTAAATCTAACTGGGCTCCCCACCGACTTGCAGGAAGCATTTGATATGCAATACCTAACCAATAATCAATAACCGGAGTTGGGAATTTAGAATCTGAAAACTCAGGATAACTAACTCTGAATGAAACTGAATCTACAGCCATAAATCCCTCCAATTACCACAATTGTATTACTCAGGTTTAAAAATTGTCATACCGTTAGCTTTTGAATACCAATGGTTAGCAACTTCTAAAGTTACTGAATCAATACCTGCTTTAAATTTTAACAGCTCGCCATTGTCCAGCAATAGATTAAAACCTTTTGGTATAGTAACTATAACTTTACCTTCCTCTGAAGCTGCTGTCTCTGGAGCTGTTGTCTCTGAAGCTGTTGTCTCTGGAGCTGCTGTCTCTGAAGCTGCTGTCTCTGGAGCTGTTGTCTCTGAAGCTGTTGTCTCTGGAGCTGCTGTCTCTGAAGCTGCTGTCTCTGGAGCTGCTGTCTCTGAAGCTGCTGTCTCTGGAGCTGCCCACGGTTGACTAGTTACAACAGGAGCTGCTGGAACTGCTGGGATAGCTGGGGCTACCGGAGCTTTTGGTTTTTGTGTTGATTGAGAAGCCATTTCAAATTGTCCTCTTTGTTAGTAAAATACACAAAGTTTTTAGGCTTTGTGTATTTTAAGTTACTGTAAATTGCGAATTACAAACCGTCGAAGTAACCCATTGTTTCAGGATAAACAACTTCAACAGCACCTAAACGACAGAAGTAAGTTGACTTGTGGTAAATACTGTCGTACTGAATTGGGGTACGTTGCAACAAGGTCATTGGGTAGCGAACACGACTCTTATCTTTTGTGTATACCACTGCACGGTCAGTACCAACTACACCGATTGTACCACCAACACCCGCACCAATCAACCATTTGAGAGGTAAAATTTCAAGCTTACCTTTACCTGAAGTAGTTAACAAGTTATTGTCCTGAATATATTTCAAGATTGAAACGTTACCAGCACTTGATACTTTTTGGGTACTAATGTAACCAAACTGAGCAGGCGGCAACATTAAACGTTCAGGAATAACTGCCCAAGCAGAAGCTGCCCATACAGAGGTTAACCATGCGTTTACGTCTGCCAAGATTTCATCTGGAGTTTTTTGAGCCCATTTAGCAGAACCACTCACACCATTGGCCGCGTTTTGTACGTTAGTTACCAATGAGTTGTTTACCAAACCGGTATCGCCCATTGAAGTGTCGCCAATGTACACTTGTTCGTCAATATCCATTTGGTGCTTCAATTGAAGACCTTCATACTTTTGCTGGTCAATTGGACGGCCGAGTTTAGCAGCAGATTCCAACTCTAAAATCGTATACTTCAATTCCATCGCCCAAGGACGTAAAGTATGTGGAATTTTAGCAATATCGGTATCGATACCTGAAATCTGGTTTGTGTTCTTACCAATCCAAGCTTTGCCATTGCCAATGCTGTTACCGGTTCCAAGACCGCCTGAAGCTGCAAAAGTAGACAATGTAAAACTAGACACTTCATCTGCAATAGTTACGTCTTCGCGCAAATCAATGTCGCGACCCCATGTAACTGAAGCCAACGGAGCATGTAAAGTAAGGTCTAAACGTTCTAATTCACCTACTAAGAACGCACCGGTAGAGTCAACGGTTCGGCCGTCAGCAGTTTGAAATGAATTACCTAGAGGTTTACCCAACTGGTTACCAGCCGAGTCAATCGCGCGATAACCGGAATCAAAAGTCATAACGTCTCGTGTTTTACTACGGCGGACATGTTCAGGTAGGATTAAGCTTGTTTTCTTCATGATGTTTCCTTTTTGTCTTTCCGGTTAAAATTAAACGTTAAATTCGATTTCAACGTTGCCGTTTGCGTCTGGCGTACCGTTGAAACTTGCAAACGCTAATGGGGTAGTATTACCAGCACTTGCCGCTGCCACAATGGTACCTTGGATATTTGCACCAGCACTTGCAGTTGCCCATACAAAAACAGGGTCGCCTTTTTTAGGTGAACCGCCAGCTGGCAAGTTTACCATAATATAACCAGCACGAAGCACATCCATTGTACCTGAGGTTGGAGGAGTAGCCGTCCCAATACTAGCTCCGCCATAATTAGAAGCTGATGATTGTTGTGTTGGGAAAGCTCGAACTGTAATACCGTAACCGGATGCTACCGTGTTTGATTGGTCGGCAGCCTCGTATGGACGAACCCCTTGGTTTGTTGAATCAATCAACACCGGAATACCGTAACGGGTAGGTGGCTTGGTCGAACTAATCAATACCGGTTCAATTGAAGCCGGATGACTACGGTTTACTGCACCAGGAAAGCCCGCACCCATTCGGAAATTGAAGGCCACATCTTTTGTTTTCATACGTTTGTTCATAATTAACTCCTAAATAGGTGAACTTTTGGTTATTTTTAAAACTAAAACTAGTGTTTTGCTTGGTAACGCTGACGATTCATTTCATTCAAAGACGCTAATGTTGTAACTTTTGGCGTTTGAGTACCGCTATTATTGGTGTCTTTTGATTGAGATGAATTTTTGTTAGAAACGCTTTTAACAGCAGCGGCTGAACGGAACAATGAACGAACCGCATCGCAAGTCATGGTGGCCGTGTTTAAAGGTTTCCCACCAAGCAGTTCATCTAAAATAGAACGAGTTGCCGGTTGAACATAAGCTAGGTCTAAAGCTTGGGTGCGTAATGCGCAAATTGCTTTAAAAGTTTTACCAGCAGTTAACTTGCTATCAAAAGTAGGTACCTTGATACCAGGAACTAAGATTTCAGCCATTGCCACAGTGTCTTGGAATGAGTTGCTGAAAAATTTACTGTCTTTTGTTTTAATTACTTCTTCAAGCTGTTCTTCGTCTAAAGAAAGTTCGTTTTTAATTTCTTCGTTCATTTCTTCATCAGCGCCGTTGCCAGCCCCAGCCAAAGCAGCCTCAAGCGCTTCAATACGTTTAAGCATATCTGCATGCTCTGTAGCATTTTGGGCTTTGAAAGCTTCTAAATCATCATCGTTAGTTATTTCAGGGTCTTCGTCATCGGCAACCGGATTACCGTTTGAGGTACTGCCATCGGCATGTACATGGATATGGGTATCTCCACCGCCTGTTTCGGAAGTTTCAAATTCGTCTTTAACTTCTTCAGCAAGAGCTTCTACTTCATCAGCGTCTTTTGCTTTAAAGGCTTTCATCAAAGCATCCAAAATACTTGATTGTTTAACTTTTTTATTACCGGCCATTTCAATTCCCTTCGTTAATGATAATGTTTTGCTGTCCGCTATTGCACATCTTGGACCGCAACGTCCTTGTTCCACTAAAGCTATGTGGTTAAAAATAATATTAGATTGTTTACCAACCCCGTTACCGAGGTCTTGATAATCTGCTTCGTACCCGCAACTTACTTCTACTTTACCACTTTGAACAGCTTTAATACCCTCAGTGGTTGTAATTAACAAATCTACAAATAACAAATCGTCAGAGGCTGCTTTACCGCGTCTTGGATTAAATGCCACCCCGTGAGTTAACTCTTTCCAGTTTTCAGGGTCAACATCTGTTTCCGGATGGTCGTTAGTTACAGATTTTCCATTAACACTTGCCATGGTTAATGGGTCGAAAACTGCTTCTTCATCCCTGAAAATTTTTACAATTCCATCTGGTCCAGCTTCTACAGGAGTTTCATTAGGACCATATAACATCATTCCAGTACGAGCTACCGGCACTTCTTCACAAAACAAGAAACCTTCAGGGGTCAAGCTTTGCTTAGGACCTATTTTTTCGATTACGTAGAAGGTTTCTCTTGCCATTTTGAAAAGTTCAGGTTCGTTATGGAATTAGAACTGAGTACCGTTGAAACCACTTGAATCGCCAGCCATAGCGACCGTGCAAGTGGCGGTCAGTGCAGTAATGTTAAGACGCACTTTTGTGAATCCGGAAGTATTAGCTTTCCAGAAACCAACAGCAGAAACCGAAGCCACTGCCACTGGAGCAGTAGTACCTGTGGCAACAGGGTAAAGGTTAATTGCAGTGTAGTTTGTGTTGTCATTGGTAGCTTGCAAAGTAGCCGCTAACGAAGTACAGGTACCGGATACTCTAACTGTAACCGTGTCAATACCATTGATAGTATAAACATACTGGGCAGGAGCAGTATAAGTAACTGGAGGGCTTACTGCAGTCGGGGTGTAAGATGGGCTAGTGTATGGGTAAACAGTATCTGCAATTGCCGAAGCTGCTAAAATACTCATTAATGCTACAAAAACCATAATTTGCTTAAAAATACGAGTCATTTCAATTCCTTTAATATAGTTAATTAAAATTTATAACTTTATTGTAGAACCTTACTTCTTTAACATCACTTGATTTTTAAATAGAAGGATCAATTAAGTTAAGTTTCGTAAATTGGGAGGTAGGCTGATATAACATAATGGCTTCCGTCCGGAGCATCTATCGAACATTTTAATTCATAAACATTTTTATCTATTCCATTAATAACTCGTTGAAGAATTCTGGATCCACTAACTCCAGGACTCCCTTCTAACATAGCATTAACGGCAGGGTCTGCTTCCCCTTTAGCAACTGAAATGACCACATTGGGGTTACTTGGGGTAACAGTTAATTGGGCAAAGTCAAAAGCCACTGTAACTATTTCGCTAGGATCTTTACTGCTAAAAAAACTCATCTTATGCCTTTCACTTCAAAATTTCTTGAGGTAGGGGAGTTAATAGAATAATTTCTTGAAGATGCGTTGACTAAATAATTTTTATCAAATTCTAAAATCACTTCCCCGCCAGTTTCAATTTCTGCAATTTGACTAAACGGTAACAAAATTTGGCTTGCATTTATAGAAATATTAGTGTTTAAACTAGATAAATTGGTAACTAATTCTAAAACTTGGTTACCATTAACAGCTATTAAAGGTTTAACAGTTACTGATTGGATAATTGTTGGTAAAAGTTGAGATAAATTTGCATTTACTAATACTTTACCAGTGGTTACCTGCGCTACTCCAGCAAGAGCTTGGTTACCTATTATATTTCGGGAATCCCCTACGGTAACTGCGGTTGTTTGGGTTACTTGTTGCAAAGTTTGGTTTGCATTTGCTAGAACAATAACTTTAGAATTAAAAGTTTGGGTAACAGAAGCTATTGATTGGGTTGCCGCAATTCCCGTTACAGGCTTTAAGGTTGAGGTTTGAGCAACTGGTTGTAATGTTTGTGAAGCTGAAACCCCAACAATTGGTTTCAAAGTTGAGGTCTGCGTAACTGCTGCAAGCGTTTGAGATGCGGATGCACTTGCGATTGCTTTTAGCGTCGAAGTCTGCGTTACGGGCAATAGTGTTTGGTTGGCCGAAACGCTAAGAATGGTTGCGGCTATAGCAGTCTGCGTTACTGCAGCAAGCGTCTGAGATGCAGTAATATTGACAGCCGAGCTTGCAGCATCAAACCAGTCGACCGCTAAAACGGGACCGACGTCTGCGTTATCCCATAAATCCGAACCTCCCGAGGGGAAGTATTCTAAATTAGGCTGTGTGATTGCCACAGGTCAACCTTGCACTAAGTAAACGTAACCGCCAATTGCGCTAGAATTATTATTTGCAGGTATTGTTATCCCAAATAAACACGCATCGTTTGCAACTTTAACTAACGCCGAATTTGCGTAATCTACATCAGTGGCGACCCTTTCTCTATCTGAAGAAAACGCAGTTTTATCACGAGTAACGGTTACTCCAAAATTACCAGCGGTGCCAGTGCTAGCAGATAATGTTACTGAGTTTACAATTTTAATTATTTTACCAGCGACAGAAGGTGTGATTAACACTGCGGTTTGTGCAGCGCTTGTCCCTGAGTTAACAAAAGTTAACGTACCTGTCGTTGCGTCAGTAAACGTGACTGCAATAGAAAAAGTGACTGACGTACTACCTGTCGCGGTATACCACTCCAACCACCACTGGCAATCAGAATAGTCCGTTGCTCCAATCCTATCAGCACTGATTCCTAAAGCTGATATGTCCAAGTTAACAGTTTGGGCTGAAGTTAGCGTTCCGTCTAATCCGCCCATGTGAGCAAGTCGGTCGTGAAGTAAATAACTTTGCGGTCCAGTGTTTATAAATATAAACGAGGACGCTACGTAAGTGCTTCGACCTGTCGCCGCGTCGTCAAAAGAATACGCACCTGTATCGGCTTTAGTACAAGCAGCAGGAGTTGTCGGTATCGCACCTTGAGCGGGAAATCCTGTCGAACGCCAAAACGAAGAATACCCAGCGGTTTGGTTTTGCCCCGCAGGTGAACTTTTCTGCAAAAATATCGGAATCTGCTTAACTTTGGCAGTAATTAATTGTGCGCGAGTAGTGATTGCCATATTAACCTTGAGACAATTTACCTAAACCGCGAACCGTACCTGTAGTTGATGCTGTAGAGTATACAATCCCATATAAACATGAATTGTCTGGAATTCTTGGCATACCTAACCTAGCCCAATCATAAATTTCATATTTTGTTGTGTTGGTTGACGATAATTGAGTCACTCTTTTCGTAACAGTCACCCCAAAATTGCCAGCAGTGCCTGTTGTTCCGCTCAATGTTACTGAGTTTACAATTTTAATTATTTTACCAGCGTCAGAACCAGTTAAGTAATTAAAAATAGGAATAGTTCTCGAAGCACCTAAGCTTGAAGGAATAACAATGATGCCTAGATTAGCTGTCGTCGCGTCAGTAAACGTCACGTTGACGGTAAGGTTGCGCGAGGTTGCCCCAAGTGCTGAGTAACACTCCAACCACCACTGGCAATCAGAATAGTCCGTTGCTCCAATCCTATCAGCACTGATTCCTAAAGCTGATATGTCCAAGTTAACAGTTTGGGCTGAAGTTAGCGTTCCGTCTAATCCGCCCATGTGAGCAAGTCGGTCGTGAATCTCAAAGCTAGTGCCTGACAAACCATTGAAACTATGCCACATCAAATACGTTTTCGCCGGTGAAGTCGGGTTCGTAAATTGAGCAGCACCTTGCGTCGCTTTAGTCGGAGCACTTACTGACGTTGGGGTTACGCCAGCAGTAGGTTTACCGCCCACAATCCATAATGATGTAAAAGCGTTAGATGCTTGACCTGTGACAGTCAATTTATCCCATACTAAATCTTGAGAGTTGTTACCTAAAGCGTTAATAATGTCATCACGATTCGTTATGGTCATGTTACCACCTCATAATTCCCCTGCGCGAACGCAACGCCTGAATCGATAATACAAGTACCGTCAGGCAAGATTTCACGTATTTCGTATTGGTCAGGGAACGCTTCATTGAACGGTTCGTTGATAGTCACGTAACCAATTACGCGAATTTGATTAGCTCGACCTGCGCCAAGTAGTCCAGCGGCTTCAAGTAGGTTTAAACCTGCTACCGTTTCAGGGTCATTGGTATCCACATCTTCAACGCTGGTCAACTTAAAAACGTAGACTCTTAATTCGGGCGATAAGTCCGAAGCAGAAAGAATAGTAGCAATTTCAACATTGCTAAATCTATTTAAGTATTTAAGTTTGCTAAGTATCATTACGCACCTGGCGCCGTTTTAGTCCAAGCAGTAATGTTTACTGTCTGACCTGTTGCAATCGAAACGTTATCAATGGTCATATCACCGCCACCGCCACCAACTGTTACGGTGCCTTGCTCATGGCAAGTAGTGCCTGCAGAATCCATAATCGAGTAGTAACCTGCGTTTGTAGGTGCGCCACCCACTGCAGTAGTAGTCAGAGGCAAGTTGCTAAACGCTTTCGAACCACCTGAAGCTGCGGCCATCCAATCTGAAGCTAGCGAAAATTCAGCAAGCAATGTGCCAGTTCTTGCCGCGGCGCAGTTTGCAGGAACGGAACCTGAATAAATTCTAACTTTGGCACTTGTGCCGATAGTGGTTTCTAACGAATCTAGTGCCGCATTTCTAACGGCAACGCTGTTTTGGATAGCCATGTTATTTTCCTTTGCAAACCTTTAATAAATTTATTCTTCAGTCCATTCAATATTGAAATACATAGCAATCCCTGCTGGGACTACTTTCCCATTCCAACTAAGACAAAATTGTTCTTGCTGTCCCATTTTCTTCTTACTCAACAATAATTTTTCGGCAGCAATATCACTTTTGAGTCTTGACACAGCACGAGGGTCGTATTCGACTTGTTTTCCGAAACCGGCGTCCTTAGTCTTATCTACTTGTCTAGGATGTAAGTGAATGTGAATTGCCATTTTAGTCCCTTAAATATTCAGGTAGGTCAGGAAGTTCAATAGTTTGACCAGCGTACTCGTGTGTACAATCTGGAAGATATTGAATTTTACCTTCAATTATAAATGAATGACAACGGTTACATGTAAATTTATTTAAAGAGTCATCAGGTTCCTTAAAATTAACTTTTCTATCAATAGGGTTTATTTATCCCTAGCAGCCTGTTTAACTTCGGTCGGGAAAGAATTTTCTTTTTTGCGAGCCTGTTCGAGTTGGTTACGCAGTAATACTGAAATTGAGACCCCTTGGTCTTCTTTTTTCTCAATAACGGCTGCAATCTGGTCAACTTCTTTGCGGGCGTTTAAATAAGCTTGAATTTGAGAAGGGGTAACTACGTCATTAACCTTGACCGCTTTAGAAACATGCAAATTTCCACCAGTGGTGTACAATATATTGTCTATTTGTTTTAGAACTTCCCAAGTTGGGGCACCTGCTCGATTTTCACGAACCTTGTCCCCTTTTTGAAAAGAGGCATCTTTGGTTGTAATTGAAACATTATTTTTTGAACCTCCTAGAAAAGTCACTTGTGATGAGGTTATCTTTTTCCCTGACTTCAACATAATTGAACCAGAGTCTACTTCTTGAATAATTTCCTGTTTACCATTGATTGAGACCTTTGTTCCAATTTTTAAAAAATTTAAAAAATTGACTCCGTCCTTAGTCTTATCTACTTGTCTAGGATGTAAGTGAATGTGAATTGCCATTTTAGTCCCTTAAATATTCAGGTAGGTCAGGAAGTTCAATAGTTTGACCAGCGTACTCGTGTGTACAATCTGGAAGATATTGAATTTTACCTTCAATTATAAATGAATGACAACGGTTACATGTAAATTTATTTAAAGAGTCATCAGGTTCCTTATGTTCTTCATTGTAGGTACACCAGCACGGGTCGCCTTGCTTGAAGTTGCTATCAAAATGTCCGCTTGTAACTAATACCGAAGGACTAAAGGCAGGGGTTTCAATATTTCCATCCCATGTCCACATATCAAGCGAGACCATGTGAGGTCTTTTACAAGCTGGACAATAAAAAGTTAACCCTGAAGTGGATTTGCGAAGTTTAGTTCCAAGTTGCATTTTGTTTACTTTCAATCATCGGTAATTATGGGCTCGGGATAGCATCGGCAGTTGTAAATCATTCCAGCGTGCGCAACAGTACCATCTTCCAGCACCGGAGGGGTAGCCCATGGAATAACTGACCCGTTCATTTTCTTGTGGCTTGGCCTTACATCCCCATCGCCAGAAGTCCTCCAAATATAATGAGTACATCCTACATGGAGTGACCGAGCCATAGTTAAACCAGAAGCAGTTCTTGCCACTTCTGTTCTTGCTATTAACTTGGCTCGATTAGCAGTCACTTCACCCGTGCGTAAAATTTCAGCAGCAATTTCGAAGGCTCTTGTTCCTTCTACTAAACCTTCTAAAGTTAAGGTGTGAACTCTCTCCGCGGCTTCTACTGGGAGGCTAGTAATAAGTTTAACTTGCTCGTTTAAATAGGTACGTAGACTTAAACCAATAGGGGCGTCTTCAATCTCTTTGCGCAAATTTCGAGACATAGTAGAGGAAAGCGCTATCCAAGAACTAGCTTCTTTTCTCGCTATTCGGGAAATCATTTTTTCAGCTACACTAGTTGCCCATGGTTCAATAGTTCTAGAATAGTCACGAAGAACCTTCTGAAGCTCCATGGAATTGCGAACCACCCCGTTCGGTGCCATCCCTTTAACAATGTGGTCAATGTGACGAGTTAATTGGCGAAGACTTCTAAGATACTCTGCTTCTAACCTTTGAGCAACGGCATAGCGTTCGCGAGCAGCCCGCCTAGCTTGAGAAGCGCTGAAATCGTCTTTAGTAATTATCATTTCAACATGCTAAGGAAACGGAGTGTCTAATTCGGGAACTGGCGGACCTTCAGTTTCGGCTTCTTTAATCATTTCGGTAGTAATATTGGTAAAAATCCCAGTAACTGAACTACTTTGGTGGAGTTCTTTCAACGAAGTAGCTCGGTCAATAATTCCCCCAGTTTCAACACTGCTAACTGCCCTAGCTACAGTTTCAGCAATGCCAGCTTTCTCAGTATCATTCAGTTGCCACAATGATTTAAATGCTAATTTAGTTCCTTCAGGGAGTACAATCCCTTCAGAGGCTGCTAATGCTCTGTAAATCTTAGTCACACCTACTTTAAGTTGTTTAACTTGTTGTTGGTTAACAGTGTCGTAGTAGTTGCGCAGGTCGGTTTCCCCAGTGCTGAAACCGGCAGGGCTTTGACCAAACAAACGTACTAATGGAATTTGCAGAGCCCCTGAAATTTGTTGACCGAACTGTTGGAGGGCATCTGACAAACCTGAGAAAGCCGAATGAGTCTCGGAACCGAATTCATCTTCAGAGTCAATCAAGGTCATACCTTCAACACCTTGAAACCTACGCATCATATCTACATACTTAGTTAACCCCGCTACTGCTTCACCACCAGCAGCCACTACTTCGCGGAGGTCTTTGATTTTCATCGTCCGAATATATGACTTGTAAACCAGCTGGGCAGCCCCAGTCGAAGCACTGTCAAAAGCTATCATGCGGTCATACAAACGTTCAATGACAGACAAGCCCCATAAGTTTTCAATCATACGTTGACGGTAAGGCAGGCGAATGCCTTCTAATCGAATACATCGGGTATGATGGATTTTCATTCCGGACAAAGCCGGTGATGCCTGGTTGACTCGATAATATTTTGGATTGCCTAACTCCGGTCCAAAATCAGTTACCAAATCATTAAGACTTGGTTCCACCATCCAACGGTCTAAACTAAGAAGGCCTCGAAACTGGTCTTTTCGGATTGTGTTTAAACGAAGCGGGGTTTCCATGTCTTGGCCATCTATCAACATAACCACCAACGCACCACCGTACAAACGTGACCATTTGATACTGTCGTTAATACTGTTCCAGATTCCCAAAGAAACGGCAGTCTCGTCAATATGGGCTAAATCTTTAGGGTCAATGTCTCCAAGCAATTCGATACCAGCACGAGTCATGTCATCTGCAACTGCATCCACTGCAACTCCACCTAACCATGAGCCTCGATGAATCCATTCGAGCATGGTTTGGTTACGAGTAATTGGATTAAACCCGTAAGTGGAGGTGGATAAAGCATTGTCCGCACCAACTCCAAGATTATGGGCGAAGTTAACAAACGAGTCAATAGTGATGCCGCTGGAGGCTGCCTTGAGCCTAGCTTTTTCATCTTCAACGGTAGCAGCTTTAACTGACCTTTGAATGCTTTTAGATTTTGGTGGTAACTGTGTCATTGGAAAAAATCCTAGTACGCAAGAATGTGGTTAATTGTAATTCAATTTTGCATTGATTACAACGGTTTAATTTAGCGGCCAAGTCTAGCCCAAACACTAAGATTATTTCCGGTAAGCATGAGGTAAGCTCCACCACCAGCATCTATAGTATCATCATGAGCCACTTTACCACCGAACATTTCATGCTCAGTTAAATAATAATCATTCCAAGCCCCTTTTAGCAAATCAACATTACCGGCTTGCCATTGGGAAGCATACGGTTCAGCCCTTACAATCTTGTCACCAGATTCTCTTATTACTTCTACTGAGTACCCAGCTAAATCTTGAACGTAGGTTTCAGCTTGTTCTTTACCAGCCTGACCGGGGTCTTGCGAAATACCTATTCTAACTTGTCTGCCATCATTATTAGCTGTTCTTTTTACTAACTCTCTAACCTTAGCAGAACGGTAACGTTCTCGGATACAATCCAAAATGATAATTCTACCATTTTTACGCAGCCCCATTTTAACACCGGCTGTCCAGTCAGGGTCAGGGTTAGCTTCACTTACTTCGGTGGCGGCTAAGTCCCAACGACGAACTATTTTAACAATATCATCTGGAATAGTGTCCACAATGGTTACTTCTGACTTTTTAAAGTACATTCCAGCGGCTGGTCTAATTTTCCAGTTGCCGTGTAACAGGCGTTCTCTTTCGACCCTACTTAATGCCATTAGGTTGGCTTTGTAGCTCGGGTCAGCTTTAAGAAGGGCTTTGTTATCGTCAAGTTTAGCAGCCACGAAAGTTACCGATTTCGGGCGTACTTGGTCTTCATGGTCTCCCGGTAAATTCGGATTGTTATACTTAGCAATTAACTCTTCTTTTGAATCTGCCCATATCACAGAATCATGATAGCGAATGAACCATCTGACTTTACCTGACCGCTCAAGAATGGGGTATCCGGTTTCTTGGTTAATCCACCATTCAATGAAAGTAGCCACCCAACTGTCCGCGTCAGGGTTGCAACTTGCTCTAACGTATGGGGTTACTCCGCAGGTTGAACGATTCCGTGAAAGTAAGTAGAAAAACATAGTCTCGCTGAAATGGGTAAGTTCGTCAAACACAATCAATGGGATTTGACTACCTTGCCAATCTAAAACTGTATTCTCGTGTTCCAAGTGCGCAAACTTAACTTTACCACCTCTAGGCCATCTCCATTCAAGAACATGAGAGACCGGAACAGCTCCTACTAGAGGATAAAGCTTCATAGACTCGTCCCATAGTCCACCAGGATTTCGAATTTGAACAGTGCTTCGTCTAAAGAACACAGCTGCAAATTCTTTATTCGAAGTAGCATGACGAAGTGGCTCTAGCAACAATGCATATGACTTACCAGAACCAGCAGCCCCGCCGTAAATTACAATGTCTGCGGATGATGATAAAGCTACTTCTTGCGGTCCTGGTTGAGGTCTAAGAACGTTTGAAAATGGTTTAACATCACTAGCTCTTAATTTTTTATTTTTACTCATTCTCAACCGTCACTGGCTCACGTTGGTTGCTCGGCAAATACACTTGGACAATTGAAGTTCCACCAACAGGGACAGCTTCACTGCCGTCTGGATTAGTCAGAGCATTTTTAACCGGAGCATTTAATCCAAGCAGTAATGCTCGTTGCGACATGATTTTAAGAACAGTAGCAATAGCGTCCATTACCACTTTTCGGTCACTGACTTTAACTAATAATGGCACGCCAGTTACTGGGTCTACTAAAGGTTGACCGTTAACATCTTCAATAGTATCTCTAACCACCATCCCGCCAGACACTAGAGGGTTGAAGCTGTTAACAATCATCATTGCTTTAGCTTGAAGGTCATCTAACCGAGCTAGCTCCATTTTTCGATAACTAACTACCGGTTCGAAAATAATAGCTTTCAAAGACTTCTTGTATAACTTGTAAATGTAGTTGTGGCTATAACCAAGTTGTTCAGCAATCTTTGTGTAAGACATGCCTTGCTTGCGCATTTCCAAAATCTGTGCTTGAAGCTCTTTAGTTTGAACCGATGGAGTGCCGGTTCCTGGTTTGGAAGAAGAGGGTTCTTGTTCTATGTTTTCCATTTAGTAGGTTTCTCAGTTGACGATAGGGTCAAGGATAAGAATTTACCTACCTTTTATCAACTTTTAATTGAACCTTCTTAGGTTTGAAAAAAGAGTGGGCTCCCCACCTGCCGGTTAATACTAAATCTTTTTCTCGTTCCAGCTTAAGGCTAGTGGCATGAAAAAACGTAGCCCCGTTGGTAAAGTCGTTGATTTGAGAATTGAGAACGAGTTTTGCCACATATTCGCAATCTCGCCATTCTTTGGAAGTTCGGTCGGGGCGCTTGTCTGGAAGCAAGACTCCATTAATCGTGTCATGGGCTACCCATTCAAACTGTCCCTTCTCAAAAACAATAGTACAAATGTCTTTGGAGTAATTACTTTCCTTGGCTCTATTCACGGTAACTAAAGCTACTGCCATTTGCCCAGCTACTGGTTCGCCTCTAGCTTCTTTGTAGACATTAAGAGCGAGACAAGTTAGAGCAATCTCAACCCCTGAAACCATGGTTCTTTCTTTTCTCGATTTCAGTACGACAAGCCGCGCATTTTTTGTCGATTAAACGAGGGGAGGGCAGGTCGCATTCTACACAAATACCTTCTTCCCCTTTAGCTAGTTCGTAATTAGTCTGCATTGCAGAAGTATGCATTTCAATATCCAATTGCGCTCGGTCAGCTGGGTCAGCCATTCAATGTTCCTCCGGAAATAGTATTGGCGGCTTCAAGGTTTGCTTTTTCAACAGTTTCTTTAAGCGCCATTAAATTAGTAGTCACTACTCTGATTGTTACCATTCTATTATCATGGCATTCTGAAAATTGGTAACCGGCTTCGGAAATGATTCTTCTAAATATTGAAAGTTTCCATGAGTCAATTACAATACCTACGGTTACGTTTGTTGGCATATTAGACCTCATTCTCTTCTGGACAATATTCACGATTAACTACCGGCCATCCAGCAGTCTCGCTCCATTCAAGGGCGCGTTTGTAAGTGGTAGTTTCGTTCCATGGGGAATCATCTTCCTCTGCTGATATCAGTCGCCGAACTCCCTGCGGACCTACTAAAACACATTTCCAAACAAACTTTGGACTTTTTGAATAGTCAAATCCTGACCGAGCAACCTTGCATTGAAAAATTTCAATCCTCGGTACCGGCAAATGCTTATTCAACTCGGTTTTCAACTTCTCAATGAATGCCAAACGTTCTTCTTTCTGTTTGGCATCAAAGGCTTCTAATTGGTCTTTAGTATTCATGATTTCCAGACAATGATTTAATAAAATAAACTACCGTAGCTAAGAATAGAGCAATAAACACTGCGGCGTACCCACAGAGGAATTAACATTACTTTACTCCAATTTGCAAAGTTGGTTTATTATCTTCCACTTGTAAGTTCAAATCAATCTTGTTTCCGAACAGGCTCCCAGCACCAAAAGCAGCAAGGTCTGAAATGTTACTTTTTTTGAGAGTGATAGTAACTAATTTAATACCTTCGGCATCTATGAAAGATTTGTTAGCTGAAATTTCCAAGTCGTACAATTCAAGAACTACCAGACCTGTACCGGTTGCTTGGGAGGTAGTGCTAATCATTTCATTTATTCGGTCACGAAGTTTTGCACGAGCACCGTGCCCGAAAGAAGTAGATTGCGGAGCCAAGTTAGAACCGTATAATTTGCGTGCTTCTCTAAGAATAGAAGAAATAACATATTCAGTCATTAAAGCAGCAGTAGTAGCATTGGACTCTTTGCCCACAAAACAGTATCTACCTTTGGTACCGTTGATTTTACCTTCAGTAAACATTTCACAGAAAAACAACTTAGCAATACTAATTGCTACTCCGCGACACCATTTCATCTGGAAAGTTTCTAAACGCTCAAAAATTCGATTTTCTTTAATTTCATGCTCTTGGAGGTCTTTCATTTCCAAGTTATGTTTGACTAACAGGTTATGTGCCATGCGCAAAGCGTTTTCACGTTCACCTTCACTAGCGGCTGAGTTATTAGCCAGTGCCAACAACTTCTTAATTTTGTCGATTATCTTTTCTTCCATTTTGATTCTCCATGTTTAACTTCTTGATGTATTCTAAAATTAAATGGCGCTCGGCTGGCACCATTTGCATTTGCTTGCGCAGCCGAATTAGCAGATTTTCTTTTTGCTGCTGGGTCATTGACTAAACCTTTGTTTAATTAACGAATGATTAATTTTAGACTATTGGAGTAACCTTGGCAACAACTATTTAGAGTAATTCTGAATTTATTTTAGATGGTAAAGATACCTTGGCAACTAGCAGTTAAGGATACCAGCTGCCAAGGATTTACACTTTACTAACAGAGGAGAAGCTTATGAAATGGAGACTTGATAAGCAATTTCATTGTATTGCAAGTTACAAAACTTTGTTACTGTTAATTTGAACCTTCAGCTATTTTAGAAATTTCCTCGTAGCATTCGGTTATGGACATGCCAAAGTGACTGCCCAAGCGCATTAGTAAAGCATAGGCGTCAGTCGGCCGTTGAGTCATATGAACTGAAATAAACATCATTGCCATATTTTTAAGTTCGAAAGGGGAGTATTTCATTATTTGATTTCACATTTAAAAAATCTACGATTGAATTCGTTCTTAGCAGCCTCGGCAGCTTAGTACCTTAAACGTCTTATTTTAAGCAGCAAAAGCAAACCTCCGGCAATAACTAGCCCGCCTAGTAGTAACTCCATAACAATTATCCTTAGTTTATAGTATCGGTGTTTCTAAAATCATAATCAAAGGGCAGGGGCTGAGACTGAGTAGAATATTTTTTAGCCAACCAGCGCGCCACTACCTCGAGGATGGCCAACCCAGCAAACAAGATAACCACAAATAAAACTAATACTAACATGTTCTCATTCATTTTTTGGCCTCTTTACTTTCTGCTTTAGCAATAGCTTCTTTAGCGGCTTGGATAACTAAACGCTCACTGGTATTGCTTACATAAACTTCGAATTTTAAAACCATAGTCTTTAGAGCTAATAATACGGGGTCCATTTGTTTTCCTTAACCTAACATGAGTAACCATTATAATTTAAGTTTAAACATTAAACAAGGTATTAATCTACTTTTTGAATTGGTTTAGATGCACTTAAACCATTAGCATCCAGGTAGACATGGTCTGTTTCACGTGGGCACCCTGAACACCCTGATTGTTGATGCAACGGGTCATACCTGCCAGAAAACCGACATTTGCGGTTCTTTGAAGTATCTGCAGACCATTGTTGGTTCGGATGGTTTGGGTTGCAAGAGTATGTCATGTTTACCTTCTTTCTTAATCAGGAAGTAACCAAATAGCAGCAATTGTTGCTAATATGCCAAAAATAAAACCAGCTACAAAAGATAACACCATCTTAGTCACCTATTTTCTGAGTCGTTTCTAGCATGGATTTGCATAAGGCAATAACATAATCACGTTCCCATAATTCAGGACTATCGCCGTTTACAGTCCCTTTGTAAGCTCTAACCAAAGGATGAGACAGGTGTCCTTTGCATTTAATAAATAACTCTACATTTCTAATCATTTGCTCCGTAGGCTCAAGCATGTAACCTTCTGGTATTGCTGGCTGCGGTTCAGTATAAAGGTTATAAAAGCCTTCAACTGGGTCTTGCTCGGTATTGAAATTACAGCAACCGTTTTCATCAATATCAACCGTTGCAAAGAGTTCATTGTTGCTCATTTTGCCCTCGCTTAAAATGGGTTTTTGAAAATAATTATGTAAAGAGCCAGCCACAAAACAATGCATAGTTTTAGCTTTTGCACTTGAACATAAAAATCAGGGTCATCGTATAGTCGGTTCATTTTTACCTCTCCGCAGGTCTAACCCTGCATTCCAGCGGGACGCTTTGCAGCGCCCCTGAATTTAGTTGTTAGCAGTCATTAAGCGCTCGATTTTTTTCAGATTTGCTTAACCCAGCCTTGTCGCAACCG
>CAZKWC010000014.1:7254-55421 GCA_964556425.1 uncultured Limnohabitans sp. | reverse complement strand
ACTTATAGCCACCAAACGGTTGTGTCATGTCGCCATCACCAAAACAATTGACCCACACCACGCCAGCCTCTAGCTGACGGGTTACGCGATTGGCAGCGCGTAAATCAGAGGTCCAAACTGATGCCGCTAGGCCAAATTGGCAATCATTGGCTAGTTCTATGGCTTGTTGCTCGGTGTCGAATTTTTGTACCACTGTTACGGGGCCAAAAACCTCTTCTTGAACGATTTTCATGGAGGGTAAACCGCCTACAAACAAAGTGGGGTTTACACCGCAACCATTGGGCAGTGCAGAAGCAATATCGCCACCCATCACCAAAGAAGCACCTTCTTGTACCGCTCTTTGAATATGTCCCATAACGTTGCTTTGCTGACGTGCTGTTACCAATGGCCCCATGCTAGTAGCTGGGTCGAGTGGGTCGCCTACCGAATAAAAGTTGGCGGTGCGTTGTTTGAACAAATCAATAAAATCATCATGAATACTGCTATGCACTAATAACCTAGAACCAGCGTTACAGACTTGACCTGCATTGTCGTAAATACCGCCAATGGCTCGGTCTACTGCGGCCTCTAGGTTGTATAAATCGGGCAAGAAAATTTGTGGTGATTTGCCACCGGTTTCTAGTGCTATGCGCTTCATATTGGACTCGCCCGCATAAACCAATAATTGTTTGCCCACTGGGGTAGAACCAGTAAACGATAATTTAATAATATCGTTGTGCAATGCCAATGCTTTACCTGCCTCAATGCCTAAACCATTCACCACATTAAACACACCTGCAGGGCCACCCGCTTGTACAAACAGTTGTGCCATTTTGCCAGCGGTAAAGGGTGATTGTTCGGCGGGTTTAAGCACCACACAATTACCTGCCGCTAAAATAGGAGCGACTTTCCAAATGGACATTAACATGGGGTAGTTCCATGGGGTAATTGCCCCAATTACGCCCAATGGTTCGTGCATAATTAAATGCTGGGCCTGCGGTGCAGTATGCGTAACAGCCCCTTCAATTTTGTCAATACACTGTGCAAAATAACGAATGGTTTTAAGCACTTCTGGAATATCAATACCTAACACGTCTCGAATAGGCTTACCCATATCAAGACTTTCAAGCAAGGCTAATTCATTTTGATTGGCTTCTAATAAATCGGCAAATTTTAAAAGCACTTCCATACGTTGTGTAGGGGCTAAACCACTCCAGCGTTGGTCTTTCCAGGCTTGAACGCTATTGGCGACTGCACGGTTAATATCGTCTTGGTTACCTTTGGCCATTTGAGCCAACAATTGCCCATTGGCAGGGTTGATAGAATCAAATGTTTGCCCCGATAGCGCAGGAACAAATTGACCGTCTATAAATAAACCGGTTTCGATTTTGAGCTGGCTAGCGGCTTGTTGCCATTGTTGATAATTGAGTTCTGACATATTGATTCCTTTAATTCTTTTTAACTGGTGGTCTTTTAAGCATTTTTCAAGCTTTAACTCTTAAAAGCATCTATTGATTGAAGTTTGCAATTTTTTTGTTTTTTGCGCAATCAAAGAAAGTCATGTTGCAAAATTAGCGGGGCTAATACCCTGTATATTTTGGGTCAATTTTATTGACAATTTTTGAATATAACAGGGCTGTTATGCTTAAGAAGCAAGCTTATTGCATCACAGGTCTGCCCACCGCTTCTGCCACAATAATAGCCTCTAACAAACCTGCATCGCTAACTGCTCGGGGCAACATTTTTTTGCTAATGGTAGTTTTTACTTCAGGCTGCTCTGCGCCCATGCTCAACACATTGGCAATGGCGGTGTCTTGAGCGAGTTGTACAGCGGCATCTAAGGCCTCTTGGGGGTCTAAGAATTTTTGTGTGCCTACTGTCGATAACAAGGTAAAAACGCCAGAGCCATCACCGTTAATAATAACCTGCACTTGTTGTGAAACCACTCCAGTGGCAGCCCCTACAGCATTGGCAACATCGCAGTTTTGGGCAAATACTACTTCACATTGCAAACGTTTTGCCACCTCTTGATAATAGACTTTAACTGGGCCACCTACTGCCACCACAGGCACGGTAGGAGCCATACTTACCTTGACCAAACCGACTTGTGTTTGGCCTTTGCAAACCGCTTGAGCCACCGCGTTATTACTTAAAGGTACACCCCAAGCCGTATCTAAAATTAAATGACTACTCACTCTTACCGTTTCAGACCAAACCACTTCAGAAAATGCTTTCGCTAGCTCTATGGTGGGCATACGCATTTCTTTAAAACGCACCAATAATTGGGCAGCCATTAAAGCAGCTTGACTATTCCAATTATTTTGTAATTCTAAAACATGGGCGGCATCGGAAGGGGTAAAGGTTGCCAATTGAATGAGGCCTTTTTTACGCAAAGAAACCACGGCCTTTTGTGCTGGTAATGAATCGGCAATTTTACGCAATGGCTGCGGGTTTACTTTTATTTTAGCCAATACTTGGGCTTCTCTTTCGGTCATATCATGAGTAGAAAATGACTGCGTACTAGAAGAGCCAAATGGCAATAAAACAAATTTGCCATGCATAGAGCCGCCCCTATCCACATCATCTAAATCGGCTTGCAACAATTGAATCGTCTCAGGATAAATATGGGCTAATAAAGAAATCGGTACGGCTCTTTCTGGCCCAACAGTAATTGCACCATTACTGCCTAAATGCACCTCGCTATCGCCACCCAAACCTACAGTTTTAATATCAACAGCTCTTACCATGGTGCGCCAGCCGCCTACATCTGCGCCCTCTTCTGTGACCTTGGGTCTGCCGTTTAACAATACGCCTAAATCGGTGGTGGTGCCGCCCATATCCGACATTAAAAAATTATCAAGCCCCGATAACCATTTGGCACCCACCATACTTGCTGCTGGCCCCGACAAAACCGTTTCAATGGGGCGTTTAAGTACACTTTCGGCTAAAGCCAAGGTACCGTCGCCTTTTACAATCATTAAGGGGCATTGAATGGACAAATACTGCATCGCCTTGCTAACTGCTTCAATTAAATAACTCACCCTCGATATTAATCGGGCATTTAATGTGGCGGTTAAAGCTCTACGTGGTGCATCTAAGTTGGATGATAGTTCAGTCGATAAGGTCACCGGTTTGCCAGTGAGTTGTATGATTAAATCACGGGCTTGTATTTCATGTGCTGAATTGCGCACGGCAAATCGAGAGGAAATAGCAAAGGCATCTACCTTGGGTGCGATGGCTAAAACTTGCTGGCTTAAGCTTTCCTCGTCTAGCGCTTGCACTGCATAACCACTATGGTCATGGCCACCTTGAACACGACAAATTTGCATTCCAGGAAAGGCTTGTTGTATGCCTGTTCTTTTGATCATGTCATCATCAAAACCAATCAAAATAACACCTACCGCACTACCATGGCCCTCTACTACAGCATTGGTAGCCAAGGTAGTGGAGACCGATAATAAATTAACTTGTTCGGGATGAATATGCTGAGGTAGTTTGGCAATGGCTAACTCTATGGCTTGCACCACTCCAACAGACAAATCGCCTTTAGTGGTAATGGCTTTACTAGTGGCAATCACTTGATGGCTGCTCGCCTCAATAATGGCAGCGTCGGTATAGGTGCCGCCTGTATCTACACCAATAAAATATTTTTGTGAAGCCGTTTGATTAAAAGACATAAAAACTCGGGGTTGAATTACAAGGTTGCCTGAGTGGCAAATAAATTGATCAAGGAATCGCTTCTTTTAATTGGTATAAGCAATGTCGTAGCACTTAGTGCAGTTACCAAAAAAAGTTAGCCCTTACAGTGCGCTAATCTCAGTTTATTTGAAAATAAATTGAAAATACGGCTGCATATTACACAAATGCGTCCCCTAGCATACTCGAATGCGAAAAACGGCACAAAATGTCGGGACTATTTGGAAGAATTTAGTTATGCTGTTTTCTGGGGATTTTTAACTCAACTCAATTTTAAGACTATGAAAACCATTACCTCTTTTCCTCGTAAAGTCAAAGAAACACCTAATATTTTCATCAAATTAAAAGATGGCACCCAATTGGCCGCTAGAATCTGGATGCCAGTTGATGCGGAAAAAAATCCCGTTCCAGCGATTTTAGAATATTTGCCCTACCGCAAACGAGACGGCACGATTGTGCGTGACGCACTGACTCACCCTTATTTTGCAGGCCATGGTTATGCCAGTATTAGGGTGGATATGCGAGGTAATGGTGACTCCGATGGTTTAATGCATGACGAATACACCGAACAAGAATTAGCCGATGCTGAAGAAGTCATTGAATGGTTGGCAAAACAATCTTGGTGCACAGGTAAAGTGGGCATGATGGGTATTTCATGGGGTGGTTTTAACGGCTTACAAGTTGCCGAGCGCCAACCCAAAGCCCTAAAAGCGGTAGTGACTTTGTGCTCTACCGACGACCGCTACACCGACGATATTCATTACAAAGGCGGTTGCTTATTAGGTGAAAACATGGGTTGGTCTGCCACTATGTTGGCTTATTCCTCACGCTCACCCGACCCAGAAATTGTGGGTAAAAAATGGAAAAAAATGTGGCTTAATCGCTTAGAAAATGAACCCTTATTAGCGATTGATTGGTTAGAGCATCCCCACCGAGATGCTTATTGGAAACACGGCTCTATTAATGAAAACTACAAGGGCATTAAAGCAGCAGTGTTAGCAGTGGGTGGCTGGAACGATGCCTATAGCAACGCAGTACCGCGTTTAGTGAGTAAAATTAAAGCCCCTGTCAAAGGTATTATTGGACCTTGGGCTCATAAGTACCCGCATTTTGCAGTACCTGAACCACGTATTGGTTTTTTACAAGAAGCCTTGCGTTGGTGGGATCAATATTTAAAAGGTCAAGACACGGGCGTCTCTGCTGAGCCTGCCTTTAGAACCTATATTATGGATTTGTATCAGCCCGGTGCATCGGTTGCGCATATTGCCGGCAGATGGGTAAACAGTGCAAAATGGCCATCCAACTTAGTGCAAACCCAGCGTTATTATTTACAAGCACATGGCCTTAGCCAAGATGCAGCACCAAATGCTCAATCGGCTAAACATGCAACAGTTTGCTCACCACAAAACACCGGTAAAGATAGTGGCGAGTTTTGTGTGATTTGGTTGGGCCCAGAGTTTCCTGGTGACCAGCGTCATGATGATTCTGGCTCGCTTACTTTTGACTCTACCCCACTGACCAAAGCCATTGATTTAGTAGGTGCACCTGTTTTAAATTTACAGTACAGCAGCGATAAACCGGTAGCTAATATTGCTGTGCGCTTAAATGCAGTATGGCCCAATGGAGCGGTCTCTAGAGTTAGTTACCAAGTACTGAATTTATGTCACCAAAATAGTCATGAAAACCCGCAAGCCCTAGAGCCTGGTAAAACCTATAAAGTTAAAATTGCCCTAGACGATACCGCTGTTTCCATACCCGCTGGTTGTCAATTAAGAGTGTCTATTTCGACTGCTTATTGGCCCTTAATTTGGCCAAGCCCAGAAGCTGCTACTTTAAAAATTGCCCTAGTAAAAAGTAGCCTTGATTTACCTATTAGGCTAAAAGAAAAAAATGAAGTGGCGCCTGAATTTGCGCCAGCACAGGCGGCTAAACCAGTTAAATTAACTGAACTAGAAAAACCAAAAAACAGCAGAACCATAGAAATCAATCAAGCAACAGGTGAAACGGTTTTAAAAATCAACGACAACTTTGGTCGCTATGTAATTGATGAACATGGCCTTGAATACGCTAGCTGTGGGCGTGAAAAATATTCGATTATGCCTAATGACCCTTTGTCTGCAGTACAAGAATGTCATTGGACCGAAGAAAATGCCAGAGGCAATTGGCGCGTTAGAACCGAGACTTTTTCAAAAATGACAGCCACAAAAACCCATTGGCATATTACTGGGAGGCTGGAGGCTTATGAGAGCGACAAATTGATTTATTCTAAAGAATGGAATAAAAAAATAAAGCGTCAGTTAGCATAAAATTCAAAACAAGTTAGATTCATTTTTATACAAATTTAACTTGTTTATTATTGAATTGGATTTTTATGCGACTAACACCTGCTTTCATTTTATCTAGCATGTTTTTATTGAATTCTGTGTCAGTTTTGGCAGCTCCCAACTGCCAAAATGCAATGACCCAAATAGATATGAATGAATGTGCCGCTATTGACTTTAAAAATGCAGATTTACAGCTCAATAAACTTTATAAAGAGTTGTTTTCGAAATTAGAAACAGGCAAACAGAAGTCGCTTAAATTAGTCCAACAAAATTGGATTAAATACAAAGAGTCTCAATGCAAATACGAGGCAGACGAATTTGAAGGTGGATCTATTGCACCTTTAATCTTATCTAGCTGCCAAAGTCGCATTACCAAACAACGTAATACCGAGTTGATTGATATGCTTAAATCAACTCAGTTGTAAACTAGCATTTATTGCTGGAAAGCTTAGTTGGCTAATTTAGCCTTTAGTTGCGGTAATGCAGCCAACATAGCGACCCTACCGGCTTGAATTGATTTAGCCCTAGAAGCAAAGTCTGCACTACCTACTCCTGGCAATATTGGCCTTACCGCAACGTCAGCTGTTTTCATTTCAAAACTGTTTATACTTTTACCCATAATGGCAAAGGTTTGTAGCAAAATTTGTGTACTTGAATTGGCAGAGTTACCTACTGGGTCACTAGAGATATCAACTGCTATTACAAAATCAGCACCCATAGCTTTTGCAAAACGCACCGGTACTGGTGATACTAAGCCACCATCTACATATTCATGGCCAGCAATACTCACTGGCTGAAAAACAGCTGGTACGGCACTTGAAGCACGAACTGCAGTTCCTGTGTCGCCTCTTCTAAATAGTACTGGTTCACCAGAATGTAAATCGGTGGCGACAACACCCAATGGAATAGCCATTTTTTCAATGGGTGTACCACCCACTTGAGCATTGATGTATTTGGCTAAAGCTTCACCTTTAATTACTCCTCGATTAAACCCTGGTAACATCCAGTCGGTAAATGCAGACTCTTCCATGGTTTGTGCCACATGGAAAAGTTGTGGCCCAGTTTTTCCACTGGCATATAAAGCGGCCACCACACTACCGGCTGACGTACCTACTACCAAATCGGGTTTAATACCAGCCTCTTCTAGCACCTGAATCACCCCGACATGAGCAAAACCTCGTGCAGCCCCACCTCCCAATGCCAAACCGATTTTTGGCTTAACTGCCTTAATTGGGGTCGTATTAATTGAAGTTGAAGTAGTCGTACAAGCTACCAAAAAAAGCCAGACGCTGAATAAAAATAAATAACGAACTTGTAAAAAAAATGGAATCACACTGCGATGTAATGGGCTCAAAATAAACCTACTTTTCAAAGGAAAAATGCAACCGTCCTAGGACACCCCACCACTTCATTCGTAAAAGGCAATAACAGCATTTTTCTAATAAAGCTTATTAGTTGGATGAGACTGCTTAGCTAACTTTTGTAAACATAAAGTCGGCATTTAACCTCACTGGGCATATTGAGCCAGGAGATAGAATGCAACTTTTTGGATAATAACCAGTGCCTACCTAGAATACGAAGTACGATGATTGAAGAGTGTTGGAGAAACCTATAGCAAAACTGTTAACCACATTCATGGCACAATCTTGCAGAGATTCCTTTAGCGTTAGGGCTGCAATTAAATATTCTTTAATAGCAGCCCATAGGCTTGAATAATACTCTAATACAGATAGAAAAAACCAGGCTTTACCAATTGGATAACAGCATCAAAAAATAAGATAAAAACTTGGTATATGAACCCAACTACCAGTTGAATCTAAAACCCAAATGACCAGATAAAGCGGATCTATTGGGTCCACCTAAATTCTTTTGCGCCTGAATTTGTCCAAAAATATAAGCATTGTCAAAAATCGGGATTTGCCCGCCTACTCCTAACTCTATCCAAGGACTATCAGAAGTGTCATCGGAAACTTTTGTACCTGAAACATTAACTACAGCATTACTTAACAATTCTTTTGCAATAGATGCCGTTGCATAAAAAGTATTTTGTTTGAGTTGATCAGTTTCTGAAGTAGGTAATTCGGCTTGTGAGTTCCAAGTAAGTCTTGTTCCTAATCTAAGCCTTGCACTTTGTGCAAAATATGAATCAATTTGAGAATACGAATCTTTAAATGCATTATGTGCTGTTACGTGGTATTGGGCTTGGGCTTGCGGTTCAAGCAACCATTTTGTCCGACCTAATTTTTGTGGTTTACCCCAATCGAGGGAAACACCTAATGATGTAGCTTTTTGTTGAGACTCGTCACCATAAATATCAACAAACTGAGAATCAAACTGGTTAATTTGACTTACCCAATTAAGATAACCACCATTTTTATCGTAATGAGTAATATAAGCCCCGATACCAATTTGTCTAGTTTTGATTTGACCCGTATTAACATCTAACTTTGCTAATTGGCGCACTCTATTGGCCGTATCGGCATCCGAGGATGCTAAGTTCACAAAAACCCCTTTTTGTTGCCAACTTAAATTAGTAGCATTGAACTCTCGTTGAATATCTTTACCCAACTGAACTAAAGAAATCTCGGATTTAAATTCAAACTGTTTTAGTCCAGACAAATTGACCGAGGAAACCGAATAACGGCCCCAAGCTAAATCTTTTGAAAAAATATCCTTGTCATTTTCAGATTGAGGTAAACAAGCGGCAATTTGTGCATTGTATTGCTCTCCAAGACGTTCCTGTAAAGAACCCGAACTTAAACTGAGCATCTCGTTAGTAAGATTTTGAGAAAGCACATATGCCGAGATTCCTGGTCGGTAAATACGCGGAGGTTCTTGAGGGGTGGGGGCTAAAGATCCTGTTACTGGAGTATCAGATAGAGATCCAGATGGATTAATGGGTGAAGGTGATGCGATACCATCTGATTTAGGCAAAGAATTATCTTCTATCTTACCTTCAGGATAATACGTACTATCTAAATACCAATTGTTTCCCTTTTTATTGAGTAGGTATTCCCAAACGCCGGACTGAACAGGGGAAGCTAATAAAAACACTCCATCAGAATTACCGGTCACTTTGATAACCTCAATACCCTTATTAGTTTTAGCACCTAAGCCGGCAACATTAAATACCTTAACAGTGGTAGATCCAGAAGTATTACCATTGACAACTAATTTGTCGCTTAGGCTGTTATCTCCGTTTAATTGAGCATTTAGTAATAACCAACCATTGTTGCCTTTGTAATCACCATTAATAGTAAAAATATGGCCCACACTGGTACTGGCCAAAGTAATAGTCCCTGAATTAATAAGGCTACTATTTAAAATAAAGTTTTTAGGAACCCGTAGGGTACTAGAGGAATCAATTGAAATACCTCTTATTTTGTCATCTGAATAAGACAAAGTATCGAGCGTTAACTCCCCTCCAGCCAAAGTTAAATCCGCATTTTCAGTTAACTGAATGGTTTCCCAACTAGTTAATCTTTCTCCAGTGAAGCTTGCTTGTGCACCTTTCAGTACCAGGCCATCATCGCCATCTTGACCATCTAAAAGACTCACTTGATTAGAATTAAAACTACCAGACAATACCAACTCATCAGAGCCACTGCCCATTAACACACTTCCATTTAATGCGCCTTCGGTTAAGTTAAGTTTGTCGTCACCTGCATTGGTATCAATAATGCCGGTAATAAAAGCCTTGCTATTAATAATATCTTTGCCGATATGAGTAAAAATAGCATAGTTGTCTGTGCTTTGATCAAAGTTACCCACTACAGTATTTTTTTCCAGAGTAATGCTACCCCCTTCGGGTGAATTCACTCCTATAGCCATTCCGTTGGAACGAATCACTTTACCTGGCGACACGTTGATTTCATAAGAACCAACTGCTAGTTCATTGATGGTAGCAGGCTCTATGAATACACCTACACTAGTTGTTTTTTCGCCTAAAGCATAAATATCGCCTGTGACATTGATAGTGACTTTTTTGCCACTTGTGGCTTGAACGCCTCGACTAGGACCCACACTTTTTAAGTTAATGTTTCCCGAATTGATAGTGATATTGCCATTAATAGAAGAAGCTTTAATCCCATAAAAAATATTTTTCCAATCACCTGTAGAACTAATATTGCTTTGATTATTGATAAAAATTCCACCGGTATTAGGGTTACCCGCCCAAATTCCAGCACCTGTTAAAGTACTAGTGCCTGGTGTGTTGTTAACACTTATAGCTCCTGTGTTTTCGATGCTAACGGTATTTAAACTACCTAAACCGTCCGAAATAGCAAAAATGCCTGACGACAAACCACCCTTGCCTCCCTCACTAGTTAATGCAATATTTCCAGTATTAACGATAGTGATTTTGCTACTGTTACCACCAGTGGGGTCTAGGCCTAAAATACCAGCGTGATACATAGGCGAAGCAATGGATTCGATTGGATTGGTTGCGATTGAAGTAATTTGTGCACCAGAGGCAATATCAATTTCATTGTTATCAACTTTGGCTGCAATATTATAAAAAACGCCAGTCGGGCTTAAATAACTGTTATCTAGTTTGACTTCTGGGCCTACATTAATTTTAATGGAGTGAGGTACTAAGTAAGATTCATATTGGCCAATGCCAACCGATTGACTGGTGTATTCTAATTTTTGTGTCACTTTACCCTTCACATCAATAGAGACAGGTGTTGTACCTTCTGAATAAATGGATACTACTCCGTTTAAAGTAATGGGTCGCAGGCTTGCATCAATAGTTAAAAAAACAGGATCGGTATAAAAAATATCGGGTAATGAAGTGGTATCAGTGACTGGATTGTTATCGCCGTTACAAATAACAATACCACTTAAAGGCACATCACCGCATATATTTTGACTGTAACTAAGTGAAGTCGCCGTTAATAAAGCTAAAAAAACAGAAGACAGTTGAAAAAGTGAATTGGCACGTAAATATGTCTTCTTTTTAATCCGAGTGCTGAACTGACTACTATTATTGACACTGTTTACTGTTACTGAATGACCTGAAGAGTGAGCAAGACTTATTTCAGATGTAGCTACCCAAGCACCTAAAGATTCATTCCAAATACTACGATAGATCTTGTTCATAATTATGGGTTTGTACGTTAAAAACCAAATGAATACCCAAAGAAAAAATCGGCGTTATTTTTAAGGTCAAGAACACAACTGAATGAATGGCTAGTGTTAGATCTTCTAATCTAGTTTTGATTAACCATAGATTGAAAAACTAATTAACACCTCAAACCATTTTTTGATGTGTTCTTATACTTTTTACCGTTTTTCATCTTTTATTTATATTATTAATAATACTTAATTTCATTAAATATACTATCAAATATAATGGTATTGTTAATACACTTACTGCATTAATAATTTAAGTATAAATAAAACAAAATTGCAATCAATGTTTTTTAGAAAAATAGATTAACCAAATAAAATAATTTAAGCTATTGTTGTTTTATTGTTATTGGGAATATTTAATTTAATAGGTTTATCTAGAAAGCTTTTCAAAACTCAACACTTGCACACATAACATAGACTGGTATGAATTTTTGGGTAGGTAGCAAAATATCGAAGTATTTTTATGGCTAGGAGAGTCCACAGAATTGGACTTTTAAGCTGGATTCATCAATGCAGATAAGAGCCCTCATGC
The DNA here is from genome assembly GCA_964556425.1 of uncultured Limnohabitans sp. GTDB lineage: Bacteria > Pseudomonadota > Gammaproteobacteria > Burkholderiales > Burkholderiaceae_C > JALQUL01. The sequence continues at coordinate 43,757 of CAZKWC010000014.1, read as the reverse complement.
TACTTTTTAGGTTTTAGAATTAATCAAAATCAATCATCTTGATCTGGATTAGAATGGAATATCTAAGATTCCGGCATCAGCACTTCTAAGCTATGAAACAAAACCTCAATTATTCAAGTCACTCCTCCTTGACTGACACTCATAGCCCCTTATTTCCAGCAATAGAGCCCTATCAAACTGGTTATTTAGCAGTAGATGAGCTTCATACTCTTTATTGGGAAGAATGTGGCACCCCAAACGGAATTCCAGTGCTAGTTTTGCATGGAGGGCCAGGGGCTGGTTTAGCACCTCAACATAGGCAATTTTTTGACCCACAGTCCTACAGAATTATCCTTTTTGATCAAAGAGGTGCCGGCAAATCAAGTCCATTGGGTGAATATAAAAACAATACTACCCAATTACTGATTCAGGACATTGAAACCATTCGGCAAATGTTGTCAATTGAAAAATGGCTGGTATTTGGTGGTTCTTGGGGTTCTACTCTGGCCCTCGCTTATGGTCAAGCGCACCCTGAACGCTGCACAGGCTTTGTTTTGAGAGGTATTTTTTTATGCACTGCAGCCGAGTTTGATTGGTTTTTATATCAAATTAAATGGTTTTATCCAGCCCAATATGAACAATTTATTAGTCACATTCCACTCAATGAAAGGGATGACTTATTAAGTGCTTATAGCAAACGACTGTTTAGTGAGGACCCCGAAGTGTATGTTCCTGCTGCTCAAAACTGGAGTAAGTATGAAGGCAGTTGTTTACATTTATTACCTCATCCAGAAGTGGCTGACAGCTTTGAGTCCATTCCCGTTGCTCTTGGTGTGGGTCGCCTAGAGGCGCATTATTTTAAAAATTTAGCTTTTTTAACCGATGATCAATTAATTAATAATGTTCACAAAATCGAACATTTACCAGCGGTTATTGTGCAGGGTCGATACGATGTGGTGTGCCCCCCATTTTCAGCCTACCGACTGCATCAAGCTTGGCCAAGTGCTGTTTTTAAAATGATTGAAGACGCTGGTCATTCTGCTTTTGAAGCGGGCATTAGTAGTGCCTTGGTCAAAGCAACTGAAGCATTTAAAACCCAGTCTAGTTTTATTTGATAACTTATCACTGATAAAAAATCACGGCGAAGTTATTGACGTTTACGTAAACGTCAATTAGACTTAATGAGTCTTGTGCTTCAAGTTTTTTATTAATTTTTTATCTATTTAGGACTCAAAAATGGAAATTGCTGGCAAAGTTTTTATCGTAACAGGTGCGGCCTCTGGTTTAGGCGAGGGTACCGCCCGCATGTTGGTAAGCAAAGGTGGCAAAGTAGTGATTGCCGACTTACAAGTTGAAAAAGGTCAAGCGTTGGCTGCAGAACTCAATGCGGCACAAGAAGGCGTTGCTGCTTTTGTAAAATGTGATGTGAGCCAAGAAGCTGACGGTCAAGCAGCGGTAGCACAAGCGGTTTCTATGGGCAAATTAATGGGTTTAGTTAACTGTGCTGGTATTGCACCCGCAGAAAAAACAGTTGGTAAAAATGGAGCACATAACCTTGCTTTGTTTAACAAAACTATTACAGTTAATTTAATTGGCTCTTTTAATATGATTCGTTTGGCTGCAGATGCTATGTGCCAAAATACACCAGAAGCCACTGGTGAACGCGGTGTCATGATTTCAACTGCATCAGTTGCTGCTTATGATGGTCAAATTGGCCAAGCTGCCTACAGTGCCTCCAAAGGCGGTGTAGTAGGCATGACCTTACCAATTGCTAGAGATTTAGCGCGCAATGGTATTCGCAATATGACAATTGCCCCAGGTATTTTTGGTACTCCCATGATGTTTGGTATGCCGCAAGAAGTACAAGACTCATTAGCTGCTAGTGTACCGTTTCCATCACGTTTAGGTACACCCCTAGATTACGCTAAATTAGCCACTCATATTTTTGAAAACGACATGTTAAACGGTGAGGTCATTCGTCTTGATGGCGCTATACGTTTAGCCCCCCGTTAACTCCATCGTCATATTAAAGCCAATTCAATTACTAAAATTAGGTTGGCTTTTTTTTCACTTGACAGCCGTTTTCACTCCAATATCTATCAGCTTCTTTTTGGCAAGAGGCTCGCTGATGACTGTTATCTAAAGATAATCCTTGTGCCAAATGATTCAGCACTATTTGTGAAATTGCCATAAAAAGACTTAGCTTCACAAGGCTTGTAAAACTCTTGTACATAAAACACTCCAAAAACAAATTATTTTTTCATTTTGTAAAAGAAAAAACCTTAAAAAACAACTTAGATTGTCCAAGCCCGTATGATGAGTGCCGTTAAGAGTGATTAGGAGGGTTCTTAAAGGAATCTGCAACTAAACTCAAGACATGCAGGTATGGTGCGGATTAGAATGGGCTATTAAGTGGACTTTTACACCAAAGACATTTTTATGGATGAAAAAGCCAACAAAATAGACCCTTAAAGGCCGTGCCGTGAGTGCGGTTAAGAGTTTTACTGCAGGTTCTCTAACTCACCACTTTACTGTGCTTCATTTATCTCATATTTGTAGGGGGAAAAGTTTTCATGTCATTGCAATACACAAGCTCTCAATCCTCAATTTCTTTATTTGAAGAAATTTTGACGCAATTAACCAAAGGCGAAATTAACATTTCAGTATTTAGTGAACAAGCTATGAACTTGTGCTTACAATGTACAGAATTACCCGAGCAATACCCAAAAGTACTACAAGGCTTGCTTGATAGGCTAGAAGCGGGGGCGGCTTTTTCTGAAGAAAGTTGCTCTTTTAGCCAAACTGAAATTTATAAAGCACTCCATACTTGGCTAGAAAAAGCCAAAATCCAACTCACTAAAAAAATGCCTAATTAACATGACTGGCCTTTTTATTTCTGCATCTGACGATAACTTCCGCATCAATGGCTATTCCTAACGACTTTATTCAAGAACTCATTTCAAGAACGGATGTTGTTGATGTGGTGGGTCAGCATGTGCAACTCAAAAAAGGGGGGGCTAATTTAATGGGCTTATGCCCTTTTCACAGCGAAAAATCCCCCTCTTTTACAGTCAGTCCAAGTAAACAGTTTTATCATTGTTTTGGTTGTGGAAAAAATGGCAATGCCATTAGCTTTTTAATGGAGTATTTGGGCCTAAGTTTTGTAGAAGCAGTGCAAGACCTAGCTCAAAAATTGGGTATGCAAGTCCCACAAGAAGATCGCTCACCTCAGGAAATAGCGAAAATTGCACAAATTAAAGAAAAACAACACAGCCTTAATGAAGTTTTAAGCAAGGCTGCTAATGCGTACAAACAACAATTAAAAGCCTCTCCAAAAGCAATTCAATATTTAGAAAATCGTGGCCTTACTGGAAAAATTGCAGCACGTTTTGGCCTTGGTTATGCACCAAGTGGTTGGCGTTTTTTGGCCAATATTTTCCCTGATTACAGTCACTCGAGTCTGGTTGATTCTGGTTTAGTGATTGACAACACTTTAGAGGCCGATAGCACTATTCATCACTCAAGCTCTGTTGGTGCTACAGCTGACACCAAAAATAAACGATATGACCGATTCAGAGATCGAGTGATGTTTCCCATTCGTAATGTTAAAGGGGAAACCATTGGTTTCGGAGGGCGTGTATTTGGAGATGAAAAGCCAAAGTATTTAAACTCTCCTGAAACTGTTGTATTTCATAAAGGTAGCGAACTGTACGGGCTATTTGAGGCCAGAGAAGCCATCAGAGAGAAAAACTATATTATTGTGACTGAAGGTTATATGGATGTGGTGGCATTAGCTCAATTAGGTTATGCCAATGCTGTGGCCACTTTGGGTACCGCCTGTACTAGCGAACATATTCGTAAACTTTATCGATATTCAGACAAAGTAGTTTTTAGTTTTGACGGTGACAGTGCGGGCCAAAGGGCCGCACTCAAGGCATTACAAGTTACCTTACCATTTGCCACTGACACTCGTAGTGCCAAGTTTTTATTTTTACCCGAGCAACACGATCCTGATAGTTTTATTCGGGCGAATGGAACAGATGCGTTTGAGGCCTTAGTGCAAACATCAGTACCGCTGAGTCGATTTTTAATAGAAAGTGCAAGCCTAGATTGTGATCTGTCTTCTGCTGAAGGTCGCTCTTTAATGGCAAGTAATGCATTGCCTTTGTGGGCTGAATTACCCGATGGCGTTTTAAAGCGTCAGTTAATCGCCGAAATTGCTCAAATTATCAAACTAAGTGAAAGTCAACTTGCTGACTTGTGGCAACTCAAAATGCAAACTCAGCCAATTCATCTCTCTCGCTCAAGTTCTAAAACTCCACAACAGAGCTACAAAGACAAAGAAGCTTATTCGGAGCAATATGGGAGTCCACCTGATTCTTCCCCACACGAAGGTGCTGATTATTATGCACAAGCAGCTCACCATTTTAATGATGCTTCTAGCAAGGTGAGTGTTTACCAGCAATATACACAAAAACCCTCTAGTACCTGGAAAAATGGTCGGTTTGAAAAAAATAAAATAATTCGATTACCTTTAAAAGGTCGAATTATTCCTGCAAGCAGAGCTGATCATTTGTTACGACTTCTATTGAGTCAATCCTCTATATGGAGCCAGCTAAGCACAGAAGAACACCAAACTTTATGCCATATGGCTGGCTCACATGGAGCCTTACTGAATTGGATGGATGCACAATTTCATAATTTTGGACCTCAACCATGGAGTGCATTACAAATTGCTTTAAAAGAACATCCATTGAGTCATTTTGCCAATCAGCTAATGTTGCAAAATGAATTCGTGGATACAGAGCCTACAGAGTTAGAAATAGAGTTGCATGATTTATTAGCCAGAATTCAAATTGATGAATTAAAAATTCAACAAACTGAAGCCATTGAACAAGCAGGTCAAGATCCGCAGCAATTAATACGCTGGCGACAACTCAAAGATGAAATTTTATTACTTGAACAAAGCTTAAATAAGAAATCAAAAGAACCCGCTCAAAAATAACCATATAAATATTTGTTTTTTAATCACAAATATTATATTTTTTGGCTGTAAGGCTTATATTTACTGGACTTTTAAAAAAACAAATGGTATAATCCAAAAATGCACCGCAAGAGCGACAGCAAAACCTCCGGCTCGACCAATTAGCGTAAACAATATTTACCGGTCAAATTCCGCAAGGGTTGCATTCCAAATGATCGCCCATACATCTTGTTGCATCTAGATTTAATTATCTAAGTCCTTGGCTATTGCCATTCTCTAATGTTTTTTATATTCCCATATTGGGTTTAACAACACTAGCAATGTTTGTTAGTCCTGCGTGTTTCGTCTTCATCGGCCCCTATTTAACTGATTGAGCAACGCTATGCCTACTGCAAAAAAAACTTTGACTGCCACTAATGCCTCTCATGCAAAAACTTCTAAATCAGGAGCAAAAACAGCACCTGATACTGATATAAATGCATCAGAGTTAGCCACTACAAATACCGCTGAAGCGAGCTCGCACCAAGAGTCAAAGCCAGCAGCAAAAGCAAAAGCGCCAAAGATGACTGAATCAGTAGAAAAAACTGGTTCAAAATCAAGCAAAAAATCAACTAAAAAATCCGATAAAGTTGAAAGTGCAGAATCTAATAGCACCAAGAAATCCACTTCAACTAAACCAGCAAAATCAAAAGTGACAACTGATTCCAAAACTAAAGTAATTGTTAAAGTAGCACGTAAAACGCTAAAAATTCCAACTACAACGGCGCCAGCCGAAGAACAAACTACAGCAGAGGTTTCTGCTACAGTGAAGGCACCGCGAATTTTCCGTGTTGTAAAAGACAAAGAAGCAAAATCAACCAAAACAATTGAAGTAACTGAAACCAGTAAAGTAAAAGTTAAAAAATTAGCTACCCCTGCAACTGATTCTGTTGAAAATATTGATTCAGCAGCAAAAGCAACTAAAGAAATCAAGGCAAAAAAAGCCAAAGCAGAAACTGCATCCGAAACCGATGCAAAACCAAAAAAAGTTGTAGCTAAAAAAGCGCCAGCTAAAGTTAAGAAGCCCGCTACCGATTCAATTGATGATGTGGTAGTTGACGTAGATGACTTAGAAGCAGATGCCGAAGAAGTTATAGTAACCGTTAGTGAAACGGGCGAAAAAATCAAACCTCTTCGCATGAAGTTGAGCAAGGCGAAAGAACGTGCCTTGATGAAAGAGTTTGGTCTTGATGAAACTGTTTTATCTGAAGAAGACTTACTCAAACGTCGTCAACGTTTAAAAGCATTAATTAAATTAGGTAAAACACGTGGCTACCTCACCCACGGTGAAATTTCTGACCACTTACCAGACAAATTAGTCGATGCAGACACTTTAGAAGTTGTCATTACGATGCTCAGCGATATGGGTGTTTCCGTTTACGAACAAACCCCAGATGCAGAGACACTACTTCTTAATCATACAGGGCCTACCGCTGCCAGCGAAGAAGAGGCCGAAGAAGAAGCTGAAGCGGCTATTGCGACGGTTGACAGTGAATTTGGTCGCACCACTGACCCAGTCCGCATGTATATGCGTGAAATGGGCACGGTTGAGCTCTTAACTCGTGAGGGCGAAATTGAAATCGCCAAACGTATTGAGGGTGGCCTCACCCACATGATGGAAGCCATCAGCGAAAGCCCAGCAACCATTCGTGAAATTTTCAAGATGGTAGATGAAATTCGCGATGGTACGGTCGTTATTTCAACCATTGTAGATGGCTTTTTAAATCCCAACGAAGCAGACGACTATGTCGCCGAAGAAGACTTCGACGAGTTCGACGAAGAAGATGACGATGACGGTAAGGGCGGCTCTAAAGCGCTCACTAAAAAACTTGAAGAGCTCAAAAATGAAGCGCTTCGTCGCTTTGATGCAATTCGTGCTTTATTTGAAAACGTGCGCCAAGTCTATGAAGCTGAAGGCTACGGCACACCAGCCTATTTAAAAGCGCAAAAGCTTTTAAGTGAAGAGCTCATGACGATTCGTTTTACCGCCAAAACCATTGAAAAACTCTGTGAAATGGTTCGAAAGCAAGTCGATGATGTGCGCAAAAAAGAGCGTGAATTACGCAAAATTATTGTCGATAAATGTGGCTATTCAGCACCCAACTTTATTGCTGAATTTTCTGGTAAAGGCAAAGATGGCAAACCCGCAAAATCTAATTTATTAGAATTAGATTGGATTGTGATGCAATCAAAAGCAGACAAGCCTTGGAGTGCGATCATGGGTCGCAATATTCCTCCAGTACAAGATATTCAACAAAAGCTCATTGATTTGCAAAGTCAAGTGGTAGTGCCAATTGACCATCTTAAAGACATTGCACGTCGCATGAACGAGGGTGAAAGAACCTCACGTAACGCCAAGCGTGAAATGATTGAGGCCAATTTGCGTTTGGTTATTTCTATTGCTAAAAAATACACCAACCGTGGCTTGCAGTTCTTAGATTTAATTCAAGAGGGCAATATTGGCCTCATGAAAGCTGTTGATAAATTCGAATACCGCCGTGGTTATAAGTTTTCTACTTATGCCACCTGGTGGATTCGTCAAGCCATCACCCGCTCTATCGCAGACCAAGCACGTACCATTCGTATCCCGGTTCATATGATTGAAACCATCAATAAAATGAATCGTATTTCTCGTCAGCATTTACAAGAGTTTGGCTTCGAACCCGATGCGAGTATCTTGGCCGACAAAATGGAGATTCAAGAAGAGAAAATTCGTAAAATCATGAAGATTGCCAAAGAGCCTATCTCTATGGAAACTCCTATTGGTGACGATGATGACTCACACTTGGGCGACTTTATTGAAGATGGTGCTAACACCGCTCCAATTGAAGCGGCTATGCAAGCAGGTTTGCGCGACGTAGTCAAAGATATTTTAGACGGGCTCACACCTCGCGAAGCTAAAGTGCTACGTATGCGTTTTGGTATTGAGATGAGTACCGATCACACTCTAGAAGAAGTGGGCAAACAGTTTGATGTGACTCGTGAAAGAATTCGCCAAATAGAAGCGAAAGCATTACGTAAACTCAAGCACCCAAGTCGCTCCGATAAATTACGTAGTTTTATTGATTCTTTGTAAGTCTCAAAAAACTTCCCAGTTATGACACAAAGGAATTTTTGAAATTCCTTTGTTCATTGATTGAGTTTACAAAAATGTAAGCTCAAATATTATTAGAGTAGCTGTTGGTGGTTTGTTTTATTAACTTTATTACCCATAAATTTATTTATGAATAGTAAAATCATAACCGTGATACTTTTTAATTAATATCAAAAATACAAATTTCAATTGAAGTAAAATCCATAAAAAAGCACCTTATAAGGTGCTTTTTTATGGGTAAAAATAAGTGCGATTTGTATTTCAGTTTTTGATCGACTTGATGTTGCACACAAATGCATGGAGGTAAAAAATCAGTCAACTTATTCTAGTGATAGGAGCTGATTTTTTCAAAACAAAAGAAATGATTGTTGATGAAGTTGAGGACTTGTTACAAAACCAATTTTTTTCAACTTCTTGCCAACATTCAAACATCTATGTGATTTCACCAATAGTCGAAAAACGCTTTTTGCGTTATATTGATCAATAGTTCAGTCATTTGCTTTTTCATTTTTGCAACTGAATTGAACTGAAATTGATAATAAAAGTAATGCAATAAAAATGGTAGAACTTGAATTCAGAGTCGTAATCATTATATTGAGGAAAATGTCGCTTAGCCCCAATCTTAAAGTTTATAGCAAAAATGACTTTTAATCTACTTTTTTGTTATTTTTTTACTCATTTTTATTTTCAATTTGCGCTTTTTTTACACCTTTTTAAGGTTAGTCACTAAAATAATTAATCGGAGGAGACATCAAACATGAGCCTAAAAGCCAATACACCATTATCTGACCTATTTTCCCTATTGGAGTCGAAATACACCCTTCGCTTGTGTTGGGCACTCAAAGATGGGCATCCACAAAACTTTAGATTATTACAAGATAGTATGGGTGGAGTTACCCCCAATACTCTGAACGCTAGGACCAAAGAGCTAAGAGCGGCAGGTTTGTTAGCTCACGGTAAATCAGGCTATTTTTTGACTCCGTTGGGTATTCATTTAACCCGCTTATTGGTTGAACTTCCTTCTTTTGCTCAAAAATGGACAGAGGAAAAAACAATCAAAACCAATATGACACAACTTCCTTAATTTTTCATTTCATTAATAAGCCTAGCCCTGAGTTTGTTCAAGCAAGTTGGTACAATCTTAAGCAAGCGTATTTATTATGAAACGACTTCATTACTAAGCTTTTTAAGGAAAAAAATGATCACTACTTCATCTGGTTTGCAATATTTGGACACTCAAGTGGGTACAGGCGCTATTGCCCAAAAAGGTCACCGTGTACAAGTTCACTACACTGGTTGGCTTTATAACGACGGTCAACAAGGTGCTAAATTTGATTCTAGCAAAGACCGCGGAACCCCATTTAGCTTTGCTTTGGGTGCTGGTCAAGTGATTGCAGGCTGGGACGAAGGTGTTGCGGGTATGGCTGTAGGTGGTGCTCGCACCCTCATTATTCCCGCCAACTTAGGTTACGGCGCACGCGGTGCGGGCGGCGTTATTCCACCCAATGCAACTTTAAAGTTTGATGTTGAATTATTAGCAGTTTGATCAAAATAGGTCTTTCGATAAGCACAAGCTTAAGCAAAGAACAGTTATAAATTAGTTTTAACCTCCTCATTTATGGAGGTTTTTATTTTTTATAACTCCTTGATTACAATTACAAGCTGGTATTGAATAGTAAACCATCATATTGAAGTTAAGGTCACACGATCGTATTTGCCAACCACATTTAATTAATAGGCGTGCTCAACTTAATTGAATGATGCCGCCTTATAAGCGCTTATATAGATTGGAAAACTAAGCAACTTCAGTTCTGAATGAAAGAGTGGGACTCAATTAAAACTACCTTTTAATGCGTATTTGTTTCGCCTTTTGTTTTTTTATAAGCTGCAACATGTTTATAAACTGCATTCATGGCAAGAACTTGAATAAGTTATTTTGTTGGCTTTTTTCCCATAGTTTTGGCAATTGGTATCAAAATCCGCTGAATAATTGGTCGCAACACCTACTATGACGGCCTACCCTTGAGGTGGGCGACTGCTTTTTTAACTCATCTTTACTGTAATTTGTCATAAGGTCCCGTTAGCACAGGCCTTTAGAAACACCTATCCTTACAGTTTTTTTTATTTAACTTTTTTTCACCCTTGAAATAAGGCATATGACCCTTATTTCATTAGGGAGATTGACTTTCCAACTTAATGATATGTCTGAACAAAACACACACCAAAATGCTGAAGCCCAAGTAGGTCAAGAAAATTCAGCACAAAATAATGCAACTAGCCAAACTGCGAATGAAGTAAGCGATCACGAGCAAACTCAAGCACAAATGCAAGAATTACAAGCAAAAGTGGCTGAATTACAAGACCAATTTTTACGCTCAGTCGCCGATGTGCAAAACGCAAGACGCCGTGCAGACGAAGAAATTGCTAAAGCACGAAAATTTGCAGTAGAAGCGTTTGCCGAAAGCATGCTTCCTGTATGCGACAGCCTTGAAGCAGGTTTAGCTATTAAAGAAGCGAGTATCGAACAAATTCGAGAAGGTGCTGATGCCACACTTAGGCAACTTAAGTCGGCTCTTGAACGCAATAAAGTAATCGCTATTGACCCTGCTGTAGCAAGTAAATTTGATCCTAATTTGCACCAAGCTATTTCAATGGTACCAGCCGACCAAGAAGCCAATACCATTGTTTCTGTATTGCAAAAAGGTTATACCATCGCAGACCGCGTATTACGCCCAGCTTTAGTCATGGTGGCTGCACCCAAATAACTTGCTTACTAATTTTTTCTACTAAATTTTTAAACTAAGTATTGAAAAAAAGCAAAACAGACCTAACTAATCTTTAACGCTTCTGAGCAGTCTTGTTTGAAAAGAAGCACAACTTAAAACTTATTAAATAAATTATCCACTGGAGTTACTCATGGGAAAAATGATCGGTATTGACTTAGGAACTACCAACAGCTGCGTTGCTGTGATGGAAGGCAACACTGCCAAAGTTATCGAAAATGCAGAAGGTGCACGCACAACCCCTTCTATTATTGCTTATCAAGAAGATGGCGAAGTATTAGTTGGAGCATCTGCTAAACGTCAAGCAGTGACTAATCCACGCAACACCTTATACGCTGTTAAGCGTTTAATTGGTCGCAAATTCACTGAAAAAGAAGTCCAAAAAGACATCGATTTAATGCCTTACACCATTGCTGCAGCTGACAACGGCGACGCATGGGTTGAAGTACGTGGCAAAAAAATGGCACCACAACAAGTAAGTGCTGATATTCTTCGCAAAATGAAAAAAACAGCCGAAGATTATCTTGGTGAGGAAGTGACTGAAGCAGTTATTACTGTGCCTGCTTATTTTAACGATGCACAACGTCAAGCCACCAAAGACGCCGGTCGAATTGCTGGTCTGGATGTTAAACGTATTATTAACGAACCTACCGCTGCGGCTTTGGCTTTCGGTATGGACAAGCAAGAAAAAGGCGATCGCAAGATTGCAGTTTATGACTTGGGCGGTGGTACTTTTGACGTCTCTATTATTGAAATTGCAGACCTTGACGGTGAAAAACAATTTGAAGTTTTATCTACCAATGGCGACACCTTCTTGGGTGGTGAAGACTTTGACCAACGCATTATTGACCATATCATTGCCGAGTTCAAAAAAGAACAAGGTGTTGACTTATCCAAAGATGTTTTGGCATTACAACGCTTAAAAGAAGCGGCTGAAAAAGCGAAAATTGAGCTCTCTAGCAGTGCTCAAACTGACATCAACTTGCCTTACATTACTGCTGACGCAAGCGGTCCTAAGCATTTAAATATTAAACTCACTCGCTCTAAATTAGAAGCTTTAGTTGAAGAGTTAATTGAGCGCACAATTGCTCCATGCCGCACTGCACTGAAAGATTCAGGTTTAACCGCTTCTGAAATTCATGATGTGATTTTGGTGGGTGGTATGACCCGTATGCCAAAAGTGCAAGAGAAAGTAAAAGAGTTTTTTGGTAAAGAACCACGTAAAGACGTTAACCCAGACGAAGCAGTTGCAGTAGGTGCAGCTATTCAGGGTCAGGTTTTATCTGGTGACCGTACCGATGTATTGTTATTGGATGTTACTCCATTGTCTCTTGGTATTGAAACCATGGGCGGTGTAATGACCAAAATGATTAAGAAAAATACCACTATCCCAACCAAGCATGCACAAACATTTAGTACTGCTGATGATAACCAACCTGCGGTAACTATTAAGGTTTACCAAGGTGAGCGTGAAATTGCAGCCGGTAATAAAGCATTAGGTGAATTTAACCTCGAAGGTATTCCACCATCACCACGTGGTATTCCACAAATTGAAGTGACTTTTGACATTGACTCCAACGGCATCTTGCATGTAGCAGCAAAAGATAAAGGTACTGGTAAAGAGAATAAAATTACCATTAAAGCGAACTCTGGTTTAAGTGAGTCTGAAATCGAGCAAATGGTCAAAGACGCTGAAATCAATGCAGCCGAAGACAAAATTAAACTCGAACTCGTTCAAGCTAAAAATCAAGCAGAAGCGACAGTTCACAGCGTGAAAAAATCACTAGGCGAATATGGTGATAAATTAGAAGCGGGTGAAAAAGAGAAAATCGAAGCCGCTATCAAAGACCTTGAAGCTGTTTTAAATGACTCTGACAAAAACGTCATTGAAGCTAAAAACACAGCACTCATGGAAGCCTCACAAAAATTAGGCGAAAAAATGTACGCTGATATGCAAGCTGACCAAGCCGCAACAGGCGCAGCCGCTAGCGCAGCAGGAAATGCTGCTAATGCTAAAGCTGATGACGACAATGTTGTTGATGCTGAAGTCAAAGAAGTTAAAAAAGACCAATAAAAGATGATGTCCTCTATTCATTATTATCAATAGAGGCCCGCTTTTCAGCACAGCGCAAGCGGTTCCAAACCGACTTGCGCTGATTTGTTTGAACGCCCTAGATCACATCTACTATGCCAACCACAAAAAAAGATTTTTATGAAACTTTAGGAGTTTCACGTACTGCTTCAGACGAAGATATTAAAAAAGCTTATCGCAAACTAGCGATGAAGCATCACCCCGATAGAAATCAAGGGGAAAATGCCAAAGTGGCAGAAGCCAAATTTAAAGAAATTAACGAAGCTAATGCCATTTTGTCGGATAAAGAAAAAAGAGCTGCCTATGACCAATACGGCCATGCTGGAGTCGATCCTAATATGCGTGGTGGTGCTGGCGGCGCTGAAGGTTTTGGTGGTTTTGGCGACGCCTTTGGCGATATATTTGGCGATATCTTTGGTGGTGGTCGTCGAGGCGGTGGCGGTGGTCGTCAAGTCTATCGTGGCAATGATTTAAGTTATGCCATGGAAATTACCCTTGAGGAAGCAGCAAGTGGTAAAGACAGTCAAATTAGAGTACCAAGCTGGGATGAGTGTAGCAACTGTCATGGCAGTGGTGCTAAACCTGGCACACAGGCTACTACTTGTCATACTTGCCAAGGCCACGGTCAGGTACAAATGCGCCAAGGGTTTTTCTCGGTGCAACAAACCTGCCCAACCTGTAAAGGCACTGGTAAATATATTCCTGACCCATGTAATGTGTGTATGGGTGTTGGCAAAATCAAGAATAACAAAACGCTTGAAGTCAAAATTCCTGCAGGTATTGATGATGGAATGAGAATTCGTAGTACAGGCAATGGCGAACCAGGAACCAATGGTGGTCCTCCTGGCGATTTATTCATTGAAATTCGACTCAAAAAACATGATATTTTTGAGCGTGACGATGACGACCTACATTGCACTGTGCCAATTAGCATGATTACGGCTGCCCTTGGTGGTGAAATTGAAGTTCCCACCTTGTCAGGTAAGGCTGCTATCGATATTCCTGAAGGTACTCAGTTTGGCAAACAATTTAGATTGCGTGGTAAAGGCATAAAAGGTGTACGCTCTAGTATGCCTGGTGATTTATATTGCCATATCAGCATTGAAACTCCCGTCAAACTCACAGAACATCAGCGTAAATTATTAAAAGAGCTAGACGAGTCGCTTAAAAAAGGTGGCTCCAAACATCAACCTAGTGGTGACTCTTGGACTGACAAATTGAAAAAGTTTTTTGCTTAAATTTTTGTCTGTTTGGTAAATGTCATTCAAATTGAATATTGAGTTCTTAGACTCAGCATACAATTGGATGACATTTTTTTGGCCTACCTGTTTATTAAAATATTGTGGCATAGTGAGTCTTGCATTAAACAGTTTTCATAGCTGGCGTTTATTCATGTTCTCAAAATGTTAAAGGGCTCTATTGCCAAGGTCTCCTAAGTCTAGCCATTTTGTGGGCAAGGTCTTTCTTTTATTCATAAGTCCATTAACCATTTTAAAAGCGCCGATCAAATGAAGTTTACATTTCCGACCACCCGATGGATGCTCATTTTATTAGTGACATTATTTATTTCAAGTGTTGGAAACTGGGCTTTTTGGTCTGATTTTTTTAGGTTTTTGCCTAATTTAGGATTAAGAGGTGTTACTTTTACGATTGGTACATTTTTTGTTATTGCAGGGCTTGTAGCGAGTTTTTTAAGTTTAGTGATTTGGCCCAAAATAGCCAAAATCTTGTTTATAGTTCTTTTAATGGCCACCGCATTAGGTTGCTATTTTATGGTGACCTATGGCATTGTGATTGATGATGACATGTTGATTAATGTCTTTCAAACTGATGTTAAAGAAAGCCATGATTTATTAAGTTGGAAATTATTGGCAACCGTTTTTGCCTTAGGAATAGTGCCTAGTATTTTGGTTTGGAAATTCAAAATCCAAAAGAAATCGGTGCTAAAAAATATCACTGAAAATATTCTTGTATTTGTAATAAGTTTATTAGTCGCATTTTTAAGTGTATTTGCAGTCTATCAAGATTTTGCATCACTCATGCGAAACCAACCCCATATTCGTTTTTTAATTACCCCACTCAATACGATTTATGGTTTAGGACTAATCAGTTTCAAACCATTATTCACTACTAAAAAACCTTTTCAAGCTATTGGTCAAGACGCGGTTTTAATCCAGCCAAATTCGAATAATAAGTTAGCTCCTATGCTGGTGCTTGTAATTGGTGAAACTGCAAGGAGTGGAAATTTAGAAATTAACGGCTATACAAAACCCACCACTCCTCATTTAAAAAATTATTACCAACAACAAGAAATAAGTAGTTTCAAAAATGTTTGGTCTTGTGGAACCAGTACGGCAACCTCACTACCTTGTATGTTTTCACCTTTAGGTAAAGAAGAGTTTGAGAATAGAAAAAATGATTCTGAAAACTTTCTTGATATTTTTACAAAAGTAGGAATGGGTGTTATTTGGATTGATAATCAATCAGGGTGTAAGAAAAATTGTGCACGCATACCCACCTATGAGACAGCTGATTTAAAAGACGAGCAACTCTGTACAACAGGTACTTGTTTAGATGAGATCATGCTAAAAGATTTGGATGAAAAAATCAAATTACTTCCGGCAGAACAAAGAAAAAAAGGCATTGTGATAGTGCTACACCAAATGGGCAGTCACGGTCCTGCCTACTATAAAAGAAGTCCAAATACTTTGAAACCATTTTTACCTGAGTGCACTAGCAATGTTTTACAAGAATGCAAAAAACAGGAACTCATTAATGCCTATGATAATTCGATTATTTATTTAGATCACTTTTTACACCAAACCATAGAATGGCAAAAAGCACGAAAAGATCAATATGCCATGTCCATGGTGTATTTGTCTGATCATGGTGAATCATTAGGCGAAAATAATATTTATCTGCATGGGCTGCCATATGCCATTGCACCCAGTGTCCAAAAAAAGGTTCCTTGGATTACTTGGTTAGCTCCTGAATTTCAAAAACAAAGAGGCATTGATCAAAAATGTCTGAATAAAATAACGGATCAAAAACTCAGTCATGATTATTTATTCCATTCGGTTTTAGGCTTAATGAATATACAAACTAAAGAATATCAAAAGCCTCTGGATATTTATTCGACTTGTACAAAATGAATAATTCGTGATCAAGGCTAGCGCTTACTTCAATAAATAAATGGCGGGCAAAAAAGTTTCAAATAAATCGAGTTGCCCTTGTCCTCTTGTAAAACGTGAGTGCCTAGTCACATCATTGGATTGAATTAACTGATGATTTTTGATTTGTGAAGAGGAAGTCGGCTTCATTCGCACTTTTTTTATTTTAGGATCGACAAATAACTGTGAACCTAAAGATTTAGTGCCTAAACTGTCAAAAAACGGCCAGTATTTCCTACAGTAAGCCGCTTTAATATGAGTGGTTGCTTCAACTAAGGCTTGACCATCACCCCATAACACCACTTGACGCTCCCAATAACACTCGGTTTTATGAGTGCCAGCAATTTTTAAATATACTTTTTTTTGGTGAATTAATTGAACCGAAAATTGCTTAACGTTTTGCTTAATTTTTTGTGTCAAAGAACCCTTGGTACAAGGCCAATGTTGTGCTGATTTTGGCAAGTTCCAAAACGCCGCCATTTGAACTTTACCCACTACAGGAGCTAAACGAGTTTTCATGACTTGTGGAAAAAATAGTGCATAGTTGATATTGGAAATGGGTTTGGATGAACAACTTTATGTCAATTCATTCAAACCCAAAAAGCCATTTTATTTACCCAAGTTTAACCGTTCACATAACTGCGATACAGGAGCGACTTGATTCATGGTGTAAAAATGAATCGCAGGAATCCCGCCTGCAATTAAACGCTCACAAAGTGCAGTCACCACATCAAGGCCAAATGCTTTGATAGAAGCGAGGTCATCTCCATAACTATTAAGTCGAAGTCTAATCCACCTTGGAATTTCAGCTCCACACATATCGGAAAAATGAAGCAATTGTGTACTATTGGTAATCGGCATAATACCTGGCACGATAGGAATTTTTACCCCCAAGCGCTGCACATCTTCGACAAAGCGGAAATAGGCGTCCGCATTATAAAAATATTGCGTAATAGCCGAATTGGCCCCACTTTTGGCCTTAATAGCAAAGGCATGAAGATCATGATCTGGAGTACGTGCTCTTGGGTGAGTTTCAGGGTAAGCCGCTACTTCAATCCAAAATTCATCGCCACGCTCATCACGTATAAATTCGACTAAATCGTTGGCATAGGCAAACTCACCGTCAGTGCCATAACCACTAGGTAAGTCACCCCGCAATACCACTAAACGTTTGCAACCCATATCACTTAAGGTTCTGAGTTCTCGCCTTACGGTAGCCTTGGTTGCCCCTACACATGTGAAGTGAGAAGCGGCTTGTTTACCATCAATTAAAATTTCGCCTACGGCAGAAAAAGTACCATCTTGCGTAGAGCCACCCGCACCATAAGTAACGGAGCAAAACTCTGGATTTAAGGCGTATAGCTCATGCCTTACTTGACGAATTTTAATCACACCTTCTTCTGTTTTAGCAGGGAAAAATTCCAAACTAATAGGTAAAGAAGAAGTTTTATTCACTGCAGAAATATTCTGCGTTGTTTGTTTTTGGCTTTCCATCTATAGGCCCTCCTAGGGTATGAATTAGCCATTACACACCCTATTTTTGTACGATTACAAAAAATTCTGTGTTGCCGTCACCACCTAAAATAGATGATTCTAGCCACATGGTTGGCAACAAACCTTGATCCTGCAAACAGTCATTCAGTCTTTGTTTGACCTTATCGTAATACTTGGCATCTACCAAGCCACCCTTACCAATTTCAGTCGGGCTTAATTCAAATTGAGGTTTGACTAGACTGATTAAATGACCACCTTTTTGAAGTAAAGGTAGTATCACAGGAAGAATATGTGTTTGTGAAATAAAGGATAAATCTACCACCACCAAATCAAAAATCGCTTGTGGTAAATCATCTCTACCTAATGCTAAACCTAAAGCATCATGTACAGCGTCGACATCTCTCGCATTAACACCTTGCAATGCCATTACACGCGCATCAAGGGCTAAAGATGGGGCCAATTGATCATGACCCACATCAATTCCTAATACCGATTTTGCACCCGCTTGTAATAAGCAATCGGTAAAGCCACCAGTGGATTGACCAACGTCTAAGCATGCATAGTTCGTCACTTTAATACCTGCTTGCTCAAGAGCGCCAGACAGCTTTAAACCTGCCCTGGACACATATTGAAGGTCAGAGGTATCGAGTAATTGAATGTCAGCATGCACGGGCAGGTCTTGACCATTTTTTTGAATGGGTAACCAAGCCGCATTGACGGAAATACTACTGCGCCACTGCACACCAGCGGCAATTAAGCGCTGAGCAACAGCACGAGTAGGCGCAAAGCCACGGTGGACTAATAATTGATCTGCACGCATAAAAAGCCTCAGCTTAACAGCTAGGGCCCAAGCTGTTACAAGGTATTAAAACCAACCCCAACAAAGGCAAACATGAGTTGGCTTTTAACAGCACTTTGCATATCTGCCTTTTTTGAAGTGGATTAATAACGGTAAGTATCAGCCTTGTAAGGACCTTGCTTGCTCACACCAATGTAAGAAGCTTGTTCGTCTGTTAATTCAGACAACATCGCACCTACTTTTTGTAAATGTAAGCGTGCTACTTTTTCGTCAAGGTGTTTTGGCAACACATAAACTTGACCTTCTTTGTAGCTCTTAGATTTGGTAAACAATTCGATTTGAGCAATAGTTTGGTTAGCAAAGCTAGATGACATCACAAAGCTTGGATGACCTGTTCCGCAACCTAAATTCACTAAGCGGCCTTTAGCCAACAAAATAATGCGCTTGCTTGCTTTACCTGCTTTAGCTGGGAAAATAACATGATCAACTTGTGGTTTGATCTCTTCCCATTTGCATTTTTCTAATGAAGCAACGTCAATTTCATTGTCAAAGTGACCAATATTACAAACAATGGCTTGGTCTTTCATAGCAGACATGTGCTTGTAAGTAATAACGTTTTTATTACCAGTTGCAGTTACAAAAATATCAGCTTTGTCGGCTGCGTATTCCATAGTCACTACTTTATAACCTTCCATAGCAGCTTGCAAAGCATTGATTGGGTCGATTTCAGTTACCCATACTTGTGCTGACAATGCACGTAATGCTTGTGCAGAACCTTTGCCCACATCGCCATAGCCAGCCACTACTGCTACTTTACCAGCGATCATGACGTCAGTAGCGCGTTTGATAGCATCTACTAAAGACTCACGGCAACCGTATAAGTTGTCAAATTTAGATTTAGTAACAGAGTCGTTAACGTTAATAGCGCGCAATTTTAAAGTGCCTTTGGCAGACATTTCGTTTAAACGTAAAACACCTGTGGTGGTTTCTTCAGTTACACCAATAATGTTTTTCAAACGACGGCTATACCATGTTGGATCAACTTTAAGTTTGGCTTTAATAGCGTTAAACAAACATACTTCTTCTTCAGAAGTTGGCTTGGCCAACAATTTGATATTTTTCTCGGCTTGTGCGCCTAAATGCATTAACAAAGTTGCGTCGCCACCGTCATCCAAAATCATGTTTGGACCTTCAGTTTTGGAGCCTTTTGGTCCAAATTCAAAAATGCGGTGGGTGAAATCCCAGTATTCTTCAAGGGTTTCACCTTTGTGTGCAAACACTGGTGTGCCAGCAGCTACTAATGCAGCAGCTGCGTGATCTTGTGTAGAGAAAATATTGCAAGAAGCCCAACGAACTTCAGCACCTAAGGCTTGCAATGTTTCTACTAAAACCGCCGTTTGAATGGTCATGTGTAATGAACCAGTAATACGTGCGCCTTTTAAAGGTTGTGCTTTAGCGAATTCTTCACGAATAGCCATTAAACCTGGCATTTCTGTTTCTGCAATATTGAGTTCTTTACGACCCCAAGCAGCTAATGTTAAATCAGCAATTGCGTAATCTGGAGTGGCGCTAACGGCAACCGCTTTTGGGCTTGCTTTGGCTTTTGTTACCGCTGGCTTAACGGTTTTAATTGGTCTTTTGGCTTTTACTTCTACTGTGCTCATGGTTCAAACTCCTAAATGATTTGGGAGCCACTTTAAAAAAAGTGCATGAGTAATAGATAGACTCACCGCACAAGTTTAAAGTGGGTGAGCGCAGTTGAAACATTGTGAAGTGTTCGAGCCTCGTACTGGTTTTAATTAACCCAGACTGCAGCGCTCCTCGAACAGGTAGCTATTATAACCAATTTTTTCTTGCCTGCTAAAATGAGTAGGAAAAGAAAGGTTAATGGCCCATATGCTTTTATTACTAGGACTAAACTAAAAAATTTTGCTATAAGTATGGGTAATAACCGAATCCAAAATAGCTTAAAAATGGGTCACTAAATTAATAAAATAGCCTTTGCTTTTATAACTCAATTGCGACAAGTCAGCACTAAAGTCAGTAAAGTTGTATCCCATACCTACTCTTATATTTTTAGTGATCTCTTTTTCCAATCCCACTAAAAAACCTTTTTTAACCCCGTCTTTTTCAGTTTTTAAAGCTCTATATTCAGCCATTAAAGCCCATCCACTTTTTAGTGCGTCACTATTTAATGCTTGAGTAATTTTGTTGCCTGTAAAACGGCCAGACATTTTGTATCTTATTTGCGCTGCTGCGTAACTCGCATCATTGGTAAACCAGTCTCCTTGTCCTCGTTCTAACCGAATTGAAGTTTGACGCTTCGCTAGCTTAGCACCCAACTCCCAGTTTTTATTTAATTCATACACCCCTTCAATAGAAAGAATATGTGATTTTTGATCGAACTCTGAACCGTTACTGCTTACTTGACTAATAGGAGCTAAATCATGTAGGTAAGCATACTTAGCCAGCATATTCCAACGCTCTGCGATTGGACTCCATGCAAAACCTACATTGCCATCCATCAATTGCGCCACTTGCTTATTCGAATCAGCAGATTGGGAACTATTATTTTGCAATTCAGTCCTAGAATAATTCAACTTAGAAGTCACTCTCCAATTATCAGAAACTCGGTAAGAAAGTCGATTAGTGGTTAATAACTGAATCGTTTTAGATTCACTTTGGGAAGGCGTTTTATCTTGTCGATGTTCTAATTTACTTGACCATTCAGCCTTAGCGTCTGTGTATGCCCCTGTTAATGAAATACTTTGACGATCAATTGATTGACTAGAAAAATCACTCCAAGATTCAGCAATAGCGGCTGCGCTATTCCCAGTTGATTTTTTTAAATTACCTTGTTGAAAGGAAGTTCCAAACTGCCAGTTTTGATAAGGCACTAATTCCAAACCAATACTATTGGTTAAGCCCTTGGAATTTTGATCCTCCAAAATTTGTGTCTCAGAATTCATTTTTAATCGTTCTGATAATTGCAACCTTTGACCCACTGTAAAACCCTGTTGCTGATTAAATACCCTTGATGCAATCATACTGTCAGTGGGGCTTTGGCCAAAAGCACTCACCGGACTATATACATACGAGCCGTAAATTGAATGCTCATTAGTCCTTTTATACTCTGCACTAGCAGTTGTCACTGATCCCCTATCGCCTTCGGTATGCTCTACGCTAAGAGCTGTATCTTGGTTCAAAAAATATTTAGCGCCAACTGTAAAAGCATCATTTGAAGCATAATTTTTTTCTGCAAAACTCGATTGTAATGATCCAAATACATCCAGTTCAGAATTCACTTTTCTGTTAATTCTAATACCAACCAAACCCGCTTCGCTACTTTGAACAGGACTCAAGGCAGAAGGTTGCTGTTTTAAAAGCAGATGCTGAATTTCCGTCACAACGCTAGAGTTAGGGTCAAAATTCCATATAGCACTAAGAGATTGCTTATCTAGGGTTTCTAAATTATTACTTATGTCACTTATTTTTTGGATGGAATGCACCCTTTTGATTGAGCTTAAATATTGTAATTCCTGATTCAATTGCCCTAACAATTCAAGTCCAACATCATTTTGTTGTTTGCCTGAAGCACTCACATAATTAGATGAAAAATTAGCATCTTTTTGTTTTGCCCATGCAGACAATTTAATCGGATTTTGAGTCAATCCAAGTTCTTGGGTATTAGCCCTAGCCTCCAAGGAGTAAGCTAAACCTTGGTTCAGTAATATTGTATTACCGATGTTATTTTCTTGAAAACTCAAACCACCATCAACAGAGTAAAACTGTGGTGCAACACTACTTTTAGATTGAGCAATTTCAGACTTAATCCAAGTCCCAGCACCCGTCTGATAAGTTAAACTTGAACCCGCCAACTCATAGTCTTGTCCGGCTCGATTTTCTTTTACATAATTACTACCTAAGGCTAATTGGTCATTCAACCATTTTTTCACCTCAAAACCGACGCTCATATTATTTGGATCAAATTGCTTAGGATAATATTCGTATCGAGCCACTAAGACATTATTAAAACCATCCAATTCTATGTCTTGAATAGGGTTGTTGTCTTTGGTAATTTGCAGCAATGGACGAGTTAAAATAATACGCCCCTGAAACTCATCTATTTGATAATCACGACCCGCTTTTAACTCGTAACTATTCAGCACTCTTGAACTCAATTTATCTCTAAGTTCTAACGTCACTTGTTCTGAACCTGGAACAATATCGCTTTGAGGTAAATAATATAAGCTACCCCCAGTGCCTAACAATTCAGCACGACCAGGAGTAGTTTGCTGCTCTGCAATAAACGCCTTGCCTTGCTCAGCAGCTTCTCCATACGGATTAATCGCTAAGCTTCGCATTTGTAATTTAGCACCGTACAAACTTCTTGTGTAGGAACTTAAGTTTTGCCCTACCAAATCAGCTTTTATATTTCCAAAAATAGCACTATTTTTATCCCAATCCAAGCGCACATACAAACGACCGTTGGTATCCACATCACGAGTCGCAGTCGAATCATCGGCATAAATTGGATAATAAGCATCTGGGTCAATTTTTTTAAAAATGTCACTACGATCAGCTTTAAAAAAACCTTTTAATAAGTCTCTAGCATCTTTTTCTAAAGTATCTGCATGGGCAGTTAATAAATACTTACCCTTAATTTTTCCTTTTAAATAAAAGGCTAATCTTGCATCAGTTTGTGAACTATTAAAACGCTTGTAATCCTCTGGGGTAACGGCCTCAACTTGACCTTGATAATCATTTTTAGAATAATGAAGGTCGGCCATCGCTACCATAACAAAATATTTACCCGTCACATTAGCTTGCAATGCTTCAGAAATAGCAAGTTTTGGGTCTGTTCTTGATGTGGTCTTTAAATCAAACTTAAATTGACCTACTGGTAATAGATACTCCATTAAAAAGCGCTTTTGGCTATCAACAGGTACTATCTGCCCATTCAGGGTAAGCTGAACACCCTCTTTGATGTTTTGCCCTCTTATTTTAATTTTTGACCCTACCAGAGGAATGTTCTGAACTGCCAATGAACTTTGACCAAAAGTAGAGTTTTTAAGCCAATATTCTTCTAAACTCAGCCCTGTCTCAATACCTTTGATTTGTGTCGGTAAATCCGATACCTGATGCAGTGTTTCTAAGACTTTTGCCTTTTCGGCCATACTGACTAAAGTTAAAAATCCTGGCTTTGTTTCATCCCAACGTCCACTTTTATCGGAAACCCTTAGTACATATTGAAGTCTGTCGTTTTGCCGAAGCGATAACTTTTTTAACTCTTTACCAGTCCAACTCACACTCACTTGATTGACAAGTTTTTTGATTGAAACAGGTAAAGTAGCAACCGGCTTTAAACGATCAGTATCGTTTGATTCATAGACATAGATTTCTGCCTTATCTATGAAAGCAGAATAATTGCTATAAATACTAAACGTGACGGCTTCTTGTAATTCTTGGGATTTAGGATTAAAGGCTACCTTATCCACCGTCGCAATGGTTAAACTTGCCTGCAATAAAGAAGGATCTTCAGTTAACCAAATCCTGCCCACTTGCGTTAATTTTGATTTTTGAACAACTGATTTTTTTGAAATACTCGTTTGGCCAACATGATCTGAAAGTTGGACTAATTTGTCAGAAGTAATTGCATTATTGTAAGCTGTTAATAATGGTAATTCTTGTGCAAAAACACCCGAACTTGCTAGAATTAATACGCTTGAGCTTACCATTGCGTTAGTAACCGAATTCCTTTGAAAGGATGCAGGCACATTTAATTGGCCAGTAGTCACTCGCTGACTCATCTTTTTTATCGAGTGATTTTTAGTTCTAATATTTTTCATAACAAATTAAAGCTTTTCAACAGACCGTTCAAATCGATGGGATGTTTGCCGTAACAAGTTATCTATTACTTCTTTTTAATAAAAGCAGTAAAATATGAAATGAAAAATTGAATTAATTAAATATTACCAATTAATCAATTTATTAATTAATTTAGATAATATTCAATAATGTGATTTTAATTTTCTAAAAATGAGATGAGTAAAAAAATAAGCAAACATCATAAGAGAGAAAAACCAATTGGTTTACCCACATCTTAAGTTAAGTTACTGATTTTTTTAAAATATTTTAAAAAATTTAATTAGATTTTTGTTCGACAAAACAAATTTTATTATCAAAACTTTAATTTAGAGAATTATTAGGAAATAAAAATTCGCTTTATAAAAATAATAAAATAATATTAATTTACAAAAAAAAATATTTATATTTCAAATTTTAAATCTAAGAAATTTAAAAAGTAACTTTATATTTACCACTCTATTTTTTTTTAATTTTTTTTATATAAACAAGCTAAAAATTACTTAATCATCCTTTTTGAATGAAATATTTATTAATAATTTAAAATAAATCAAAGCGTACAAAATGGTTAAAAAACAACTACTTCCTCCTATTCATAATATGACACCTATCCCAACCAATACGAGTCCCTCCTTACAGCTTTATCAAAATTTGCAAACTGCATTTGATTTTTTCAACCAACAGTTGTTCAACAATCAACTTCCAGCTTGTTTGTTAACTCTACGATCGAATAATCGCATTCACGGCTATCATCATTCAGGGCGTTTTACCTCTGCACAAGGAAAAAAAATTGATGAGTTAGGATTGCATCCAGGATTTTTCACATTGCTACCCATTGAGGTCGTTTTATCGACTTTGGTACATGAAATGGTGCATCACTGGCAAGATAATTTAGGACATCCATCCAAAAGTAATCCGCATAATGCAGAATGGGCTAAAAAAATGGAGGCTATTGGCCTAATGCCCTCTAAAACTGGCTTACCTGGAGGAGAAAAAACAGGTCAAAAAATGAGCCACTACATTATTCCCGATGCAGGTTTTATTAAAAGTTGCCAAACACTTTTACAAACCGGTTTTCAGTTAGGAATATTTGATCGACATGTGCCTAGTTCACCACAGCAAACTAAGTTGCACCAAGAGTCACTGATAAATGCAGGCATTGAAATAAAACTCAGTGATGCACCGCTTGCGTCACTGCCTGCACAGTTAGATGGTAAACCGACTATTTTTGTTCCTGTTAAAAAAATAACAGAAAAAAAGCTAACACTAGTGTGCAGTAGTTGCCTAGCCAAGGCTTGGGTACATGAGGGGACCTCGATTCAATGCGGTAATTGTGGTATCTCAATGAAGCAGCTAGAGTCCACATAAAATGAAATAGAGTGAGATCCTATAACTCAGATAGGCTATCATTTTGACCCCATCTGGTGTTGTTTAGCGATAATTCACTCGTTTGTTATACCACCAGTAAACACTAAGGACAAATAAAGCCAATACAAATGGGGTAATGACATACTCCCCCATTAAATAACCTTTGATTCTTGCCATTTCATAATCATTTAAATTCATATCAATAGGATGAATCACATTTATATAAAAAATTGCAACGAGTGCACTTGTCAACATTAATATAAAACCTATGATTTTAAAGTCTAAATTCAATCGAATATGAAAGAAAAATTCAATTGTCTTAGCTCCATAAAACCCTGATAAAAATATTAGTAAATAAAAAATTAACGTCATTAACATTATTAAAAACCATTCAAACTAATTTTTAATTTGAATTTTATTGCAAAAATTCAATTCATTTAACCAATTAGTTACGCTTAATGGGTTTTTATCACGTTTTAATGTTTCATAAGCTATTTCTGCTTCTGGATATCGCCGTCTTAAATAATTAAGCCACTGCTTCATTCGACCTGTCTGTGCTTTGACTTCTATTGACTGTTGTACTAAATCCCAAAAACTTACAAAATGAGGCTGGAGCTCTTCCCAACTGATTTGACCTGTAGCAGGTGCAAATTCAAGTCCATTTGAAATAGACTTAGCAATATACCAATTTTTATGGATTTTTTGAGTTGGTATATTGGATCGAATGGCCAGTGCTAAACCGGGATCAGCCACAATTCCACGTCCCAGCATAATAGATTCACAACCAGAATCGAGATAACACTGCCTAGCATCAGTAATTGTCCAAATCTCTCCATTGGCAATGACAGGAATTCCAACCGACTCTTTTAAAACAGCAATCTTGTCCCAGTAAGCAGGCGGTGTATAGGCTTGAACTTTAGTTCGGCCATGAACCACTACTTCTGCAGCTCCTGCATTGGCAATGGCTTGAACACAGTCAATGCTTAGACTTTCATCAAAATAGCCTAAACGCATTTTGGCGGTAACTGGAATATGTATAGGCACCGCTTTTCGAACTGCCTCCACTACCCTACCAACACTCTCTGGATCGAGCAACATGGATGCGCCTCCGCCATGTCGATTGACGATTTTGGCAGGGCAACCAAAATTAATATCGATACCGGCAGGATTAAGCCTAGCTAATTGTGCTGCATTATCAGCCATACAGATGGGATCTGAACCTAATAATTGTGGCCAAACAGGCACTCCACTTCGTGTTTTACTATGGTTCAATAGTTCAGGCACGATGCGAGTAAAAACTCGGGGAGGTAGTAGTTGATCATTGATACGAATAAACTCTGAAACACATTTATCTAGCCCACCAATACCAGACAAAATATCACGTAGCACAAAGTCTAACAAGCCCTCCATGGGAGCTAGATAAATTTTCATTTATAAATAATTCAGGCCCATAAAGGGCCTGTTTTTAGTTGGTTAAAGTAGTACTAAAAAACTATAAAGCCTTACGCTCCTGTTTTTACAGCATCTAAATTACGCAACTTAATATGCAACTCACGCAATTGTTTTTCGTCCACTGTGCTTGGTGCATTGGTTAATAAACATTGTGCACGTTGTGTTTTAGGGAAGGCTATCACATCACGAATGGAATCTGCACCCGTCATGAGTGTAACGATGCGGTCAAGGCCAAAAGCCAAGCCACCATGAGGAGGTGCACCATATTGCAATGCATCAAGTAAGAAACCAAATTTTAATTGTGCTTCTTCAGGGCTAATTTTGAGTGCATCAAATACTTTTTGTTGAACATCAGCACGATGAATACGAACCGAACCACCGCCCATTTCCCAACCATTCAACACCATATCATAAGCTTTAGATAAGCATTTTTCTGGGTCGGTAGACATGTAGTCTTCATGGCCGTCTTTTGGTGCAGTAAATGGATGATGAGTAGCGGTATAACGTTGGTTTTCATCGTCGTATTCGAAGGCTGGGAAGTCAACTACCCACAATGGACGCCAAGCTTGTTCGCTCAAACCAGTTTTCTTACCAAACTCGCTATGACCAATTTTTAAACGTAAAGCACCAATGGCGTCATTCACTACTTTGGCTTTATCGGCACCAAAGAAAATTAAATCGCCGTCTTGTGCATTAGTGCGCTTTAAGATTTCTGCAATTGCGGCATCGTGAATGTTTTTAACAATAGGAGATTGCAAACCATCACGGCCTTTAGCCAATTCATTGACCTTGATATAAGCCAAACCTTTTGCACCGTAAATTTTGACAAACTCAGTGTAGGAGTCGATCTCACCACGTGACAAACCACCTGTTTCTTTAGCTCCACCGGGAACCAATAAACCCACCACACGGCCGTTTTTCATATTGGCCGCGCCAGAGAATACTTTGAAATCAACATCTTTCATCACGTCGGTGAGTTCAGTGAATTCCATTTTGACACGTAAATCTGGCTTGTCAGAGCCGTACCTAGCCATTGCCTCTGAATACGGCATGATGGGGAAATCACCTAAATCAACATCAATCGCATTTTTAAATACACGTTTGATCATGTTTTGGAAAATATCGCGAATTTCTTCTTCGGTTAAAAAAGAAGTTTCGATATCAATTTGTGTGAATTCAGGTTGACGATCAGCACGTAAATCTTCGTCACGGAAACATTTAACGATTTGATAATAACGATCAAAACCAGCCACCATTAACAATTGTTTAAACAATTGTGGTGATTGCGGCAAGGCAAAAAAGTGACCGTCGTGTACACGACTAGGTACTAAATAATCGCGAGCACCTTCAGGTGTACTCTTAGTTAGCATTGGAGTTTCGATGTCCACAAAGCCGTTTTCATCAAGGAACTTACGCACTTCCATAGTTACGCGGTAACGCAACATTAAATTGCGCTGCATATAAGGACGACGCAAATCTAAAACACGGTGTGTTAAACGAGTCGTTTCAGAAAGATTTTCATCATCTAACTGGAAAGGTGGAGTGACGGAAGCATTTAAGATGACTACTTCATGGCACAAAATTTCAATTTTGCCACTTTTTAAACCATCATTGACAGTGCCTTCTGGGCGGGCACGAACCAAACCTTTGATTTGAATACAAAATTCATTGCGTAAGCTCTCGGCTAAAGCAAACATTTCTGCACGATCAGGGTCACAAACCACTTGAACATAACCTTCACGGTCACGCAAATCGACAAAAATAACGCCACCATGATCGCGGCGACGATTCACCCAACCGCATAAGGTAACTGTTTCGCCTAGTTGGGCTTCGGTAACAAGACCGCAATAATGGGAACGCATGCTCATAAAAAACTCTGCTAATAAATAGGATTGAATAATAAAAACAAGTTGGATTAGCTAATTTTCTAGTCCAACTCGCTTCAAGGCTTATAAACTTTTAACCCTCTATTGTACAAAATGCCAATAGTGAGTTTTTGATTCATTTAAATAAAATTTTTAATTAAATTTTAACTACTGAATCTGCAACTTTTAAGACAGATGGTGCAGGTACAACCACCCCCATAGAAACAATGTACTTAAGTGCATCATCTACAGACATGTCTAACTCGATACATGACTGCCTCGGTAACATTACAAAATAACCACCGGTTGGATTAGGTGTAGTGGGAACATAAACACTTAAAAAATCACCTGGTAAATGAATAGCAGCATCACCTCCAGGCGAGCCAGTAACAAATGCAATAGTCCAAATACCTTCACGTGGCCATTGAATTAAAACCGCTTTTCTGAATGCATTACCACTATCTGATAAAAGGGTATCAGACACTTGTTTAACACCAGAATAAATGGAGCCTACAACTGGAATTTTATGTACTAATTTATGCCACCATGATAAAAGTTTACGGCCAAATAAATTACTAGTGATAGCACCTAAAACCAACAAAATAACAAACGCCAGTATGACACCAAAACCAGGAATATTCATTCCAATTAGGGTATGTGGTCGCCACTCTTCTGGCAAAATTAATAAAGTTTGATCAAGTGTACCCACTATCCAATTTAATACCCAAAGGGTAATGAGTACAGGCAAACAAACCAATAATCCTGCAAGCAACCATTTACGGATGGATTTAATCATAAGTTTTCTCACTCGTTTGACGAGCCAGTAGATGAGCTAGTGTTAGTGGCTGAAGCTGAAGCAGTTTGACCTGCAGAAGAAGAATTGGACGAAGGTGAAGTAGTTGCTGAAGTAGGACTTGGCGACGTATCAGTCGAGACGGTACTCACTGCAGGTTCAGAAGCCTTGGGCACCGAGCCCCCTTCAGAAGATTTTGCAGCACTGGCACCTTCACGAAAGTCAGTTACATACCAGCCAGAACCTTTTAGTTGAAATCCTGCAGCTGTCACTTGTTTAGTAAAGGTTTCTTGACCGCAAGCTGGGCAGTTAGTGAGTGGAGCATCTGACATTTTTTGTAAAACATCTTTGGCATGTCCACACGAGCTACACTTATAAGCATAAATTGGCATAATAATTAACTATATAAAAAAGAATACGAAATTTTAGTTAGATGACTGTAAGTAGAGTTAATTAATCACATTTCAAGGTTGGTGATTTATTTGTCATTCATTAAAAGAAACATTTCATTGGTTAAAATGAACTAGTAGTCTCATTTTAATACTTTAGCCAAAAGCCTTAATAATAAAGCCCAAAAAACAAGACCTCATTGGTTTGAGCTCACAATAAGCTAGAGCATTATTTTGCAGTTTATGCCGCTAATACATACCAAAACCAATAATAAATTGCATCACTATTAAGCCAGCAACAAATCCCAAAATTAAAAAAATAATTTTTTGCAATGCCGAGTGATGCTTTTTTTGCTCTAACAATAAAGCATGAATTTCTTGGCTTAATAAATCAGTCTTATGATGACTATTCTGGCTTAAAAACGAATGCAATAAAGTAGGTAATTGAGGCAATAAAACGGCATAGGTAGACGCATTCGCCATCACTTCTTTAAAAAACTTTTGTGGTCCAATTTGTTCTTTGGTCCATTTTTCTAGGATAGGCTTAGCGGTCACCCATAAATCAAGCTCAGGATCAATTTGTCGTCCTAAGCCCTCTATGTTCAGCAAGGTTTTTTGTAGTAGTACCAACTGCGGCTGAATTTCCACTTGAAAGCGTCTAGAAGTTTGAAATAAGCGCAACAAAATAAGACCTAAAGAAATTTCTTTTAATGGTCTATCAAAATAAGGTTCACAAACTGCTCTGATAGCAGCCTCTAATTCTTCTACTCTAGTGTTAGCCGGTACCCAACCAGACTGAACATGAAGCAAAGCCACTTTTTTGTAATCACGGCTAAAAAATGCACTAAAGTTTTGTACCAAATATTGTTTATCAACCTCGGTTAAAGTTCCTACAATACCAAAATCAAGAGAAATATAACGACCAAAAGTCTCTGGTTCTATACTCACCATAATATTACCAGGATGCATATCGGCATGAAAGTAACCGTCTCTAAATACCTGAGTAAAGAAAATAGTCACGCCATCGCTGGCTAACTTTTTCATATCTACACCGGCTTGTTTTAACTTGTCGAGTTGGCTAATAGGAATACCCTTCATGCGTTGCATGACCATCACCTCAGTACGGCAATAATCCCAATACATTTCTGGAATTAACACCAACTGCAGACCTTCCATATTGCGTCTTAACTGAGCACTGCTAGCTGCTTCGCGCACCAAATCAAGCTCATCTCGAATGGTTCTCGAAAACTCCTCTACCACCTCTCTGGGTTTAAGTCTTTTACCATCTACGCTCAGTTTTTCAAGGGCTGCAGCCATTAAGGCCATTAGACTTAAATCTTTTTCAATAGTAGGCAGCATATTAGGCCGTAAAACCTTTACCGCCACTTCTTTCAACTGACCAGATTTATCTAATAAAGTGGCAAAATGTACTTGAGCTACAGAAGCACTTGCTACTGGTTTCACATCAAAGCTGACAAAAATTTCTGATATTGGTTTTTGCAATGCCTTTTCGATGGTCTGTATCGCCAATTGTGAATCAAAAGGTGGTACTTTATCTTGTAAAAGCGCTAACTCATCAGCTATATCAGTTGGTAATAAATCTCGACGGGTGGATAAAACCTGACCAAACTTTACAAAAATTGGGCCTAAGCTTTCAAGAGCTAAACGAATTCTTTTACCAGGCGAATCGGTTTGTCTGCGACCCACAGATAATATTTTTCCTAATAACTTTAACCATGGAACAGGCGCTAGTTCAAGTAATAACTGATCTAGACCATATTGAAATACTACCCTTAAAATAAAGAGGCTACGAAAGAGTCTTTTCATCGAGTAAAACGGCCACGTAAATTTTGTAAAGCAGAGGTAATAAATTGAGCTGGTGCATCGCCCATAATTCGGGCTACATCATGAGCCACATCCCATTGCACATGGTCTGCTAACCAACTCATTTCCGCCGCCAATTGAACGTCACCTTCAATTTGTAAATTGGGCTTTTCTGTCTTTAACAAGACTTGGAACATATCTGCCACAGATGTTGTTTGAATAGTTAAGGCCAATTGTGAAGCAGCACTAGGGTCAGCCAAATTAAACAACCCAGCAGGAGTGACTTGTAGGCGCCAATCGAAATGACGCCAGTGTAAAACCACAATTTTGTTAGCCTGGGTCGCAAGCCTTGTGCAAGCTATAGGCTCTTGCATTAACACATGATTAATTAATAAAACCAATCGATGCTGAACTTCATGTTGCAACCAAACGGGTGCTTGTGCCGAGTCAATAAGGCGATCAGCAAGGTCAGTCAAACCTTTGATACCGGCTTGAAATGGACTAGGAAATGAAAAGGGGGACGATGTTGACATAGTCCCCCATTATTCCACGGTCTTGGCTATTTTTAATGACTCTTTAACTATTTGAATCAAGAAAAGATAACAAAAAACGACTAGTTGTTAGATTTGAGCTAAAAATTATTGTAAAGCCTGAACGCCAGCCACCAACCAGCCACTTGCACCCATTTTAGACTTACTCATATTCCAGACTTCGCGGAATGGTTGTGGGCCTTCAAAAGGTGTTTCTTGAATCACACCATTGAACTCCACACTTGCCAAATATTCATCGCCTAAATCTTCAATACCTAATAATTGAGCTTCAAGAGACATAATTTCAGTTTTATAGGCAACTCCAGAAGCATCTTTAGCACGTGATGCTAGTTGGTTTTTAATTTCTGATGCCATTTCGTCAGTCATCATGGCACGCAGAGTATCAACGTCTGATTTATCCCAAGCTGCTTGTAATAAAGTAAAGTTGCGCTTAGATGCAGCAATAAAACCAGCAGTGTCAAAATCAGTAGGCACGCCCCAAGACTGTGAACCACTTAAACTACTAAATCCGTTGTTAACATTAGCGTTAGCGTTAGCGTTAAGACCTGCACCGATCATTGAACCAGAATTAGCTGATTCAAATTTAGAACTTTGACTTTCCCAAGGACGAGCTGAAGCGTCATTACCGACATGATTAGGGTTATAAGCCGTAGTAGCAGGACTAGCTGAACTAGCGGCCCCTGCGAAGGCATAATTGCCTTTCGATGATTGTTTAGAACGCTGGAACATTTTCCACGCTAGGAAAGCGGCGCCAACTAATAGACCAATCATTAGAATTGAACCGATGGCTCCACCTAAAGCACCACCGCCCAATGAGCTAAACAACCAGGCCATGCCTAAACCAGCAGCAATACCACCCAACATAGCGCCCCATGGACGTTTAGTGGGTGCGGCTGGAGTTTGACCAGCGACATTGGGTTTGTTGGCATTTTGCACTTGATTGGTGTTTTGGGCAGGGGTAGTATTTTGCTGACGTTGTGTGACGTTGCTAGACTGTTTACCCATTGAGCCACCGCCACCAAGGCGTCGTGCGGCTTCTGCACTTAAGCTTGAAAAAACCAAGAATAAGGTAAATAAAACTGTAGCTAGCTTCATCATATTGAGGCGTATCATGAGTCTCTTTCTAATAAAAAATTAATGTTAAATAAGTAGCGTTGATTACAGAAATTTCAATAGAAACAATTTGTAAGCGAATGCAAACGCAAATGAAACTCAACCTAAACTGTAATCAATTACACCCGTTTACTTGAACTCAAGTGACAGGCATAAAAACAAAAAATGCTAACCATATAATAATTTTTATATATTCTAACTCAAAGCCAACATCACAAAGATAGATTGACTCTGACTATTGAATAAATTGACTCATGCTAGGCCGAGTAAAATGAATACCTTCAACGGTCGTTATGAAAAAAGTAATACCAAACAAAAAGAAATAAAGTGTTCATTTGTGCAGCGCACTTCTAGCACTTAATTCCTACGTGCAAGGCCACAATACCAGCAGACATGTTGTGAAAATCAACATGACCAAAACCAGACTCTTTCATGAGCGCTTTAAGCTCTTCTTGACCAGGGTGCATACGAATCGACTCAGCTAAATAACGGTAACTTTGTGCATCTCCCGCAATCATAGAACCTAATTTAGGAAGGATATTAAAAGAATACCAGTCATAGGCCTTTTCGAGGGGTTGAGCAATTTTAGAAAACTCTAAAACTAACAACTTACCGCCTG
Organism: uncultured Limnohabitans sp.; assembly: GCA_964556425.1. Taxonomy (GTDB): domain Bacteria; phylum Pseudomonadota; class Gammaproteobacteria; order Burkholderiales; family Burkholderiaceae_C; genus JALQUL01. The sequence goes on along the minus strand of CAZKWC010000014.1, from coordinate 9,484 downwards.
GTTTAATCACACGGTTCATCTCTTTTAAGGCCAAGTCTTTATGCGTCATGTTGCGCAGACCAAAAGCAACCGTTACCACATCAAAATATGAATCAGGAAATGGCAGTTTTTCGGCATCACACACCACTGTTGGCAAAATGACACCATGGTCGACCAATCTATCTCGACCAGTGCGTAACATGGCTTCGTTAATGTCGGTATGCACCACCTGCCCCTGACGTCCCACTTTTTTTGCAAAAGCCAAGCCTAAATCACCAGTGCCACCCGCAATATCAAGTACTTTATAACCTGGTTTAATATCAGCTACCAATACAGTATAGGCCTTCCAAGCACGATGTAACCCAGCCGACATAAGGTCATTCATAATGTCATATTTAGAGGCAACAGAATCAAAAACACCACGCACTTTACTGGCTTTTTCTTTTTCTGCAACGGTTTGAAAACCGAAATGGGTTTGTGTCATGATGAATAAATTTACAAAAATAATAGATCTTAAAAATTAATGACTAGCACAGCCTTTTGCCGCTGCTTGAATCATTTCTGAATCACGAGTTTTATTAGCCTGCACTAATTTTTCTTCGTATTGTTGCCAAAGTTGCTCTTGTTGGTCACCTAAAAAATAAAGGTAATCCCAAGAAAAAATCCCACTATCATGACCATCAGAAAACTGAGGTTGAATAGCGTAATTGCCTACTGCTTCAAGTTCGGCAATATCTACATTGCGTTTACCAGTTTGTAGGGTTTCTTGCCCAGGGCCATGACCTTGTACTTCGGCGGAGGGTGAATAAACCCGCATTAACTCGAAAGGAATACGAAACTCTTTGCCGTCTGAAAAAGAGATTTCGAGCACCTTGGATTGTGAGTGCACCGTCAAAGCGACTGGTGTAGGACTATTGTGACTTAAACCGGCCATAAAACATTCCTTAAAGTAGATGGTGGCAAGAGTAATAGTTGACAACCACTCTTAGCCAAAATAATTTTTTTACAGTTTGGATTGTCTATTAAAACCGAAGAAAAATATCAATTAGCCCTATTTCTAGTGATGACTAACATTTTAAGTCAAGAATTACTCTCTCAAAATAGATGTTACTGGATTTTTATTACTTCGATTGCTTGCAACGGCCTGTTTGGGAGTTCAGCATCATCTATCTTATGGCAAGTCAATGTGGGCAAAGGGCCTTAACTCGGTGAGTTTTTGCTGTAAAAGGGCGTCAAGTTGAGGAAATAAAGACTGAACTTCTTGCAACTGCTGCACCGGTACCTCTCTTAAAGCCTGGCCCCAAACTGGATTGGGAAAATGGCTATCCCACTCAAATCGAGCAATAAAATGCCAATGCAGATGAGCCACCATATTTCCAAAACTGGCTAAGTTCATTTTATGCGCTTGTAAAACCTTGCGCATACAACTTTCAATGATGGAAATAGCCTGCCAAGCCATCAACTGCTGCGCATAGGGCAGATCCGTCATTTCGACTACATGCTGATTCCAAATTAATCGATAAAAGGCAGGGAAATGGGCATCAGGGCCATTGGCATCTACTGCAATTACGCGGTAAAAAGAGTTTTCATAAACCAAACGACCGCCCATTTGTTGGCATAAAACACAATCGGCTAATTTGGTTTTTGATGGTAATTCAGTCGTACTCACAAGACACCTTTGTTAGCAATAAAAAGCAGCGTTATACACTGCTGCCTTAATAAAAAATTAGACCAGTACCCGCTCAATGCCACCCGAATTGGCTTCAAGCACATATTGCTCTAGCCAATTATCACCTAAAATTTTCTTAGCCATTTCAACCACAATATAGTCAGCCTCTAACAAGCCACTTTGTAAATCATCACCAAAACGACTCAAGCCTTGCAAACAAGCGGGGCAAGAAGTAAGTACTTTTACATTATCGGTCGGTGCCAACAATCCAGACGCTTTTAATTGATTTTCACCTTTTTTAATTTCTTCCTCTTTACGAAAACGTACTTGAGTAGAAATATCGGGTCTATTCATCGCTAGGGTACCAGACTCTCCACAGCAACGGTCTGACTTAATCACACCAGGACCTACCAACGATTGAACCGTTTTTAACGGATCTTGTAACTTCATAGGTGAATGACAAGGGTCATGATAAAGATAAGCTCCGGGATTGGCACTTAAAGTAATATTTTTTTCAAGTAAATACTCGTGAATATCAATAATTCGGCAACCAGGGAAAATCTTATCAAACTCATAACCTTG
>CAZKWC010000014.1:5811-7154 GCA_964556425.1 uncultured Limnohabitans sp. | reverse complement strand
GGATTACGGATGACGGGTACATAATTTTTATCATCAATATCGAGTAATGCCCTAGCGGTTTTTTTAGGCAAGCCACCTGGCAATTTTTTATTAATAAAATGAATCACCTGTTCTTTGATGGGAGCCGTTCCTACGGTAGCAGGAGGCTGTTTAGTTTGACGCTTGGCTACCAATTTTAAAATATCATGGGCAATTCTTTGCACCCGCATACCCACACCAACCATTGCCGCACGGGCTAATTTAATGGTTTGAGGATTGGTTGCGTTCAGCATCAACATAGCGGCACTACCGGCCGGCCTAAAACTTTTTTTACCCATTTTGCGTAATAAATTACGCATATTCATGGACACATCACCAAAATCAATATTGACAGGACAAGGGTTAAAACACTTGTGACAAACCGTGCAATGATCGGCTACATCTTCAAACTCTTCCCAATGCCTAATACTTACGCCGCGGCGAGTTTGTTCTTCGTATAAAAACGCCTCTACTAAAAGCGAGGTTGCCAAAATTTTATTACGCGGGCTATAAAGTAAGTTGGCCCTTGGCACATGAGTAGCACAAACAGGTTTACATTTACCACATCGTAAACAGTCTTTTACGCTGTCTGAAATGGCACCAATATCACTTTGTTTCATGATTAAAGATTCATGCCCCATCAAACCAAAGCTTGGTGTGTAAGCATGACTTAAATCGCTGTTGTAGGTAAACGCAGGCGCTAATTGAGTAGCATTATTACTGGCTAAATTCACTTCAATAGGGCTTGAAGAGCGCATTAATTTGCCCTTATTAAAATGCCCATCTGGATCGACTTTAGCTTTGTATTTTAAAAATGGAGCTAATTCAGCATCCGTTAAAAACTCTAATTTAGTAATGCCAATTCCATGTTCGCCAGAGACTACACCATCAAGTGAGCGGGCTAAAGCCATAATGCGTTTAACTGCGCCATGGGCACTTTGCAGCATTTCATAGTCATCGCTGTTAACGGGTATATTGGTGTGTACATTACCGTCACCTGCGTGCATATGTAGCGCTACCCACACCCTGCCTTTTAAGACCTGTTTATGGATTTTATTGCACTCTTCTAAAATAGGCGCAAAGGCATTTCCCGTAAAAATTGTGCGCAAGGTATCGCGGATTTGCACCTTCCAACTCGCTCTTAAATCGTGCGATTGAAGATCTTCAAAAAAGCGATCAATTTGAGCTAACCACAAGGCCCATTCTTGTCGTACAGAGTTCAGCATTTGAATAGCTTGATCCACACGCTCAGCTAATAACTCGGGAGACTCCAAAGGAGAACCATCTTCTTGCCTACCCAAAGGCAAATGCTCTTGCTCTAGGAA
>CAZKWC010000014.1:0-5711 GCA_964556425.1 uncultured Limnohabitans sp. | reverse complement strand
GCTTTTAAATAACGATCATCAAGATGCTCAAGGCCTGCCAACATCACACCCGATGATTTTTGTTCTTTAAACAAAAGATCTTTAATTTCTACAATACTTGGTACTGCTTCTTTAGCGCTACCAAAGAACTCAAGGCAAACTGTGCGGGTGTGTACTGGCATACGGTGCACAATCCATCTTGCGCTAGTAATGAGACCATCACAGCCTTCTTTTTGTACACCAGGCAAGCCACTTAAAAACTTATCAGTAACGTCTTTGCCCAAACCTTCTTTTCGGAAGCTTTGACCAGTGGCTTCAATAAAATCAGTGTGGCTTAAGGTTTTGCCATCGGACTCAAAATAACGCAGTTCGAAGCGAACATTTTCGGCATCATGAATTTTGCCTAAATTATGATTCAAGCGTACTACCTCTAGCCATTTGGCATCAGGAGTAACCATGCGCCAGCTGGCTAAATTATCAAGGGCAGTGCCCCATAAAACGGCTTTTTTACCGCCTGCATTCATGGCAATATTACCGCCCACACAAGAAGCTTCTGCGGAGGTAGGATCAACAGCAAAAACAAAGCCAGCTCGCTCGGCCGCATCAGAGACACGTTGTGTCACGACACCTGCTTCGGTGTAAATGGTGGCAACTTCTTGAGCGACTCCTGGCAGGCTCACCATTTCAACTTCTGAAATGGCTTCTAGTTTTTCGGTGTTAATAACCGCACTTTTCCAAGTTAAAGGCACTGCTCCACCCGTGTAACCCGTACCACCTCCCCTTGGTATAACCGTGAGTTTTAAACTAATACACGCTTTTACCAAGCTAGCCATTTCGGCTTCAGAGTCTGGGGTTAAAACTACAAAGGGATATTCAACGCGCCAATCAGTTGCATCTGTTACATGGCTTACTCGGCTTAAACCATCAAACTTAATATTGTCTTTACGAGTGTGTTTAGCAAACAACTTGGCGGCTGTTTCGCGTAACTGAGCGACCTCGGTAAACATCAAATCAAATTGTCTTACGGCATAACGAGCAAGCGTAATCAGTTCGCCCACTAATTTGTCGCGCTCTTGATCAATCAAAGGATCACGCCTCTTATCCATTTCATGCAGGCGATGTTCTAGCGCCACCACCAAAGCCCTATGACGCTCGGGGTTGTCAATTAAATCGTCATGTAAATAAGGATTACGCTGAACCACCCAAATATCACCCAATACTTCGTAAAGCATACGGGCAGAGCGACCAGTGCGGCGCTCATGGCGTAATTGATTAAGCAAATCCCAAGCTTTTTCGCCCAGCAACCTCACCACAATTTCACGGTCCGAAAAAGAGGTGTAGTTATAAGGGATTTCTCGTATACGCTCGGCAGTTTCAGAAGTGTGAAGGGCCGGAAATAATGGGTTCTTAATCTCGATTGGGGCGTTCATGATGTCAAAATGCGACTGCAGCTAGTCAAAATGTGTCAATATGCGATATTACCGCAGTGCAGCATAACCTAAGACTTGTGGTGTTAATCTTTTTCTTAAAAATACCCCATTAAATATTATTTGAGTAAATTATGCGACAATTTTTCGTTTCGGTCATCACATTAGAGTGGTAATTTAATTTTCACTTTATAAAGTTCAGGCGAAAAATAGCTGTCGTCAATTCAAAACTATGCAAAAATAAAGAAAACCCTGAATTTTTGTTTTAATGCTCACCTATGAACTCATCCCCATTGCATTCATCATCATCTACAAAATCCGCCTTGGTTACTGCACAAAATTGGCCCTACCCTTTTTGGATTGCTCATCGTGGGGCTGGCAAATTAGCACCAGAAAACACACTGGCTGCTTTTAGATTAGGCGCTAGTTTTGGTTACACCATGTTTGAATGCGATGTAAAGTTAAGCCTAGATGAGCAAGCTTTTTTACTACATGATGACAGCCTAGAGCGCACTAGCAACGGCCAAGGCATTGGTGGCAACTTGAATCTATCTGAGCTTATGCAATTAGATGCGGGTAGTTGGCACTCTAGAACTTATGCAGGCGAGCCACCAGCCACCCTAGAGGCGATAAGTGCATTTTGTCAAAAAAATGATTTTTTTATTAATCTAGAAATAAAACCTAGTCCTAATTTAGACTTTAAAACAGGCGAAATAATTGGCCAAATGGCCACTCGTTTATGGGAAAAATCATCCATACCGCCTTTTTTAAGTTCATTTCAAGTTGAAGCATTAAAGGGGGCAAAAAAAACAGCCCCACAACTACCTAGGGGCTTGTTGCTAGAAAATTTAAATGACGACTGGTTTGCTACCGCTAAAGAACTTGAATGTTGCGCCATTATTTGCGACCATGAATTTTGGACCCAAGAGGGTATTAGCTTAGCAAAAACCAATGGCTTTAAAACTTTAAGTTATACCCCCAACGATGAACAAGCCGTGAATCGACTTATTGCGTTTGGCATTGAGGGGATTATTACAGATCGAGTCGATTTATTCTCAGCTGCTAAAAAAACACACTGCTAATTAAAACTCAAACCACCACTTCGATTGACTTTAAATTTAAGTGCATTGGTAAATACAGCTTCGTTGGGCATAACCAAATGCAAAACTGTTTTGGCTCTGGTAATGCCCGTATACAATAATTCTCTGTTTAACACCAAGGAATTTTTGTCGGGTAATACCAAGCACACTTGATTAAACTCAGAGCCTTGTGACTTGTGCACCGTCATGGCAAAAACACTTTCCACTGACTCTAACCTTGAGGGTAAAACCCACTGAATGGTATTGTTGGAAGTTAAAAATGCTACTTTTAAAGTACCGTCTTTTGGTAAACATAAACCAATATCACCATTCATTAATTTTAAATGATAATTGTTTTGTGTGACCATAACAGGCCGGCCTACAAACCATTGTGCATTTGGAAAGCCAAAGCCCTGTGCAATGATTCGATTAAAATTAACTACGCCCCAAGAACCCTCTCTGACTGCACATAAAACTTGAAACTGAGAAAAGGCTTTGAGCAGTTGATAGGCAGCTTCATCTTCACATTCAGATAGTATTCCAGCATGATTAGTTAAATAAGGTTTTAGTTGGTTCAACCAATCTTGCCAAGTATTTTTAAAGAGGTCTATTAAGTCTGCATTTCTTGCTTGAGAAGGCTCATAAACCACAATTTTATCTTGTGCCGACTGGCCTTGCACTTGTAATTCGTTTAAGTCAAAACTTTCACCTTTGTTTATAGCTCTAGAAATTTGACCAATTTTGCTGGTCGCCGTAAACCTATAACTTTGTGTCAGCATTACCGTTTGCTGAGATAATTCGTCAGCGTTTGAAGCTTGATAAGCACGCCGCTTATAAACATTTTGAGCTGTTATTTTTTTTATCCACTCTACACTTTGCTTTGAGTAAAAACCAAATTCAGCTCTGGCACAAAGTTGCCCCATCACTGCACCAGCCTCTACCGATGCAAGTTGATCTTTATCGCCTAATAAAATAAGTTTGGCATGAGGCGGCACAGCTAACATTAGCCTAGCCATCATTTGCAAATCAATCATAGAGGCTTCATCAACTAACACAATATCAAAGGCCAATTCGGGCACTTGATATTCGGTTTTATGTGAATTGATTTCTAAAAGTTTATGCAAAGTTTGAGCAGGACTTAAAACATCGGGGGAAAATTGTAAATGCTCTGGCAACTTAGCAAGGGCATTTTGCATCGACTCATTTAAACGTGCAGCCGCTTTACCTGTAGGGGCAGCTAAAGCAATTTTTAAATCTTTGTTTTGCCTTTTAGCCTGATCTAATAATAGGGCTAATAACTTGGTAACCGTGGTTGTTTTGCCAGTACCTGGGCCACCAGTAATAATGGTAAAGTTAGCACGACTGGCAATAGCACAGGCCACTTTTTGCCAATCGACTTGTGAGCTGTCTGTTTGATTATTTGCAAATAAATCATTAAGTGCTTTAGTTAAAGTTTCTTCTTCTTCGGCACTAAAATCAATCGGTTTTAGTCTTTGTTGAATCGCATTTTTAATCACCTTCTCGGCATAAAAATTACGTCTTAAATAAAGCTTGTGGTTGAGTAATACCAAAGGGCTGTTGTCACCTTGAATCCATGGGCACGATTTTGCCAGCTCCTTTAAGTTTTTGGGAATTAACTCTTTGGCTTTAGCCTCAAGCCCCAAAGTAATTAAAGGCCTTTTTTCAAGTGCGGCCAAATCTAAACAGGCATGGCCTCGACTATATTGATAACTCACCATACAAGCCAATAAATGATGCTCTTTCAACTCGCTGGGCTGGCAATTTTGTAAAAAATCAGCTAAAGCTTTATCCAAGCGACTGAATGGAAACTCGTATGCAGCCTCTTGCTCTTGTAATGAGTTATTGGTGTCTTCTGCTTGTTCTAAAACATCTGCCTTGATCAAACTTTGCACATCTACAAAATCTTGCGACTCACTATTCATGATCAAGTCTTCGAAGGCTTGCTCTGCGGCGTCCGATTGTGAATTGACCCATGCTTGATAAGTCTCAATATTTTGTAACCCATCGGCATCCGAGCTGAGATCTGGAAAAGTAATGTAAGTGTCTTGATTCATTATTAACTCCAAAGAGAGGCTTGAGCTACTTTACTCGATAAAGAAATCTTGCTTGCAACGTTCGCCTCAGCTGTCAAAGGATTTCTAAATAATTGATCAAGCGCATTGATGAGTTCAAAAGATGGCTTATTAAAATACAAACCTTGAGTGGTTTCTTTAATTCCTCTTAGGAATAAATAAATAGCACCGCCCACATGTTGCTCGTATTGGTAGTCTTTTAATCGGGCTTTTAACAAGCGATGTAAAGCCAAAATATACAGCGTATATTGCACTTCATATCGATGATGCAATACTGCCTCAGTTAAAGACTCATTTGAATAATCTTTTAATTTATTGGATTTGTAATCTAAAATAAAATATTGATTATCATGAAACAACACTAAGTCCATAAATCCAGTCATCATGCCCTCGAGTGGCAAATAATTGAGAGCAGGACGGCTTTGATTACAGTGTATAAAATAACTCACCCAATCATCAATTTTTTGTGCATTGAGTTTTTTAATAGGAAAGGTAAAAGCCATTTCTGGCCACACCTGCCTCCTACTCAATAATCCTAATTGCAACGAATTAACGGTAGTCACATTAAAAGAAGCTAGAAGTACTTGATGCAACCATTTATTAATAGTGGGTAAGTCTTTTAAATCAATATTATTACTGCTCAGCTTTTTTTCTAGATGCTCAAGCCACTCTAAATAATAACCCACCAATTCAACCCCCTCTAATTCTGTATTGTTAGAGTTGAGTTGATCTTTTTCAAGGCTTAAAAAAGCCTCTGGTACTTTAGCCAATATCCAATCTTGATGAGTTTGCCACTCCAACAAATCATGTAATAAAGTGCCAAAATCTGCGCCGCCTTTTAAGTGGTTATAGGAGTTCACAATGGCTTGTGTTGGCTCTAGTGGTTTATCACTGACGAATTCATTTTGTATGGCAGCATTTTCTAACTGCGACTCTTCAAGGCGTTCTATTTTTAAAGGGTCATGCATCAAGCTTGAATCATTGTAAACAGCTACCCCTTTGCTAATGGCACTAAAACTCGCTGTCCACCAACGCGCATCATGGGTACGATTATTAATAAGAGCTACTTTAGTATTGTGCTCATTATTAATTTGTTCTTTATAAACAATATTAGTAATTACAGGGGGTGCTTC
>CAZKWC010000013.1:38899-57876 GCA_964556425.1 uncultured Limnohabitans sp. | reverse complement strand
AGCTTGGTTTTTTTATTAAGTGTACTGTTGTTGCGGGCTTTTTAAAAAATGAAACTCTTGTTCTAGTTTTAAAGTACTCACTTTTTCTGTGTCCCAAGCCTTGGTTTCTAGCGCATTGGCAAATGCTAGCATATCTTGACTGTGCACCACTCCAAGCCCTAATTCGGTTAATAGGTACACCAGACCTTGCTCGTCCTCTAAAACCCGCTGAGGGCTTATTTTTTGACCTGTATGAGTGGAAAAAATATAGTCGGTCTTAGTTAAATCATTTGAGCTGAGTTCTTGCACTCGAATCACCCATGGAGCTGCTTCTAGTTCCACAAATACTTTTTGTGGTCCATTCTGAAAGAACCAGCGACCTAACTCATCTGCTTGGTAATTACGGCCAATAAAATCAATGAGTTTTTCATGTTGTAACCAGGAACCTTTTGGGTGTGGGAAAAAACCTTGTGCTTGTATCCTGTCATCCCGCATATACCATTTGCCTCTTTGGTCAAGCGCTAACCAGCCATAACAATCGGGTACATTAGGCCATTTTTCTAAGGCTTTTTTGACAATATCATCCATTTATCTTGACCTTTTATGGTTATTGCAAAATAAAAACTCCATCATAACCGTTGCATTTAATTAGTTGAAGATGAAAAAAAAGCCCCCTAAAAAGGGAGCTTTTTATTACTGCATTAAAACCAAGCAATAGATTGGAATTAACGTTTGTTTCTGAATTTACGTAGTGCTGCAATTTGAGCTGCAACAGCGTAAAGTTCGTTTTGTGCTTTGGCCAGATCCATTTCACCCTTGGCGTTACGTAGAGCTTCTTCGGCTAATGCTTTAGCAGCATTGGCTTTCTCTTCGTCTAAGTCTTTACCGCGAATAGCAGTGTCTGACATAACGGTGACGCCATGAGGTTGAACCTCAAGAATGCCACCAGCAACGAATACAAACTCTTCAGTACCGTCTGTTTTCTGAATACGCACTGAACCAGCACGAATTCTAGAAATCAAAGGAGTGTGGCGTGGATAAATACCTAATTCGCCAGACTCTCCGGGTAAAGCCACAAAGTGGGCTTCTCCGGAGTAGATTGACTCTTCGGCACTGACCACATCGACGCGCATTGTGCTGCTCATGATAGGTCGCCTTTTACAAAATTAGATTTTTTTAGCTTTTTCGAATGCTTCGTCGATTGTACCAACCATGTAGAACGCTTGTTCTGGGAGGTGGTCACATTCGCCGCTAACAATCATTTTGAAACCACGAATGGTTTCAGCTAAAGAAACATACTTACCTGGGCTGCCAGTAAACACTTCAGCAACGTGGAAAGGTTGGCTTAAGAAACGTTGGATTTTACGTGCGCGAGCAACAGCCAATTTGTCTTCAGGAGCCAAATCGTCCATACCCATAATCGCGATAATATCGCGAAGTTCACGGTAACGTTGTAAAGTACCTTGTACAGCACGAGCTGTTTCATAGTGTTCTGCACCAACTACTAACGGGTCAAGCTGACGGCTTGTTGAGTCAAGTGGGTCAACCGCTGGGTAAATACCTAAAGCAGCAATATCACGTGATAAAACAACGGTAGAGTCTAAGTGAGCGAAGGTAGTGGCAGGTGATGGATCAGTTAAGTCATCGGCTGGAACGTAAACCGCTTGAATAGAAGTAATAGAACCGACTTTAGTAGAGGTAATACGCTCTTGTAAACGACCCATTTCTTCAGCCAATGTAGGTTGGTAACCCACAGCGGAAGGCATACGACCCAACAACGCAGAAACTTCAGTACCCGCCAAGGTGTAACGGTAGATGTTGTCAACGAAGAACAACACGTCACGGCCTTCGTCACGGAATGATTCAGCAATCGTTAAACCAGTCAAAGCAACACGTAAACGGTTACCTGGTGGCTCATTCATCTGACCATAAACCATGGCTACTTTAGATTCTGGAAGGTTTTCCAAATTCACAACACCAGAGTCAGCCATCTCGTGATAGAAGTCATTACCTTCACGAGTACGCTCACCCACACCAGCAAACACGGATAAACCGCTGTGTGCTTTAGCAATGTTGTTAATCAATTCCATCATGTTAACGGTTTTACCAACACCGGCACCACCGAACAAACCAACTTTACCACCCTTAGCAAATGGGCAAACTAAGTCGATCACTTTAATGCCGGTTTCGAGCAATTCTTGTGATGGGCTTAATTCGTCATAAGCTGGGGCTTTACGGTGAATAGAGGCTGTGTGCTCTTGGCTAACAGGACCGCGCTCATCGATTGGTGAGCCTAACACGTCCATAATACGACCTAGAGTAGCTTTACCCACTGGCACTTTAATAGCAAAACCAGTGTTATAAACCATCACACCACGACGAAGACCATCGGATGAACCGAGAGCAATCGTACGTACAACGCCATCACCTAACTGTTGTTGCACTTCTAATGTTAAGGCAGAGCCTTCCATTTTAAGAGCGTCGTACACTTTAGGCATTTGATCGCGTGGGAACTCAACGTCCACCACCGCGCCAATACACTGAACAATTTTTCCTAGGGCTTGAGCCATTTTTTGCTCCAATATGTTTGAATCTTGCTTTGCTTAGCCGCTAATCGCAGCCGCGCCGGATACGATTTCGGACAACTCTTTAGTAATCGCTGCTTGACGGGTTTTGTTATAAACCAGTTTCAATTCACCGATTACATTGCCTGCGTTGTCAGTCGCAGCCTTCATAGCCACCATGCGCGCTGCATGTTCGGACGCCATGTTTTCTGCAAGCGCTTGGTAAACCAAGGCTTCAACATAACGAACTAACAACTCATCAATGACGGTTGGCGCGTCTGGTTCGTAGAGGTAATCCCATGAATTATTACTACCTGTAGATTGTGACTCTTCTTGCATTTTGGTTGCAGAAAGAGGTAACAATGTTTCAATTACAGGTTGCTGTTGCATGGTGCTGACGAATTTGTTGTAACACAAATAAACAGCACTTACCTCGCCTCTCGTAAAGGCGTCTAACAACACTTTAACAGGCCCGATAAGCTTGTCGAGGTGTGGCTTGTCGCCTAATTGAGTGACCTGGGAGACGACTTTCGCGCCTACCCGGTTAAGAAAGCCAAGACCTTTGTTACCAACCGCTACTGATTGCACGCTTAAGCCTGCAGTTTGAGCGTTGCGCAACTGAGTCGTTACGCTACGTAAAAGGTTGGTATTAAGACCACCGCATAAACCTTTGTCTGTGGTTACCACAATGTAGCCAACGGATTTTGAATCGTTGGATTTCATAAAGGTGTGCACATACTCTGGATTGGCTTGACCTAAGTTGCTTGCAATGCTGCGAATTTTTTCGCTGTAAGGACGAGCAGCGCGCATACGCTCTTGTGCCTTACGCATTTTAGAAACAGAGATCATCTCCATTGCTTTGGTGATCTTTTTGGTATTTTCTACCGATTTGATCTTGGTGCGTAGTTCCTTGCCTGTTGCCATGAATGGCTCCTAATAATTCAGGTGGGAATTAAGCAAAGCTTTTCTTGAATGCAGTGATTGCCGCAGTCAATTCAGCCTCGTCTTTGCCTTCTTTGTCAAAAGCTTTTTGAGCTTCTAACCTGTCTAACAAAGCAGCGTTTTTGTCACGTAAGTAGGCGTGCATACCACTTTCAAAAGCAAGGATTTTCTTGACATCGATGTCATCCATAAAGCCTTTGTTCACAGCAAACAGGGTCGCACCCATGATGCTGATAGATTGTGGACTGTACTGGGCTTGCTTGAGCAATTCAGTAACGCGTGCACCGCGATCTAATTGACGACGTGTTGCTTCATCTAGGTCAGATGCGAACTGAGCAAAAGCTGCCAATTCACGATACTGAGCTAAGTCGGTACGAATACCACCAGACAAACCTTTGATTAATTTGGTTTGAGCAGCGCCACCCACACGAGACACAGAAATACCAGCGTTAATCGCAGGACGAATACCAGCGTTAAACAATGATGTTTCCAAGAAGATCTGACCGTCAGTAATAGAAATTACGTTGGTTGGAACGAATGCAGAAACGTCACCAGCTTGAGTTTCAATAATTGGCAATGCGGTTAAAGAACCAGTTTTACCTTTTACTTCACCTTTAGTGAATGCTTCTACGTAATCAGCGTTTACACGAGCGGCACGCTCTAACAAACGGCTGTGTAAATAGAATACGTCGCCAGGGTAGGCTTCGCGGCCTGGTGGACGGCGTAATAACAATGATACTTGACGGTAAGCAACCGCTTGTTTTGACAAGTCATCATAAACGATTAAAGCGTCTTCACCACGGTCACGGAAGTATTCGCCCATGGTACAACCAGAGTAGGCAGATACATATTGCATCGCAGCAGATTCAGAAGCTGAAGCAGCTACTACAATGGTGTATTCCATAGCGCCGGCTTGCTCAAGAGCGCGTACAACGTTTTTAATGGAAGAAGCTTTTTGACCGATAGCAACGTAGATACAGGTCATGTTTTGACCTTTTTGATTGATGATGGCATCAATCGCTACAGCTGTTTTACCAGTTTGACGGTCACCAATGATCAACTCACGTTGACCGCGGCCGATAGGTACCATGGAGTCAATAGACTTCAAACCTGTTTGCATAGGTTGGTCAACTGATTTACGAGCAATAACGCCAGGCGCTACTTTCTCGATAACGTCAGTCATTTTTGCATTAATAGGGCCTTTGCCGTCGATAGGCTCACCCAATGCATTAACTACGCGACCAATTAATTCTGGGCCCACTGGGACTTCCAAAATTTTACCAGTACACTTGACAGTTTGACCTTCAGATAAATGCTCGTAAGCACCTAAAATAACTGCACCAACAGAATCACGCTCTAAGTTAAGCGCAAGACCGTAAGTTGCAGAGCCATCAGGAGCTACTTCGAACTCAAGCATTTCGCCCTGCATAACGTTGGATAAACCGTGAACACGGCAAATACCATCGGTAACAGAAACAATAGTGCCTTGGTTACGAATGTCTGCATTTGCAGACAAGCCGTCAATACGGCTTTTCAGCAATTCGGAGATTTCAGCGGAATTGAGTTGCATGCCTCGTTCCTTAATTTGTTAATGCACTCGCGCCTTAGGCGGTGAGTGCGAATTTCATTTGTTCCAGGCGTGCTTTGACAGAGGTGTCAAGCACTTCGTCGCCAACTACTGCGCGAATACCACCGATTAACTCGGCTTCAATCACAACAGAAGTATTGAGTTTGCGACCAAAGCGTTTTTCCAATAAAGCACTGACTTCTGCAAGTTGTGCGCCTTCTAGTGGAAAAGCACTATAAATGGTGGCATCTGAACTACCTTTTTTGGCGTTTTGCAATTTACGAAATTGCTCGGCAATTTGTGGCAAAACACTGAGTCGATTATTTTCGATTAATAAGTTGACAAAGTTCACACCTTTGGCAGGTAATTGAACTTTAGCAACTTCAGTTAATAAGCCAAAAACTTGTTCAGTAGTCGCATTAGGGCTAGAAGCGAACTCTTGGAATTGTTGATCTTTAGCAACTTGAGCCAACTGATCCAACCAAACGGTTGCATCAGAAGACTCTTGTGAAAAGGATTCAAAGAGTGCTTCAGCATAAGGGCGTGCAATGGTGGCAAGCTCAGCCATGATTTGCCCCGATCACAATTCAGCTTTCAAGCGACCTAAAAGGTCAGCGTGAACGGCTGGATTGATCTCTTTTTGCAGAATTTGACCTGCGCCTTTAACCACTAAAGCGGCAACTTGTTCACGCAAGGCTTCACGCGCTTGAACGACTTGTTGCGCAGCTTCAGCATTCGCTGCATCAATGATGCGACGAGCTTCTTCAGCTGCTTTCTTTTTGGCTTCTTCGACAATAGCCTGTCCACGACGATCAGCATCAGCTAATAAAGCAGCAGTCTCAGTGCGAGATTGTGCTAATTCGGCTTCTACACGTTGGTTAGCAGCGGACAGTTCGGATTTTGCTTTATCTGCAGCGGCTAAACCGTCTGCAATTTTTTTGGCCCGTTCATCAAGTGCTTTGGTAATGGGTGGCCACACATATGACATTGTGAACCACACCAAAATAGCAAAAACAATAGCTTGAATGAACAGGGTTGCGTTAATATTCACAGCAACACCCTTTCAATGACAAGGTTGATTGATGAGGCCTGAATTACTTCAAAACGAATGGGTTAGCGAATGCGAACAACAATGCAATCGCAACACCGATCAAGAAAGCAGCATCGATAAGACCAGCTAAAATGAACATTTTAGTTTGCAAGTCATTCATCAATTCTGGTTGACGTGCTGAAGACTCGAGGAATTTACCGCCCATGATAGCGATACCTAAAGAGGCACCAATAGCGCCTAAACCAACGATTAAACCACAAGCCAAAGCGACGAGACCAAGAATGTTTTCCATGAGAAGCTCCTAAATAATAAAAAAGAAAAGAAAAAACAAAGAGAAAATAAAACTACTAACTTACTAGGCGCTTAGTGCGCTTCGTGAGACTGTCCAGTGTAAATGAGTGTCAACATCATGAAGATGAACGCTTGTAACGTAATCACCAAGATGTGGAAGATACTCCAAACTGTACCTGCGATGATATGACCAATTGCCAAACCAATACCAGTACCGCTTAAAGCCCAACCGCCACCCATTAACGCGATTAGCATGAAAACTAGTTCGCCGGCAAACATATTACCGAACAGTCGCATGCCGTGGGACACTGTTTTGGCCACATATTCAATGACCTGCATTAAGAAGTTGATAGGATACAAGGCCCAGTGGTCACCAAATGGTGCTGCCACTAATTCATGTGCCCAACCACCAAGACCTTTGATTTTGATGTTGTAGAACAAACAAACTAATAATACTGAGGTTGATAAACCCAATGTAGTAGATAAGTCTGCAGTTGGAACTACACGCATATAGTTGTCAAAACCCATAGCAGGACCAGCGCCGTGCCAAATATAAGGGATTAAATCAACAGGCAACATATCCATTGCATTCATGAGGAAAATCCACACAAACACAGTTAAAGCTAATGGGGAAATGACTTTGCGGCTTTTTGCGTTATGAATAACGCCCTTAGCTTGAGATTCTACCATTTCAGATAAAATTTCAACGGCAGCTTGGAAGCGACCAGGAACACCGGAGGTTGCCTTACGTGCAGCACGCCACAATAAAAAACAACCAAGCGCACCTAAAATAACTGAGTATAAAACTGAGTCAAGGTTAAAGACGCTAAAGTCAACAATGCTGTGTTGAGAAGCATTATTGAAAGAAAAATCCTTTTGCAAATGATGCAAATGGTGCTGGATATATTCACCAGCGGTTTGCCCGTGTTCTGATTCTGATGCCATCACAAAGTTCCGTTTAACGTTTACCCTTTGATCGCAGGAATGCTGCGATGAGGTAAGCCTTGATTGTCACAATAAGACCAGCTAATAAAGCTAGCCAACTTAGGTTAGGTATTATAAAAGGTGCTATGGCAAGCATAACAACCGAAAATAATACTTTTACCGACTCCCACAAAAAAAATCTAAATAAAACACCAGCAGCATGTACCTGTTGGGTTTTACCTCGCATAGCCCAAGCAAAAATGCCTGCAGGCAGTGCAATGGTTAAACCACCATAACTTATTGACAGGGCCCAACTTGTGTTAAAAGTTAGTAACCAAGTTAACGCACCCAACACCAAGGTTGCCAATAATTGCACAATGACCACAAATAGTGGCGTAATGTGAATCAATTGCCCTCGCAGTTGTTGCGCCTGATCATTTGTTAACGGTGTAGGAGGCGTTTGTTCGTCGTCCTCGTCATCAAATTGGCGCATAGTAGGTTACTGGTTGGTGCTTGCTCTGTTAAAGGTTAGCTATTAAGTCAACCGAAGTTTTTGTCTATAGCTTGTGTTTTACCTAGCCTCGGATTATAGTCTTGAAATGATGTTTTTACATGTAAGAATTTAGTCAAGTTTTAATGGATTTTGATGTCCCTACAATTAAGGATCAATGAATGAATAATCAAAATTCTTCAATGCGTGAAATTTATCTGGGTGGCGGATGTTTTTGGTGCATGGAAGCCGTGTTTCAAAATATGAAAGGTGTGCTTGCTGTAGAAAGCGCTTACTGTAATGGTTATAGCAAGAATCCTACATATAAAGAAGTTTGTAACGGTGATAGTGGTCATGTTGAAGTCATAAAAGTTATTTTTGACGAAACGATCATTAGTCTTCAACAGTTGCTTGAGGTTTTTTTAAAAGTGCACGATCCCACTAGTCTAAATGCACAGGGTGCAGACAAAGGACCTCAATACCGGAGTGGAATTTATTCTGAAAATATTCAAGATTTAGAATGGGTTAAATCGTTTTTACAACAACAACAGTCGCACTATGATAAAACAATAGTGACTGAAGTAGAGCTTTTGAGCTCTTATTACAAAGCCGAAGAATATCATCAGAATTATTATCTCAATAATCCTAATTCTGGATATTGCGCTTTTGTGGTTGCGCCTAAAGTCGATAGTTTTAAATCCAAGTTTCCAAGCTTAGTGGTAGATGACTAATTACTTCATTTAAAACGCTAAATCAATCTTAATTATTATTTATTGATAGTGTGAGTCGATAAAAGTGAATGCTCAGCAACTCTGTTTAAACAGACATTTGCTGAGCATTTTGGTTTTTTAGCTGGCTCAAGCCATTTATTTATTGGCTTGATGTGTTGTGAAGCGCTTACTCACTACAGCCATGAATTCAATTTTCTAGCAAGCACTTTTTTAAGGCGCTAATCGCTCTTTAATCCAGTCATAACTGTTGTTTTTGCTATACCTAATTCTGTCGTGCAATCTACTTTTACGACCTTGCCAAAACTCCCATTGTTCGGGTATTAATCGGTAGCCACCCCAATGTTCGGGGCGCTTGGGATTTAATCCGTGCAATAAGGCGTATTTAGCTGCATTGCTTACGAGTTCGGCTCTGCCTTTTATGACTTGTGATTGTGGAGATGCCCAAGCACCAATTTTAGAGTCTAGTGGCCTTGAGTTAAAGTAAGCGTCGCTTTGAGCCGCTGAGACCTTTTCAACTACTCCCTCAATTCTGACTACACGCTCTAATTCAACCCAATGAAATTGAATTGCAGCAAAAGGATTGCCGGCGATTTCTTGTCCTTTACGGCTACTGTAGTTGGTGTACCAAACTA
This sequence comes from uncultured Limnohabitans sp., assembly GCA_964556425.1. Classification (GTDB taxonomy): domain Bacteria; phylum Pseudomonadota; class Gammaproteobacteria; order Burkholderiales; family Burkholderiaceae_C; genus JALQUL01. Next base: position 48,705 of record CAZKWC010000013.1, on the reverse strand, counting down.
TGCCTTGTTCATCGTAATCTTTAATTAGTACGATGCGTGTACTTGGCCTACCACTAGAAGAAACCGTTGCAACTGTCATCGCATTGGGTTCAGCAATGCCACTGGCCAAGGCTTCATTGAGCCAAGCGGTAAATTGCAAATGAGGTGTAGCCAAGGACTTATCTTCGTCTAGACTGCCTTGGTCATAGTTTTTTCGTAAATCTGCTAGTTGAGTCATTTGGTCAAGCTATTGAAATAAATAAAGAGGGTGGGTTAAAAGTATTCAGTTAAGAATTAACTTACTTAAAGTTTATAGTAGCATAAACACAACAATTGAAGATTATCAATGGTTGCTTATAAATACCCAAAAAAAAGCTTGCTGAATGAATAAAATTTATGCAATAATACAAGACTACATAAAAACACAGCAGAAGAGTCTAAAATACGATTGCTTTATAAAAGAAGCAAGCCGTAAAATAGCAAAGCCACAAAAAGCGAAAGCCACCGTGGTAGACGTATTAAGGCAAATCTAGGTGAACTATTTACCAAGTAGATAGTTTGTGTGTTCAATGTTAATTATCTGCCCAGCGGAAGTGTAGCAAATGGTTTGTTACATGGACGACGGGCCCAAGACTGACTAAGGTAGGCTTGCTTGCAAGTCAGACTCTTGGTGCAAGTTGGGAATACTAGAAATGATCCAGACTGAAACTAGGTTAGAAGTCGCTGATAACACCGGCGCTAAGTCCGTGCTGTGCATTAAGGTGCTCGGCGGTTCAAAGCGTCGCTACGCAAGTGTTGGCGATGTAATTAAGGTGAGTATTAAAGAAGCTGCACCACGTGGCCGCGTCAAAAAAGGCGAGGTTTATAGTGCTGTGGTAGTACGCACCGCCAAGGGAATTCGTCGTCCTGACGGTTCACTTGTTAAATTTGATGGTAACGCTGCAGTGTTGCTTAATAGCAAACTAGAGCCTATCGGCACTCGTATTTTTGGACCTGTCACACGCGAATTGCGTACTGAGAAGTTCATGAAAATCGTGTCTTTGGCCCCTGAAGTTCTGTAAGGAATTTATAAGATGGACAAGATTCGTAGTGGTGACGATGTCATTATCTTGACTGGCCGTGATAAAGGCAAGCGTGGTAAGGTCGTTACTCGTAAAGACAGTGAAATGATTGTTGTTGAAGGTGTTAACCTCGTTAAACGTCATACTAAACCTAACCCCATGAAAAATGAGGCAGGTGGTATCGTTGAGAAAACAATGCCTATTCACCAATCTAATGTAGCTATTTTCAATCCCGCAACTGGCAAAGCCGATCGCGTGGGTGTAAAGGTTTCCGCTGATGGTAAACGCGTACGTGTTTACAAATCAAGCGGTGAAGAAATCAAGGTGGCTTAAGCATGGCACGTTTTCAACAACAATATCGTGAACAAATTTCCAAAGATTTAATGGCCAAATTTGGTTATAAATCAGTAATGGAAGTTCCACGCATCACTAAAATCACCTTAAACATGGGTGTAAGTGAAGCTGTTTCAGACAAGAAAGTCATGGACAACGCTGTTGGTGACTTATCTAAAATTGCAGGTCAAAAACCTGTCGTAACAGTTGCTCGTAAAGCGATTGCTGGCTTCAAGATTCGTGAAGGTCAAGCAATTGGTTGTATGGTAACTTTACGTGGCGTTCAAATGTGGGAATTCTTAGATCGTTTTATTACGGTTGCATTGCCACGCGTTCGTGACTTCCGCGGTATCTCTGGTCGTTCATTCGACGGTCGTGGTAACTACAACATTGGCGTTAAAGAACAGATCATTTTCCCTGAAATTGAATACGATAAGGTAGATGCCTTACGTGGTCTCAATATCAGCATCACTACAACGGCAAAAACTGATGACGAGTGCAAAGCGCTTCTCACAGCATTCCGTTTCCCCTTTAAGAACTGAGGTGATTTGTGGCAAAAATGGCATTGATCGAGCGTGAGCTCAAGCGTGACAAGTTGGCTGCGAAATTCGCCGTCAAATATGCAGAATACAAAGCAGCTAGCAAAAATGCAAAACTCTCTGAAGAAGAGCGTGCTGCAGCTCGTTTAGCTTTACAAAAAATGCCGCGTAATGCGAACCCAACTCGCCAACGTAATCGTTGTGCGATCACAGGTCGTCCACGTGGTACCTTCCGTCAATTCGGTCTTGGTCGTGCCAAGATTCGTGAGATGGCGTTTGCCGGCGAGATTCCAGGCATCACTAAAGCTAGCTGGTAATAGCTCGGGAGATTAGACATGAGTATGAGTGATCCAATTGCCGACTTGCTGACTCGCATTCGTAATGCGCAGATGGTGGCAAAAACGACGGTTTCAGTACCTTCGTCAAAAGTAAAATTAGCAATCGTTCAAGTATTAAAGGACGAAGGCTATATCGACAGTTTTAAAGTGACTACAGAAGATGGTAAATCTACTTTAGAAATCACTTTGAAATATTACGCAGGCCGTCCTGTGATTGAGCGCATTGAGCGCGTATCACGTCCTGGCTTACGCGTTTACAAAGGCTGCGAAGACATTCCAAACGTGATGAACGGCTTGGGTGTTGCAATCGTAACTACTCCACGTGGCGTAATGACAGACCGCAAAGCGCGCGCTGTTGGCGTTGGTGGTGAAGTTCTTTGCTACGTCGCTTAATTAAGTGGCATTGAGGAGAAACACAGATGTCACGTATTGGTAAACTACCTGTTGCAATTCCTGCGGGAGTGCAAGTATCTATTGATGGCGGCAGCATTAGCGTTCAAGGCGCTGGTGGTAGTCTCGCTATGCCTGTTAACGTTTTAGTTACAGTCACAAACGAAAACGGCAGCTTGAGCTTCTCTCCTGCCAATGAATCTCGCGAAGCTGATGCCTTAACAGGCACTATGCGTCAAATGGTCAATAACATGGTCAATGGCGTATCAAAAGGTTTCGAGAAGAAATTGGTATTGGTTGGCGTTGGCTATCGTGCAGCTGCACAAGGCAACAAGCTTAACTTGTCTATCGGCTTCTCTCATCCTGTCAATAAAGACATGCCAGAGGGTATTAAAGTCGAAACACCTACTCAAACTGAAATTTTGATTAAAGGTGCAGACCGTCAGCGAGTCGGGCAGATTGCTGCCGAAATCCGTGCTATTCGTCCACCAGAGCCTTACAAAGGCAAAGGTATTCGTTACTCGGATGAGAAGATTACGCTTAAAGAGACTAAGAAGAAATAAGGATTCGCAACATGATATCCAAAAAACAACAACGTCTTCGTCGTGCACGTCAAACCCGCATTCGTATTGCCAAGCAAGGCGTAGCGCGTTTAACTGTAAATCGTACCAACTTGCATATTTACGCAAGTGTTATTTCCGGCGACGGCTCCAAGGTAATCGCTGCAGCATCTAGTATGTCTGCTGACCTTCGTGCTACTTTCGGAACAGCTGGTAAAGGCGGAAACGTTTCAGCAGCAACAGCGGTCGGTAAGCTCATTGCAGAAAAAGCAAAAGCTGCCGGCATTGAAAAAGTAGCGTTTGACCGTTCAGGTTTTGCTTATCACGGCCGCGTAAAAGCATTGGCTGAAGCAGCTCGTGAAGCCGGTTTACAGTTCTAAGCGAATTGGGAAAATATAATGGCTAAAGTTCAAGGAAGAATGCAAGGTAAAGCAGACGGTCCAGAAGACGGTTTGCGCGAAAAGATGATCGGCATCAACCGCGTCACGAAAGTGGTGAAGGGTGGTCGTATTCTCGGTTTCGCAGCACTTACAGTAGTTGGTGATGGCGATGGTCGCATCGCAATGGGTAAAGGTAAATCGAAAGAAGTACCTTCAGCCGTGCAAAAAGCAATGGAAGAAGCTCGTCGTCGTTTGACTAAAGTTTCTTTAAAAAATGGTTCTTTGCATCACACTGTAATGGGTCAACATGGCGCATCTAAAGTCATGATGATGCCAGCACCAAAAGGTACTGGTATTATTGCTGGCGGTCCAATGCGTGCCGTATTCGAAGTAGTTGGTATTACAGATATCGTGGCAAAAAGCCATGGTTCTACCAATCCATACAACCTCGTACGTGCAACCATCAATGCCTTACAGCATTGCACAACACCTGGTGATGTAGCTGCAAAACGCGGTAAAAGTGTTGAAGACATTTTTACAGCTTAAGGAGTGAATGAAAATGACACAACAAGCTACTATCAAAATTCAACTCGTTCGCAGCCCAATCGGTTGTAAACAAAGCCACCGCGATACAGTGCGTGGTTTAGGTTTACGCCGTATGAACAGCGTGAGTGAGTTGCAAGACACACCAGCCGTGCGCGGAATGATTAACAAAATTGACTATTTAGTCAAAATTCTTTGAGAGTAAAAAAATCATGGAATTAAATACATTAAAACCAGCCGCAGGTGCTAAACACGCTAAGCGTCGCGTAGGACGTGGCATTGGTTCCGGTTTAGGTAAAACTGCTGGTCGCGGTCACAAAGGTCAAAAGTCTCGTACTGGCGGCTATCACAAGGTAGGTTTTGAGGGCGGTCAAATGCCTATGCAACGCCGTTTGCCAAAGCGTGGTTTTAAATCACATTTGTTGCAATTTAACGCTGAAGTGACTTTGGGCGCATTAGATACATTACCAGCTGGTAACATTGACTTATTAACTTTGAAAACCGCTGGCTTTGTCGGCGAGTTGGCTAAAGTAGTTAAAGTAATCGGCACTGGTACTGTAACTAAAGCTTACGCTTTAAACGGTATTGGAGCAACAGCATCTGCTAAAGCGGCAATTATTGCAGCTGGCGGTTCTGTAGCTTAATATTTAAAAAGAACAAAGGCAACTTGTGGCGACGACAACTAACGCAACGGGTGCAGGAAAGAACGGCGAATTAACTAGCCGTCTGCTGTTCTTGTTAATGGCTTTGGTGGTGTACCGTTTAGGTACCCACATTCCAGTACCAGGAATTGATCCCGACGAACTGCAAAAGATGTTCCAAACACAATCCGGTGGCATATTGGGTTTATTCAATATGTTCTCTGGTGGTGCTTTGTCACGTTTCTCGCTGTTTGCATTGGGCATCATGCCTTACATTTCCGCTTCTATCATCATGCAATTAATGTCCTACGTAGTACCGACATTCGAGCAGATGAAAAAAGAAGGAGAGACAGGCCGCCGCAAAATTACCCAATATACCCGTTATGGAACCTTGGGTTTGGCCTTGTTTCAATCAGTTGGTATTGCAGTGGCCCTCGAAAGCCAAGCAGGTCTCGTGATTGATCCAGGTTTTGCTTTCCGCTTAACAACTGCTGTGAGTCTCACAGCAGGGACTTTGTTTCTTATGTGGCTTGGTGAACAAATCACCGAGCGCGGTTTAGGTAATGGTATTTCCATACTTATTTTCGCCGGTATTGCTGCAGGTTTACCTAATGCATTAGGCGGCTTATTTGAGTTGGTAAATAATGGTTCAATGAATCCTTTCATGGCTATGGTTATTGTAGTGCTAGTTGCTGCAGTCACCTACTTGGTAGTGTTTGTTGAAAGAGGTCAACGTAAAATTTTGGTGAATTACGCAAGACGTCAAGTGGGTAATAAGGTTATGGGTGGTCAATCATCACATTTACCTTTAAAACTCAATATGGCGGGTGTTATTCCTCCTATTTTTGCCTCCTCCATCATTTTGTTACCTGCAACCATTGTAGGTTGGTTCAGTACGGGTGATTCCTGGTTTCAGCGAGGTCTTAAAGATGTTGCTGCAAACTTGGCCCCAGGTCAACCAATTTACGTCATGCTTTATGCTGCAATGATTGTGTTTTTCTGCTTTTTCTATACGGCTTTAGTATTTAATAGTCGCGAAACTGCTGAAAACCTCAAAAAGAGTGGTGCTTTTGTTCCAGGAATACGTCCTGGTGATCAAACAGCTAAATACATTGATAAAATATTGCTTCGCTTAACTTTTGTTGGCGCAATCTATATCACTTTAGTTTGTTTATTGCCTGAGTTCTTAATCTTGAAATATAACGTACCGTTTTATTTTGGTGGTACTTCACTACTAATTATTGTGGTTGTTACTATGGATTTTATGGCACAGGTGCAAAATTATATGATGTCCCAACAATACGAGTCTTTGTTAAAGAAGGCAAGTTTTACCAAAACGAAGGCTTGATGGCGTATGTCTAAAGATGACGTCATACAAATGCAGGGTGAAGTGATCGAAAACCTGCCCAATGCCACCTTTAGGGTGAAGTTGGAAAATGATCATGTAGTACTTGGCCATATCTCTGGGAAAATGCGTATGCATTACATTCGTATTCTCCCTGGAGACAAAGTAACGGTGGAGCTAACGCCCTATGACCTTACTAGGGCAAGGATTGTGTTCCGGGCGAAATAATCGCTGCGGCTCTTGGTTGATGTTTTAGGAGAAGTTTATGAAAGTTTCGGCTTCGGTAAAGAAGATTTGCCGCAACTGCAAAATCATTCGTCGTAAGGGCGTTGTGAGGGTTATCTGTACAGATCCCCGTCACAAGCAGCGCCAAGGTTAATGACTCGAAGTAGCTAGAAGGACGCACATGGCACGTATAGCAGGTACAAATATTCCTCCGCATAAGCATGCAGAGATCGGTTTAACAGCCATTTTTGGCATTGGCCGTTCACGCGCTCGCAAAATTTGCGAAGCTAGCGGAATTGAATATTCTAAAAAAATTAAGGATCTAACGGACGCAGATTTGGAAAAAATCCGCGACTTAGTGGGTCAACTCACCATCGAAGGCGATTTACGTCGTGAAACCACGATGAGTATCAAACGTTTGATGGATATCGGTTGTTACCGTGGTTTCCGTCATCGTCGTGGCTTGCCACTTCGTGGACAACGTACGCGTACGAATGCTCGTACACGTAAGGGCCCACGTCGTGCAGCTCAATCGCTGAAGAAATAATTAGTTGAGAGAACAAGACAATGGCTAAATCTCCAAGCAACAGTGCATCACAACGTGTACGCAAGAAAGTTCGCAAGAATATTGCAGACGGTATTGCACATGTTCACGCATCGTTTAACAACACAATTATCACCATTACTGACCGTCAAGGCAATGCCTTGTCATGGGCATCTTCTGGTGGTCAAGGTTTCAAAGGTTCACGTAAATCTACTCCTTTCGCAGCTCAGGTTGCTTCAGAAGTAGCTGGTCGTGCAGCTATGGAACAAGGCATTAAAAACTTGGACGTAGAGATCAAAGGCCCAGGCCCTGGTCGCGAGTCTTCAGTTCGTGCCTTAGGTGCATTAGGCATCCGTATCAATGTGATTTCGGACGTTACTCCTGTACCGCACAATGGATGTCGCCCACAAAAGCGTCGTCGCATCTAATCATTTGTTAAAGCCCACCGCCAGGGTTGCTTAAGCATCCCTGGCTCCTGTCGTTTTTACGACGGAAGTTGAACATTAAAGGAAATTCTCGTGGCACGTTATTTAGGCCCTAAGGCTAAACTTTCCCGCCGTGAAGGCACCGATTTATTTTTGAAAAGCGCACGTCGCCCAATCGGAGATAAATCAAAATTTGATACTAAACCAGGTCAACACGGCCGCACTTCTGGTGCCCGTACTTCTGACTTCGGTACACAATTACGCGAAAAACAAAAAGTCAAACGTATGTATGGCATTTTAGAGCGTCAGTTCCGTCGTTATTTTGCTGACGCTGATCGTCGCAAAGGTAACACTGGTTCTACATTGCTCAGCTTGCTCGAGCAACGTTTAGACAACGTAGTGTATCGTATGGGTTTTGCATCTACTCGTGCTGAAGCTCGTCAAATGGTTTCCCACAAAGCAATTACTGTTAACGGTAATTCAGTGAACATTCCATCTTACCAAGTTAAAGCCAATGATGTAGTAGCTGTACGCGAAAAATCTAAAAAGCAAAACCGCGTTGTTGAAGCCTTGCAATTGGCACAACAAGTTGGCATGCCTTCATGGGTTGAAGTCAACGTTGAAAAAGTTGAAGGTATATTCAAGAAAGCTCCTGATCGCGACGAGTTTGGTGCTGATATCAATGAATCACTCATTGTTGAGTTGTATTCACGTTAATCGAGTTTGAATTGGTTCCTTTTTCGTAGGGCACTACGAAAAAGGTGCTTCACCGGCCTTACTGATGTAACGAATCGGGGGTATTGAGAGGAAGTCTATATGCAAACAAATTTGTTAAAGCCCAAGAATATTGTTGTTGAGCAACTTGGTTTAAACAAGGCTAAAGTTACTTTAGAACCTTTTGAGCGTGGCTATGGTCACACTTTAGGTAATGCCTTGCGCCGTGTTTTGCTTTCTTCAATGGTGGGCTATGCAGCTACTGAAGTAACGATTGCTGGTGTTTTACACGAGTTTTCGTCAATTGATGGTGTGCAAGAAGATGTAATCAACATTTTGCTCAACCTCAAAGGTGTGGTTTTTAAATTACACAATCGTGACGAAGTTACCCTTAGCTTGCGTAAAGATGGCGAAGGCGTTGTCACTGCAGCTGACATCCAAACTCCACATGATGTTGAAATTATCAACCCAGGTCATGTCATTGCTAATTTGTCACACGGTGGCAAGTTAGATATGCAGATTAAAGTTGAAAAAGGTCGTGGCTATGTGCCTGGTACCGTTCGTCGTCATGCGGATGAACCAATGAAATCCATTGGTCGTATCGTATTAGATGCTTCATTTTCACCAATTTTGCGTGTAAGTTACACCGTCGAAAGCGCTCGCGTCGAGCAGCGCACCGACCTTGACCGTTTGGTCATGGAAATTGAAAGCAATGGCGCATTAAATGCAGAAGATGCAGTACGCATGTCCGCTAAAATTTTAGTTGAACAATTAGCAGTATTTGCTCAATTAGAAGGTAGCGAACTTGCCGCTTTTGACGCACCAAGCCCACGCGGTGGTGCACAACAGTTTGATCCATTGTTATTACGCCCTGTAGATGAGTTAGAATTAACAGTTCGCTCTGCGAATTGCTTAAAAGCTGAAAACATCTATTACATTGGTGATTTAATTCAACGTTCTGAAAACGAACTCTTGAAAACACCTAATTTAGGTCGTAAATCTTTGAATGAAATCAAAGAAGTGTTAGCCTCACGTGGCTTAACACTAGGCATGAAGTTAGACAACTGGCCACCAGCAGGTCTAGATAAGTATTAATCCGAAAAGAAATTCAATTTCTTTTCATCCAGCCCACGAGCAGTACCTGACACGGCTGCTTGTTAATAATGAAAGAGTAAAAAAATGCGCCACGGTAACGGACTACGTAAATTAAATCGCACTAGCGAACACCGCAAAGCAATGTTGCAAAACATGATGAATTCCATCATCGAGCACGAAGCTATCAAAACTACTTTGCCAAAAGCAAAAGAGTTGCGTCGTGTTATTGAGCCAATGATCACTTTAGCAAAAGAAGACTCAGTTGCTAACCGTCGTTTGGCTTTTAATCGCTTGCGTGACCGCGATAGCGTAACCAAATTGTTCAATGTTTTAGGCCCATTGTCTAAAGCACGTCCAGGTGGTTATACACGTATTTTAAAAATGGGTTTCCGTGTTGGTGACAATGCTCCTATGGCATTGGTTGAACTTGTGGACCGTCCACAAGCAGAAGTAGCTAATACTGAAACAAATTAAAAAACAAATAGTTATAGTGCAATAACTGTGCTATAATTCATTCATTGACGCGCGGTGGAGCAGCTTGGTAGCTCGTTGGGCTCATAACCCAAAGGTCGTAGGTTCAAATCCTGCCCGCGCAACCAATTTATTTGGTTATTTTTAAAGCCCACTTTTAAGTGGGCTTTTTTTTATTGAGACTTTTATTCAGAGTTTTCGGTGTAGTTTTTCCAGTTTTTTA
>CAZKWC010000013.1:0-38799 GCA_964556425.1 uncultured Limnohabitans sp. | reverse complement strand
TTTTTTTATTGAGACTTTTATTCAGAGTTTTCGGTGTAGTTTTTCCAGTTTTTTAATTGGTTTCTTAATAAATTAAAGTTCTTGACTGTAGTAGGACAAGCCTTACAAATAGCCAAATGCATACGCAATTGTATTTTTTGTGTGAAACCTAATTCTTCATCTAGGCGTTGAGAAATTAATTCACTTGAACGTTGGCAATTAATAAGTAATTTCATTTTAAGCACCTATTAAATAGTGACTGTGAGGGGTTTTGTTTGCATTCTTATATGCAAGCATTCCTGTAGTCTTAAACGTGCTCTATAAAGCATTACATGAAGATTAGAGGTGCTGATATTAAGCTTCTCACATATCTCAGAGCTACTTAATTCTAACCATTCTCGCATCATGAATAGTTGCCCCATTTGCTCTGGTAAATCTGAAGTACAAATATCAAGTATTTGAAAAAATTGCTTAGACTGCAGATGTTGTTCTGGGGTTGGAAGAGGGCTTGGCTTTTCGATGTAATGTCCGCCCTCATCGAAAATAGATTCTGCTTCTGGCGACTGAGAATATTCAGTCATGGCTTCATAGGAGTCAAATTTTTGTTGATGCCGAATCGCATCAATAATTTTAAACTTCAAGATACTAATTAAATAAGTTTTAATACTCGATTGTTCACGAAATTGCTCTTGTTGGGTAAAGGCTGCTAACACAGTTTCAGACACCACATCTTCTGCAAGGGCAGAATTTCGCAACTGAATATTGGCAAACTTCAGCAAATAAGGCCTTAGTAGAATTAATTCTTGTTCAAAATCAGTGGTTTTATTCATGAATTAAAGTGAGTAGAGAAAAGGACAAAAAAAAGCTTGATTGATCATATTACATAACTGTAATCGATTCAAATCAAGCTTTACGCCTTTTTGGTATTAATCGTCTTAATTCATAAAATGAATTGATTAAAAAATAGAATTGAGGGAAATCCTATTTTTTACCAATTAGAGTCTCTATTTGGAGTGGCACTAATTCTGTGAATACTTACATCAGCACCTTCAAACTCCTCTTCTTGGCTCAGTTTTAAACCGGTAGTACGAGACAAAATACCGTACACAATAGTTCCGGACAATAAAGCCCAAGAAACACCCGCCAAGACACCAATTAATTGTGCCCAAAAACTAACGCCACCCAAGCCACCTAAATATTTTTGACCAAATATGCCAGCAGCGATGCCACCCCATGTGCCACATAAGCCATGCAAGGGCCAAACACCTAATACGTCATCAATTTTCCATTTGTTTTGTGTAAGGGTAAACATTTGCACAAAAATAGTGCCTGCAACTGCACCAACAAAGAGCGCAGCGAGTGGATGCATCAAATCAGAGCCTGCGCAAACGGCAACCAAACCGGCTAATGCACCATTATGGATAAAACCTGGGTCATTTTTTCCAACAATAACGGCTGCTAAAGTACCACCCACCATCGCCATTAAAGAGTTCACTGCGACTAAGCCAGAAATCTTGTCGAGAGTTTGTGCGCTCATCACGTTAAAACCAAACCAGCCTACAATTAAAATCCATGAACCTAAGGCAAGGAATGGAATATTAGAAGGAGGATGAGCACTCATTGATCCATCTTTGCGGTAACGATTCGCCCTGGCACCCAGGAATAATACGGCGGGTAAGGCAATCCAACCGCCCACAGCATGAACCACGACAGATCCCGCAAAGTCATGAAACTCAAATCCAGTCAGTGCTAACAACCATTCTTGAAAACCAAAGTGGCGATTCCAAACAATACCCTCGAAAAATGGATAAAAGAATCCCACAATGGCGGCTGTTGCAATTAACTGTGGCCAAAATTTAGAGCGCTCGGCAATACCGCCTGAAATAATGGCCGGAATGGCTGCAGCAAAGGTCAATAAAAAGAAAAACTTAACCAAGGCATAACCATTCAAGTTGGCTAAAGTTTCTGCACCCACAAAAAAATGTTCACCATAGGCTACGTAGTAACCAATTACAAAATAAACAATGGTAGATACTGAAAAATCAACCAAAATTTTGACCAAGGCGTTCACTTGGTTTTTATGTCTAACGGTACCTAGTTCTAAAAATGCAAAACCAGCATGCATGGCCAAAACCATAATGCCGCCTAATAATATAAAAAGAGCATTTGCTCCATGTGTGAGAGTTTCCACCATCAGTCTCTTTCGAAAAGAATATTTTTAATAACAAAATAGATGCTTTGTGGTCGAGATTCAAAATTACAATAACAAAGCACAGATTTGGCTTGCATTAAAAAGCAATTACTACGCCAATATTGCTAATTTTTTAAAAATTACCTCATTCTTTTTTCAATAAACACCTTAAAAGCCTTTGTTGGGTTGTTCATCTCAACAGGCCAGCAAAGGGTTCATCTATTTACCTATGTTCGATTCATTTTTTATATCCACTTTAGTTGTAGCACTTGCAGAAATGGGAGATAAAACCCAATTATTAGCTTTGGTTCTGGCGGCCAGATACCGCCAAACTTGGCCAATTGTGGCTGGTATTTTTGTCGCCACAGTGCTCAACCATGCCTTGGCAGGTTTACTGGGAGCCTGGGTGACTACTTGGGTTGGACCTAGCACCATGCGTTGGATATTAGGCATTTCTTTTATCGCCATGGCAGTATGGATTATGATTCCAGACAAGTTAGATGATGAGGTCGAAAAGCAAGCACCTAAATTGGGAGTATTTGGAACGACGGTAATCGCCTTTTTCTTAGCCGAAATGGGAGATAAAACCCAAATTGCGACAGTGATGTTAGCCGCACAATATTCATCAACATTTTGGGTGGTGGTAGGAACTACTTTAGGCATGATGATAGCTAACGCACCTGTAGTATGGATAGGTGACAAAATGACACGAAAAATTCCTATGAAACTAGTTCATGGGATATCAGCGACGATATTTTTAGTGATTGGAATATATGCCCTGCTATCCAAAACTTAACTAGCTTGTTATACTAGGGGTGCGCCGATTTGCAACTGCTTGCGGGCGCGTAATAAGTACAGCTAAAGACGTGGGCCGATTGGGCATCTGCTTTGGCGTTTTCTCAATCTTTTAGGTTTATGACTTACCCATGTTAATTGCGACACCCCAGTCGATGTTTTTTGAAGAACCACTTGCCCTGACGAGTGGTGCTAGCATTAGTGCTTACACACTTCGCTACGAAACCTACGGCACCCTCAACGCCGATAAATCCAATGCGGTTTTAATTTGTCATGCCTTAAACGCCTCACATCATGTAGCAGGTACTTATCCTGACCAACCCAAAAATATCGGTTGGTGGGACAGTATGGTAGGGCCTGGAAAATCGCTCGATACCAATGAATTTTTTGTGATTGGTGTTAATAATTTAGGCTCTTGTTTTGGCTCTACTGGGCCCATGCATATCAACCCTGCAACCCAAAGCCCTTATGGCGCAGATTTCCCTGTGGTGACTGTAGAGGATTGGGTCAATGCACAAGCATTGTTATTAGAGCGCTTAGGTATTGAGCAATTGGCAGCGGTTATGGGCGGAAGCTTAGGAGGCATGCAGGCCCTTAGCTGGACTTTGCAATACCCAGAAAAAATGCGCCACGCTATTGTGATTGCTAGCGCCCCTAATTTAACCGCCGAAAATATTGCCTTTAATGAGGTGGCGCGCCGCGCCATAGTGACGGACCCAGATTTTAACGGCGGACATTTTTACGAGAGTTCAAGTCGTCCAGAAACTAAACCCAAAAGAGGCTTAAGAATTGCTCGCATGATAGGTCACATTACTTATTTAAGTGATGATGTGATGAATGAAAAGTTTGGTCGTATGCAAAGGGTCGAGTTAGCTGAGCAAGTACTCACACAAACCAATACGTCAAACAATAGTGCGCCCGCTTATCGTTACAGTACTCAAGATGTTGAGTTTCAAATAGAGAGTTATTTGCGTTATCAAGGTGATAAATTTGCTGAATATTTTGATGCTAATACTTATTTGTTAATTACCAGGGCTCTCGACTATTTTGATCCCTCAAGATCTAGCAATGGTAATTTAAGTGCTGCATTTGCAAAAGTAAAGGCCAAATTTTTGTTGGTGAGCTTTAAAACGGATTGGCGATTCTCACCGCAGCGCAGTCGAGAAATAGTGAATGCATTAGTCGATAACCGAGTGGCTGTCAGTTATGCTGAAATTGATGCACCTCATGGTCATGATGCCTTTTTACTCGAAGATCAGCGCTATTTATCCTTGGTCAAGGCCTACTTCAAAAATTTAACACAAGAGCTCAATCAAAGCCCCAATTTATGAGTGATTTATATTTAATGAAAGTGATTGCCGACATGGTACCTGTCGGCGCTAGAGTATTAGACCTAGGCTGTGGTGATGGGGCTTTGCTAGACCATCTGATACAACACAGGCAATGTACGGGTTATGGAGTTGAAATAGATGATGCCAATGTGTTGGCATGCACCCAAAGAGGGGTGAATGTGATTCAACTCAACCTAGATGAGGGTTTGGCTATGTTTGCAGATGCCAGTTTTGATGTGGTTTTACAAATCGATACCTTACAGCATTTGCACAATACAGAAATTATGCTCAGAGAAACCGCCAGAGTCGGCCGATTAGGCATTGTGGCTTTTCCTAATTTTGGTCACTGGTCTAATCGCTTGGCCATTTTACGTGGCCGTATGCCAGTCAATCAACGCCTACCATACGAGTGGTATAACACGCCTAATATTAGGGTGACCACAGCGGCCGACTTTGAGGTTTTGGTTGAGCATACTGGATTAAAACTACAGGATCAGTTTGGTATAGAAAATAATCAAAAATTGACGTGGTTAAGTAACTTAAGAGCGGGAACCGCTGTTTTTAGTTTTACTAATCAAAAATAAATTATTGATATATTCCAACAAACGCCATTGCTAAGATTCACTAAAATTAGCCAAAAGTACTATAAAAAATAAGCTTGCTGATTTAAAAATGCTTTAGCCTGTCTTACAATGAACTTTCAGGCTGATATTTTTGTAAGTTAAGGAACATTTGCATTCACCAACATAAGACTCAATGGTAAAGCCTAGAGTGGGTAAAATGCTTATTTTTTAATCATATTCATTTGAATGGGTGTGAAATAAGGCAATAAGCAGCTCAGGTGAGTTTCATTGAGGCTTTTAAGAGTAATGCGAGCCGCCCAAAGTTACATACGAGGGCAAATACCTAATAGGCTTGGCCTTGGCTCGTGGCAAAATATTAAGTGTTTCAATTCGCTTACAAAAATAAAAGCGTTTCATTATTTGATATTTGAAGGAATATTCATGAAAAAACTAGTAGTCGCTTTAAGTGCTTGCCTCATGATGGTAAGTGCATTCGCTCAAGAAAAAGAACTCAAAGTAGCCATTGATCCTACTTATGAACCATTCACATTTAAAACTGCTGATGGCAAACCTACAGGTTTTGACGTTGACATTGCGAATGCAATTTGTGCACAAGCTAAACGTAAATGTGTATTTGTTGAGCAAGTTTGGGACGGCATGATTCCTGGCTTGATTGCAAAAAAATATGACACTATTATTAGTTCAATGTCCATTACTGAAGAGCGCTTGAAAAAAGTAGACTTCACTGATAAATATTACAATACACCAAGCAAAATCGTCTTGAAAAAAGATGTTAAATATGCAGGTATTGCTTCTATTAAAGGCAAAAAAATTGGCGTATTAAAAGGCAGTACACAAGAGAAATTTGCTAAAGGCGAATTGGCAACTCAAGGCGTTACTGTTAGCACCTACGATGCACAAGATCAAGTTTACCTCGACATCAAAGCTGGCCGTTTAGACGGTACAGTAGCTGATGAGCTCGAAGTAACAGGTGGTTTCTTGAGCAAACCAGATGGCCAAAACTACACTGTAGTGGGTGATCCACTCTACATTCCAAAATATTTTGGTACAGGCGCTGGCTTTGCAATTCGTAAAGGCGATAAAGCATTAAAAGACGAACTCAATGCCGCTTTAAAAGCTATCCGTGCAAACGGTACTTACAAGAAAATTAACGACAAATACTTCAAAATTGACGTATACGGTAAGTAATTTCTAAAAATAAAGAAGCGGGGCATGTGCACATTTTGCATATGCTCCGCTTTTTTAATTGAAAAGGCATTCCAATTGCGTAAAAATAAAATGATTGGCTTTCAATGAGTCGTCATATTCGATCTTAGTTTCTCAAAAATGCCTTTATTCCAAAAGGCTTATTGCTTTTTGAAGTGCTTAACAGTTAAGATGATCAAATCAAGATATTGCTTGTTATTTTGCTTAGATAATGACTTTCAAAAATACTAACTCATAGTTCTCATCTCATGTATTTTCTAAAAATATCCACAAAAAAAGGAGTTCAACATGAGTGACTACCTCCTACTCATACTGTTAGCTGCAAGAGTGACGATAGCAGTGTCGGTGGCATCATTAATATTTGCCATTGTTTTGGGATTTTTTGGCGCATTGGCAAAGTTATCGGCCAACCCATTTTTAAAAGCGCTTGCAACTGTTTACACCACAGTAATTAGAGGTGTGCCCGATTTAATCCTTATGCTA
The DNA here is from genome assembly GCA_964556425.1 of uncultured Limnohabitans sp. Lineage (GTDB taxonomy): Bacteria > Pseudomonadota > Gammaproteobacteria > Burkholderiales > Burkholderiaceae_C > JALQUL01. The sequence goes on along the minus strand of CAZKWC010000013.1, from coordinate 32,230 downwards.
CTTATTTATTATGGCGGCACCATAGGACTCAATAGTTTGTTTGAGTATTTTGGCAGCGAGACGGTAGTCGATTTAGACCCATTTACCTCTGGAGTATTAACTTTAGGTTTTATTTACGGGGCCTATATGACAGAAACCTTTAGGGGTGCTATTTTGTCAGTACCCAATGGTCAGCGCGAAGCTGGGCTTGCCTTTGGTATGTCGCCTACCCGAGTATTTATTAGAATTATCATGCCGCAAATGGTGCGTTACGCCATTCCAGGCTTTACCAATAATTGGTTGGTATTAATTAAAGCCACCGCCCTAGTTAGTGTGATTGGTTTGCAAGAAATGACTCTGATTGCGAAACAAGCTACTAAGGCGACACGTGAGCCGTTTATGTATTTTCTGTTTAGTGGAGCCCTATTTTTGGTCATTACTTTTGTTTCATTGGCTCTCATTCAATGGGTTGGCAAACGTTACAGCTTAGGTACACGCAGAGGAGCACTGTAATGGATTGGCAAATTATTTTTCAACCTGAAAATTTAATTCAATACTGGGATGGTATTAAAACCACTTTGTATTTGTTAAGCATGTCCTTGTTAATTGGTGGTGTGCTTGCTTTTTTAATGGCACTGGCTTTAACTAGCAGGGTGCTACCACTGCGCTGGGCGGTTTCAGCTTTTACTACTGTGATGCGTGGTACACCTTTGTTATTACAGACTTATTTAATTTATTACGGGCTTAGCCAGTTCGAATGGATACTCGAGCGTTGGGATACGGTATGGCCCTGGATTTATTTCAAAGAAGCTGTTTTTTGTGCGGTCTTGGCCTTTAGTTTAAACACAGCAGCTTATACCGCTGAAATGTTGGCTGGGGCTATTCGTGAAACGGCGGCAGGTGAAATTGAAGCGGCACAAGCCTATGGTATGAGCCGTTGGACGATTATGCGAAGAGTGGTGTTGCCCAGTGCGATGCGTCGTACTTTACCTGCGTATAGCAATGAAGTAGTGATGATGTTGCATTCCACTAGTGTGGCAAGCACCTTACCTAGTATTATTGATGTTACAGGCGCAGCCAGTAGCATTTATTCTACTTACAGCCTGCCCTTTGAAGCATTCATTGCTGCCGCCCTGATTTATCTGGTGGCCACCTTTACTTTGGTTGGGGTGTTTAGACAGTGCGAAAAACACTTCTTAGCCTATATGGCTCCAAGGCAAGCTAACTAAATTATTTTTATCATCATGCTAAGACAAGATCATCTTTTATTTCAAGACTCTATTGGTGTGCAAACCCAAGTCACTAGCTTTCAGTTTGGACAAGCTGGCGCTAGGCCTAAAGTTTATGTACAAGCAAGTTTGCATGCTGAAGAAATTCCAGGCATGTTAACTGCTCACCATCTTCTTGAAAAATTAAAAAAAGCAGAAGCACAAGGCCTTATTCAAGGCGAGATTGTGGTGGTACCTGTCTGCAATCCTATTGGTTTGGCACAGCGAGTTGATTTTAAACCTATGGGCCGCTTTGAATTAAGTAGCTCAGAGAACTTTAACCGTCATTATCCGCATTTAACTGCTGACGTATGGCAATTGGTGCAAAATCAATTAGGTCCTAACTCAGAACAAAACACTGCCATTATTAGACAAGCCGCTGCCCAAGTGTTGGCCAATTGGCCAGCACCTACACAATTACAAAGTCTAAGAAAAACCCTTTTACAACTCGCCCTAGACGCCGATGTCGTACTTGATTTACATTGCGATTTAGTTGCCGAGTTACATATGTACCTTGAGGACGATTGTTGGCCAGCCCTCGAGCCTTTAAGTCGCTTGTTGCAGAGCAAAGCGGTACTTTTAGCCAAAGGCTCAGGTGTGCAATGTTTTGATGAGTGCCTCTCTGGTTTTTGGCGCGAATTAGCCGAGTTGGCCCAGGCCTTGCCAACGCCATGCCCTGTGGTACAAGCTTGCGCTAGTACCACAGTTGAGTTACGTGGTGAAGGCGATGTAACGCATGAGTTGGCAAGTCAAGATGCACAAGCCATTTATACTTATTTTGAACATTTACAGGTACTAAAAGCCACGCAAACTGTGGCTCAATTGCCAGTGGCACTTTGCCCAGCTACCCCTCTGGCTGGCTCTCAAACAGTAGTCACTCCAGTGGCCGGTGTATTGGTGTTTATTGCCCAATTAGGTCAATGTTTAAAGCCAGGCGATGTAGTTGCTGAAGTAGTGAATCCAATAACAGGACAGGTGCATGCAGTTTGTGCAGAGGTCGAGGGTATTTATTATGCTAGGGTCAAAGATTGTTATGCCAAAGCCAATGATGAAATCGCCAACATTGCAGGTCGCATCGCATTTAAAACTGGCAATTTATTAGGCGCTTAAGCTCAACTTTTATCAATAGGAAATAAAAAAATGAACTCTTCCAACATGAAGTTAAAAGTTGAAGGAATACATAAACGCTTTGGTAGTAATGAGGTCTTAAAAGGCGTTTCACTATCTGCTAATGCAGGTGATGTGATTAGTATTATTGGTAGCTCTGGCTCTGGTAAAAGCACCTTGTTGCGTTGTATTAATATGCTGGAGACTCCTACTGTTGGCACTATTTGGGTAGCAGGTGAATCTTTAGAATTAAAGCCGAGTAAAACGGGCGATTTGCAGGCGAAAGATCCTGTTCAGTTACAAAGAATTCGATCTAAATTGGCAATGGTGTTTCAGCATTTTAATTTGTGGGCCCATATGACAGTTTTGCAAAACATCATTGAGGCTCCTATTCATGTCTTGGGTGTTTCCAAAGATGAAGCCATTGCAAGAGCTGAAAAATATTTGGCCTTAGTCGATTTGTCTCATGCCAAAGATAAATATCCCGCTCATATGAGTGGTGGCCAACAACAACGGGTGGCTATTGCGCGGGCATTGGCTGTTGAGCCCGAAGTGATGTTGTTTGATGAACCCACATCAGCATTAGATCCAGAATTAGTCACTGAAGTTTTACGTGTCATGCGCAAACTCGCCGAAGAAGGTAGAACCATGGTGGTGGTGACTCATGAAATGGGCTTTGCTCGTGAAGTGTCGAATCATTTGATCTTTTTACACAAGGGTGTAATTGAAGAACAAGGCAATCCAAAAGAGGTATTAAGTGCCCCAAAAAGTGAGCGTTTAGGCCAATTTTTATCGGGTAGCTTGAAATAAATATGAGCTTAATGAATTACAAAAAAGTAAGTGGCTGGAGCTCAATTGGGGCGGCCTTTCTTATCTTAATTGCAGTGGTATTTTTTTCTGCTTGCACAGCCGTAGGGCAGTTAGTACCCGATGTACAAGTCAGTAAAAAAGAATTACAAGATGCAATTCAGAAAAAAACGCCCATCACAGTGCCAGTTGCGCAATTAGCTGAAATTCAAATTAGCTCACCTCAATTAGTACTCAATCCCGACTCACAAACTATTGGTTTGCACTTGAATGTATTGGCTGATGCCAAGCTATTACGACAAAAATGGGCGGGTAGTTTCGCTTTTGAATTTAATGTGCGTTATGCCCCCGATAAACAAGAGTTTCAGTTGGTCAATCCTAGGCTTAAACAATTGGCTATTCCTGGGCTTCCTGTGCAGTTTGTAGCAGTAGTTGAAAAATCACTTGATCAAACGGCGCAAAAAGTATTAAATGGATTTCCAGTCTATCAATTAACTGCTCAAGACGCAGAAAAGTTAAGGCGCTATGGTTTAAACCCTGGTCAACTTATTATTCAACCCGATCATATTATTTTGCCTTTACACGCAAAAAATTAAGTTTTTAAGGAAATCAAGATGAATGCTCCTCTTCAAGCTTCAGCATTTAATCCACAGCAAGCAATAAAGCAGGTCAGTGAACATTGGGATCAAGATTTACTTAAGCAAATTTCACAATATATTGAAATCCCTGCTAAATCACCCATGTTTGACGCCGATTGGGCTCAATCTGGATTTATCGACACCGTAGTGCGTAATGCGGCCGCTTGGGTGGAAGCACAAAAAATTGAAGGCTTAAAACTTGAAGTCGTCAGACTTGAGGGCCGTACTCCAGTCATCTTTTTTGAAATTGACGGCACAAAGTCAGATTCGACAGATACGGTTTTAATGTATGGCCATCTTGATAAACAACCAGAATTTTCTGGCTGGCGCAATGATTTAGGCCCTTGGACTGCAAAATTAGAAAATGACAAACTCTACGGCCGAGGTTCAGCCGATGATGGTTATTCGATTTATGCTGCTATTTCAGCCATTGCGGCATTAAAAACACAAAACACACCCCATCCAAAAATTGTCGGTTTGGTAGAAACTTGTGAAGAAAGTGGCTCTAGCGATTTAATGCCCTATATTGATGCTTTAAAACCGCGTTTAGGGCAAGTGGGTTTAGTCATTTGTCTCGATTCTGGGGCTGGAAATTACGACCAACTTTGGATGACAACTAGCTTAAGAGGCATGTTAAGCACCAGTTTAAAAGTACAAGTCCTAACTGAAGGTGTGCATTCAGGTGATGCCTCTGGTTTAGTGCCTTCTAGTTTTAGAGTGTTAAGGCAATTATTAGATCGCATTGAAGACAGTAGCACTGGCCGTATGTTGATTAAAGAATTGCAATGCGAGATCCCCGATTCAAGAATGAAACAAGCCCAAGTAACAGCAGATATTTTGGGTGAAGAGTTGTATAAACGTTTTCCGTGGGCTCATTTTGATTGCGACGGATCAAGTCGCACCATGTTGCCTACCACTGAAGACCCACTGGAAGCTTTATTGCGCAGGACTTGGTATCCTACTTTAAGTGTGACGGGTGCTGATGGCTTGCCTGCTATTAAAGACGCTGGTAATGTATTAAGACCCTTCACCGCTTTTAAATTGAGTTTTCGCCTACCGCCTTTGGTGGACTCGGTACAAGCCATGCAAGCGCTCAAAACCATTTTAGAAGACAATGCACCTTACCAAGCCATAGTGACTTTAGATGGTTTATCTGGCGCTACCGGCTGGAATGCACCTGAGTCTGCCGATTGGTTTGATAAAGCAGTAAATGATGCTTCTATGGCCTGTTATGGCGCGCCATGCGGCTATATTGGTCAAGGTGGTACTATTCCTTTAATGGGTATGCTCAGTAAAGGCTTCCCTCATGCACAAATGATGGTGTGCGGTGTGTTGGGTCCTAAAAGCAATGCCCATGGCCCTAATGAGTTTTTACATATTCCTTATGCCAAAAAATTAACTGCGGCGGTAGCTCAAGTGATTGCAGCTTGCCCCTAAACTACAGGCTTAAGTATTTAAATTATTTTGCATTAATGAAAAAGGGCTTCAATAAATTGAAGCCCTTTATTTCTTTGACTACTGACTAGGAAGACATAAAGAAATTTTTTAAATCGGTTTTAAGCGAATGGTTAGGAGGTTTTGATTAAGCCGCCCAACATGCCCATTAGATCGGCAGTGTTACCAAAGCCTTGTTCTGGAGCTTGTCCATCGGGGGTCAAGCTATCGACAATACCTGGTAAATATTGAGCTAGCATATCTGAGGCTTGGCTAGGGTCCACGCCTAAACGTGAAGCCACACCTGAGACTGCTTCGCTACCTAAAACACTTTGAATGTTTTCAGGGGTAATCGCTTGATTAACGCCTGAGCCTACCCATGAGCCTAAAACCTGGCCTAAACCAGCCTCTTGGAACTTTTGAGTCAAACCAGCTAAACCACCCATTTCGCCATCGTTGCTTAACAACTGAGTGGCCACCTGAATAAGTTGAGGATTGTTGGCAGCTAAGCTAATTAAGCTAGACAAGCCACCACCATTAGAGTCAGATTGCACATTATTTAAAACTGCGCCTAAAACTTGGTCAAATAGTCCCATAAAACCTCTTCAAAATAAAAACGGAATAAGCTAATCATAGCCAAATAGAGCTAGCAAAACCTAATGAAGACTTTAAATACCTGCAAGATTCGGCAAAATTGCTCATTATTGACGATTGGCACTAAAAACTTTTGACCCAGGCTTTAATACCAATCTATTCACAAGTCAAAACTGCCAAAGCGGCTATTGGGGCAGTGTCAGCTCTTAAAACTCGTTTACCTAAACTTACAGCAGCAAAACCAGCGCCTCGTGCTAGGGCTTCTTCTGAGGCCGTCCAGCCACCCTCAGGCCCCGATAATAAAATTACTGCTTGTGGTTCTAGAGTTTCACCATTAGTGATTGATTTTAAAGTGGTGGCATCGGATGCTAAAGATAAGATAAGGGGCTGAATAGGGGCGGGAAATAAAGGGCCAGCTAATGCTTTGATAGCTTGTTGAAGTGTTTGTACACCATAGATGGCAGGTACTGTGTTGCGACCACTTTGTTCGCAAGCCGCAACTGCAATACCTTGCCAATGTGCCAATCTTTTTTCAGCCCGGTCACCGGTTAGTTTTAAAACACTACGATCAGCTGCGATTGGAGTAATTGAGTTGGCCCCTAGTTCAGTAGCCTTTTCAATTAAATAGTCCATTCTTTCGTTGGCGGTTAAGCCTACCCACAAATGTACAGTGCGTTGATTTTCCAAATTAGTCACTACAAAATCATGGGCTTGTATTTGTACAATTTTGCGCCCCATTTGCACCACCGTACAACGCCATTCCTGATTGGCGAAACCAAATACCGCTAGCTCGTCTCCAGGTTGTAATCTTAAAACCTGAATATGACGACTGGCGCTTTCCGGAAGGTCAAGAATTTGCTGTGCTTGTAAAGGCAATGGGTGATAAATGCGTGGGTTCATAGATGACTTTAAACAATCAAAGAGCAAGTTTTTTAAACTCGGCCATAGGCAAAACCAGAAAGATTTTCATATCCTTCAATTTTGTCAATTAGTCTTGCCAATGGAAATAGCTCTCGGTAGCGTAGTGCTGTACCACGGATGTAGTGAATAAAACGCGGAACATCGGCTAGATATTTGCTTTTGCCATCTCGAATAGTCAATCTAGAAAAAATTCCCGCAATTTTTAAGTGTCGTTGTAAGCCCATCCATTCTACGCTTCTATAAAAATCACCAAAATCATCTGCCACGGGTAGTCCAGCCGCTCTCGCTTGTTCCCAATACCTTACGGTTACTTCTAATACAAAATCCTCTTCCCAACTCCAAAATGCGTCTTTCATTAGACTAGCTATGTCATAGGTAATTGGACCTTTAACGGCATCTTGAAAATCTAAAATGCCCATTTGAATTTCTGGCTTATCTAGGCTTTGCAGGCTTGGCATTAAATTACGCGGCATATAGTCGCGGTGCATAAATACTTGGGCGCTGGCTAAATTATTAGCGGCAATTAATTTGAAGGTTTTATCAAGCGTGTCTTGCTGACTGTTATCAAGAGTAATTCCCTTATTTGCTTTTAAATACCATTCTGGAAACAAACCTAGTTCACGGGCAATAAAGTGGTCATCAAAAACAGCTAAAGTTTGTGTGGAAGCGTTTAATTGAATTTTGATGAGGTCTGCAACTGCTTTTTTAAAATAAAGCAAGTTGTTGTAAGGGTTTTCTTTGTCTATGCAGTCTAATAGAGTAGATTTCCCTAGGTCTGATAGAAGTAAAAAGCCATTTTCTTGATTCCAGTCTAAAATTTCAGGCACTAAAACATCAGACTTCGCTAAAATAGCATTCACTTTAACAAATTGAGCGTTATTTTCTTTATCTGGTGGGGCATCCATCACAATTAAACTTTGCCCCAATTCAGTTTGAATCCTAAAATAGCGTCTAAAACTGGCATCGGCACTTGCTAAAGCCATTTGTTGAACAGTAAAATTTTTTTTGTTTTGTATTTTTAATAGCCACTCTTCAAATAGCTTTTTTCGAGCAAGGTCTGACCAATCTATAGTCGATGGTTGAATAGTATTTGGGGTTTGATTATTAGTTGTCATAACAAAAAAGAAATAAATGCGTTGTTGTAATAGATAATCCATTCTACAAATAGTTTTATAGAATCGCTATCATTTGGCTTTTTGCCATTTGTTGGGCCACTAACCAGAGATATTTTATGTTTGTCAAAACACATCGATTGTCCCCCTTATTCATCTTAATTCAGCTCGCTTTTGGCGGACAATCGGCCTGGGCCCAAACCAATAGTTTAACTGTTAGTCCAAAGCTCGAAGAAAAACTTTCAGTTGAGGCAATTAAATCCTCCGCCATTTACGTTAGTGGCGATAAAGTCACAGGCTCAACAGAAGATAAAGTGATTGTTGAGGGAGCTGCAGAGTTTCGTAAACCTGGTACGGTTCTCAAAGCCGATTTAGTAGAATATGAACAAAGTAAAGATCAAGTTTCAGCAACTGGTAATGTTCGTCTCAATCGCTTAGGAAATACTTTTGAAGGGCCTGAAGCGCAATTTCAGTTAGAAACCTTTAAAGGGTACTTTTTAAAACCGCAATATCAGTTTTTAGCTAATGGTGGCAATGGTGAAGCCGATAAAATTGATTTTTTAGGTGATAAAAAGGCCACCATCACTAATGCTAGTTATAGCACTTGTACCAGAATACCAGGATCCAAATGGTTACCCGATTGGGTACTTGAAGCCAGTCGAATTGATACTGACTCAGAGGAGAATGTTGGTGAGGCATATGGTGCAGTAGTTAAGCTTAAACAGGTTCCCATTTTTGCCCTCCCCTATATGAGTTTTCCACTCAACTCCGATCGCAAAACTGGTTTTCTGCCACCTTCTGTTGCATCGGATAATGTGAGTGGCTTAGAAATTGTCACTCCTTATTATGTTAATTTAGCTCCTAATTATGATGTCACATTAACACCTACATTAAGCTCTAAGCGAGGGGTTAACTTAGGGACTGAGTTTCGTTACTTAAACCCAACACTTTCAGGCACCATGAATGTCGATGTCATGCCGTCAGACAAGCTTAGAAATAACGATAAGCGCTGGGGTGTTAACGCTAATCATCAGCAATATATACCGGCAGGCTCAACAGTGGGTGGGCTTTTATTAAATGTAGAGTTCAATCGAGTCAGTGATAATAATTATTGGCGTGATTTTCCCCGTGCTTCAGGTGCTTTAACTCAGCGTTTGTTACCCACCAACGTAGATCTTGACTGGCGTAGGGGATCTTGGTCAAGTGGTCTTAAATTTTCAAAATGGCAAACACTGCAAGACCCCGGTGCTGTGATTAGCCCACCTTATGATCGTTTACCCCATTGGTATTTAAATTACGATGCGGTGAATGTGAACAGTGGTTTTAACCTCAAGGCAAATACTGAAATAACCAAATTCAAGTCAGACCCAGCAATTACTTTGCAAACAAATGGTACTCGGGCCTTTAATGAAATTGAAGTAAGTCGTCCTTTTAAGTCACCTGCCCATTTCATAACACCTAAATTAAAGTTTCATAATAGTGCCTACCAGTTCGATACTGCGCTTAAAGATGGTAGTAAAACAGCACAAGTATCTGTACCCACTTTTAGTCTAGATTCTGGTTTAATTTTTGATCGCTCAATTAATATGTGGGGTCGTGATTTGATTCAAACCTTAGAGCCTAGAGGTTTTTATGTTTACACGCCATTCCGTGAGCAAAGTTTATTACCTAATTATGATTCGGCAGCCCGAGATTTTAACTTTGCCGCATTGTTTACTGAAAATCCTTATTCTGGCAATAGCCGTATTCCCGATGCTAACGTCTTTACCTATGGTCTCAGCTCTAAATTTTTAGATGCAAATAACGGCGCAGAGTTAATTCGTTTGGGTATGGCACAACGTTTACGCTTTGAAGATCAACAAGTGATTCTGCCTGGTAATAAAGTCGAAACTGAGCGTCTGAGTGACATGTTATTTGGTGCTACGGTCAACTGGGATCCTCGATGGTCATTTGAAACTACTCAACAGGTCAGTCCAAGTGAGTCACGTTTAAATCGTGGTGTGTTAGGGGTTCGATACACACCTAAAGATTTTCATGTGGTCAGCGCCGCTTATCGTTATCAAAGGGGCGTGAGCGAGCAAACAGAGCTATCTTGGCAATGGCCAATGGCCGATCTTTTTGGTGCGCGTAGCGATAATTCAGAAGCGGCAGTTAGTAGTGGGAGATGGTTTACTTTAGGTCGATTAAATTACAGCTTGACTGAGAATAAGATGGTCGATTCTATTCTTGGTTTTGAATATGAAGCGGGTTGCTGGGTTGCTCGTACAGTGATTGAAAATGTCAGCAGCAGTAGTGCAACAAGTAACAGAAGAATCTTATTTCAATTGGAGTTAGTTGGTTTTGGCTCATTTGGTCCTGGCGCATTAAAAACTTTACGAAACAATATTCCTCGTTACCAGTACTTAAGAGAACAAGTTGATACACCTAATCGTTTTAGTAACTTTGAATAAAGTACTTACAGAAAGTAAAATATAAAGTCTTATATAAGCTTTTTGAATAGTCCACACGAGTAATAGTCGTGTGGACTATTGCTAGCTAGGTTTTTAATTACATAATTTTTTGAAATTAATCTGGTAGGTCGTATAGTTCGATATTTAAAATGCTACAAAGGGTAGCAGAATATTTTGTAAATAATTTTTCAATTATTCTAGTTGATCAAAACAAAATAGCACCAAGATCAACATAATTAGGAGTAGGGAATTGAGTTTTAAGTATAAAAAACTAGCTATCGTTATTTTTCTTGTTTCAGCAAACATGTCTTTAATGGTCGCATCGGCTCAATCTATTAGAGTAGACATAAAAAAATACGATGAAACAGTACAAGCTTTTTTAGTTGATCCTAGTTCTAGTAACAGCCAAGCTAATAGTGCAATTTCTGATTTTATTGTGGCGCATGTTGCTAATGATATTATTACCAACAAAGAGTTAAAAAAACGTTTTGACCAAATACAACGACAATTAAAAATCACTTCACTTTCCGAAAAGGACAAACAAGAATTAGTGAAGCAGGCGTTTGATGATTTGGTATTAGAAAAGTTACAAATCCATGCAGTTCAAGAAACAGGATATACCGTTGATATTAAGTCAATAGATGGCGCAGTGGCATTGATTGCTCAGCAAAATCAGATTTCACCTGCTGAACTTCTCCAACAGGTGCAAAAAGATGGGCTTTCTATTGCTGATTTTCGTGAACGTTTAAAAACTCAATTGTATTTACAAAAAGCCAAAGAACGTTTTGTCGATTCAAGGGCTAGAGTAAGTGATTTCGACATCGAAGCACGCCTAGGTCAATATCAGGCCTTAATAAGTCCGACCGCTATTGCAGCTGATCGCAAACAAGAAATTAATATTGCTCAGCTATTAATTCCTGTTGCTGAAAATGCAAGTTCGGAACAACAAAAACAAGCCTTGGCCTTAGCAGAAAAAGTCTTAAAGCAGGCACAGAACGGTAATAATTTTGTGGCTATTAGAAATGAGTTTCAGCTTCCATCAACAGAGTCAGATGCCAAAGGAATGGGTTATCGCGACCCTGATAAATATCCGACATTATTTGTTGATGCGGTTCAAAATTTAAAGACAGGTCAAGTGACACAATTAGTGCAGTCAGGTGCTGGTTGGCATATATTAAAATTACTCGATAAACGCTCGCAGTTAAGTAACCTAATTTGGGTACCCGAAACTAGAGCTAGGCATATTTTGCTTCGTTCTGTCGAGGGAGTTTCTAAGCAAGGACAAATCGCTCAATTGACAGCACTTCGTCAACAAATTCAAAATGGCAATAAAACATTTGAAAGCGTTGCCTCTAGCGTGTCACAAGATGGATCAGCTGCCAATGGTGGCGATTTAGGTTGGGCGGGTCCTGCGCAGTTTGTACCTGAGTTTGAAAAAGTCATGAATCAGCTCACAATTGGTGAAGTTTCTCCACCTATCGTTTCTCGTTTTGGTGTGCATCTGATTCAGGTTTTAGATCGCAAAGCTAGTACAGTCGAAAAGCCTCCGGTAAGAGAAAGAATTCGTGCGCTATTACGTGAAGAGAAAGTAGAGCAACTACAAAAAGACTGGCTAAAAGAAATCAAAGAACGTGCGTTTATTGAACTCAAAGAGATGCCCCGTTTTTAATACTTAAAAGAGAATAATTTGAAATTAAATGGACATGCCCCTCGCAAGCGATTTGGGCAACACTTTTTATCCGACCAAGCCATGATTGAGGACATCATTGATGGTATAGCGCCTCTTGCTAAAGACAATATGGTGGAGATTGGGCCTGGTCTGGGTGCTATGACAGCGCCTTTAATTAAATCTTTGGACAAGTTGTTGGTAGTCGAGTTAGACCGCGACTTGGCCGCAAAATTACGTCACTGGCCGCAGTTAACAGTAGTTGAGGCCGATGTTTTAACGGTTGATTTTTCTCAGTTTATTAACGAGCAAAATCCCACTATGCGTGTAGTTGGAAATTTGCCCTACAACATTTCAACACCTATTTTGTTTCATTTGTTGCAATATGCAGCTGTCGTGCAAGATCAGCATTTTATGTTGCAAAAAGAAGTAATTGACCGTATGGTGGCGAAACCTAAAACGGCGCAGTATGGCAGGTTGTCGGTTATGCTTCAGGCCAGATACGAGATGGAAAATATCTTGTTTGTGCCCTCCGATTGTTTTACGCCTCCACCAAGAGTAGATAGTGCGATTGTGCGGATGATTCCATTACCTAGTAACTGTCCGTCTGCTTTTTTACCGGCTGGTCATTTAGAAAACATTGTGAAAATTGCGTTTAGTCAAAGACGAAAGATTCTAAAAGCGACCTTGGGTGCTTGGGCTAAGGAAAAAAATTATGTAGGTAATTTTGATATGCAAAGACGTGCAGAAGAGGTCTCTGTAGATGAGTACATCGATTTTGCTTATGCAACACAAGATTTAATTACACCTACTCTCTAAATTTTTAGGCTAGAAAAAAACCGCTAGTACTTCGAGTAGTAGCGGTTTTTTTATTTTGGCTTTAAAAGCCTAGTGAGCTAAAACTAAATTAAGCGGTCACTGTAGAAGTTGCGGTTAACCAATAACCTGCATTAAATGGGCTACTCATACGTAGAGCCAAAGGAGAGATGTCAACGAGTTTATCGGTTGGCATTGGTTCTGCATTTGGATCTTCGATTTCTTCACCTTCAACTGCCTCATTAGCCCGTTCCACTTGGCCATTTTGTGCGGAACGGGCTACTGAAAAGAATAGAAACAGCGGAAAGGTACTTTCCTATCATTCCAGTAGTCAGATGCATCGCGGAAAATATCTAATAATTGTTCGCGTGATTCTTTGTCAAATTTGCTGTTGGCAGGAATATGCTCAAGCACCACAATAAAACCAGCTTGAGGGCCAGATTTATGAAGTGGGTCAGTAATACAATCGTAGAGTGCATCAAAGTTTTTGCCAAAATGAGTTGGCAAATTGAACTGAGCTGAAACGGTATCCAATAAATCTTGTTTGCCTTGCACGTTGGCTAAATTGGCATAAAAGAAATTATGATTCATTTGTTTAGCTGCTTCTTGCAATTGGGGCACAGTAAAGGCTCTAATTGACTGCACGATATTACTTCTAACCGAGCGAAGTGGATTATCCACTTGCAGGTCTGGTTCACGATCCTTCATCATTTTTTTACTTCTTTAAATTGAAAAACAAAAGGGTTGGTCACGAATGACACGATAAAAATATCAATTGCTTTAAAAGCAATCGAAGATATTAAGGTTGAATTTTGCGAAAACTTGCGTAATGGTCATCTGTGTAATAACACGCCTCTGGTTGAATAACAACCCAACCGCCACACACAATACGTTTAGCACCACGGTGCGAAAGGTAAGGAGTTTTGACTGTGTATTCGCGGTAATATCCACGTTTTTGCGTGGGTAAAATTCTTTCACGATTACCAAACACAGTACCATCTTTTTCAAACTCGAATGGCCCACCTTTTAAAATAAGTTGGTAAACTTGTTTCGCTTGAGGTGGTAATTGAGTGAGGGAAACAACGCCACTAGTAATAGGTAACGGTGTATCTTTGGCTAGTACTTGTGGTGTGTAAATAGGCGATAAGCCTAAACCCAAAACCAGCACAAAAAACCATTTCCGTAGCACACTTTTCATTGTCGACTGCTTTCACAAGAGCGTTATTCATCAGGGAAAACCCGCAAAGCAGTAGTGTGGCTGAAGTTGAGAAAAAATACAAGTAAAAATTAACAAAAACATCATTAAGATGTTAAAAATTCGTATTTTTTGTGCTAGAGATGAGACGAAAAAAAATGCAAAAGGACTTGACATTTAATCAAGTCCTTTTTTTAAAGCATATTAATTGAATGAATATTTATCGCTTAGTGGCATTAGCATCTGCAACGGTTAAAGCGGTCATGTTGACAATTCTGCGAACCGTGGTGCTTGGTGTTAACACGTGTACCGGTTTTGCTGCACCTAATAAAATGGGTCCTACAGCAATATTGCCACCAGCTGCGGTCTTTAAAAGGTTGTAGGCAATATTAGCGGCATCAATATTGGGAAGAACCAATAAATTAGCACTACCAATTAAAGTGCTATTGGGCATGAGAGCATTACGCGCTTCTTCATCTAAGGCAACATCACCGTGCATTTCACCGTCCACCTCTAACCAAGGCGCTTGTTGCTGTAAGAGCTCTAGGGTTTTACGCATTTTGATGGCGCTTGGTTGATTACTCGTACCAAAGTTAGAGTGACTTAATAAAGCAGCTTTAGGCTTTAATCCAAAGCGCATCATTTCCTCTGCTGCCATAACAGTAATCTCGGCTAACTCTTCGGCGCTAGGGTCGTAGTTCACATGAGTATCGACTAAAAATACTTGTCTGTCGGGCAACATTAGGCCATTCATACAGGCATATACTGGAATGTCTTGCGCTGTACTAGGGCTGCCACCTTCATGTTTACCAATGACTTGATCAATGTAGTTAAGATGAATGGCTGTGCTACCCCATGTACCGCAAATCATGCCGTCAACATCGCCGTTGTGAATCAGCATGGCGCCAATTAAGGTGAGGCGACGGCGCATTTCGATTTTGGCGAACTGCGCTGTAATACCTTTGCGCTCGGTCATTTTGTGATAGGTTTGCCAAAACTGATTGTATCGGTGATCGTTTTCCACGTTGACCACATCGTAGTCAAGTTCTTCTTGCAAACGGAGGCCAAATTTTTCAATTCGTTTTTGAATCACATCGGGTCGGCCAATTAAAGTAGGACGTGCAATACCTTCATCGACCACAATTTGTGCTGCACGCAAGACTTTTTCTTCTTCTCCTTCGCAATAGGCCACGCGTTTTTTAGTAGCGCGTTTGGCCGCTGCAAAAATTGGCTTCATGATGGTGCCAGAGGCATAAACAAAACTTTGTAGTTTTTCGATGTAGGCTGCCATGTCTTCAATAGGCCTAGAAGCCACGCCAGAGTCTTTGGCTGCTTGAGCGACTGCTGGTGCAATCTTCATCATGAGACGTGGGTCAAATGGCTTTGGAATGAGGTATTCTGGGCCAAAGGCCAGTTGTTCTCCGGCATAGGCAGCCGCTACCACTTCACTTTGTTCGGCTTGCGCTAATTGTGCAATTGCATGAACTGCCGCAATTTCCATTTCTACTGTAATAGTGGTGGCACCAGAGTCGAGTGCACCTTTAAAAATATAAGGAAAGCACAAGACATTATTCACTTGGTTAGGATAGTCAGAGCGTCCAGTGGCAATAATTGCGTCGTCTCTGACCGCTTTTACTTCTTCTGGGCGAATTTCTGGTGTGGGGTTGGCGAGGGCAAAAATTAAGGGCTGCTTGGCCATTAATTTGACCATTTCTGGTTTTAATACACCACCGGCAGAAAGTCCTAAAAACACATCAGCGTTAGGAATAGCGTCAAGCAAAGTACGGGCATCTGTTTTTTGGGCAAAAAATGCTTTGTCTTCGTCCATTAACTCGATGCGACCTTCATACACCACACCAGCTAAGTCGGTGACGGTGATGTTCTCACGGGGCATGCCTAATTTGACTAATAAATTAAGGCAGGCAAGAGCCGCTGCACCTGCACCCGAGCTGACCAATTTGACATTTTTAATGTCTTTGCCTACCACTTTTAAACCATTCATGATGGCGGCGCCCACACAAATAGCCGTGCCATGTTGATCATCATGAAAAACTGGTATTTTCATGCGATCACGTAATTGACGCTCTACATAAAAGCAATCGGGAGCTTTGATATCTTCGAGATTAATACCACCAAATGTAGGTTCTAGAGAGGCAATAATTTCAACTAATTTGGCAGGGTCTTTTTCATTGATTTCAATGTCAAACACGTCAATACCAGCAAATTTTTTAAATAAAACTGCTTTACCCTCCATTACAGGTTTAGCGGCTAATGGGCCAATATCGCCTAAACCGAGTACCGCTGTGCCGTTGGTAATCACCGCGACCAAATTACCCCTACTGGTGTATTTAAAGGCAGCTGCTGGGTCTTTGACGATTTCTTCACAAGGAGCGGCCACACCAGGAGAATAGGCCAGCGCTAAGTCGCGTTGGTTGGTTAGTTGTTTGGTTGCTGCAATGGCTAACTTGCCAGGTATTGGATTTTGATGATAGTCCAAGGCTGCACGGCGCAGCATTTCGTTTGCGTTTTCGGTTTTAGGCGTTGTTGCCATAGTGTTGTCCTCTTCTTTACGCCCACTCTGTTTCAAAATAAAGAGTAGTCTAGGAGGTCTATTGTAGGAGCAGTTCTCGTAATTGTGCTTACATTTCCCAATTGGCTTTAATTGAATAAGGCTAAATCAAAAATATGAAAGCTTGGTGGTTTGGCTTTTATTGCTAAACGCTATTAAGAGTAAGAGCTGGTAAAGCCCATATGGCGATGTTCGCGAACTTCAGGTTTTATTCGGTGCTCGGCTTCTAATTGTTCTAAAAACTCAAGAGGACTAAAAACATCATCTAAAATAAGTATTTGTTTTTTGACTGCCGCAAAATCTCCTAGGCAGAGTTGGTCTAATTTTTGAAGGCGCACTTGAATTTCAGGACTAATGGCTAAGTGAGGCTCTGGCATTGCTTCTTGTGCAAACATGATGAGCCTTTGGGCCGGTGTTAGTGGTTTAAATTCAATCTTAAAGGTAAAGCGTCTTAAAGAGGCTTGATCAAGCCTATCCATAAAATTAGTGGTACAAATAAACACTCCTTTAAAGCGCTCCATTTGTTGCAACATTTCATTCACCTCGGTGACCTCATAGTTGCGCTGCGCACCTCTTCTGTCTTGGAAAAAGCTGTCAGCTTCATCTAGTAGTAAAACCGCGTTTTCTGCGGTCGCCTGATGAAACATATTGGCAAGATTTTTTTCGGTCTCCCCGACATACTTGCTCATTAAGTCACTGGCTTGTTTCACTAAAAGTGATTGTCCTAATTGCTCTGCTATATGGTTGGCAAGTGCTGTTTTACCTGTACCTGGTGGTCCAAAAAAGCAAAGCGCACCATGACCTCTGGCTTTTAAAGACTGAATAATTTTAGTCATTTCAAAGCGAGATTTTAAATTTAAAACTGCTAAGTTGTAGTGTGTTACGTGTAACGAGCGATGCTCTGATTGATCACTGAGACCAAGTGCGGAATCGGCATTTTTGAGTTGTTTTTCAATTAAATAATCAATGGTGTAGTTGTCATTTTGAACTAATTGTGCAAAACGTACTGCTGTACGAATTTGTGCAGGGGTCAGCATTGTTCGGGCACATAACTGCTTAATTAAATCATCAGAAACTGCAACTCCTTCTAGGGTTTTTCTGATGAGTTGTTCACGTGCCCCTGGTGGGGGGGAGTTGAGTTCTAGATGATAGGCAAAGCGACGGCGAAAAGCGGGGTCGATTTGTTCGATTCTATTGGTGATCCAAATAGTAGGTACTGGGTTGCTTTCTAAAATTTGATTCACCCATGCTTTGCCGTTGACGCTCGAACTAGAAAGAGAGTTGGGTTTGTTTTCTTGGCGTGAAATATAGTGTGCCGCATCGGGACTGATATTGGGAAAGACGTCTTCAACCTCGTCGAATAACAATGCCACATTGTGATTATTTTTTAGAAAAACCTGTGCCATTTGTAAAGAGCGATAACGGTCTTTGCCGGTTAAAGAGTTACCCTCTCGATCGGCATATTCCACCTCAAACAATTGTAAATTGGCATTTTGTGCCAATACTTTTGCTAATTCTGTTTTACCTGTACCAGGTGGCCCATAAATTAAAATATTGACCCCCTCTTGCTGGTTTTGATTGGATTTTTGTAAAAGCTGACTCAGTATTTCGACTTCGGCTTGTACGTAAGAAAAATCTGAAGATACTAGGGTACTGGTATTAGAAGGACTGGTAAAAACTGCCATTAATTCATTTTGATCGCGGTATTCACGCATCAAAACAGAGGGTAGTTTGTCGCTGACTTTCATGAGATCAGATAAGTCTGTAATACTATGCTCGGAAATTAAATTCTCCAACATGCCGATTCGCTCTAACCTTGAACCTGCCCTTAAGGCTTCAGCAATTTCGTTGGCTTGAACTCCTGCTACTTGCGCAATGGCCTCGTAAGCTTCTGGTGCATTGCTGACCTTAAACTCTACTAATAAACTACGTAAATCTCTTTGATACCTAGCTAAGGTGCCAAGTAAAAGCACCGCTTTTTCTGCTGCCGTTAAATTTAGTAGTTGGCTTAATTTATCAATATTTTTTTCTACTAAGGTATCTTGTTTTTTAACACTATGTCCTATCCATTGAGTAGTAGCGTACAAAGCGGTTAATAAGTCTTTGGGTTGATCTTTAGCATATTCATCTAAATAAAAAAACAAAGAACCTTCTTCGTAAGGACCGCGCCAAATACCATGCCGCTCTAAGAAAATTTCATGGCTAAGTTGTTCATGATTTTTCCAGTAGTCGTTGTCTTTACAGCGCAGGCTAAGAAAATCCCTTAGCTTAGTAAGTATTGGTTCGGGCCAGACCATATGCCGGCCTGTGAGCGTTAATAAATTATTAAGGTCTCTTCGTATGTTGAATTTGGGTCCTTGCCTAGCTGCTAATGTGAGTACAAAATAGGAACACATTAATTCGAGTACTGGAGTCTCTTTAAGTCCTGGAGACAACAGTAGTTCAGAAGTGATGACCTCGTGTTCATGCGACTGAAACATTGTACGCAACCTCCAAACGGTAAACAAATGAAATTTGGCAATGGCTAGGGGCAACTTTAACGAGTTGCAGACCATTAAAAGTTGAAGCTGACTAAACAATACTCGTAAAGATAGCGCTTGTGAATAGCTTTCAAATTTTTTTAATAGCAAATACTCTCAAATTGATTTGAATCGTCCAAAACCAACAGAATTTTTGATCTCTTGAGCCAAGTTTCAAACTTCCTTGTAAAATATTGAATTGATTTAAATCAATTTGAATTTATCAGTTATACATTTCCCAAAGGAGACAATATGTCCGCAGATCATTCAAGCCACCACAATGCTTCAGAAGAAGTAGATGTAGTCGAAAGTATTGTTCATCAAATTCCAGTAGTTATTCCAGTTGCTGGCGCTGCACTCATTTTTTTATTGGCTTTTATTGCTGTTTCCATGGCGTAAAACTAATAACTATCATCAATAGCTAGGTCGGTTTTGACTTATTGGTTGATTGAAGTTATTGATGTCATTGAGTAAAGGCTTTATTGGCCTTTCATCGTTTTTAAAACCTTTTAGGCTTTTTATGCTTAAAAGGTTTTTTTGTTTTTTAGCGTCATGAGATTTCCTTTCTGTGCTTTCTCTTCAATTGTGTAGCCCTTACTCTAATCCGCTGCATTTATAGTTATGACAAAAGAAGTTGCACCCCATTCATTACAAAAATAAAAATAAATGGTATCGGTTTTAGGTTAAATGCATAAGGTTATGCAATCAAGGCATAAAGTTTTGAGTAAATTGCAAGCTCAAGGCAAGTCTGCTTCTTAGAATCACTACTCTACAAAAACTATTTCCAAAGCAAACACTTATTTTTGACAAAAAATGAATGCTGTTTTGCAAACAGTTTTTAAACTTTAGGAAATTATCATGACTCAATCTTTATCTGCAGGCGCTAGTCAATTAAGCGTTAATGCACCCAGCTATGTCAAAAATAAAAAATTGATTGCTTGGGTAGGTCAAATAGCTGCCTTAACTCAACCTGATCAAATTGTTTGGTGTGATGGTAGTCAAGAAGAGTACAACCGTTTATGCGAACAATTGGTGGCTGCAGGCACCTTTAAAAAATTAAACGATGCGAAACGTCCTAATAGCTTTTTAGCTTGCTCAGACCCTTCCGATGTAGCTCGTGTAGAAGATCGCACATTTATTTGCTCCGAGAAAAAAGAAGATGCGGGTCCTACTAATAACTGGATGGCTCCAGCAGAAATGCGTCAAACATTACAACCTTTGTTTGAGGGCTGTATGAAGGGTCGCACCATGTATGTGGTGCCTTTCTCTATGGGTCCATTGGGTAGCCCAATTGCGCATATCGGTATTGAGTTATCTGACAGTGCCTATGTAGCTGTCAATATGCGCATCATGACGCGCATGGGTAAAGCAGTATTTGATGTGTTAGGTGAAGATGGTGAGTTTGTACCTTGTGTACATACTGTAGGTGCGCCATTAGAAGCCGGTCAAGCAGATGTAAAATGGCCATGCAGCAAAACTAAATATATTGTGCATTACCCAGCCACTCGTGAAATCTGGAGCTACGGTTCTGGTTATGGTGGTAATGCTTTATTGGGTAAAAAATGTTTTGCCCTACGTATTGCCTCTAATATGGGCCGTGACCAAGGTTGGTTAGCCGAGCACATGCTCATTTTAGGCGTGACAAATCCAGAAGGTAAAAAATACCATGTCGCTGCAGCTTTCCCAAGCGCATGCGGTAAAACCAATTTTGCGATGTTAATTCCACCAGCAGGTTTTGACGGCTGGAAAGTAACCACCATTGGTGATGATATCGCTTGGATTAAACCAGGTGCAGACGGTAAATTACGTGCCATTAACCCAGAAGCGGGTTATTTTGGTGTGGCACCGGGCACTAACTTTTTAACCAATCCTAACTGTATGGCTAGCCTTGATAAAGATGTTATCTTTACCAATGTTGCATTAACTGATGATGGTGATGTATGGTGGGAAGGTATGTCTGATGCACCAGCACACGCTATTGACTGGCAAGGTAATGAATGGACTCCAGCTATTGCCAAAGAAACAGGTGCAAAAGCAGCTCATCCAAATGCCCGTTTTACTGTTGCAGCCACTAACAACCCAGCTCTCGATAGCGCTTGGGATGATCCAGAAGGTGTGGTAATTGATGCCTTTATTTTTGGTGGTCGTCGTTCTACCACAGTGCCTTTAGTCACCGAAGCTCGTAACTGGGTAGAAGGTGTTTATATGGCCGCCACAATGGGTAGCGAAACCACCGCAGCTGCTGCCGGCCAAATGGGTGTGGTACGCCGCGACCCATTCGCAATGCTGCCTTTTATGGGTTACAACATGAGCGATTATTTCCAACACTGGCTCTCATTGGGTGAGAAATTAGCCGGTAGCGGTGCACAATTGCCAAAAATTTACACTACCAACTGGTTCCGTAAAGGCGAAGATGGCAAGTTTGTTTGGCCAGGTTACGGCGAAAACATGCGCGTCTTAAAGTGGATGATTGATCGCATTGAAGGCAAGGGCCAAGGTTCTGAACATTTAATGGGTGTAAGCCCAAGTTACGATGCTTTAACTTGGACTGGTTTAGATTTTAATCAAGACCAATTCCAATCGGTCATTAGTATTGACAAATCTGCATGGCAAGCCGAAATGAAATTACATGCTGAATTGTTTGATCAATTAGCCTATCATTTGCCAGCCGAGTTAAGTGCGACTAAAGCAAAAATTGAAGCTCAATTAGAGCAATTAGCATAATGGTTTTAAGCCATTAAAAAAGGGGGTACTTGTTAACAAGTACCCCCTTTTTATTGATTAATTAAAATCAAAATTTTAGTTTTAAATCAAGATTTATTGATTGCCACGGCCACGTAACATTGCCATTTGAAGTTCTGCCATTAAACGTGGGTCTTGTTGTGCACAGGCCCATGTATAAGCGTCAGCACGTTTTTGTTCTTGATTGACCAAAAATTTATTCCAAGATTTTGCAATGTAAGTAGCGATAGCACTGTTACTACTTGGAGCTTGAATTTGAAGTTCTGTATCTTGGACAAAAGCCATGGTTTGCAATTCGCTCATTAAGCGTGGATCTGCCATTGCTGCATTCCAAAATTGGCGCTCATTTTGTTGCTTTTTAGCAATCACTACAATTGCACGAACCGCACCGCTTACTTTACGAGCTAAGTTCCAGGCAACTGGACTTAATAACCATAAAGTAATGCCGACTACGCCCATTAATAATATAAAAGCAGAGATTAAGTGGTCATCACCCCAAGTGCCTAAAACTAAATCAGCAATACTGACAGCGATGGCACTTGCGCTTAATAATAAGAAAGCAGAAATAGTGCGGGTTAAACCCCAACGCGGCATTTTTGCATTAAAAAATGAAGAAGAACTAGCCTTTTGGCCTACTGAATTTTGTTGAACAGAAACATGCGGATGAATTAATTTTGTTGTATGTGAAGTCATGATGGTGAGCCTCGTTTGTTATTAGATGTCTCAATACTAGGGTAAATACTGATATTTTTAAAATTGAAATTTATTATATTAATCATTCATAATAGTGATAATAAATACCATGAAATCAGCCAAAGTCAATTTTAAAACACTCGATTTAAATCTTTTGAGGGTTTTTGACGAGATAATGTTGGAGCGCAATCTCACTAGAGCAGCTGAAAGACTGGCTTTGTCTCAGCCTGCAGTCAGTAATGCTCTTAAAAGATTAAGAGATTCCTTGGGGGATGAGTTGGTAAAACGCAACGGAGCAGGGGTTGAGCCTACGCCTTTAGCCTTAATTTTGTGGCCACAGGTACGAAATGCGCTCGATCAACTCAAACTTGCTTTAAATCCAATCGCTTTTAATGCCCAAGCCACTGAAAAAGAGTTTGTTTTAGCAATGTCAGATGCCACGGCAATGGCCTTAATGCCAGAGCTCATCAAACGATTACAAACTCAAGCCCCTAGGGTGGCAATTAGAATTGTGCCTTTGGCTACCCGTGACCCACGTAAACTATTAGCTGATGGTCATGCCGATATGGCCTTAGGACATTTTCCAGCGGTTCAAGAAGATATGACACTCAGAAAACAATCTGGTTTATCGGATGCCTTTAGTAGGCAGCGTCTGTATCGATCCGATTATGTGTGTATCTTGCGAGCAGATCATCCTTTAGCCCAGCAAACCGCAATCACTTTAGATCAATATTGCCAAGCTCATCATGTATTGGTGAGTTTATCGGGCAGACCTTACGGTTTTATAGATCAAGCACTATCGGCTATAGACAGAAGCCGTCAGGTGACTCTTACGGTGAATCAGTTTTATACCGCCTTAAAAATTGTGGAGGCGTCTGATTTGTTAACCGTTAGCGCAAGGCATTTTTTAGCCACCGCCCATACGGCGCTAAATGTCAAAATGTTAGATCTGCCATTTCAAGTGCCACCTGTGCAAGTGGATGTAGTTTGGCATCAAAATATGGGTGATGAAGAGGCTCATCAATGGCTAAGAGAACAATTACTTGAGGTAGCTCAAGAAGTGTTTGAATAGTCCATACAAGCAAAAAAATATGTTAGAGTAAATTTTTCACATATAAAGGTTAAAAGGACTCCGCATGAAAATTTTATTAGCCGTAGATGGCAGCGATTTCACCAAAAAAATGTTGGCCTATTTGGCAACTCATGAAGAGTTGTTGTCGCTTAATCAAGATATTACGGTAGTCACGGTGCACCCGCCTGTGCCGCCACGCGTTAAAAAGGCCGTTGGTAAAGAAACCCTAGAGAGTTATTATCAAGAAGACGCTGACAAAATACTCAAACCAATTAAGCAGTTTTTAAATAATCATGCGCTAGAAGCTAAATTTGTGACCAAAGTAGGGCCTGTTGGTGAAACCATTGCCAAATTTGCGACAGCCGGTAAATTTGATTTAGTGGTAATGGGGTCGCACGGTCACGGCAATATTGTCAATATGGTGATGGGCTCGGTAGTCAATCAAGTACTGGGCACTTGTTCTGTACCCGTTTTAATTGTCAGGTAAATAGCTGGTTGAATAATATTAAAAAGCAAATCTTAAGGTTTGCTTTTTATTTTTTAATAGCTAAACCATTAAAACAACTACTCATCACCATATCTAAAATTTGTTCATCAGAATAAAGTTCAGACATTTGCAAAAACTCTAGAACAGGGTCACAGGCTCTAGCAAACAAAGTGTATAAAACAGCAATAGGTGGCAACTCAGCATTAAGAAAGCCGTCATTTTGAGCGGACTCAATCCACGCCCCCAATACATCGGTTATTTCCATTAAGCCATCCATATAATCTTTGCTTGCCATCAAGGTGGCTCTAAGGCTAGAGTTTTGGCTTGGCAAAGAAGGCATTTGACCTTGAAGTTGTAAGGCCATAGTCCATCTAGCGACTTGTTTTATTTTATCTAATGGGGCAATTGACTGAGCTTGGCAGTCACGCACAAAAATTTGTGCTTTTTGCATGACCTTTACCATGGCTGCACAGGCTAAATCTTCTTTGCTGGCAAAATGTTTATAAAGGCTAGCTTTGGCAATGCCCACTTCATTGGCGACCTCATCAACCGTCATAGCATCAAAGCCTTTTTCGGATAAAAGGCGATTAACTGATTGAATAATCGCATCTTCTCTTGCCTCTAGCATTTTGGCTTTGAAGCTTTTTTTGGTGGGGCTTGGCACAGCCGTAGATGAGGTTTGAGTTTGCATATTGTTATTGTAAGCTTGTGCAGTCGTGCAGAGGGCGCAATCAATACCGATTGAGCACC
This sequence comes from uncultured Limnohabitans sp., assembly GCA_964556425.1. Taxonomy (GTDB): domain Bacteria; phylum Pseudomonadota; class Gammaproteobacteria; order Burkholderiales; family Burkholderiaceae_C; genus JALQUL01. Next base: position 7,411 of record CAZKWC010000013.1, on the reverse strand, counting down.
TTCAAATATTTTATTTTGATTGAGACAAAGAACTTAGTCTATTTATAATGATAAAAAATCATGCCTTATGATGTTAAATGAACCTGTTTTAAAACTCGTGAGTGCATTCATAGCAGGGCTTAGATGATTTTAAATTCCGCCTAGCAGCCCATCTTGTTTGGCTACATGCTTGCATGTCTTGAGTTTGCGACAGGCTTAGTATAGAAGTTGAGGCCTACAGTTAATCATAATAATGATGTCGGTTTTCAAAATTCATATGATGGTTCAAGCCAAAAAGTAATAGAAGCACTTGTCGCAACTGTTGCACAGCCCTTCAATAACTACATTAAACTCTATTTATTAACTGATTCTTAATTCTATGTCATTCGCTACACTTGCTATCTTTTTACCCACTTTTTTCTTTGTCTCGGTTACCCCAGGCCTGTGCATGACTTTAGCGCTGACCTTAGGAATGTCAATTGGTGTTAAAAAAAGCCTGCATATGATGTGGGGCGAGTTAATTGGTGTGGGTTTGGTGGGAGCAAGTGCTGGTTTGGGAGTGGCCACTATTATGTTGCGCTTTCCACAAGTTTTTATAGCGCTTAAAATAATAGGGGGCTTATATCTAATTTGGATTGGTTTTCAAATGTGGCAATCGAAAGGTAGCTTGGCTATTCCAGATCAAAATAGTGTCTTGCCCGTTTCAAGTAAGCCATTAGATCTCGCTTTAAAAGGTTTTTTTACCGCAGTAGCAAATCCTAAAGGTTGGGCCTTTTTTGTTTCATTATTACCACCATTTTTAAATGCGAGCCAGCCAATGGCGCCTCAACTTATCACTTTGCTTTCCATTATTTTAAGTATAGAGTTTTTATGCCTCATGCTTTATGCCAGCGGTGGTCAAATGCTTCGTCACTTATTATTGAATCAGCAAAATGTCAAATTATTAAATCGAATTGCTGGCACCCTAATGGTGGGAGTTGGCATTTGGTTGATGTTGGGCTAACAAGTAACTCGCTTTTTACATTTTTGGTTTTGAACCCTAGAAGATAAACCGATTACTTTTATTTTTATTTCACCATTTTATTTATTTATTATTATGAGCTCATCCTCTGTTCGTATTGCTCCTTCTATTTTATCGGCTGATTTTGCTCGTTTAGGCGAAGAAGTTCGTGCCCTTGAAAAAGCAGGTGCAGACCTAGTGCATTTTGACGTTATGGACAACCACTATGTGCCCAATTTAACCATTGGCCCTATGGTATGCCAAGCCATTCGTCCGCATGTACAAATTCCAATTGATGTGCATTTAATGGTAGAGCCAGTGGACGCTATTATTCCAATGTTTGCCAAAGCTGGAGCTAACTTTATTACTTTTCATCCAGAAGCGTCTGCCCATATCGACCGTAGTTTGTCCTTAATTCGTGAGCATGGTTGTAAAGCCGGCTTGGTACTCAACCCCGCTACACCTTTGTCATGCCTTGAATACGTCATGGATAAACTCGACATGATTTTATTAATGAGTGTGAATCCTGGTTTTGGTGGCCAAAAGTTTATTCCTAGCACCTTAGCTAAATTAAAAGCGGTCAGGCAATTAATTGATGCACACAAACAAGCGGGTGGCCAAGATATCTGGCTAGAAGTTGATGGCGGTGCCAACTTGTCTAATATTGCTGAAATTGTGCAAGCAGGAGCCGACACAGTAGTAGCAGGTAGTGCGGTTTTTGGTGCTCCAGATGCTGATGGTGGATATAGCGGCATTATTAGCCAACTTAAAACCAAAGCAGCTACTATTTAATACTGAGGCGCTGCCAATCAAATAAGCAAAATGGCTCAACTTGAATGAGCCATTTTGATTAATCAACCTTTTAGTTTTTAAAAGCCATCGCCTTCACTAAAATGAAGTGAATTGATATTTTGTTTCGGTTTGAGCTGTTGTAAAAAATTAAATTCAATTTTTTAGCCTAATTTTGAGCCTGAAATGACTCAATGTAAGCCAGATGGCCTCGCAAAGTGGCAAAATACGGGTTTTCCCATATTTTGCACACCCCATGACCTCTACAGAACAAGTGTTATCTCCCGCCACGGAATCCACCATGGCAAACGCCCTTCGTGTTTTGGCCGCAGATGCGGTTCAGCAAGCTAACTCTGGCCACCCAGGAGCCCCCATGGGCATGTCTGAAATGGCAGTTGCGCTTTGGAATGGACATTTAAGTCACAATCCGCAAGATCCAAAATGGGCCAACCGCGATCGTTTTGTTTTATCTAACGGCCACGGCTCTATGTTAATTTACGGTTTATTGCATCTCACAGGTTACGACCTGCCTATGCAAGAAATCAAAAACTTCCGTCAATTGCACAGCAAAACAGCAGGTCATCCCGAGTTTGGTATTACCCCAGGTGTTGAGACCACTACTGGTCCATTAGGTCAAGGTATTACCAACGCAGTAGGTTTTGCCCTTGCTGAAAAATTATTAGCCAGTGAATTTAATCGTTCAGGTCACAATATTGTTGACCACAATACCTATGTATTTATGGGTGACGGTTGTTTAATGGAAGGTATTAGCCATGAAGCAGCTGCTTTAGCGGGTGCTTGGAAACTTAATAAATTAATTGCCTTGTACGATGACAACGGCATTTCTATTGACGGCCAAGTAGCGCCTTGGTTTATTGATAACACCGCTCAACGTTTTGAAGCATATGGCTGGAACGTCATTGGCGCAGCCGGCTCCGAAGTTGACGGTCACAACATTGATGCCGTATCAGCTGCCATTGAAAAAGCCAAACAAAGTGCAACTAAACCAACGCTTATTATTTGTAAAACCCATATTGGTAAAGGCAGTCCTAATCGTGCCAATACCTCTAAGGCACATGGCGAGCCATTAGGTGCTACTGAAATCGCTTTAATGCGCGAAACCTTGGGTTGGTCAGCCGAACCTTTTGTTATTCCTGAAGATGTGTATTTAGCATGGGATGCAAAAGCCAGGGGTCAAGTTGCTCAAGACGCATGGAATCAAACCTTTGCGGCATACACCGAAGAATTCCCAGAATTAGCAACCGAGTTTACTCGTCGTATGAACGGTCAATTACCTGCTGATTTTGAACAAACCGCTTTTGACAATGTGGTAGCAGCTCACACCAAAGCAGAAACCGTTGCATCACGTAAAGCATCACAATTAGCGCTTGAAGCCTTTACTGCTGCTTTGCCAGAGTTATTAGGCGGTAGTGCCGATTTAACCGGCTCTAATTTAACCAATACCTCTAGCACCCCTAATTTACGCTTTACCGAAGCTGGCGAAGTGGTTAAAAATGAAGCCGGTGTAGGCGGTCGTCATATTAATTATGGTGTTCGTGAGTTTGGTATGGCTGCCATCATGAATGGTGTGGCTTTGCACGGTGGTTACATTCCTTACGGCGGTACATTCTTAACCTTTAGTGATTATTCACGCAATGCGATTCGTATGGCTGCCCTCATGAAAATTCGTGTGGTGCATGTATTTACCCACGATAGTATTGGTCTTGGTGAAGATGGCCCAACCCATCAATCCATCGAGCATGCGGCTAGTTTGCGCCTCATTCCTAACCTAGATGTATGGCGTCCTGCTGACACCACAGAAACCACAGTGGCTTGGATTGCGGCATTACGTAATCACAATAAACCAACTGCACTTTTGTTAAGCCGTCAAAACTTAACTTATGCCAAAAAAACCGAATTGGCCGACATCAGCAAAGGTGCTTATGTATTGTCCGATCCACTCGATGTTGGCATGAACAAAAAGCCACAAGCCGTGATTATTGCCACTGGTTCTGAAGTTCAATTAGCGGTAAAAGCACAGCAGTTGTTAGCCGAGCGCAAAATTGCAGTACGTGTGGTTTCAATGCCAAGCACCACCACTTTTGATCAACAATCAGTGGAATATAAACTCAGCGTTTTACCGGCCAACTTACCACGTATTGCGGTTGAAATGGGATCGCCAGATTTCTGGTGGAAATATGCTTGTGCTGCTGTAGTGGGTATTAGTACTTTCGGCGAATCTGCACCTGCACCTGTTTTATTCGAGCATTTTGGTTTTACCACCGAAAACGTCGCTCAAACTGTGCAAAAAGTATTGGCAACTCGTTAATTTTGACTCCCGATTGCCAGCAAGTGCTAGGCTTATGTCAGCAAGCGAACAGGCAAATCGGGCATCATTTCGAATAGATTTTTAATTTTTTATTTTGGAGAAATCAAATGACAATTAAGTTAGGTATCAATGGTTTTGGTCGTATTGGCCGTATGGTGTTTCGTGCTGCAGTAGAAAACTTCTCTGATATCGAAATCGTGGGTATTAACGATTTGTTAGAACCAGATTATTTAGCTTATATGCTCAAATATGATTCAGTACATGGTCGCTTTAAAGGTGACATCGCTGTTGAAGGCAATACTTTAATTGTGAACGGCAAAAAAATTCGTTTAACTGCAGAGCGTGATCCTTCTGCTCTTAAGTGGAATGAAATCGGCGCTGATGTAGTTTTAGAGGCCACTGGTTTATTCTTGACTAAAGACACCGCAGATAAACATCTTGCTGCTGGCGCTAAAAAAGTCATTATGTCTGCTCCAAGCAAAGACGACACTCCAATGTTTGTGTATGGTGTTAACCATGCTACCTATGCAGGTCAAGCCATTATTTCTAATGCCTCTTGCACCACTAACTGCTTGGCACCAGTGGCTAAAGTATTAAATGACAAATGGGGTATTAAACGTGGTCTCATGACAACTGTTCATGCTGCAACTGCTACACAAAAAACAGTAGATGGCCCATCTAACAAAGACTGGCGCGGTGGCCGTGGTATTTTAGAAAATATCATTCCATCTAGCACTGGTGCGGCTAAAGCGGTAGGTGTGGTAATTCCTGAACTCAACAAAAAATTAACTGGTATGTCATTCCGCGTACCTACCTCCGATGTGTCCGTAGTGGACTTAACCGTTGAACTCAACTCAGAAGCTTCTTACGAAGAAATCTGTGCTGAAATGAAAGCTCAGTCACAAGGCGCATTAAAAGGCGTTTTAGGTTACACCGAAGATAAAGTAGTTGCCACCGATTTCCGTGGTGAATCATGCACCAGCGTATTCGATGCAGAAGCAGGTATCGCCCTTGATAAAACCTTTGTTAAAGTGGTATCTTGGTATGACAACGAATGGGGTTACTCTAACAAGTGCCTCGAGATGGTTCGTGTAATTGCTCAATAATTAAAGGTCTGGTCATGAAATTTAAGCGTATGCTTGATCAGGACCTCTCAGGAAAGCGCGTATTTATTCGCGCTGACCTGAATGTTCCGCAAGACGATGCCGGCAACATCACCGAAGACACTCGTATTCGTGCCTCTATTCCCTGCATTGAACAAGCTTTAAAAGCCGGTGCTGCTGTAATGGTTACCTCTCATTTGGGTCGCCCCACAGAAGGCGCATTCAAACCAGAAGACTCATTAGCCCCTGTTGCAAAACGCATGGGTGAGCTCATGGGTCGTGAAATACCAGTTATTGCTGATTGGGTCAATGGAGTCAGCATTCAACCTGGTCAATTGGTCATGCTTGAAAACTGCCGTGTGAACAAAGGCGAAAAGAAAAACGATCCTGAACTCGCCAAAAAAATGGCGGCTTTATGTGATGTGTTTGTGCATGATGCTTTTGGTACCGCACACCGTGCAGAGGCTTCTACCTATGGTATTGCACAATACGCCCCTGTGGCTTGTGCAGGTCCTTTATTAGCTGCCGAAATGGATGCCATTGCTAAAGCTTTAAACCAACCAAAACGCCCCTTAGTGGCGATTGTGGCAGGTTCTAAAGTTTCTACCAAACTCACCATTCTTGAAGCATTGGCTAAAAATGTCGATCAATTGATTGTCGGTGGTGGTATTGCTAACACATTTATGTTGGCGGCAGGTTTAAAAATTGGTAAAAGCTTAGCCGAGCCCGATTTACTCGATGCTGCTAAAGCGGTAATGGCTGCCATGACAGCTCGTGGTGCATCTGTACCTATTCCTGTCGATGTAGTCTGTGCTAAAACTTTTGCTGCTGATGCAGTAGCTACAGTGAAGGCTGCCACCGATGTACAAGACGACGACTTGATTTTAGATATTGGTCCTGTGACTGCGGCTCAGTTAGCCGAGCAACTTAAAAAAGCAGGCACCATTGTTTGGAATGGCCCTGTCGGTGTATTTGAGTTTGCTGCCTTTGAAAACGGTACTAAAACCATTGCCCATGCCATTGCACAAAGCCCTGCATTTAGCTTGGCTGGTGGTGGTGATACCTTGGCTGCAATTGCCAAATACGGTATTGAATCCGACGTTGATTACATCTCAACTGGTGGAGGCGCATTCCTAGAAGTTCTAGAAGGTAAAACCCTTCCAGCATTTGAAGTTTTAGGCTCACGGGCTTAAAACTTAATTGATTAAAAGTCGCAATCAGCCCAACGCTAATTGCGGCTTTTTTTATCAAGAAAAAAAGTTACCAACGAGTTACCAAACTTTTTGGTTCAATGAATTTTAACTTTGGAGAAATCATCATGGCATTAATTTCAATGCGTCAATTACTCGATCATGCTGCTGAAAATGGTTATGGTTTGCCAGCTTTCAACGTCAATAATATGGAGCAAGTTCGCGCCATTATGGAAGCGGCTAATGCCACTAACTCACCTGTTATTTTGCAGGCTTCTGCTGGCGCTCGCACCTATGCAGGTGAACCATTTTTGCGTCATTTAATTGTGGCTGCCATCGAAATGTATCCACATATTCCAGTGTGTATGCATCAAGATCATGGCACTACACCAGGAGTGTGCTTCCGTTCTATTCAGTCTGGCTTTAGCTCTGTCATGATGGACGGCTCTTTACGTGAAGACGGTAAAACTCCATCTAGCTATGAATACAATGTAGAAACAACACGTCGCGTAGTTGAAATGGCTCACGCAGTCGGTGTGTCAGTCGAAGGCGAATTAGGCTGCTTAGGTTCACTTGAAACCGGTATGGCTGGCGAAGAAGATGGTGTTGGTGCGGAAGGCGTGTTAGATCACAGCCAATTATTAACCGACCCAGCTGAGGCGGCTGACTTTGTGGCTAAAACCCATGTTGATGCCTTAGCCATTGCGATTGGTACCTCACACGGCGCTTATAAATTTAGCAAAAAACCTACAGGTCAAGTATTACGTATTGACCGTGTAAAAGAAATTCATGCCCGTATTCCAAACGTCCATTTGGTCATGCACGGTTCATCTTCTGTACCACAAGAATGGTTAGAAATTATCAACCAAAATGGCGGTACTATGGGTGAAACCTATGGTGTGCCAGTGGCTGAAATTGTTGAAGGCATTAAACACGGCGTTCGTAAAATCAACATCGACACCGACTTACGTATGGCCTCTACTGGTGCGATTCGTCAATTTATGGCACAAAATCCAAAAGA
>CAZKWC010000012.1:55216-59120 GCA_964556425.1 uncultured Limnohabitans sp. | reverse complement strand
ATTTTTATTTATTATGTTTTTTGCCACCGATTTAGACACTGTTACCCATGGCATTCAATTGGCAGTTGCACCTGTATTTTTACTGACTGCAGTGGCTGCCATGATTGGTACTGCAGCTGGGCGTTTAGCCCGTATTATTGATAGGGCAAGATTAATTGAAAATAAAATTGAAAATAATCCTCATCATCAACATATTGATAAAGCCTATACTGAACTCAATCGTCTTAAAAAAAGAGGCCGCTTAGTTAATCTCTGTATTGCCTTACTTACCTTTGCTGCGATTAGCATAGCGCTTACGATTGTGACTTTGTTTATTGGTGAAACCACTGAACTACAAATCCATAAAGTAGCCACCATTGCATTTTTAATTGGCGTTGGAGGCTTTGTAATGGCCTTATTATGCTTTTTTGCCGAAACCTTATTGGCTACTAGTCTTTTGCGTTTCCCTATTTTAAAAAGCCCTCCTATTACATCTCAAGAAAAATAAAACAGCCCTATTCAGCGCCCCACTTTGTAGCATCATTTGCCGCTTAGTAGTTCGTAATAAAAAAGCCAATGAAAACGAATTTCATTGGCTTTTTTTATTAGAGAAAATGGTTCCTTTTATTTGCAGAATATGACTATTTATTCAATTAACATGCCTTTGGTTTCAATAAAACGAATCACCTCTTGCAGACCTTCTAAAGTTTTTAAATTAGTCATTACAAAAGGTTTAGTGCCTCGCATTTTTAAGGTATCCGCTCTCATGATATCTAAATTAGCACCTACATGCGGGGCTAAATCAGTTTTATTTATCACAAAAAAATCACTCTTCGTAATGCCTGGTCCGCCCTTTCTAGGAATTTTTTCGCCAGCTGCCACATCAATCACATAAAGGGTTAAGTCACTTAGTTCAGGACTAAAAGTAGCGGCTAAATTATCGCCACCCGACTCAATAAAAATAATATCGGCATCTGGGAATTGCACCAACATCCTATCAATTGCCTCTAGGTTAATAGAAGCATCTTCTCTAATGGCAGTATGCGGACAACCACCTGTTTCAACTCCCATAATTCGCTCGGCAGGGAGTGCACCACTGACTGTTAATAAGCGTTGATCTTCTTTGGTGTAGATATCATTGGTAATAGCGACCAAGTCATATTGATCGCGCATGGCTTTACACAACATTTCTAATAAAGTGGTTTTGCCTGAACCAACAGGACCACCAATCCCAACTCTTAAAGGAGGTAGGCGTTTACTACGATTTTTAATTTGATGAAGATGATTCATATTTATGACCTAAATAATCTGGAATATTGATTCTCATGTTGCGAAGATAAAATCGCGAGCATTGGGGTAAAAGAGACCCATTTACCATAGGGAACGCTAAGGGCTTTATTGACCACCAAAGGTATTTCTTGACAAAGTTGTTGCAACACTTTTTGCCCTGAAAGTTGACCTAAGGGAATGGCTTTCATGGCCGCCTGCACCATGTTTTCCGACCAAGCAAAAGCAAAACTAGTAAGACTGTCTTGCAAACTCGCATTCGAGTTGGAAATTGCCAAAGCAAAGGCAATTGGATAGGTCGGTTTAATGGAGCTGAACCAGACATAATCGGTTAATTCATTCTCTTGATTTTTAAGCCACTCCACAAATGAATAACCCATTTGAATCGTTTGAGCTCTGGCTTCAGAACTTTCACGGGTCATTAAAAACCAATGATTGAGCTCTTCCACGGTTTTCAAATCATGCTCTCGCCAAGCATTGATCGAGTGAGCCAACAAGGGCAAATCTGCTCTAGCCAAGGTTAAATGCAATTGATCTGTTAACCATTTTTTGGTCTGCGTAAAATTAGTCACCATGCCTGAATTGACCGCTGACTCTAGGCCATCGGAATAAGCAAATCCACCAATCGGCAAACTTGGCGATGCTAACCACATCAATTGCAACAAACTGCTATCGTGCTTATTAGCTAAATTGTTATTGGCTTGCTTGCTTATTTCACTCATGATGATGTTCACCATTTTTATCAAGACTACTTGGCTGCGGCGATGAATGACTATGGGCTGATTCACCAGTCACATGAGAATGGTGTGATTCATGAGAGTGAGAATGAGAATGATGATGGTGAGAGTGAGCGGCAAATGAACTCTGATCATAAGCCCCTGACTCGGGCTCAAAAGCCTCATTCACTTGTTTCACTATTAAATGCATGGACTCCAACATCGCTTGCAACACATGATCGGGTTCAATCTTTAAACAGCTTGGGCTTAGCTCTATGGGAACATGTCGATTACCTAAATGATAAGCCGCCCGCATTAAATCAAAATAACTTCCGTGCTCTGGGCAATACTCAATTCGCAAAACCGCTTGCGCTTGCGCTTGCACTTCGATTAAAGAACCGTCAGAGGCCACCAACACATCATTGCCTCTTAAAACCGTACCTCTAGGCAAAAATACACCCACATTGCGGCCGATTGAATCAACGCAATTTAAACGACTTTTTTGCCGACTATCCCAATCAAGGATTATTTTGGGAAATCTGGCAATTAGTTTTTTAGATAAACCAGCACCCTGGCTCACCAATTTAGAGCATTCAATCATAAAGGGCCTTAGAACAAGAAATAGCGCTGGGCCATGGGTAACTCGGTGGCAGGTTCGCAAGTTAATAATTGCCCATCTGCCCTTACTGAATAGGTTTGTGGATCCACTTCCATATGCGGTGTATAGTCATTTAAAAGCATTTCTTGCTTAGTTAAATTTCTAGTGCGACCAATGGCTGAAATCGTTTTTTGTAGTCCATATTGCGCCGCTTTATTACTGGCAAAAGCAGATTGAGAGACAAAGGTTAAAGAAGACAAATGCAATGAGCGTCCAAAAGAAGCAAACATAGGGCGATAGTGCACTGGCTGAGGAGTGGGAATTGAAGCATTAGGATCTCCCATAGCAGCCATGGCAATCGACCCACCTTTTAAAATTAAACTCGGTTTAACCCCAAAAAATGCTGGTTTCCACACCACTAAATCGGCTAACTTGCCTACTTCAATGCTACCCACCTCATGACTAATACCATGGGTAATAGCGGGATTGATGGCTAACTTAGCAATATAACGCTTCACTCTAAAATTGTCGTTGCCAGTCGCATCATCTGATAGTGGGCCTCTTTGAGCCTTCATTTTATGAGCTGTTTGCCAACAGCGCATAATCACTTCGCCTACTCGACCCATTGCCTGACTATCACTACTAAACATGCTAATTGCACCTAAATCATGCAATATATCTTCAGCGGCAATCGTCTCTTTTCTAATTCTACTTTCCGCAAAAGCCAAATCTTCGGCAATTGAAGCGTCTAGATGATGGCACACCATTAACATATCGACATGTTCATCTAGGGTGTTAATGGTATAGGGCCGAGTCGGATTGGTAGAAGACGGCAACACATTGGAGTGACCAACAATTTTTAAAATATCGGGGGCATGACCACCACCCGCCCCTTCGGTATGAAAGGTATGAATGGTTCTACCGTTAATAGCTTTGACGGTATCTTCTAAAAAACCACCTTCGTTAAGGGTATCGGTATGAATGGCTACCTGCACATCATGCTCATCCGCCACGTCTAGGCAATTGCTAATGGCGGCAGGTGTACTACCCCAGTCTTCATGTAATTTAAGGCCAATGGCGCCTGCTTCTACCTGTTCTACAAGGGCATTGGGTAATGAAGCATTACCTTTACCAAAAAATCCTAAATTCATAGGGAAAGCATCGGCCGCTTGTAGCATTCTTTCAATATGCCAAGGCCCCGGTGTACAGGTGGTGGCAAAAGTACCGGTCGCCGGCCCAGTACCACCTCCTAGCATGGTAGTTACACCACTGCATAAAGCTTCTTCGATTTGTTGTGGGCAAATAAAATGAATATGGGTATCTA
>CAZKWC010000012.1:43256-55116 GCA_964556425.1 uncultured Limnohabitans sp. | reverse complement strand
CCAGCCAACAAGGTATAGTCTTTTTCAACTTCAATAATTAAATTGGTATCGGCTAAGCGAACCTTATCGCCCACTGTGGGACCAAAAATTTCTGCATATGCGCGCTTGTGTATAGTCGCCATTATTGGATCTCCTTTAAGGGCCCCTGCGCATCCAATGCACCGTTAATTTCAGCCCTAAAACCATATATTTTTTTATCGCCCAAAAAATCAATTAACTCTACCGTTCGGCTTTGTCCTGGTTCAAATCGAATAGCCAAGCCGCTGGCAATATTTAATCGTTTACCTCTGGATTTTTCTCTATCAAAATGCAGGGCAAAATTGACTTCAAAAAAATGGTAATGTGAGCCCACTTGAATGGGTCTATCGCCCGCATTAATTACTAATAAAGTAATAGGCTCACGGCCTATATTCAATTGATGCAAGCCCTCCTCCACCCACATTTCGCCGGGTATCATTTACCACCTCTTTTAAAATAAATAATAGCCAATACCACTGCAATAGCTACAAAACCAAAAACATCAGTGCTATGCCAATGACTGCTAGCAATTTGACCGTGGCCGTCATGTGCCCATGTTGTATTAACCGACAACAAAAAAAGCATTACAAAAAATTGATCAATACGTTTCATACAAATCCTTTAGGGAGCTTGAGTTAATTTAATTTAATTAATTGGCTGATGCACAGTAACCAATTTAGTGCCATCGGGAAAAGTCGCCTCTACCTGAATGTCTGGAATCATTTCAGCAATTCCCTCCATGACTTGGTGGCGCTGCAATACATGCCTTGCGGAACTCACTAAATGGGCCACCGTTTTGCCCTCCCTAGCCCCCTCCATTACCGCTGCACTAATAAGGGCAATTGATTCTGGGTAATTTAATAACAGGCCTTTGGCAAGTCGTCTTTCAGCTAATAGTGCTGCAGTAAAAATTAAAAGCTTGTCTTTTTCTCTGGGGGTAAGTTCCATTTGTCATCCTCTTCAATAAGTTTGCTAGCCAACCCAATTGATCTATGCAAAATTCATGCCTACTTTTTTATTAGCCAAAAGTAGGCATGAAAAATGCATAGAACTGAAGAAGTGATGCCTCAATTGCAACAACTGGTACAAAAGGCTAAGGTTTTTTCTGCTTTAAAGAGTTGAAACACTAGCGCTAAAGCTGTAGATGCACCAAAAAAATCAAGCATGCCCTTATTTGGCTCCCAATGCTTATTAATGTGCATGACATTTAATTAACGACATAATTTGTCGCCATTTATATGAACAAAAAAATTTTATCTATTAATTCACATGAAATTTTATTGGTAGATGACAATCTACCAAATTTAAATGTTTTATCTCTTCTATTAGAAGAGGTGGGCTATAACGTACATACCGCAAGTGATGGGCAGGAGGCCTTAGATAAAATTCAAACGCAATCTTTTGATCTGATTATTATGGATACTGGATTACCAGTTTTGAATGCTTATGAAGTGGTTAAGCAAATGACAATTAATTCAGTTATTAATAAAACTGCAGTCATTTTGTTGGCTGACCACAATGAGGTAGACGAGCTTACTGAAGCATTTGAATATGGCAATTTAGACTACCTCACTAGACCAATTAATACGCGCGAATTATTAACCCGTATTAATGTGCATTTAAAAGCCAACCATCAAGAAAATCAAAGTCGCAACGCATTAGATGCCTTTGGTTATGCCAGCATTATGGTCAGCATTACGAATGGCAAAATTTTATGGAAAACACCTCTTGCAAGTGAGTTACTGGCCCAATATTTTGAGCTAGACAGTATTTTTATTGCAGCACTGGTACATGACTGGTTAAAACGTGAAATTTTTATTAAAAACTCACTAAACGACAACAGTATTAAACCAGCCGATTTAAAAATTAAAAAAGATACGGGACAGTTGTCATTTCAATTACATAGCCAAGTAGAAGATGATTGTTATTTGGTTGTAATGCGAGAAAGCTCTGACTCCTCCCTTATCACTGCTATTTTGCATGAATTTAAATTAACACAAAGAGAAGCTGAAGTTTTATATTGGCTTGCCAAAGGTAAAACCAATCGTGATATTGGCGACATTATTGGAGCTAGTGCAGCTACGGTTAAAAAACATTTAGAGCGTGTTTTTAGTAAGTTGGCAGTAGAGACCAGAACCTCTGCTGCTGCGATGGTGATGAACCGTATAAATGCTATTCGTTTTTAAACTTTCATTTTTTTCTACCAGCATTTATTGATAAAGATGGCTACGCCCAATGTCGTATTTATCAAATGTATTCAAAACTTTAATATTCAAGTGTCAGAAGTGATGAACGAACCAAACGATTCGCACGACCCTTTTAATTAATAGTTTTATTTTTGCTTGGAGTTAACCATGAAACGTAGATTTTCCCTTAAAGCAATTGCTGCAACAGTTGCAATTTTAGGTTTGAACGCAGTACCTGCTTGGGCCGCTGACACGATTAAAGTGGGTGTTCTCCACAGTCTTTCTGGCACTATGTCAATTTCCGAAACGGTTTTAAAAGACACCGTCTTAATGGCGATTGATGAGATCAATGCAAAGGGTGGCGTTTTAGGTAAAAAATTAGAACCTGTAGTAGTTGACCCTGCATCTAACTGGCCTTTATTTGCAGAAAAAGCCAAACAACTTTTAACTCAAGACAAAGTAGCGGTAGTGTTTGGTTGCTGGACTTCTGTTTCTAGAAAATCAGTTTTACCTGTATTTGAAGAACTTAACGGTTTGCTTTTTTACCCTGTTCAATACGAAGGTGAAGAGCTCTCTAAAAATGTTTTTTATACAGGTGCAGCACCTAACCAACAAGCAATTCCTGCTGTTGAATATTTAATGAGCAAAGACGGCGGTAGTGCAAAACGTTTTGTTTTATTAGGTACTGACTATGTTTATCCACGTACCACCAATAAAATTTTACGCGCTTTCTTAAAAAGCAAAGGTGTTAAAGATAGCGACATTGAAGAAAAATACACGCCGTTTGGCCATTCCGATTACCAAACCATTGTGGCCGACATTAAGAAATTCTCTGCAGGCGGTAAAACAGCAGTTATTTCTACTATTAACGGCGACTCTAATGTTCCTTTTTATAAAGAATTAGGTAATGCTGGTTTAAAAGCAAAAGATGTACCTGTTGTAGCTTTCTCTGTGGGTGAAGAAGAACTTCGCGGTGTAGATACCAAACCATTAGTAGGCCATTTAGCTGCATGGAATTATTTCATGAGCATTAAAAATCCTGCCAATACAGAATTTACGGCTAAATGGGCTGCTTACGCAAAAGCCAAAAATATTGCTGGTCATAAAGACAAACCACTTACCAACGATCCAATGGAAGCCACTTATATTGGTATCAATATGTGGAAACAAGCAGTTGAAAAAGCTAAATCAACCGATGTAGATAAAGTGATTGCAGCAATGAGCGGTCAAACCTTTAAAGCACCAAGCGGCATTACTAGCAAAATGGATGAAAAAAATCATCATTTGCACAAGAGTGTATTTATTGGTGAAGTCAAAGCCGATGGCCAATTTAATGTAGTTTGGAAAACACCAGGCCCTGTAAAAGCCAAACCATGGTCACCTTATATTGTGGGTAATGACAAGAAAAAAGATGAGCCAGAAAAAAAATAATCTAACTTAAATCAAAAACCACGCTTGAATGAAATCAAGCGTGGTTTCTTGCGTTTTTTGAAATATTTTCTTGAAGGGTCATTATGACAAAGCGTTTTTTTATTGCTCTGTATTTGTTGTTTGCTAGTTATACATTAAGTTGGGCAATGACAGAAACACAGCTACGATCGATTGCCGAAGGTGAAAGTGATGCACGAATTGAGGCCTTACACCTTGCCGTTCAAGCTAAACCAGTTTTATTACAAAACTTTTTAACTGCCTTGTTAAACGATGAAATCAAACTCACCGCAACTCATGTAGTAGTATTAAAAGAAGGCGTAGCCGTTCAATTTTTAGATCAAAAACCTGTACCTACCACCACAGAGCTAATTGATATTGTGAATAACAATCGTATTCGCACAGAAATTGATTTAGCAATTGCACAAATAAAGTTAAGTTCAGTCAACAAGCAAGATAGAGTCGATGCCATAAAAATGCTAATGCCAGAAGCTAGCTACGATTATTTAACCATCGTCACACAGGCCATTGGTACAGAAAAAGACCCCGCTATTGCCGCTGAACTACAACTATTAAAAGCATTGATTCAGTTGCACAGTAGTGCGGACAGCGAAAGACTACAAGCGGCACAACAATTAAGCCAAAACACAGACGCCAATACCAAGACCCACTTACTTAAAGCGATCGAAGAAGAAAAAAATAAACAAGTCAAAGAAATAATGCAAGCTTCTTTAGATGCAATTCAAAAATCACTGTCTAGAAGTGAAAAAGTGGCTCAAGTATTTTCTGGATTAAGTTTGGGCTCGATTTTACTTTTAGTCGCCTTAGGCTTAGCCATTACCTATGGCTTAATGGGTGTCATTAATATGGCGCATGGCGAGCTAATGATGATTGGTGCTTATGCCACTTATGTAGTACAAAATATTTTTAAAACTCTTTTACCTGAATATTTTGACTTTTATTTAATTGCTTCTATTCCAATTGCATTCTTAAGTGCAGCCCTAATGGGAATCATTTTAGAGCGAACTGTTATTCGGCATTTATATGGCCGACCTCTAGAGACTTTATTGGCTACCTGGGGTATTAGTTTGATTTTAATGCAGTTAGTGAGAACAATTTTTGGTGCACAAAATGTTGCCGTTGAAAATCCTAGTTGGATGAGTGGTGCACTTCAAATTAGTAATAGTTTACAACTCCCGCTGAATCGAATTTTTATCATTGTTTTTGCAAGCTTGGTTTTACTTGCTATGGTGCTGGTGATGAACAAAAGTCGCATGGGCTTATGGATGCGTGGGGTAACACAAAATCGTACGATGGCCGCTTGTGTTGGGGTAAAAACCTCTTTGGTTGATGTATTTGCTTTTGCCCTGGGTTCTGGTATTGCTGGCCTTGCAGGCTGTGCACTGAGCCAAATTGGTAATGTCGGCCCCGATCTTGGTCAAAGCTATATTGTGGACTCATTTATGGTGGTGGTATTAGGCGGAGTCGGGCAACTAACCGGAGCAGTGGTAGCAGCAATGGGGCTTGGTGTATTAACTAAGTTTTTTGAAGCCTGGCAAGGCGCAGTATTGGCGAAAATTTTTGTACTCGCCATGATTATTATTTTTATTCAACGTCGCCCACAAGGTTTGTTTGCCCTTAAAGGCAGAAGTGCAGAGGCTTAAATTATGAGTATTTCAAACTCCTCAATACCTCAATTGAATTCTATTTCTACCCCCAATATGACCTCTATTCATTATCCTCAACGCCAGCTACTTAGCCCTCAAGCTTGGACGCTGTTTTTGCTTAGTTTAATGGTGTTATGTGTGCTAGTTCCCATTTCTAACTTGCTTATTCATAGCGATAGTATGTTTCACTTAAGTGATTATGCAGTTGGATTAATAGCCAAAATAATGTGCTATGCATTGTGTGCTTTAGCGATTGATTTGATTTGGGGTTTTACTGGAATTTTATCCTTGGGTCATGGTTTGTACTTTACCTTAGGTGCCTATGCAATGGGTATGTATTTAATGCGCCAAATTGGCCTAGAGGGTAACTATAAAAACCCACTACCTGACTTTATGGTTTTTTTAGATTGGAAAGAGTTTCCTTGGCACTGGGCACTTTCTAACCACTTTTTTGCTAGCCTGTTATTAGTTTTTGTTTTACCTGGTTTAGTGGCTTTTATTTTTGGTTATTTTGCATTTAGATCTCGTATTAAGGGGGTTTATTTTTCAATTATTACCCAAGCGATGACTTTTGCTGCCATGCTGTTATTTTTTAGAAATGAAACAGGTATGGGTGGTAATAACGGTTTTACCGATTTCAAAAAAGTATTAGGTTTTCCAATTGCAACCCAAGAAACCAGAATGTTTTTATTTGTGTTAACCAGCCTTATTTTATTAGCTAGTTTTTTAATGGCTAAAAAAATTGTTAACTCTAAATTTGGCCGAGTTTTAATGGCTATTCGTGATGCCGAATCGAGAGTGATGTTTTGTGGTTATAACCCTATTACCTACAAGCTCACTATATGGGTTGTCTCCGCCATGATGTGTGGCCTTGCAGGCGCTTTATACGTTCTACAGGTCGGCATTATTAATCCTAGTGAAATGAGTCCAGCCAACTCGATTGAAATGGCAGTTTGGGTAGCGGTGGGAGGCCGAGCTAGTTTAGTTGGCCCCATTATTGGTGCATTTTTTGTAAATGGTGCAAAAAGTTGGTTAACCGTAGTCGCTCCAGAAATTTGGTTATTCGCTTTGGGTAGTATTTTTATTATTGTGACCTTGTATTTACCCAAAGGTATTGTTGGTTGGTGGAATGCAAAATTCAAAGGAGCAAATAAATGACCCCCGATCTTATGATGGAAGGTACTGAACGTTTGACAAAAATGCAAACTCAGCAAAAGCCCAATAGCAAAACTGAATCTGGTGATAGGCAAGCTGCATTCTCTAGGGTGTTAGACCCAGAACATCTTGATATGACACATGGCCAAATTTTATATTTGGAGGATGTATCGGTTAGCTTTGATGGTTTTAAAGCAATTAATCAATTGTCTTTGCAAATCGCAAAAAATGAACTCCGCTGCATTATTGGCCCCAATGGTGCAGGAAAAACCACTATGATGGACATTATTACGGGTAAAACTCGCCCCGATACAGGAGTCGTTTTTTTTGGCAGTACGATTGATTTATTAAGCTACAAAGAGGCCGATATTGCCAGACTAGGGATTGGTCGTAAATTTCAAAAACCAACTGTTTTTGAAAACCTAAGCGTTTTTGAAAATTTAGAACTAGCCATTCAATGTAATAAAAATGTTTGGTCCTCTTTTCGCTTTGTTTTAAACGGCGAGCAAAAAACGCAATTAGAAAAAATTGTTGAAACCATCCATTTAAAAGACAGGCTTCATGATGTTTCTGGTTTGCTCAGTCATGGTCAAAAGCAGTGGCTAGAAATTGGCATGTTATTAGCACAATCGCCCCAACTCATTTTATTAGATGAACCAGTAGCAGGCATGACTGATCATGAAACCGAAAGAACTGCGCAGCTTTGTCTAGAGTTAAAAAAATCACATTCATTGGTAGTAGTCGAACACGACATGGGTTTTGTTCAATCCATTGCCGACAAAGTAACTGTGCTACACGAGGGTAGTGTTCTTGCGGAAGGTAGTTTTGCTCAAGTGCAGGCCAACCCACAAGTGGTTGAAGTTTATTTAGGACGATAAATGTTAAGCATTCAACAATTACATCAATACTACGGTGGCTCGCATATTTTAAGAGGGCTTGATCTTGAGGCCGAGTTAGGAAAAATCACGGTTATATTAGGTCGCAACGGAGTGGGCAAAACTACCTTGCTCAAATCCATTATGGGCTTAGTACCCATTCGCTCTGGTGAAATTATTTTAAAGGGTCAAGCGATTCAAAAAATGCCTACTGTGCAACGGGCGTTAAACGGTATTGCTTATGTGCCTCAAGGTCGTGAAATTTTTAGTCGACTCACAGTCGAAGAAAATTTACTCATGGGCTTATCGGGTAAAAGTGCAAAAACACCCATACCACCAGAGTTGTTTGAATTATTTCCTGTACTCCATCAAATGCGCAACCGAAGAGGCGGTGATTTATCGGGCGGGCAACAACAACAATTAGCGATTGCAAGGGCTTTGGCATCGGAGCCTAAAGTTTTAATTCTTGATGAGCCAACAGAGGGTATTCAGCCCAGCATTATTAAAGATATTGGTCGAATTATTCAGTTAATTGCTAGTAAAGGAAATATGGCAATTGTATTAGTCGAGCAATATTATGATTTTGCAGAGTCTTTAGCTGATAATTTTTATGTGATGGACAGAGGCGAAATTGTGGCTAAGGGTGCAGGCAATGAAATGCAGGCGCGTGGCATTAAGCATTTGGTGAGTATTTAAGGCGCCAGTAGCATTTATTATTAGAAGTGAATCACTTTGAACTGAGCAGCTGTTCTATCTTTTCAAAGTATTCACCTACTACTCAAGTCGTTTGCTGCAAAACTCTTAAGCACATTCATGGCTGGGGTTTGCAAGGCCAATTTTATTGATTTTACATAGACCATAATCTAGGGTTTTGTGCGCTAAGGCCCCATTCATTTTTGCGCCAGCTGGCCCAAATCAATTTTAATAAATTCATACTAGTTTCGGTAGTTGGGCTTAAAACCCTTACCACTACAACCTGTGAATGGGGACTAGTTACACCTGCGCTTGCACTCAAGCCACTCGCTTGAATTAACTCATAAGCCTGATCCAAAATAGCTTGGCGTTGCTCTGTTGAAAAATCGCTACCCGAAAAAAAATACAAACTGGAGATGGTCGTAAAACCATTTAAACCCACTTCAGATTGCATTAATCTTTGATCAAGCCCATTAATAATAGCCTTTTCTAGCCATTTATTATTGAGGTTTATTTCTTGCTCGAATTGCCCCTCAACAAAAGGCAAATTAGATTGTTTTAAGCCCAAAGCAGTGACATCCCAAACCAAGGCTTGGGCACCCTCTGCTAGTTCAAGTTGAATCTTGTTGCTTGCTAAACAATTATTGTAGGCAATATTTTCTAGTGGCATCCATTCTAAAAAAGCTTGCTTGCCTAACTTTATTTGAATATTTTGCTGAGCTAATTGGCCGTTGGTTTTATAAAATCTTGTAGCGCCTGGGTTGGTAATTAATGCGTGTGTTTGATCTTGCATATTCAATTCAATTTGAATCAAGTCGCCGCCCACCAAACCACCCGGTGCATGAATTAACACAGTGTGACAAATTTTGTCGCCTTCAGGATAAAGGCTTTTTAAAACTCGTAAAGGCCCGAGATGTAAAAAATCACAAACCGTTTTTTGATTTTTATTGATAAAATCCAGTTTTAAGCTAGCATTCCAAGTCACTTGAATCCTTTGTAGAATGAACATTTTAATGGGCAAAGCCCCAGCCTTAGCACAGACGATTGCCCTTCTTTAAGCACCGCCCTCTAACATACCAACAAAGCCGTTTTGACGCCATGCCTCATACACCACAATCGCAACTGTATTCGATAAATTAAGACTGCGTTGATTAACCAACATGGGTAGTCTTAATCGTTGCTCATTGGCAAAAGTGTCTCTTACGGTCGGTGGTAAACCGCTGGTTTCTGAACCAAAGCAGAAATAATCACCAGGTAAAAATGAAGTTTCAAAACCATTCTTACTACCCTTGGTAGTCATAGCAAAAAGCCGGGTGTGTGGGGTTTGAACTGAGTCTAAAAACACTTGCCAACTCGCATAACGTTGCACATGTGCGTATTCGTGATAGTCAAGACCGGCACGGCGCATGTGTTTATCCTCCATGGAAAAACCCAGTGGTTCGATTAGGTGGAGTTGACAGCCGGTATTAGCAGCTAAACGAATAATATTTCCGGTGTTAGGCGGAATTTCGGGGTGGACTAAAACAATATTAAACATCTCTCTATTGTCCAATAGAACAGACAATTTTTTAAGTATTAGCCTGTAAAAAATTGGCTTTATTTTGTCGCCACTAGACTCAATAGCGTTTCTTGTTGTATGGTTAATGTTCTCGCTAATACCACTACTGAAATTTCAGCTACATCGGCATTTTGAAGGGCGGCACACACCGCTTGTATAGTAGCCCCAGTGGTTAACACATCATCTACCAAGACTATTTTCTTTTGTCTAATTAAACGGGTCTTAAAAGGATCAAGTTGAAATACATGGGTTAAATTTTTAAGTCTTTGCTCACGGTTAAGAGTAGCTTGTGCTGCTACATGATGAGTTCTTAAAATAATATCAGGGTGCGATTTTTGTGGAGCCATTTTTTTTGCCAGCTCAAATGATTGGTTATAACCCCGCTGCTGAATTCTTTTTTTAGAAAGTGGCACGGGTAAAACAAAATCAGCCTGCTCGAGCTGCTCTTTAATTGAATTATTTTGCAGTAATAGTCGACCAAAAAATGGCGCTAAATTAACATTTCTCTGATATTTAAATTGGCTAATAAGTTGATTCCACGGATAGCTATAGTTGAGTAAGGCATGGCTGTTGTTGGGACTGTGTTTCCAATCGGTACAATCACAATGCCCCGCTAGTTGAGCCATTAAAGGTAAGGCACAAATGGTGCACCTAGAATAAGTCACAAAAAACTCATTTAAGCAATTGTCACAAAGCACATCAGGGGCCCAGAGTTGACATGCTAAACAAAGAGTTCTACTCATCAGCGATTTTTTTTGACCTAAGTTACTCCATTCTGGCTGCATTTTTACCCCTTTTACCCATAAAGATTAGGCGATAAACTTAGAAAATAACTTGCATTACTGCAGGCTGATTGCTTACTGGAAAAAACAAAGAGCAATACCTCATATTGCAACGTTTTGTGCAAGTTTGGCAGAGATTCCTTTAGCTAATTCCCTTAAAGTAATAACCTTTCACGCCCTATTAAAAACAATGATTGGGCAACTGGTTAAAATAGAATCATCATTTTAATCAAAATAATTATTTTGGAAAGTTGTTTTTCCAAATTTTAACCCTATGAATTCAGAATTACCCCCTCTTCCGCCCACTATTGATGCCTTAGCGGCTTTTAGGCTTGAACATCAAACCATAAGTCAAAGCCCATGGCTCAATGAAGAAATTGGCAAACGCATGACACAGCGCTTGCAATGGATTAAACAATCGGTAAAAACAGGCCTAGATTGGAATGTTTTAAATGGGGGTACACAAGCCCATTTATTATTACAACAACAAAGTCCCAACACCCAATGGTTTGCCTGCGAAAGTACTAAGCAGCGACAAGCCCAAGCCGAATTATTCATCAAGCCAGCAAACAATGGTGTGGGTGCTTGGTTGAAGGAAAAAATCAGCCGTATTTCATCTCACTCTGCCAACACCCCAATAAAACCAACTATTTGGCAAACCCCAGAACCACGTAGTGTCGATATGGTGTGGGCCAATATGAGTTTACACACCAGTAAAGACCCTTTAAGTCTTTTGCAAAAATGGCGTGAACTGATTGCAGTGAACGGAATGTTGATGTTTTCTTGCTTGGGCCCAGACAGCTTAATGGAGTTAAGAAATTTATATCAAGAACAAGCTTGGCCTGCACCTTGCCAAGACTTTACTGACATGCACGATTGGGGTGATATGTTAATTGCAGCTGGTTATACCGAACCAGTCATGGATGTAGAACGTATTACGCTGAGCTACACCAGTGCCAAGGTGTTACTGCGTGATTTAGCTCAGTGGGGACACAATTTACACCCGCAACGCTTTGCCGGTTTAAGAGGCAAAAAATGGTTGGCACAGCTAGAGCTAGCAATTGAAGAAAAAATTGCAGCACAAATACATCAAGGGGGTATGCGCTTAACTTTCGAGGTAATTTACGGTCATGCTATTCAAGCTAGTCCCAGAATTGCTGTCAAAGATACTAGTCAAATTAGTCTTGAAGATATGAAACGGATGTTGCAACAAAAGCCCAATTCATAACGATAGACAATAAAAAAACCATCTATTTCACAATTGGAATTAGATGGTTTTTTTTGTCATTTAAAAATGACTGCTTTGACTATAGAGTTTTAGCATTGCGCCAAAACCCTATTGTGAAAGAATTTAGCTTGGACGACGACGTGCGCCACCAGCGGCTGGACGGCCACCACGGTCAGAAGCACCACGACCGCCAAAGCTTGCACCAGCTGGAGCTGGACGACGTGCACCTTCTGCACGACCTTGAGGAGCTGCCGCACGATCACGTCCACC
>CAZKWC010000012.1:34317-43156 GCA_964556425.1 uncultured Limnohabitans sp. | reverse complement strand
AAGCCACCGCGATCACCACCACGTCCACCGCCGCCAAAGCCACGGTCACGAGAGAAGCCACCACCGCCTGAACGGCCACGACCACCAAAACTATCGCCACCACGACCAGCAGGGCGTGCCATTGGAGCACGTACTTTAGGCTCTAAACCAGGAATGGTTTCAACTGGCAATGTTTGACGGGTAAATGATTCGATATCGAGTAAACGACGACGATCACGAATTTCAGCAAAAGTAATGGCAATACCGCTACGACCTGCACGACCTGTACGGCCAATACGATGGGTGTAATCTTCGGCTTTCATTGGTAAACCAAAGTTAAACACATGGCTAATGCTTGGTACATCAATACCACGGGCTGCAACGTCAGTGGCTACTAAGAACTGTACTTGACCATTACGCAAAGCCATTAAACGACGATTACGTAAACCTTGACTTAAAGCACCGTGTAAGGCAATTGCACTGAAACCAGCTTGTTGTAAATCATTGGCTAAACCGTCACACTCGATTTGTGTACTGGCAAAAATAATGGCTTGTTGAATGCTCTCGTCACGTAACCAATGGTCAAGCAATTGACGCTTGTGTTGTGACGTATCAGCCCAATGCAAGATTTGGCGAATGTTTTGATGACGCTCTTGTGGGGTGTCAATTGCAATACGTTGTGGATCACGCATTACATTTTTAGCCAATTGCTGAATACGTGGTGCAAAAGTAGCACTGAACATCATGGTTTGTTGACGTTCGATGGTGAGCTGGTTGACTTCAGCTAAGTCATCAGAAAAACCTAAGTCCAACATACGGTCGGCTTCGTCAACTACTAAGAAACGCACTTTTTCAAGTTTGATCTGCATAGAGCGTTGCAAATCAAGCAAACGACCTGGAGTGGCAACTACTAAATCAGCGTTATGCAATTTAGCTAACTGTTGTTGGTAAGGCATACCGCCCACTACGTTGGCAACACGCAAACCGCGGCAATGTTTTACCAAACCAATGGCGTCATGAGCAACTTGTTGTGCTAATTCGCGGGTTGGACATAAAACCAAAGCGCCTGGTGTAGCCGGTTGGAAATTACGAACATCGGTAGGATTGCGACGTTTTGGACGCTTAGGCGCTGGCTCACCTTTTTCGAGGGCTTCAGCAGTTAAACGTTGAAACTGTGCTTCTTCTTCGAGGCGTTCATTTTCTTTGTTAATGATTAAAGTGTGTAAAACTGGCAATAAAAATGCTGCTGTTTTACCGCTACCTGTTTGGCTAGAGACTAATAGGTCAACAAACTTAGATTTGTTACCTGCTTTGCTAGTGTCAGCCGTGCCTAATGCCAAAGGAATAGTTTTTTCTTGAACAATAGTAGGAGCTGTGTAGCCTAAATCGGCAATAGCTGCGAGCAAATCTGGGGACAAACCCATTTCTGCAAAACGGTTAACCAATGGTTGTTCTGGAGTTTCAGGAGTTAAAACTTCTGCTGAAATAGGGAATGCACTATCAATGATTGTAGCAGCGTCAATAGAGAAAGCCTCGTCACGAGGAATTAAAGAGTCAGTCATGTTCATACCGCCTGTTAAGTGAAGGCGGGTCCATTTAATGGTTATAAAAACATCAACCATCAAACGGATAACAACGTCATAACTGCCTTATTCAATACATAAGGCGATGCCATTTTAAATAGGAATGGCGAGGTGACGATATTGGTGTCTTATTAGAAAACACCCCAAGTGAGTGGAAGATGATCAGGATGCATCCTGAGTTCATTCGAGCCAATAGTGCTCACGAGGTGGATGCAAGAAAGTATTATGGCACGAATTAGGGTTTATACCAAATTATATTTATACACTTATTATAAAAAATAACAGCTTTGACACAAACACATCATATTCACGCTCAAAATTTGTAATTAAGTGATAGCTTTTAAAATAGTTTATTTTAAATTCAAAAAATGTTCCCTGTAATGACAGAGTTCTTCAATCGATTCATGAACATCAGCCAATGCAGTGTGTTTTTGTTGCTTTTTAAATGAGCTATAAACCTCTGGGCGCCAGCGTTTAGATAATTCTTTTAAAGTGCTCACATCAAGATTGCGATAATGGAAAAACGCTTCCAATTGAGGCATATATTTAGCTAAAAATCGACGGTCTTGACCAATTGTGTTACCACACATAGGACTAGCTCCAGCACTCACATACTGAGATAAGAATGTTATTAAGGCTTCTTGCGCTTGTTCTTCAGTAACGGTCGATGCCTTTACCTTTTCAATTAATCCGCTTCTGCCATGTGTGCCTTTATTCCAAGAGTCCATTTGATCGAGTAACTCATCTGATTGATGAATCACAAAAACTGGCCCTTCCACTCTAGGCTCAAGATGAGGTCCTGTCACCACTACTGCAATTTCGATGAGACGTTCTTTTTCTGGATCGAGACCCGTCATTTCGCAGTCTAACCAAACTAAGTTTTGATCATTTTTTAAAAGTGCAGCTGTATTTGAAATAATTGGTGACATGAATGAGTAGATATAAAGCTTTTCGTCTGAGCTTATAAAATGTACAAAATTTTATTCAGTCAGACGAAAGTTGAAGTTAAGAGGGGTCGTTAGGGTCTGATGGCTTTTGGCTAGCACTGCTATCCGGTTTAGCTTGACTAGAATCTGGAGTCACTGGCTGCATTTTATATTTTCTATACCAATAGATGAGCCCAGCCATTGCACCAATTGCAATTAAAGTCAATAAAACATCTTGGCTTCTGTGTACCACTGCAAATAACCAATCACGTTTTAATGCACCATAGTAGCCTAAATAAACCCACGCCGGCACACTAATAATAGCAGCGAATCCGTCCATTAATAACCAAATATAAAATGGAACTCGTTTGGTCATACCTGCAGCAAAAAATACAGGGGTTCTTAAACCAGGTAAAAATCTTGCCACAAACATTACCCACTTACCATATTTTTGAAACTTGTCTTGGGCTTGCTCAAATCTTTCTGGCGTTAGAATTTTACTAAAAAACCTAGAATTGGCAATTCGTGGTCCATGTCTGCGTCCTAGACCAAACATAATTCCGTCACCTACCAATACCCCAGATAATCCAACAAACACCATTGTATTGACATCAGCAAAGCCCATGCCAGCAATAACACCTCCTGTTACCAAGGTAACATCTTCGGGAATAGGTATACCAAAGCCGCAAATTAACAACATTAAAAAAACAGCTAAGTACCCATACTGGGTAAAAATAGGGAGTAGCGCGTCAAATACAGCCATATGTCTCAATAATTGTTGTAGATTAAACTTGCCAAACACTCCAACGATACCAACCAAAGTTGAGACAGATAAAGCAATCAGTACAAGTCATTTGAATAGAAGATGAATTTGAGCAATGAATCAAACTTTTGTAGTTTATATCACGTCATTGATGACAAAATTGTACTTTGTTCCTGTTTGATTGCTTTCAAGCCCCAAACTCAATTATTTAACCCAATCTAATAAGAGGTTTTACAAATGCCACGCCCGATTTTAGCAACCATTCATCTTGAATCGTTTCGCCACAATATTAAAAGACTCAAACAAAGCAATCCACAATCCAATTTATGGGCAGTCGTAAAAGCAAATGCTTATGGTCACGGAATTGAAAGAATTTTTAAGGGCATACAAGCGGCTGATGGCATTGCTTTATTAGACTTAGAAGAAGCAATCAAAGTAAGGCAACTCGGCTGGAGAGGTCCTATATTATTATTAGAAGGGGTATTTGAGGCAAGAGACCTTGAAATGTGTTCACGCCATCACCTATGGCATACCGTTCATTGCGATGAACAAATAGATATGTTGGCAGCCCATAAAACCCATGAAGGCCATAGAGTTTTCCTCAAAATGAACACCGGAATGAATCGTTTAGGTTTTGCTCCGCATAGTTATCAATCTGCTTGGACAAGATTAAATGCGCTGCCACAGGTAGATGAGATTTCACTCATGACTCACTTTAGTGATGGTGACACTGCCAATGGCATTATTCACCCCATGGAGATTTTTAACAAAGTGACTCAAGATTTGCCTGGCGAAAGAACGGTTTGCAATAGTGCCGCCACTTTATTGCACTTACCCAATTCAAATATTCCTGTCAATACACAGTTACAAACCTCGTCTGATTGGATTCGACCCGGTATTGCAATGTACGGTGCCTCGCCAGATTATCCTCAGCACGCTGCACAAGATTGGGGCTTAGAGCCCACCATGACGCTCAGCGCCAAAATAATAGGCATTCAAAATTTGAGCGCAGGTGACTCGGTGGGTTATGGCTCTAGTTTTACAGCTCAGCACGACATGCGTATAGGTATTGTGGCTTGCGGGTATGCAGACGGCTACCCTAGAATTTGTCCTACTGGAACACCCGTTTTGGTCGATGGACACTCCAGTCACACCATTGGTAGAGTGAGTATGGACATGCTTTGTGTTGATTTAAGTCACTTAAAAAGCAGTGGTATGGGAAGCGTAGTTACATTATGGGGTAAAGCTAATAATGGGGCGATTATTTCAATTGATGAAGTAGCAGCTAAAGCGCAAACGCTAGGTTACGAACTCATGTGTAGTGTGACGCAAAGGGTGCCTTTTGTAATTGAGGACCAAGATTTTTAAAAATATTAAAAATGAAAGCTGTATTTTCTAATAGTTTACATTTTGAATCAGTTGTTGTTTGACGACAGATGACTGATTTAAAATATACCCATTTTCATTTTTTTAAATCATTTTGATTCCTATCAACACCTTACAAGTCTTTGTCAAGCATCACCATTAATATAATTACGATGCCAAAAATCACTCGTATTAAATGTTTTGAATGCCAGCGTTAGTAACTCGAAATTCCTCAGCACCTTAATTTTCCGTTCTAACTGATTAGGTAATGTCATGTAATTTGTTGCAACATATAGATTTATTGCTCTAATTTTCATAATGAATTAGTGCAACAAACCTTAAAATCAAGAAACATTCACTTATTTTCTTTTTCATTTTTGTAATCTTGTGAAAACATACCTCGCTTATGCATCTTTTTTCTATTATTATCGCAAGTATGTTACAAATCTGTATTAGCGTGATTTGACTTAGGAATTTTGATTAACTAAAGATTTTGAGTTACACTTCTTTACCAACCAAAAAGACGTCAACGGGAAACACCTTCAACCGGTTAACTATCAAGCCACATTACTTTACACCCTTTCAAAAATGAGATTTCTTTCAAATTATTTGATGGCTGTGAGATGGAGGTTTCCCCAGATAATCATTTCACTCGCTTGTCTTACAAATTGCAGTTTATATGCACAGTCAATTGACGTATTGCATTGGTGGACCTCATCTAGTGAAAGTAAAGCGGTAGAACAGTTAAAAACTCAGTTATTCAATCAAGGTGTATTTTGGAAAGACACAGCAATTGCAGGTGGTGGTGGTATGGCGGCAGTCAAAGTGTTAAAAACTAAAATTTTAATGGGTGACGCCCCGGATGTGGCACAAATCATTGGCCCCACATTAAACGAATGGAGCGACATGGGTGTTGTGCTTCCGCTTAACCGTGTCCTCGAGAAAAACAAATTAGAAACCACTATTTCAACTACAGTATTAGACCTTATTACTTATAAAAACAAAGTAATCGCTGCTCCTTTAGGGGTGCACCGAATCAATAGCATGCTCTATAACAAAGCTGTTTTAGATAAACTAAATTTAGCACCACCCACCACTTGGGCTGACATAGAAACCATTCATCAACGCCTTAAAGGCAGTGGTGTACAAACTATTGCATGGAGCGACGAGCCTTGGCAAATTAATACCGCTTTCGAAGCAATCCTATTATCAGAAGCTGGTGCCCCCGCCTATCTCGATCTTATGCAAATGAGGCAAGAAAAAGACTGGCTGCAACCTCCTGTGCTTCAG
The DNA here is from genome assembly GCA_964556425.1 of uncultured Limnohabitans sp. Classification (GTDB taxonomy): domain Bacteria; phylum Pseudomonadota; class Gammaproteobacteria; order Burkholderiales; family Burkholderiaceae_C; genus JALQUL01. The sequence continues at coordinate 37,250 of CAZKWC010000012.1, read as the reverse complement.
GCACTTCATCGACTCCAATGGATGAGAAGCCTTAGTTCGACACAATCAAAACCTTCTGAAAAAACTTGGGGTTCTAATACTCGAGACTTGGCAGAAGGCAAAGTTGCACTGTTATTAATGGGCGACTGGGCAAAAGGGGAACTCATGTCTTGGGGTTATATGCCTAACCAAGATTTTGGTTGCATCCCTGTTCCAGGTACTTCTAAGGCTCATCTTTATAGTATTGACACCCTCGCCTTATTAATTGGTAATCAATCCAATTCTGAAGTTCAAGAAAAATTTGTCGAAACGGTTACCGGGCTTACTGCTCAATTGAACTACAACAAAGTTAAAGGCTCTGTTCCGGTAAGGCGTGACATCGACAATAAAACGCTTGATGTTTGTGCAAAAGACTCCTGGGATAATTTTAATAATCCCAAGATAATAAAAGTACCAAGTCTGGCTCATCGAATGGTCGCTGATGAAGCAACCAAAGATGCCATTGCTTATACCCTTTGGCGGTCTTTGACAGCCGAAAAAATCAATTTAAAAGAAACTCAAATTCGACTCGCTACGATTATTCGTAGTGCCGACAATAAAACTAAGGTAACACAATGATTAAATCTATTCTTCTTGTCGATGACGATATCAAAACTCGCAATCTTTTAAAGTCTTATCTTGAAAGACATCAGTATGAAGTTTATGCAGCTCACGATGGTGCTAGCTTTATGCAAGAGTATGACCGTCTTAAAGAAACCATTGGTTTGGTCATTTTAGATGTCATGTTACCCGACACAGATGGCTTTGCATTATGCCGTCACGTAAGACAAAACAATGCAGTTCCCATTATTATGCTCACTGCCAGCGCAGATGACACCGACCGTATTGTAGGTTTAGAGTTGGGTGCTGACGATTACATGGCTAAGCCCTACAATCCACGCGAATTATTAGCTCGTATTAAGGCCATTCAACGTCGTATGACAGGTGGTCAAAATAACGGCCCTGTTCGTTATTTACGTTTCTCTGGTTTTGTAGTTGATTTAGTCGAACGTATCGTCACCGACCCTAATGGTGAACCCATCGTACTCACCAGCATGGACTTTAACTTATTAAGATTCTTTGCTGAACATGCGGGCGAAACACTAGATCGTGGTCGCCTCATGGAGCAAACTCGTGGGCGTGACTTAGGACCACTCGACCGCTCACTTGATGTTCAAGTCAGTCGTTTACGTCAGCGTCTCAGCGACGATGGCAAACACCCAGTCCTAATTAAAACCGTGCGTGGCAGTGGTTATGTATTTTCTGCTGACGTTACAACAACAGCAACTGATGTGTAATTTGAATTTCTAAAAAGTGAAGTAATCTCTAAGCAATTCATGACTTTCATTCGCTCTTTGTGGCAACAGCTTTTACCTAATTCTTTGTTGGGTAGATTATTGGTTGTCATGTTGACCGGAATTATTAGTGTGCAATTGTTGAGCTCTTGGGCATGGCAACAACAATTACGTGAAACAACACGTCTTGAGGCATTAAAATCGGGTAAGCAATTAGCCATTAATGCTGTAGGTACTATAAGATTTTTTAAAGATTTACCTACTCAGTACCGCCCGATTCTCATAGAGCAACTACGCACTATGGGAGGAACGAGATTTTTCGTTAATGTCAATAAGTCTTATATTCCTGTTCAAGCCATCCAAAATAACTCATTAGTTACAGAGGTGGCGCAGTCTATTCAAGCGGGTTTAAGAAACCACGTTAACCAATCAACTCAAGCGGTAGCAGCTTTTGCTTGGCCCAAAGGTTTAGTGGTTGCTGATGATGGTCGATGTGTAACCGATTTACCCGAGTTATGGACGGACACCACATTTTTATTGAGTGATACCCAAGTCCCTATCTTGGTGATTCAAGCCGAGATCGAGACTAATAAGTGGCTTTATTTGGCCACGACCATGCCAGACCCTTATTTTTTTCAAAAAAATGCTAGTTTTACTCTCGATAAATTGGGTTTGAGTTTACTTACTCTATTAACTGTTTTAGTTTTGTCATTTTTATTGGTGCGTGGCCTTGTCAAACCACTCAACAAAATTGCTCATGCAGCCGATATTTTTGGTCGTCCTGGAGGTGTACCTGAACCCATTCCAGAAACCGGCACCACCGAATTAAGACGTACCGCAAAAGCATTTAATCAAATGCAAGCCCATATACAACGCTATTTACTCGACCGTGAAAGACTTTTTCAGGGTATTTCGCATGGCCTAAAAACCCCCATAATGCGACTCAAATTACGTACCGAGTTACTTGATGACGATGATTTAAGAGCCGACTTCAATGAAGATCTTGATGACTTAGATCGCATGGTGAAAGCGGCATTACAAAGCGTTAAGGATTCCGATATTCATGAAAATGTAGATCAGATTAAACTTGATGCCATGTTGCAACGGCTTGCAACACGCCCCATTTATCCTGACGCAGCAATCGAAACTCAACTCGAAGCTCTCATCGTGCCAGCCAAACCGCTAGCCCTAGAGCGCGCACTGAGTAACATAATTGACAATGCTGTTTTATACGGTAAAAAAGTACATATTCAGTTATTCAAAAATCCTCCTTATGCAGTGATTGAGATTCGTGATTTTGGACCTGGTATACCCCCCGCTTTAATTGGTGCGGCATTTGAACCACATACTCGCTTACCACATGGGCAACAGCAAAACCCCAGTGGAACAGGTTTGGGAATGGGAATTGCCAATGCTATTATTCAAGCCCATAGCGGTGAAATAAGATTGCATAATCATGCAGAAGGTGGCTTAGTCGTCACAATCTTGCTACCATTGGGCGACTCTAGCGAAAGTTAAGCTTTTATTGCTCATTCACTTCAAAGCTTGATTTGACTTTTCGCTATTTCAGCATACCCAATTTTCACTTTAAGAATCACTCCTTAAAGCTTCCTCTATTTT
>CAZKWC010000012.1:21871-34217 GCA_964556425.1 uncultured Limnohabitans sp. | reverse complement strand
ATTTGTGCCTCGGCTGGTGCTGAAGGCATGACCTACACTTTGGGCGCCAAACTAGGCACCAAAGTAGAACAGTTTGCCAATAGTGATTTAATCATTATTTGGGGAAGTAATTCCATTACCAGTAATTTACATTTTTGGCGCTACGCCCAAGAAGCCAAACGCAAAGGTGCAAAACTGATTTGTATTGACCCTCGTAAAACCGAAACCGCCGACAAATGCCATCAGCATATTGCGATTTTACCTGGCACCGATGCCGCTTTGGCTTTAGCTATCATGCATCAACTCATTAGCAATAATGACCTTGATCATGACTATATTCAAAACTACACCTTGGGTTTTGAAATGTTACGACAAGAAGCAATGGCTTGGTCCCCTGAAAAAGCCGCATTGGTTTGCGGCATTACAGCCCAAGAAATTATTGATTTGGCCCAAGAGTATGGCGCTTGTTTGCGCAATAACAAAGCTGCTGCGATTCGTCTTAATTACGGAATGCAACGGACTAAAGGGGGCGGCAATGCGGTAAGGGCGGTGCTTAGCTTACCTGCTTTAATTGGTGCTTGGCGCCATGCGGCTGGCGGTGCTTTATTATCAAGTTCTAGCGCCAATGTTGCGAGGTCGGCTGCTTTACAAAGACCCGATTTAGCCAAAGTACGGCGCAGAGTCATTAACATGACCACCATTGGCGACGACTTATTAAGAGAAAGTTCAGAACAATGGGGACCGGCTATTGAGGCCATGATTATTTTTAACAGTAATCCGGCTGCAATTGCTCCCGAGTCTGGCAAAGTAGTTCAAGGATTAGCCCGTGAAAATCTCTTTACCGTGGTACTTGAGCATTTTTTAACCGACACTACCGACTATGCCGATTATGTGTTCCCTGCGACTACTCAACTAGAGCACTGGGACATTCATAAAGCCTATGGACACACCGATGTATTACTGAATAAACCCGCTATTGCCCCATTAGGTCAGGCGAAAAGTAACACCGAATTTTTCAGATTATTAGCCCGTGAAATGGGTTTGTGCCAAGCTGAAATGACAGCGGTATTTACCGAGTCAGATGAAAGTCTTTGTAAAACTGCTTTTGATGGCCTGATTGATTGGAAAGTCATTAACACACAAGGTTTTGTGCACTCATCAAGTAATGATGCCCCGTTTGCCAAGGGACAATTTCCCACTCCATCAGGTAAATGTGAGTTTTACAGCGAACGTTTGGCCAAGCAAGGATTACCCGCCATTCCAACTTATATTGCCAATTACGAAGTACCAGGCTCAGACCAGCGCTACCCGCTGGCCATGATTTCACCTCCGGCGCGTAATTTTTTAAATACCACTTTTGTGAACGTTGAATCGTTGCTGGCAATTGAGGGAGAACCTTATGTTGAAATTAGCCAATTAGATGCAGACAAAAGGGGCATAACTCAAGGCGATGCAGTAAGGCTGTTTAATGACCGTGGAAGTTATGTCTGCCGAGCCCACTTAAACCACCGAGCTCGTGCTGGTGTAGTCAATGCCTTAGGTATTTGGTGGCGAAAAATTTCATTGGCCGGTACTAATGTAAATGAACTCACCAGCCAAAAGTTAACCGATATGGGCAGAGCACCTGTTTTTTATGATTGCTTAGTCGAAATTGAAAAACTAAGCGATGCACAATTTGAAGCATTAGGACAATAAAACAGACCTTCACTGCAATGAAATTTATGGGTGTTAAATGGCTTTTTTGGGCTTTTATACTGCTACTTTTAGGCTTGAGTAGTTGCGCTAGTACGCAGTACTATTGGCAAGCTGCAAATGGTCATATGGGTATGCTGTTAAAAGCCAAACCAATTGCTGAAGTCATTAAAGATCCTAAAACGCCTGAAACATTAAAACAGCGCTTAGCCCTTAGTGTAGAAGCTAGAAAATTTGCCAGCCAACAATTGTTATTACCCGATAACGCTAGTTACACACGTTATGCCGATTTAAATCAAAAAGCCGTAGTTTGGAATGTAGTGGCTGCTCCGCAGCTGTCTCTTCAAGCTAAAACATGGTGTTTTTGGATTGCCGGATGTGTGAGTTACAAAGGCTTTTACAGCCTAGAGGCAGCCCAGCAACAAGCCAAAGAGCTTGAAGCTTTAGGTTATGAAGTCAAAACCTATCCAGTACCAGCTTACTCCAGTTTAGGTTGGAGCAATCTGTTAGGTGGTGACCCGATACTCAATACTTTTATCTATTATCCAGATCAAGAATTAATTAGCTTGATTTTTCATGAGTTAGCACACCAAAAAGTTTATGCCCCAGATGACAGTGCCTTTAATGAATCATTTGCGACGGCAGTTGAAAAAATAGGCTGGCAACAATGGCAGTCACAGACGGCTAATTTAACTAATGCCAACACTGTTGCTGAAAACCAAATAGCGGATACTGAAAAAAATGCCATACGCAGACAAAAACGAGATCAGTTTAAGCAATTAACTAGGCACACAAGGCAACAATTATTGGCTATTTATAAGGCCTATGAAGAACAAAAAATTTCGAAAGATTTGGCCTTGGCACAAAAAGCGCAGGCTATGCTAGAGTTTAAAACCGCCTATCTGCAGTTTAAACAGCAGTGGCAAGGCGATAGCTCTTTTGATACATGGGCTTTTTCACTCAATAATGCAGCTTTACTTTCTGACGCCACTTACGATATATGGGTAGATGCTTTTATTTACCTTTACCAGCAAAACAATAATTGGCCAATATTTTATAAAGAGGTTCAAGCATTGGCTAATCTCAGTTTTCAAGATAGACAAGCCAAATTAAAGCAATTGAACCAAGTCGCTAAAACTAAAATATCCCACTAATACTACTAACTTCCATCTTTTTTATATGACCACCATTCAATTACACCGTGAACATCCCTTGGGCTTTGAAAAAGCCAGACTTATTGCAAAAAAATGGGGCGAGAAATCAACTGAAAAATTTGATATGACTTGCAGCTATCAAGAAGGCGAAGCAGCTGATTGTTTGGAGTTTTCTCGATCTGGTGTGAAAGGCAGTCTAAAAGTGACAGCTAACACTTTCGAGTTAGATGCCACTTTAGGATTTTTATTTGGTGCTTTTAAAGACAAAATCTTGGCTGAAATGAATCAAAAACTAGACGAGTTAATTACTCAAGAGAGTCAATAAGATCAATATAGTCTTGTTGAGCTTGCTCAAGAGCTGTGCCTTTTAAAGCATTCCAAGCATCCCATTTAGCACGGCCTACCATATCTGAAAAACCAGGTTTTGCATCTTGCACATCACCTTGAGTGCCTTGTTTGTACAAGGCATATATTTTTAATAATGTTGCATTATTAGGTCGACTTGAAAGCTCTTTAGATTGGGCTACAGCGGCTTCAAAACGGGTATTTAAATCAGTCATAATATTTAAAATAAACTCAAAATTAGTAATCGGGGCCAAGCCATCTTTTAAAGTTGGCCAATAGCCTCTAGAAGTTGCATTACATCATAAGTATTAAAAAGTGATCTGCAAATAAGTGACAGTTATCAACCAATACCCCAATTTAAAAACGCTTGATGCCTTCACGCCACTTCAAAAGTCATCTGTAAAGGCAAAAAACTATGGATGACTGATAAATCTGGGATAATAAGCTTCTTGCTAATAAACCCCAGCGTTTAAACGCAAACTATTTTTAAATAAAAATTTCCACTTATCGTTGTGCGAAAGCCTTTTTTGCCTTTTTCAAGCTTTAGGCTCGCATCAACTCAAGTCTCTTTAGGGCTCATTCCGTGTCATTTCTCAACGAAACCCGTCGTCGCCGTACCTTTGCGATTATTTCCCATCCCGATGCAGGTAAAACTACCTTAACCGAAAAACTTTTGCTGTTTTCAGGTGCAATTCAAATTGCGGGTTCCGTTAAAGCGCGTAAAGCGAGTCGCCATGCCACCAGTGACTGGATGGAAATTGAAAAACAAAGGGGTATTTCAGTGGCCAGCTCGGTCATGCAAATGTTATACCGTGATCATGTGGTCAATCTACTAGACACTCCCGGTCACAAAGACTTCAGTGAAGATACTTATCGGGTGTTAACTGCTGTCGATTCTGCCCTTATGGTAATTGATGCAGCCAACGGTGTGGAAGCGCAAACCAGACGACTCATTGAGGTGTGCCGTCAACGCGATACACCTATTATTACCTTTGTTAATAAAATGGACCGCGAAGTTCGAGAGCCTATCGAGTTATTAGATGAAATCGAACGTGAATTAGGCATGCCTTGCGTGCCTATGACTTGGCCAGTTGGCCAAGGCAAAACCTTTGCCGGTATCATGAATTTACGGACTCAAAAAATGACTGTTTTTGAGTCGGGCTCCGACCGTTTAAATCATGACTTTGATACCATTGATTTAAGTGATGAGGCCACTTTAACGGCTCGTTTTGGTCATGACTATACCCTTGCCAAAGAAAGTATGGAGTTAGTACAAGGCGCTTCTCCTGCTTTTGATAAAGAAGCATTTTTATCGGGCAAACAAACTCCAGTATTTTTTGGTTCTGGCGTGAATAACTTTGGTGTAATGGAAGTACTCGATGCTTTGGTTGATTTAGCCCCAGCGCCACAAGCACGTCAAAGTAGCGTCATGGTAAACCGCCAACCCGTTATTAAAGACATTGCCCCAGAAGACAAAGCCTTTGCAGGTGTGGTGTTTAAAGTACAAGCCAATATGGACCCCTCACACCGCGATAGGATTGCCTTTGTGCGTATGTGTTCGGGTAAATATTCACCTGGCATGAAACTAAAGGTTCAACGTACTGGCAAAGAATTACGTCCTACCTCAGTTGTCACCTTTATGAGCCAACGCCGTGAAGCTGTCGAAGAAGCCTATGCAGGCGATATTATTGGTTTTACCACTCATGGTGGTGTACAACTAGGTGACACCATCACTGATGGCGCCAGCTTACAGTTCACTGGCTTGCCTTTCTTTGCACCAGAAATGTTCATGACGGTTATTCTTAAAAATCCTTTAAGAGCTAAACAATTGCAACAAGGTTTAGCGCAACTGGGCGAAGAAGGTGCTATTCAGGTGTTTAGGCCTGAAGCCGGTGGTGCTATGTTATTAGGCGCTGTGGGGCAATTGCAATTTGAAGTGGTGCAACACCGTTTAAAAACCGAATACGATGCTGATGTCCGCCTTGAAGGATGTCAGTACACGGGTGCTCGTTGGATTACTGCCGATACACCGCAAGAGCTGCGTGAGTTTGTAAACGCCTACCCTATTCGTATGGCCCATGATGCGGCTAATGCTTTGGCTTATTTATGCACCTCGCCCTATGATGTACGCTTAGCCCAAGAGCGTTTTCCTAAAATTCATTTCCACCCGCTACGCGAACATGCGGGCCTTGCTTTACAAGCGGCAGGCTAAGCAATACAAGTAAGAGTCTTATTGGATTTTTTCAGTCCAATAAGACTTTGCCTTTTGATAAGCTTGCTTAGCCACTTGACGGCCAAGCTTTAAGCCCTCTAGATTGCCCGCCATAAAATGAATCCCGCCATATATTCCTGACATACCCGCTTGCTCTGCTGCTGCTGTAAAAGTGGGCCAATATAAAGTCACATTTTGCGTCGGTGCGGTTGCATCTAAACTCAAGCTGTTCTTACCTTGAGTATGACTCATTTCAAAATTGTCTGATCCTGTAAATAACTTTAAAACCTCCGCACCTGCAGCCGCATAAGCACTTTGTTCAGAGACATATTCAGGAGAGGCAGGAGTGGGTAAATAGTTGGGTTGATAAGGGCGCCATAACTGACCTAATTGTGCTTGCAAACCGCCCTCTGGTCCCTTCGCACCAAAACTCATAATTGTTTGATCACGAAAGACATGACGCATCACGGTAATTGGCCTAGCCGACTCATAGAATAATTTTGTATCCCAAACCGCTATAGATGTATCCAATAAAGCATTTGAAAGTGCGAAACAAAGCAGTAAAGCTTTTTGCTGACTCATTTTTTGACGTTTAGCCATTTCAAGAGCAAACATCAACCATTGCCCTGGTGGCAATTCAGAATGCGGTTTTTCATTCCAATAACTAGAAATTACTTTTTGTTCATCAGTTAAATGCGTCTGTATTTTTAATAACTGTTCTGCTTGAGTTTTAAAAGCATCATTTCCCCATACGGCTGGTGCTGGTGGGCGAAACTGATTCGCACTACTAAGAGCGAATGGAGTCACCAAATGCCAATGCGAGACTAAAAATGCAGGCGTTACTTGAGTGCCCTGTGGATTGATATAACTAATCGGCTGCCAAATATCTGGTAGTACAGCATCTATTGGGTTGGTGTCGTTATAGTCCAATACCGGATTTTTTGATTCGTAGGATTGGTAATTGTCAAAAGCCAGATGCGAATTAGATAATCCGCCATCCTGATTGGATGCATCATTTAATCTTTCAATTAAAACCATTTGAGCAATACGCTCTCCCACCCAAGCCGCCTTTGCATAGATAGCTGGGGCATTTTTGGCCTTTACTGGAAAATGCAACTCTTGCATAACTGCATGTATATGTTTTTCTTGTTTGGGAAATTGTGCCAACAGTGTGGTGTAGGCAGCATAACTCATGGCTACCAATTGATTTTGCAAATTATGAGTCGCAGTTAATTGCTTAATATCAGCGATATCTAGTGTCGCTGTTAATTGATCATCAAAACAAGCCCAAGCGTTATACATCGCTGTATGAACTATTGCCATAGACCGAGCTACCATAGGCGAATCAAATTCAGAACTACGAACTACTTGCAAAAAAGTTTCGGACCAAAAAATAGTCAGGCCCGGCGCATCTAACCAGTAAAAAGTAGCTGGTTTTATTGGACGTACAGGTATCTGTTGAACTAAAATATCCTGTGCAAGTACTGTCTTGAATAGTGGGACTAAAGCACTTGCAAAAATAAAATTTCTTCGTTGCATTTTCAGTATTAGAGCATTGATTGATGAAACCATTCAATAGCAATAACAAGTTATCAACTAATATTGAGGATGGCCTAAGACTAGAGACAGATAAACTCACTAAACACCTGTTTTGCTCTAGATAGTCAAACTGCTACGCTTATATTTAAAGCATTTATTAAGCAAGAGCACAAAGTCAATGCACTTTTTTTGAGTTAAAAAATACCCTTAAGGAAAACCTAAAGCTTGAAATCTAATTCTAAATTAGTAGGGTTTGCAATTTTCAGTTGATGCTAAAACTTACTTTACTGTCTTTATTGCAATAATAAGTAAAACAATTATTTTTTATTTTATCCCACACACCTAAATTAGGCTATCAAATATTATCGTCTAGATGTCGTTTAAACTGCTCAGCACTCATGTAGCCAATCACTCTTGCATTTTTGATTTCTTGATCATTTTTATCAAAGAATAAAATAGCTGGTGGACCAAACAATTGGAATTTTTTCATCATTTGTTGATCCTCTAAAGAATTATCTGTTACATCTATTTGTAGAACCGTTAAATTACTTAATTTAGCTTGAACTGAATTATCTGCAAACGTTAGTTTTTCCATTTCAATGCAGGTCGTACACCAGTCTGCATAAAAATCTAACATTACTATATTAGAGGTAGTTTGTAACTCCGACTCTAATTGAGTCATAGACTGAATTTTTTTAAATTTTAAATCAAGAGGTTTTACATTATTAGCATTAACTCCGCTGTTTGGATTCTCAAAAATAAACTTTTCTAAGGGTAACAATGGGCGAGTAGCACCTGAAGCAGCCCCTACTATCTCGAGGCATCCTAATATAAAAGTAAATAAGGCTATTATTTTTTTAAACCGACTCACATTCGATGACGTGACTGAAATAGCGTCAAATAAACCCCAAAATACTGCAGCCGTAATTAACCAAACTCCCCAAAATAATAACCATAGCTGACTGTTAACCACCGACTGCAACATCCAAATAGCTGTCGCCATTAACATCAATCCAAAAAATAGCTTAACGCTATTCATCCAGGCCCCAGCTTTGGGTAGTAGAGTAGCAGCCGAAGCCCCCGTGAGTAACAACGGAACACTCATACCCAGCCCCATACAGAATAGAGCCAATCCGCCGAGAAAAACGTCTCTTGATTGACTGATAAAGATTAAAGCTCCTGCCAAAGGACCCGCAACACATGGTCCGACCATGAGTGCAGATAAAAAGCCCATTAGATAAACTGATATTAACTGACCACCTTTTATTTTCATACTTGAGCTATTTATTTTATCTTGTATAAAAGAAGGCATCTGCAACTGATAAATATCAAACATGGACAGCGACATTAAAAAAATCATTAGCGCAAAAAAACTGATTACTATTGGTTTTTGCATAATTGCAGCTAAACCATTACCTAATAAACCAGCAGCAATTCCTAGCAAGGTGTAAACAGTAATCATCCCTAAGGAATAGGCAAGTGCTAATATAAAGCCTCTAGAACGATTGGACGGGATATTTTTGGCTTGCGCTCCAGAGCCTACAATAATGCCGGATAAGATTGGCACCATAGGTAAAACACATGGAGTAAATGCTAATAACAATCCAAAACCTAAAAAGCTAATGGCAATTTTTATGAAGTTGCCCGACTCTAAAGTGGCCTTTGCAATTGAGACTTCATCAGTTTTATTATCATTGGCAAGCTCTCGAACAGAAATAGTAGAAGGCTGTGAAGAAACAACAGACGCATTAGATGCACTCGCTGTGCTTGTATTAGTTACCGTACTTGCTGCAACTAAAGGGTTAGATGCTACTAACGAGGAGGAATCAGCTTGTTGCTCCGAAGAGGCACCATTTTCAAGCTTAGTTTGCTCAACTAAATATCCATTTTTTAGTTGAAATCTTTTATCAATTGGTGAGTAACATAAACCATCATCTGAACAACCTTGATATTGAATATTAAAGCCATTGCCTAAATTTTTTGAATCGATTGGCAAATCTAACTGTAGGAATTTTTTATAAACCTGCACATTTTTATTAAAGTTAACATCAAATTTTTGAATACTAGGTGGAAAACGAATAGTTGAGCTGATGTTTTTTTCAGCAACAAACACTTTAATTCGCTCCTGATACAAAGAGTATCCGTTAGCAATAGTCCAATTCATTTTTATTAAATTTGGCTTGCTAATAGATAGCTCTAAACGAAATGCATCATCTGGTTCTAGATAGTTATCAGCTGCCTTAGAGCCACTAAATAAACTCAAACCAAATAAGATAAAAACAAAAAAATATCGTAATTTAAAATTGTTAAGCACTCTTCATTCTTTCTGTTTTATGCAGTGATCATGCAACTTTATATGATCAATTTTTTGCACTAGTTGATACCGCTATTTATGTCACTTTTATAAATTTGACCCTTGTGGTCAATTGCTAAATAGGCAAAACCAGAGTTCCTTAAAAATTCAAGGCCATTTTTTTCTAATAACATTGCTATCGTAGAGGTAGCCCCTGCAGCAATCGTTAGTGGCGCCAATACAGTTACGCTACGCCAATAACGAACTGGATAAGCAGTTTTAGGATTTAAAATATGACAGTATCTTTTTTGATTCAGCTCAAAATATCTCTCATAGTCACCACTGGTGGTTAATGCACCATGCTTTACTGGAATGGAAGCCACTGACTCTTGAGTACATCTTGGATTTTGAATACCTATATGCCATAGATGCACTTGCTTGGATGTATTAATTGCTCTTAGGTCACCAGCAAAATTAATTAATGCAGACTCAATACCGTTACTTTGTAAAATGGCAGTTACTTTATCGACTGCATATTCTTTACCAATACCACCCAAATCAATTTGCATGCCTTTTTTTGCCAATTTAACTTTTGAGCCATTGCGCTCCAAATAATTCAGGCCAATAAGGGGTAATATTTTTTTTATACTATCAGAAGAGGGGATTTTAGCTTCTTGAAAATTCCAAACTGATCGTAAAACACCGGATGTGATGTCAAATAGGCCATTACTGATTTCATATAAATGAAAGGCATATTGAATTAGTCCAAGTGTTTCCTCATCACACTCTACCCATTCACTTCCAGCATTATGATTGATCATTCCCACTACACTATTAGGTATAAAACGTGAGTATTTTTTTTCAATCCTATCGACCTCATTTTTTACAAGTTGAACAATAGGACAATCACCACTTTGACTTATTAAGTCAATTTGACATAAACCACCTAAAGCTCTAAATTGTATTTGTTGCATTAAATGATTCATCTCTAATTGACTCTTTATTCATTTAAAAATAATTAAAATCGAACTGAATAACCTATTTGGAAAATAGTTGCTCTTAGATCTGATAAACCCTGACTTGCACCAGAACCTAAAAATAAATTTTTATTTTGTTGATAAGTTTCAAGTTTAAAGTCGATAGAGGAATCAGGACTTAGTTGTTTACTAATCTTTGCACCTAAGGTCAAGCCAGCAACACTGGCTAACCTCTGATCAGTACTGTAATAAGAACCATTTTTTTGACCATTTGGAAAAGGTGGATCAAAATAAAAATTCGCTTTATTTTGCGTGAAATATCGTACGCTTGGTGTAACAGTCCAGCCGTTTGCAAGCGGTTTGACCAACTCCAATCCTAGCGTACTAGAACTCACACCAAAACTATCTGTATAAAACCTATAGCTCGCCTTGGAAGATAAATTAAGCTCTTTAAAATGATGATTCCACTTCATTAATACAAGCTGCGAACTACGATCTCTAGGCCTAGCGTCATATGGTTTATAAGGATCGGAATAATAACCATTGCCGTCAGAAAAAGTAAACGAAATTTGCGCAATATCCACTGGCGTTAGTACCTGAGTCACTCCAGCTTGTAACTCAATGCTAGAACGCTTTTCATCGACTACAACAAGGTTCACAGGATTGATCTCGTCGTTGGTAAATGCGAGCCCGGCAGACCAAGTGGTGTTATTATCCAGTGAAGAACTAGTGGCAGCAATTGACAGTGCGGTTGACTGATAATCGTTCTCTGTTGAATAAGCCACACCTGCAGCGAGAGTAGACTTGGCAAAATAACGTTTGACCCTTACGTTGGTCGCAACACGTTCATCTGACATATGCGAAGCACCGCTGGTATGGTAGCGTGGTGATGCACCTGAAACGTTGTCATGAGTGATTGATCCCTCTACCAACCATTGACCGGCAACTGGAATTGCCAAATAAATTGCAGGCGAACTCACTTCAGATTGATTGACTATACTGCCATCAGCCTGATCTTGGTTATAGCTCATTATTTTGGCACTAATAAGCGATTTTTCTGGAATGGTTTCAGCTATTGCTAAGCTTGGCAATAAACCCGGCAAGGCACAAGCGGCTAATAATAAACCCACTCCAGTACTTGAATGTTTGATCTTTTTCATATTTTAAAAGCGGTTAATTACAACCACAGCCTCCGCCACCAACACCTGCTCCACCATTAGCCGCTTCACGGCTAAAATAAATATGCTCGGAAAATTGAGCTTCCAAAACATCAGATTCAAATGTCATTTCAGGCTTGGCTAAGTCTCCCTTTTCCCAAGCTTGTACAGGCTTTAAGGTTGCGCAAGCAGAACTAAGCAAAACAGTTACCATCAGTGCTAATTTATAAATAATTGACTTCATTCTTTACCTTATTTTTTGATTGCATTCACAATGGCTTGTTCTAACAAAGCTTTGTCAACTGACTTAAAACCTGTATGAAAAAATAATACTTTTCCTTGCTCATCTATTAGTGCACTGGAGGGCATTCCTTTAATAGAAAATAGTTTTGGAGTAATAGCTTTGGGGTCATAAACAACTGTAAATTTAGCAGGCACCTCCTTTAAAAAAACCAGTGCGTCTGCAGTGTTGTTATCTAAATTTACTGCCAGTACATTTAGACCTTTGTTACCATATTTTTGTTGCATTTCATTAAGCCAAGGAAATGACTGTTTACAAGGGCCACACCAAGAAGCCCAAAAATCTAAGTAAACTAGTTTACCTCGGTAGTTTGAAAGCTTAATTAGTGCGCCTGTTTCATTTGGCAACTCAAAGCTAGGTGCAGTATCATATGGAGTAATAGCCATTGCTAAAGACGCATGCAAGAAGAATACAGCAGAGAAAATTAAATTAAATATTAATCTCATTTTCAGTTTTAGTAAGAACCTGGACTTGCTGTAAATACTGCAATTTGATTAGCCATATCGAGGCTCACTACACCATTCAATGCACCCATACCACCTTTATTTGAAGCAATTGCACTCATTGTTGAGTTACCGCTTCTTCCTTTGCCGTAATCGCCTCCATGACAAGATACACAATGATTTGTCCATAAAGTCTTACCAGTTACACCTGCAGTATTGGGTATAGGCGTAGCTGGTGAAGATGCGTTATCGTT
>CAZKWC010000012.1:18516-21771 GCA_964556425.1 uncultured Limnohabitans sp. | reverse complement strand
CGTTATCGTTATCGTTATCGTTATCGTTATCGTTATCGGGTTTATTCTGCGTTGTCACCTCAGGCTCATCTGGTGAATCTGCTGTAGTACTTCCACCACCGCCACAAGCGACTAAAACACTTGCCGATATAAATACCAATAATGTGCTTTTAAAATCTATTGAGCTTAATTTCATTTCAATTTCCTTTAGTAAAAAATAAACTTAAATTAACATTTATATTTAAAATATATAAATGTTAATTTGGTTCAAACTAATACTAAACTGCAAAAATTAAAAGTTTCTTAAGAGGTCTGACGCTGTAATTTATTGCCGTAAATACTAATGAGACAACAGCAGAGTGCAAAATTATTTTTCAATCAGAACAAATTTAATTAATAAATAGCTGTTGAACATGCATAGCCATGTATTTCTAAGAAAAGAAGAGACAAAACTTACTACTTAGATTCTTATGTTCTTATTTTTAATCCACCAATGCCTGATAAACCAACTGCCTTAAAAATGGCCTTATTGGATAGGTACTTGATGGTAATAACTGCGTATAAAATTGCGCCGTGATTTGGTTGACCGGATCGACCCAAAAAACGGTACTGGCCACACCTCCCCAGCCATAAGTGCCTGCAGGACAAGTCGAACGGGTTTTAGCCTGATCAATTACGACAGAAACACCTAGTCCAAAACCTAGTCCTTCATAACTTACCTCTTCGCCCACGTTGGTTCCAAAAGTGGCTACATCTTGGTTATCAGGCAAGTGATTCATAGTCATTAAAGCTATTGTGCTTGGCGATAAAAGTCTCACCCCATTCAAATGACCTTTATTTTCTAGCATACGCAAGAACTGTGTGTAGTCTTGATGAGTCGATAATAAACCACCCCCACCCGAATGGTAAACCGGCTCTTTGAAAGCATCGTTGCCCATCACATCTAGACGGCGCAGTCCCTTGCCAGCCTCACCGACCCCATACAGTGCGGCAACTCGCTGTGCTTTGTCAGGACTCACACTAAAAGCCGTGTCACTCATTTGCAATGGTTGAAAAATATGGCTCTGAAAAAACTGGTCTAAGGTTTGACCAGAAATAATTTCTATAATGCGCCCCACCACATCTGTTGCGACACTGTAATTCCAAGATTTACCGGCTTGAAATAACAGTGGTAATGCAGCATAGCGCTCACATACTTCAGCTAAATTTTTCGCTCCCCTCGCACCAAACTCTAAACCATCTTTACGGTACAAATCATCTACCGCATGAGCATAAAAAAATCCGTAAGTCAATCCTGACATATGGGTTAATAAATGCCAAACACGCATGGGCTCAGTCTGACCATCTAAAATAGGTTTGGCGGTTGAACCAGAGCGCCAAACCTTGGTGCGCGCAAAACTAGGAATGTAGTCACTCACCAAATCGGTCAGCTGTAATTTACCCTGTTCCATTAACATTAATAGTGCCACAGTGGTGACTGGTTTGGTCATCGAATAAATCCGATAAATAGTGTCTTCTTGTGTTGTAATGCCTGCTTCTATATCAGCCATGCCGTAAGTGTGCTGATGCACAACTTGTCCTTTTCTAGACACCGATAAGGTAAAACCGGGTAAACGGCCGTCTTGCACATAAGGCTCGAAATGTTGATTAATAAGCGATAGACGCTGCGGACAAAAACCCATCTCTTGGGCTACTATTGGCGCTTGAGTTAATGACATTACAATCAATTCCTATTTTGGTTCATTTTATTAATTTAACACTCAAGCTGAATTTATTATTTAATGCTCTAGGCTGATTAAATCTATTCTGGGTGGTGTTAAAAATCGGGCTGGCAAGCCTGTCATGCCTACACCTGTGGTCACAAATAAACGAGTTTGAGGCAAATGATACAAACCGTCATACCATGGGTTTCTTGAAAATATTTCTAGGTTCCATTCAGTTAACCATGGTAGCTGAATTTGTCCACCATGGGTATGACCCGCCATTGTTAAAAATGCAGCTTTGTCTTTAAATTGTTCTATGGTGTCAGGTTGATGAGTTAGTACGAGTCTGCGGTTAGCTCCTTCTTCTACTATTGGAGCTAACAAATATGGTACTTGGTATTCGGGCTTACCCCCCCATAAATCATCAATCCCCACTACTTGCCAGCCTAGCCAATCTAGGGTTTTACCTTCAATTAACTCTACTCCGTTATGCGTCAACGCATGTCGCAGTGGTAATTCTAAATTGGGTCCTGGTTTTCTTAAATCATGGTTACCCAAAACACCAAATTTTCGGTGTTTGATTTGTGCCAATGGCGAATAAGCTTGAACCATGTCTAAGTCAGTTTCGTAGGTCCAATCACCGGCAAAAAAAACGGCATCTACAGGTAACTCGTTTAACTTTTTAACCAATTGATTTAAATGCCACGAGCGATAATACAAACCCAAATGCAAATCCGATACGAGGGCTATTTTGACTGGTTGTACGTTGGCTGGTAAATTGACAATAGTGGTTTTTTTAAGGACTAAAAGTTGGGGCTCTATACACCTAGCCCACGAGGCAATCAAAAAAAATATAGAAAACAAAAAAAAGAATAGTTTTTTAAAAATGGTCTTACTTTTAAAGAAACCAATTAAGCTATAAATCAAAAGCAAGGGCACTGACCAGCTCGCCCAAAATAACCAGTTCCTAAATGCCTCTGGCAAAAAACGTTTATCATCATGCCAATGCGTTGGCCACTCTTGATAACTTAAATAGACGCTAATCAAACACCAAATTAGCACCATAACTATACATACCCACGAATTCTTGATGCACCAATATTTATTCTTAAAAGTTTGCATCTGAATTGCTCCTATGGTGGGTCAACAAGTTCAATTACTTTAAATGGGTGAGAAAAATAAGAGGTGCTTATGCCACCTCTTATTCTCATTTCACTTTTTATGCCTCACGCTTTAGCGCTGGAAATAAAATCACATCGCGAATGCTAGGGCTATCGGTTAACAACATCATGAGACGGTCAATACCAATACCACAGCCACCTGTTGGTGGCATGCCGTATTCTAGTGCGCGCACAAAATCATGGTCATAATACATGGCTTCGTCATCACCGCTATCTTTGGCGTTGACTTGTGATTGGAAACGATTGGCTTGATCTTCTGCATCGTTCAACTCAGAAAAACCGTTGCCAAACTCACGACCTGTAATATAGAGTTCAAAACGCTCGGTTACTTCTGGGTTGCTATCGCTGGCACGAGCCAATGGAGAAATTTCTACTGGATGCTCACAAATAAA
>CAZKWC010000012.1:15523-18416 GCA_964556425.1 uncultured Limnohabitans sp. | reverse complement strand
TGACGATACTTCACTTCTTGATCAGCAATACCATGGAACTTATCTGGCATAGGACGCAAGCTTTTGGTGAGTAAACGCACTTGGCTAGCATGAATAGATAATTCACCTGTTTTAGTTTTAAACAAGCGACCTTCTGCAGCCACAATATCGCCTAAGTCCCAATGTTTAAAATCATTGTAAATAGGTTCAGAGACCTCGTCACGAGCTATATAAACTTGAATACGACCATTGCTAGGACCAAAAGACGCATCTTGTAATGTTGCAAAGCTGGCTTTGCCCATTACACGTTTAAGCATCATACGACCAGCTACTTTTACCACTACGTTAGCAGCTAATAACTCTTCGGTAGTCTTGTCGGCATAATTAGCAAAAAGTTGCTCTGCATTAGTGTCAGGTTTAAAGTCGTTGGGAAAAGCAACTCCCTGGCCCTGTGCTTGACGCTGGCGAAGTTGATTGAGTTTTTCACGACGCTCTACGATAAGTTGATTTTCATCGATGGCGACAACTGGGGTATTAGATGTATTTTGGTCCGACATGGGGAATGACTTTAAGCAACAAATGTGCATGAATAAAAAATGAACTCCTAACCTCATAAAAGACACGATGTCGTTTTAAGAAGAGAGCTAAATAACCAGTAAGTACTGGTCAAAGGTGTAATTGTAGTTTGTTAGATGGACAAATCGACGAGAACCACTAAAAGCCGGACTGTAAAAATCTTTTTTTGTCGTAGTTTGGTTTCAAACCTTACAAAGTGGTACTTAGGCATTACCCAATAATACCAAAAATTGAATTTAGGTGGGTTATTTATTATTAAAAGACATATTAATCTAGCTTGAAGTTAGCATGTTCAGCTCCATTTAATTTGGGTAATAGTTCTATGAGTGCAAATCCTTTGTACTTGTTTCCTCAACCCCACACTAGATTTTATGTCCCAATTATTAAGCCCTATAAAAACTGGTCGTTTTGAACTCGCCAATCGAGTTTTAATGGCACCTTTAACGCGTTGCCGCTCTGATGTTACCCATTTACCTAACAGCCTAATGGCTCAATATTATGGCCAGCGAGCCAGTGCAGGTTTAATCATTACCGAATGCACCATGATTGAGCCCAATCTATCGGCTTTTGCCACAGAGCCAGGTATTTATTCGGACGAACAAATCCAAGCTTGGAAAGAGACCACATCTGCGGTACATGCCAACGGTGGCAAAATTTTTATGCAAATTTGGCATGCTGGTAGGGCGGCTCATCCAGCCTATAACAATGGTAGTATTCCTGTTGCACCTAGTGCCATAGCAATTGATGGCAGTGTTTATACCGCAGAGGGCAAAACCCCCTATGTGGAGCCTAAAGCACTACTAGAGGCAGAAATTAAAAGCATTGTGGCAAGCTTTGCACAAGCGGCTAAAAATGCTATTGAGGCCGGATTCGATGGCGTCGAAGTACATGGTGCAAATGGTTATTTAATTGATGAGTTTTTGCGTAGTAGTGCCAATATCCGCACTGATAACTATGGCGGCAGCCTAGAAAATCGTGCTCGATTTTTATTTGAAGTATTAACTGCCGTTAGCCAAGCTATTGGTAGCGATCGAGTTGGTTTGCGTTCATCTCCGCTTAATAGTTACAACAGCATGAAAGATGTTGACCCGCTTGAATTAACTCGTTATTTAGCCGAAAAATTAAATGACTTTAATCTGGCTTATTGGCATTTAATGCGCGCCGATTTTGCTCAGCAACAACAGGGTGATGTAGTGACCATAGCGAGGGCCAATTATAAAGGTGTGTTAATTGCCAATATGGGTTATAGCCCAGAAGAAGCCGAATCTGCGATTGCGAATGGCCTTGTTGATGCCGTTGCTTTTGGCACAAGCTTTTTAGCCAATCCCGATTTGCCCGCTAGAATTGCATCACAAGCAGCACTCAATACGCCTGACGCTAAAACTTTTTACGCTGGTGGCGCACATGGCTACACTGACTATCCCAGTCTCTGAAATTAACCGAGAATAACTCAAAAGCTTAAGTGCTTAAAAGGTGTGAAATACAAATCCTATTTCACACCTTTTTTTTGCATTAAATTGAATAACTCGTTCATTGTGTAAGCTGAGTTCTCTTTACTCGCTTGGGCACTAATCCCCATTACATAATCTAGGGCAGTTAAACCATCTGCATCTTTGGCGACAAGATCAGTACCTGCGGCTATCAAAGTATCAACAATAATATTGTATTGATTGAGTAATTGAGTAGTGGGTAATTTCTTTTCTAATAAAACCTTTTTTTGACTGATATAGCCCATAGGCACCACCATTAAAAGCGTCATTTTATCGGAGCTTAACTCTTTTGCATTCAAGCCTAATTTCAATAAGCTGCTTAATGTCTCGGGTTGCGCAAGAGTAATACTAACGGCCATTAAATCAAACTGTTGCGACTTTGTTAATTCTTTAGCCGCCCCTTTATTACCCAATAATTGAATTAATGTGGGTTGATTAATAGCAATTGCTAATTTTAAAGGGCTGAGTTCATTGGCATCAGCTAGTTTTACATTGGCTCCCGCTTTAATTAACAACTCTGCAATTGCTATTTTTTGATGGTCTATCGCCAATAACAAAGCAGTTTGTCCTTGCTTATTTTGAAGGTCTAAATTACTTTGATTTTTGATTAATAAAGCCACTGCATCTGTTTGACCAGCTTGACTTGCCAACATTAAGGGAGTGTTACCTTTGGCATCAGACTCATTTAATTGCTTAGGGTTTTGTTGAACAGCCGCCTGCAATTGAGCCGTATTGCCAGTTTGAGCCGCATCATGCAATGCAGTAGCTGCTGCTGTTGCTGTTGACACTCCAGACAAGCCAATCATGCTTACCATTAGTAACTGGCTCAACCAACACTTCAAATTGAG
>CAZKWC010000012.1:0-15423 GCA_964556425.1 uncultured Limnohabitans sp. | reverse complement strand
AATTATTGCAAGCAATAGTGGTTAATTACAGGCCTGCCACTTGCGCTAACACATCCGCTTTAGATACGGCACCGACTTCACCCATGGCCAAACCTTCAACACGCAAAAACTGCACTTCTGTAATTCCTAAGAATCCTAATACAGTACGCATATAAGGCTCTACGCTATCAAATGGCTTAGCAGGGCCATCGCTATATTTACCACCTGTTGCGACTACCACTATGGCATTTTTTCCCTTTAATAAACCCTCTGGGCCAGTGGCTGTATATTGGAATGTTTTGCCAGGATGAGCAATATGGTCAAACCAAGCTTTCAAATTAGAAGGAACTCCAAAGTTATACATCGGGGCAGCAATCACTAAAGTGTTGGATTCAAGAACCTCTTGTACTGCTGTAAGTGCGGCAGCTGTAGCCTCATTATCAGATGGGGTTTCAGAACGAATATCACCTAA
Source organism: uncultured Limnohabitans sp. (assembly GCA_964556425.1). Lineage (GTDB taxonomy): Bacteria > Pseudomonadota > Gammaproteobacteria > Burkholderiales > Burkholderiaceae_C > JALQUL01. Next base: position 14,972 of record CAZKWC010000012.1, on the reverse strand, counting down.
AACTGACGCTGACAAATGAGGTAAAGGATTACTACCAAGGTCACGAACAATGTGTTTGGCGTTTGGATTGGCTGCTAAAAAAGCAGTATGAATAGCATCTACCACTTCGCTAGTCACAGAACCAGCACCCAAAATGCTACTTTTTACATATAAATATTGACTCATGATAAACCTTTAAGAAAACAAAATAACAGGCTTGTTCTTCATTTGTAAGCTTGTTTAGTTAGTCAAATAGTAAAAAATGACAAACTTAAAATAAAACAAGTGAAGCTAAACAATGATTGATAACTTGAAGGAGCTTATTCAAATTACTTCAATATTGAGAACAAGATTGAAATGAAGTTTAGATCAAAAGATTCAAAAAAAGTTCAGTTATATTCACCACTACATTCAAAATTTTTGCATGTAGTGGTGAGTTTTATGATTAATGTTTAGTACCAAAAATTCTATCGCCTGCATCACCTAAGCCAGGCACAATATACGCGTCTTGATTTAAGTGCGTGTCTAGACCCGCTACATAAACAGGTACGGTGGGATGAACCGCATGAAATGCTTTAACGCCTTCTGGAGCGGCTACTAAAGCTAAGAATCGAATATTTTCTGTTGGGACGCCACGCTCTAACAGAGTATTCACCGCTGCGACAGCTGAATAACCGGTAGCTAACATAGGATCACAAACAATAAACATACGACCAGCCACTTCTGGCAAGCGTACGTAATATTCAACAGGGCGATTATCGGTGCCTCGGTACATACCAATATGACCTTGACGAGCAGAGGGAATTAAATCCATTAGGCCATCGGCCATGCCTAGGCCTGCTCTTAATACCGGCACAATAGCGATTTTTTTACCTGCAATAACAGGAGCATCCATTTCTACTAATGGGGTAGAAATTCGCTCAGTGGTCATGGGAAGGTCACGGGTAATTTCATACCCCATCAAAAGGGTTAATTCACGAAGTAAACCACGAAATGTGCGTGTTGAGGTGCGCTCATCTCGCATATGACTGAGCTTGTGCTGAATCAAGGGATGATTCAAGACAAATAGTTGCGGGAAGTCGGGATGGGCTTGAAGCCCACTTGGAGTGGTGATTGCTGTGGTATTCATGTGGGGAATAATACTATGAAATTGAAAATTTGACCTAAAAAAATATTGAATTATTAGGACTAAAAGTTGCGATTAATGAATTTCTAATTTTGAATTTGTAATCAATTATTTGACTTATTTATTTGCAATATTGCTATCAATTAAATTTCACAATGCAAAATATAAATGGGTCAACCAATTGTTTCGATTAATCGTTAAGTTGTTGAATTTTATAAAATTTAATCCCAAAACGTAAAGACTTTATACACAGACTTCCAAAATGGTAAAACCGATGAAAAATCTTCCTACAGCCAAGCAAAAAATTGAGGCACTAACTATAAAACTTAGTTGGTAAATTTTTAGCCATTGTGAAGATTAATAGAAAAACAGCTATTACAAAATCCTTCTTTTTTCGCAAATTTTGAGTCGTTCGAAGGCTTCATGAATTCGGATTAAACATTGAACCTTCTAACCATCAATATCCAACGCTTTTACACTAAACGAATTTACCTCAATCTTCAAATCTACCATAACAGTTAGCTTGAGTCATAAAAATAAAACATCATGCCCAATATTCTAAAAAAACTGCTGATTTATATCTTCTTGACCATTATTGGTTTTTCCTATTGGATAAAAATATCATTTGGCGATGTTTCAGTTGATCAACTACTGTTTCATGTTTATCACACCAAAATCACTGATTTAGCAGGACTAAATGCCTATTTTAGAAATTCATTTTTAATTTTTACATTTATTTGTCCGCTTATTGTTTTAAGCCTATTACTTTTTGCTAGCTCTAAATTTCAATTACTACAAAGAGGAATGCTCAATAATTTTTCTATTTTGGTTGTGAGTATTTTTTCTTTAGTAATGTTTGGCCATAATATTTCAGCGACTTCTTACCTAAAAGCTCTTTTAGGTTCTGACTATTTTGTGGTTCACTATTTACCGCCTACACAAATCAAAATTCAAGAACAGCAAAAAAAGAATTTAATTTATATTTATGTTGAAAGTATGGAAAGTACCTATCGAAACTCTGACTTAATGGGCCAGAATTTATTGACTATCTTAGATACTTTAAAAACAAAATATTCCTCAGTTGAGTTTGATGATTACACCCAAATCAAAGGTGCACATTGGACCATTGCAGGAATGGTCGGATCTCAATGTGGTATTCCTTTAAAACAAATTAGCGTAACGAAAGATAGCAATGAACAAAACCAATTATTTGGTTCTTATTTAGCCAATGCAAAATGTCTCACCGACATATTAAAGGAACACGGCTACACCAACCATTTTATTCAAGGAACTTTTGCTGGATTTGCTGGTACCAATGAGTTTTATCTTAATCATTCAACTGACAAGGTTTATGGGGATGTTGAATGGCCTTCAGTTTATCCACAATTCGCTCCATTATTTAGGAATAAAAAAACTCATGTCCCAGGTGCATGGACTTCTAATGATGATCAGTTATTTGTTTATGCACGTTTACAAGTTGATGAGTTGATGGCTAAAAAACAACCTTTTAATTTAATGATTGCAACTTATGACACTCATCCTACAAGTGGTTTTTTAAGCCCAACCTGTGCCAAAAAAGGCGTCAAACCTACCGAATTTGAAAAAATTCTAGAATGCACACAAGAACAAGTTGTCTCTTATATTGATTATTTGGCTACTAAAGGTTATTTAAAAAATACGCAAGTCGTGATTCAAGGAGATCATTTAACCATGCAGAATCCTCTTTACCATCAACTTCTAAAGGCAAAAAAACGGACCGTTTATAATTTATTGATTGGTGACTTTGCTGGCCTTCAGAAAAACAACGATCATGTGAACCATTTTGATATGTTACCCACCACACTTGACTTTATTGGTTTAAAAGTGGACGGTGGCAAAGCAGGTTTAGGTTATTCAGCGTTTAACGCTATCTCCAAGAAAGATGCCGATAAACGCAATGTTGAAATGCAGGAAAATGTACTTAACTACAGCAAAGCCTATAACAACCTATGGGAAACTAAACAGTTTTAGAGCTTTAGAGTTTTATAACTATAAATCTCGATGGTTACCACCCATTCACTCGTAACAATCGAGTCTTATTACTGATATTTTTTGTTTCAATCGCCCTGAATATAGGCGTCCTGAACCTAAAAATGTCAACCTACAACTCAAATTTTTGCGGCAAGGTTTTTCTTAAAATAGGTAATAAATAGGTGTAGTAATCGGAAGTAATATTAACCGTACCCGTATTAGCCAAATGCAAAGGCACTGTTTTGTTAGCACCCATTGTAATTTTAAGCTGCACTTTTTCTGGCATGAATTTTGACTTACCAATTAAGTTTTGCATGGCTTCACGCACATCACGCTCGGACTTTAATAAAATTTTGGCAGTAATTCCTTGCTCTAACTCTAGCCCAGAAATTTGAATCGCATCCACCACTAGGTTATGTTTTAAATTACCTTGTAAGGTTCTGACCCAATCCATAAGCTGCAAGGTAAGGGGTTCAACTTCAAGCTCGGCATCACACAACTCAGAAAGCTTTTGAATAAACTCTTTAGTACTTCGAGGCGGAGTACGCAATTCAATTTGTGGGTGATTTTCAAATAAAGTGAAATCAACACTTCTATAAACCACTCGTTCCGACTCCATTTCATTACCAAATGGGTCGGTTGTCACCTCTTGAATAGTGAGTTTTTCAATAAAACAACCTTCAACCAAATCTTCTGTCACACGCTCAACAACAAAGCCCTCTTGACTGTTAGGTGTAAAAAGCTGAGCTTTCATTCTTTCACCCAATTTTTGCATAGAAACTGGCCAATCGACTTTTAACCAACGAACGCGTTTCATGTTGTATTCCTTAAAGGTGAGATTCAGTTAGAAAATTTGCTATGGCTTATATGAACAAACCATTTGATTATAAGGATTGTAAATCCAACAAAACTGCAAATTAGGTGTTTCTAACTGAATGAAATACAAACAGAAGACGATGTTGGTTAAATTAAACGCGGGTTATTGCTTAGGTGGGGGTCCTTTTGGCTTATTAGGCTTGCAAGCCAAGGGTTTACCCTCGGGCGCCCAACAAACACCTTTCTCAGTACCTTGGGGTGTAGAAAAACTACAGTCTTTACCTGCAGGTAAACTCTTGCATGCGGCAATTGCCTCTGCTGGAGGCGGGCCACCCATAGGTCCCCCTTTATTCATACCATTTGCACTAGCATTCGTTTGTGCCAACAATAAAGTGTTAAATAAGGTAATTAGCACAATCGCACCTAACTTGAATGGCGTTGAAATTTTCATCTGGACTCCTTTAGACATCAAAACAGAATCATTATGCAATTGGATTGTGGATAAATAATGTAGACAAAAAACCAGCCACAAACTCAACTTTTAAAATACCCAATTAAAAATGAAACCTCCATTTTATTTCCATATTTTTCAGATTTAATTTCAAATGTGTCAACCTCTGCCCTCTATTGCTTAGCTTACTATTTATGAAAATCCGCTTAATTCACACCCTCTCTTTTTGGTTGACTGGTATATTAATTTTAGCCATTGTGTCTTTTTCGGCTTTGTTAATGTGGAATTTAAGTAGTGGATTTTCGGGATATTTAGCGCAGAAGGATATTGATCAATTTAATCGTCTCATTCCATTTACTGAGCGCTTATTAGAAGATGTTTACGAAACAAAACCTATCAATTGGGAACCACACACCGTACAAATGATACTAGAGGAGTTTAAAGTTCATCAAGACCGGCAGCCCTCGATAGACAACTTCAATACAGATGAAGCACAAGGGCAACACAGGCCGCCAATTGCCCCTCATAATAATGATAACAATAGAAGACCTCCGCCTCCTAGAGATGCATTTGATCAACGCATCGAAATTTTTATTCTCAATGAACAAAATGAATGGCAGGAGTTGCACTTTGGTCCTGCTAAAAATAAAGGCGCTAACAAAAAAATAATTCAGAGCCAATTGCTAAAGTGGCATGGGCAAATTATTGCAAAATTTAATTTAATAGAACCCCCTCCAGTAAGAGGTGGCACTGAGTTAGATTTTTTAAAAAAACAATTTCAATCTATTATCTTAGTCGCTTGTTTATTGGTTGTGATTTGTTTTTTTATCGCTTGGTATATTGCCAAAAGATTTGCTCAACCACTTAAGGAAATACAAAACGCCACACAGAATATTGCCAATGGCCAATTTCAAATTAGATTAAAAGTGAATAGAAGTGATGAGATTGGCGATGTGATGCACAACATCAATCTAATGAGTCAATCACTACAGGAACTTGAACAATCAAGACGAACATGGCTGGCAGAAATTTCCCATGAATTACGTACCCCTTTATCGGTTTTACAAGGCGAAATAGAAGCACTTGAAGATGGAGTCAGGCCTTTTAATCAGCATAGCCTCAAAAGCCTAAAAGAGGAGACTTTGGGTTTAACCCGTTTAGTGGCAGATTTACATTTATTAGCCTTATCTGACCTTAACTCTCTACCCTGCTATTTTGAAGAAGTGAATGTACTTCAGTTGTTTCAAACCAATATGAATAAACTACAAGTTCAGGCCAAAGAAAAAAAATTAACTTGTCAGTTTCAACTTGACATTAATGAACAACTTTATGCTTATTGGGACTCTCAAAGAATTCATCAAGTTTTACAAAATATTTGCAGAAATGCAGTGTTTTACACCGACTCTCCAGGACAAATTTCTGTTCATCTTGTTCAAAAAAATAATAGTATTATTTGTCAAATTCAAGATAGTGCACCAAGTGTTGATCTGGCCGATATTCATCGCTTATTTGAGCCCTTGTTTAGAAGCGATGCATCTAGAAATAAAAACTCAGGTGGGAGTGGATTAGGGTTAGCAATTGTAAAAGCTATCATTAGTGCTCATAAAGGAAAAATATCTGCCCAGCCGTCTATCATGGGTGGTTTATTAATTGAGTTTGAATTACCCATCAATCTCAGCAATAATTGAAATACTCCTTTGCATTTTCATCTGTTCTAAAACCACCATCATGCCCAATAACACCGTCCCTATTCGTGTCGTAGTGGTAGAAGACGACACTAAAATTGCTCAATTATTAGTGGACTATTTAGTGTTGGAAAACTACCAAGCCATTGTTTTTCATAATGGACAACAAGCATTTGAATATTTACAAAATAATACCGTACAAATGCTGATTTTAGATTGGATGTTACCGGGAATGGATGGCTTGAGCTTATGCCAAGCGATTCGGTCAAAAAGCGATATCCCTATTATGATGCTAACGGCAAAAATAGAAGAGATTGATCGACTTGCCGGTCTTGACAGCGGTGCTGATGATTATGTTTGTAAGCCTTTTAGCCCCAAAGAAGTCATGGCTCGTATTCGAGCTATGTTAAGACGTTATATGTCGCAACATCAAGAAAAAACTGAAGCTTGGAAAATCATAAGTGACAGCAAAGAAATATATTGGGGCCAGCATTTATTGCCTCTTACTAGGCATGAATTTGAAATGTTAAGCTTATTATTAAATCGACCAGGGAGAGTATTTTCCAGGGCACAACTTCTAGATAAAATCAATATCGAAAGCAAAGAAGTGAGTGACAGAGCGATAGATAGCCACATCAAAAATATTCGTAAAAAAATTCAAGCGATTGATCCACAATGTGATTGCATTAGCTCTGTTTATGGGGTGGGGTATCGCTTTGATAGACCTTAAATCAATACTCCACCCTTATTAATTTTTTACATCCACCGACAATTGCAAAAAATGATTCAATAGACTTACTAAACTGCTAAGCGCAAAAGGTTTAATTAAGCTATCGTTCATACCAGCGTCCATACAAGCCTGAATTTCAGCCTTACCCGCATTAGCTGTCATTGCCACAATTGGTACTTTGGCTTTTTTACGATTTTGCAATTTTCGAATTTCAATCGTCGCCTCTATACCATTCATCACAGGCATTTGCATATCCATCAAGACTAAATCAACATCATGATCAATCACCATTTGAACCGCTTCTGCACCATGATTGGCCAAAATGATTTGAATACCTGCAAAGTTACGCTCGATTTGTTTTTGAGCCACTAACAAATTAATTTTATTATCATCAACAATTAAAACTTTTTTATGCTGAGCTTGGTTAATAGGCGCAGCTGGTGAGTTCGTATTGATATCGTCGACTTTTTGACTGGGTAGTTGCCCCTTGAGCTTTAAAAGTTCAGCTCGGGTGTAATAGGTGCTAGCTTTGTATTCCACATCTTTTGGAGCCTCTTCTGCAAAAGTAGAATGCACTACTTTTTCTAGTGGCACAGTGACTTGAAAAACAGTACCTACGCCCTCTTTACTCTTGAAGGCAATTTTGCCATTCATTAACTCAATTAAGCGCTTTGAAATCGACAAACCAAGGCCAGTACCACCATATTGCATGGCGATTGATTCATTGGCCTGGACAAACTCTGTGAATAAATGATCTTGGATCGACTTCTTTATACCAATGCCTGTATCTGAAATTTCTATTTGTAAATAAATTTTATTGGCGTCATCAATGTCAAGCTTTTGTGTGGCTCGCATCCGAACCGAACCTTTGTCGGTGAATTTAACCGAGTTCGATAAAATATTAACCAATACTTGTGTAATTCTGTGACCATCGCCCCTTACCATTTTGGGCAGTTGACTAGAAATATGGAGTTCGTAATCAATGTTTTTTTCTTGTGCCAAATATTTTAAAATATTATAAGAATTGTATAAAATTTCTCGTAAATCAAAATCTGCTGGATTAATACCTAACTTATTTTCTTGCAATTTAGACAAGTCTAATAAGTCATTAATAATGGTAAGTAACTGGTTGGATGATTGACCCAAGGATTTTGTTAACTCATTATATTCCGCCACGTCAAATTGGGAATCTGTATTACTTCTTAATAAATTAACAATACCTACAATCGCATTCATGGGTGTACGTAACTCATGGGTGATAGTAGCAAAAAATCGATCTTTATATTGTTGGGCTCTTTCAAGTTGTTGTTTGGACTCTTGAATAGAATCATTTTGACGACCTAAAATACTAATTAATTTTGAATAATTAAATTCAATTAAAGTAACCGACAACATTCCTAAAACTACTAAAGTAACACCTTGTGCAGCATTTAGATATTGAATAATATCTTTATCAATTATCTTTACCCACATGCCCCAGTCAATAAAATTGGCACCTAAAATGGTAGCGATAATGGAAATTGCCATGGTAACAGTCCAAATTTTTGCCACTTTAGTGGAATGCAACAACATAGCAAAAATAGGAGCCATAGTGATATAACCCACCACAATAGGCAACTGAAACCACAACATTAAATTTAAAAATAAAATGTTGATAAATCCGTTAGATAAAACAAATAAAACGATTTTTTGATTAAAACCAATTTTTTTAATCAATAGATGGGCAACGCCTGCCAATATTGCAGTGACTCCACAGACGATAGCAGGTCCCCAGTTTTGTAGAAAAATCCAGACAAAAGTATAAAAACTAGTCATACTGAGAATGGTGTAATTCACTATAGTCAACTGCCATTTTTTGCTTTTTAACGCCTTTTGCTCAAGCGTGATTTTGGCATCATCCGCTTTGGGGGAAGCTGATTGATTAGGCGACTTGTTTTTATTGGTTCGAGTTTGGGTCATTTCATTCGCAGCATCAGGTTTATAAATTGTAATGGCCTACTTAACTAAACAAAAACTTGGCACAAAAGCAAAATTGTTTGTGCTTAGATGGGTGGTAACAAACTACGACTTAGAATTTCAATCTTATTGCTTTTATTAACGAGAACACCCTCCCTATTGGTGATGCTCATCCCATATTTAGAATGTCAAAAAGCAATAGGCAATAGGCAATAGGCAAAGCTTACTCAAATAAGTAAACCATTAGTACTAGGTCAAACAACAATGATCTAATTGACTAATTACCGAAATCATTTATTTCTATTTTATAACTTCAAACTAGCAACTCAAGTTAAAGTGTTGTTTAAAAATGAATTTCAAAAATTAAAAAACGAGAAATTTGAAGTGTTTATTCAATTTTCCTATCAATTGCAATAGTAATGCATAAAAAATTGTATCGTTAAAGTTTCAATCAAACTGAATGGGGTAGATAGGAATATAGGTATTACTTAAGTACATATTAAAAATATCACCCAATTATCGAAATGAAAATAGAGATCTTGACTCTTAAAGGGCTTCAACAATGGTGATACCTCAACAAGAATGAAGCAAAATATACAATTGAAAGGAATATGAAGCCTTAGAAAGCCTCCTGCAGCAATAATCAATCTTCTTTAATATATTGGTTGAATTGTTCTATGAAATCTCAATGGATCATTGGTTTAATTATTTTAGGTTCAAGCTACAGCTATGCAGCAAGTTTCGATTGCTCAAAAGCCAAAAGCCCAATTGAAAAATCTATCTGTGCAGATCCAAAACTAAGTGCTTTAGACGATAAATTAGCTGATACCTACTCCAACATCAAAAATAATTTGAGTGAAGTTGCCAAGTCTAAATTACGCAATCATCAGACTGCCTGGCTTAAGTCATTAACAGAAGATTGTTCAGATGCCATACAAACCAAAGATAATAAAAAAATTGCGAGTTGTTTAATCAATTATTACGAATCAAGAATTCAATATTTAAGTAGTCTTAATCCACCAGTTGATGGATTCTATAAATTTCCAACACTGGGAAAAACTGCCAATATTAGTTATGAATTATTAGACAAGCCAACCGGTGCTGCTAATTTAGTCAATAGCACGGTTGAAAAAATAGCCTCTAGTTATGAGCCTGGAAAAGAAGATAATTTAGAGATGAGTCTTAACAACTTAGGTCAATCTATTATTGCGATTCAAGCTAATTTTGAAACCAATGGAGGTGCTCATCCTGATTTTGGTGCAAGTTATAGCTATATTGACATGAGTAAAGGTAAAGAGCTTAAAACTGAAGATTTTTTTATTAAAAATAAATGGCCAGAATTAGCAAAATTCGTTGTCAAAAAAATGAATATAGGAGCTGATCAAGAAACCAAAGATTGTTATTCCAGCATTGATGATCAGGCTATTTTGGAGATTTTAAAAACTAATTTTTCTGCTATTCAAATTACGAATAAGGGCATTTCAATTTTGTTAGGTGTTCCACGTTATTGCAGAAACAATGATTTTTTTGATCTTGATAAATCAAGTCTAAAGCCATTTATGACAGATCGTTTTAAAGCTATAGCTCAATAAAGTAAAAAGCCAATACTTTGGGTATTAAAAGCAATTTTTATTACCTACTTCCTTTGTTTTAGGGAAAACCTCCAAAAAAGTTATCCTTAAAACACCAGAAAAAAATGTCAAAACATAGGGTGTTACTTTTTACTTCCAATCACCCTATTCAAGTTCTGCTAAGATTAGCCAGCTATTAGCTTTAGCCATTATTGATTGAAGAAAAGGTAAGTCTTATGACCGAAGAAAAAACTATTTGGACCGAAACAGCCAGCATGAAGGACTTTTATGTCACGCCTAAACTGTGGTTGTTTAGTTTGCTAAGCCTAGGGATTTACACCCTTGTGATTTATTTTATTCGTTTGTACACCCGCTACACCCTTACCAACCAACGCCTAATCGTCGAGTCTGGCTTATTGGTAAAACGCATTGAAGAAATAGAACTATTTAGAATTAAAGATACCAAATTTAACCAAGGCTTTTTTCAGCGTTTAGTGGATATGGGTGATATAGCGGTATTTAGCAGTGATCAAAGTGGCAATTTTGTATTGCAACATATGCCAAACGCCAGAGAAAAACGTGAACAGATCAGGGCCATGGCCAACCAATCACGAGAAGAAAACGGTATTAGAACCATTATTAATGATTGACATGCGTTTTAGCTAGCGAAAGCGAATGCTTATGCCAAGGCTAAAGCTCAGCCTACTTTTAACCCCATTCTTGACATTGCTGTGTTATGAGTGGGGTTTCTTTTTATTTGTAATGGCAATTAGAAAAGCAATTAAAAATCATCAATCCTTATGGCAGTTGCTCAATAAGCGTTTTATGATTTACTTATGAACGCGATAGAAATAATCAATCAATAAAAGTGACTGATTGGTATATCATTCCACTACTGAATTTATTTTAGTTCCAATTTTTACCAACCTAGAAGGAATCATCATGTCCCTTATCAATACCACAATCCAACCTTTTAAAACAACAGCTTTCCATAACGGCAAATTTGTAGAAGTTTCTAACGAAACAATGGCTGGTAAATGGTCTGTTTTGATTTTTATGCCTGCAGCATTCACATTCAACTGCCCAACAGAAATTGAAGATGCAGCTGAAAACTATGCTGAATTCCAAAAAGCAGGTGCAGAAGTTTACATCGTTACTACCGATACCCACTTCTCACACAAAGTATGGCATGAAACATCACCAGCAGTTGGTAAAGCAACATTCCCATTAGTGGGCGACCCAACTCACCAATTAACACGCGCTTTTGGCGTGCACATTGAAGAAGAAGGTTTAGCTTTACGTGGTACTTTCATCATTAACCCACAAGGCCAAATCAAAACAGCTGAAGTTCACTCTAACGAAATCGCTCGTGACGTGAAAGAAACTGTACGTAAGTTAAAAGCGGCTCAATATACTGCTGCTAACCCAGGTCAAGTTTGCCCAGCTAAATGGAACGAAGGCGCTAAAACTTTAACTCCTTCTTTAGAATTAGTCGGTAAGATCTAATTTTAGTTTTTCGCCCTGTTTTTTTACAGGGCGTTGAGCGAAAGGCGTTTAGTGCCTAGGCATAATTAGCCCACTCATTAAGCGCCTTACCCTCAACTCCCTCCCCTTTTATTTTTAACCAACGCCTTGCGCCTATATGCAAGGTGATAGATTTTTGCAGCCTTTTTTAGGAGAACATCATGCTTGACGATACACTCAAATCACAATTACAAACTTATTTAGGTATGTTGCGTCAACCTATTCGCTTGATTGCTTCTTTAGATGACAGCAGCAACAGTGTAGATACCCGCCAACTACTAGAAACCATCGCCAGCTTATCGGACAAAGTCAGTGTTGATTATTCTGGCACCGATGCACGCAAACCTTCTTTTGTAGTTGCAGCCAATGAAAACACGACTGGTGTGCGTTTTGCAGGTTTGCCCTTAGGCCATGAATTTACCTCTTTGGTATTAGCCTTGTTATGGACAGGCGGTCATCCACCTAAAGTAGAAGCCGATGTGATTGACTCGATTAAAGGCCTTGAAGGCGACTTTAATTTTGAAGTGTATATGTCTTTGTCTTGCCACAACTGTCCTGACGTAGTGCAAGCCTTGTCATTAATGGCAATTGTGAACCCTCAAGTAAAAACCGTGGTAATTGAGGGTGGTGCTTTCCAACAAGAAGTGACCGACAGAGAAATCATGGCTGTGCCAATGGTGTTTTTAAATGGTCAAGTATTTGGCTCAGGCCGCATGAATGTAGAAGAAATTGTTGCCAAACTAGACACCAAAGCAGCCGATCGTGATGCAGCCAAATTAAACGCCAAAGCAGAGTTTGACGTGTTGATTGTGGGTGGTGGCCCTGCCGGTGCAGCTGCAGCTGTTTATGCAGCACGTAAAGGTATTCGCACTGGTATTTTGGCAGAGCGCATGGGTGGTCAAACCAATGACACCATGGGCATTGAAAACTATATCTCTGTGCTTGAAACCAATGGTCCGAAATTTGCTGCCGACCTAGAAGCGCAGGTGCGCCACTATGAAGTCGATATTATGAACTTGCAACGTGCCGAAAAAATTATTCCGGCCAGCCAAGCAGGTGGCTTGATTGGTGTGCAATTGGCTAACGGTGCAGTGTTGCAATCTAGAAGCGTGATTATTACAACTGGCGCACGCTGGAGAAATGTAAATGTTCCTGGCGAACAAGAATACAAAAACAAAGGCGTGGCCTACTGCCCCCATTGTGATGGCCCTTTGTTTAAAGGCAAACGCACTGCAGTAATTGGTGGCGGTAACTCTGGTATTGAAGCAGCCATTGACTTGGCTGGTATTGTGAGCCATGTCACGGTAATTGAATTTGCAGACCAATTGAAAGCAGACGCTGTTTTGGTTAACAAGTTAAAAAGTTTACCCAATGTGACTATTCATACCAATGCACAAACCACCGAAATTACCGGTGACGGCAGCAAAGTGAATGGTATTAAATTCAAAGACCGCGCCAGCAATACTGAATCTCATGTTGAGTTAGAAGGTGTGTTTGTACAAATTGGTTTAATTCCTAACACCGAGTTCTTAAAAGAAACCGTGGAGCTAAGCAAATTTGGTGAAATTATGATTGATGCCAAATGCCACACCAATTTAAACGGCGTGTTTGCAGCAGGTGACGCCACTACCGTGCCTTACAAACAAATTGTAATTGCCGCTGGTGAAGGCTCTAAAGCCGCATTAAGTGCCTTTGATTATTTGATCCGTAATCCTAAGGTTTGATGGAATCTATGGGTTGAATAAACTCATAACCCTTTTTAGATGAAAAGCCACTTTTAAAGTGGCTTTTTTTTATGGCGATGGACGATTATTGAGTGTAAGAAAAAACCCAAGATCCTACATTACAGCAACTTCTGAAAGAGCAACTCAATGCTTAAAGTCTTTATAGAAAATCTGGCGGTCAAGCTGGCGCACGCTCCAGCCGCCCCGCAAGGCTTCAGCTTCATAGAATTGGCGAGCATGGTCGTCTTTGACCGATGACAAGCGCACGTAGGCAGACCACGGAAGGGTAAAAGCGTTTACCAGTTCAGACCAACTCAATGTCGCAGACGCTGTCTGCGATTTTTTCGTCGGTATTGCGGGCAGTTGCTTTGCAGATTCCGCAGACACTGTCTGCGGAATTGCCCATGTCAGGTAAAACTGGCGCATCTGCTCCAAGTTACGGGCGGAAAAACCACGCCCAAACTGCTGCGTCAAATCTACTGACAATAGTTCAATCAGTTGTTCGCCATAAGCTGCACGGCGTTTGCCTTTTTGTTCGGCTTGCACGATGCGGCGACCAATCTCCCAATAGCTGGCAGTCATCAAAGCATTGACATTGCGGGCAGCCGCTTGCCGTGCAACATTGAGCAGTTCAACTATGCCGATGCGAACATCCACGTAACCTGCGGGCACAGCGGATGCTTTTTGTTCTACAACGTCACAATTGAATTTTTGAGGGGTGGCTTTATTCATGGCTCGCTTCACCCTGTTTTTGTCAGCAATTTACCTGCTTCGATCATCAACCCCGAAATGGCATTTTGCGCATTGTCTGGTTTGGCAGCGTTTGATGTGATATTCAACAGCACAGTCAATTCGGTGATGACTCGTTCAAGCTCACGGTAGCGGTATAGTTGTGTAGCAGAAAGCAGTGCGCCTTCTGGCTTGCCGTGTCGCGTGATGACAATCTCTTTTCCGGCCTGCACCTCGTCCAGATACTTGGACATGCCAGTACGGACCTCGAAGAAGGGCATGAGTTCGTCAGTTGAGAATTTCATGGCATTGGTTGTTATTATTGACGTGCAAAATATTGACCATATTTTATGTCGCATTGGCGTAACAGGCAAGATTTAAAAAAATCTTTGAATTTGCTCAAAAATTAAGCAAACTCAGCATTTCAGTCGTTTGGCTGGCTGATCACCTTGAAAAACTTTAATGAAAAAGCCACTTTTAAAGTGGCTTTTTTTATACCTATAAACCATGATTTTTAAAAATTAACTGCATGTATTACTAAATTTTAATGGTACTAAACTAATGCATATTGCATAATATACAATGCATTTATTCAAATAACTAAACTTTTGCACTGTATAGGATGCATTATGGATATGACAGAAATAGGTCAATTGATTTGCCAAGCTCGT
>CAZKWC010000011.1:0-60924 GCA_964556425.1 uncultured Limnohabitans sp. | reverse complement strand
TAGCTTAAGGCTTTAAAACTACCTTCCTTATTTAATTGCCTCTACTTTTTAATGAAGTAGGGGCTTTTTTTATTACCAGAAAGCTTTTGCTTACAAAGAAAATCTTCATATTCATTATCGGAACTAGTAATTTGGTATTATTTTATTCATTCATAGATATTGTTTTGTTATAATTTTATTTTTATACGCTAATAAAGGTAAAAATTTAAAACTAAATGATAAAAAATAATTATCGACCCGATATAGATGGTTTAAGAGCAATTACCGTATTGTCTGTTGTATTTTTTCATATAGACCCTTTATTTTTGCCTGGAGGCTTTGTTGGGGTAGATGTTTTTTTTGTTATTAGCGGTTTTTTAATTACCAGTTTAGTCCATCAAGACTTAATTAAGCAAAAGTTTTGTTTTAAAGCGTTTTATATTAAAAGAATAAGACGTATTATTCCTGTTTTGCTGCTAATGCTGGCTGTTACTTCAATTGTTAGTTTTTTTATTCTTACGCCAGAGCATTTGTATGCATATGCCAAAACACTTTTGGCACAGCCTTTGTCTTTGCAAAACTTTGTGTTTTTGTCAGAGGGGGAATATTTTTTAAAAAGTGACGGTAAACCTCTTCTGCACACCTGGAGTTTGGCGGTAGAAGAGCAGTTTTATTTGTTTTGGCCCGTCTTACTTTATTTTTTGATTCGCCTAAGATCCTTGTTTTTTTTCACCATCCTTGTTGGCTTATTACTTGCTTCTTTTTCGCTTAATTTGTTTTTTTCATCATCATCCGAGATGGTTGCCTTTTATTTGCTTCCCTCTAGGGCGTGGGAGCTTACTGTTGGTGGTCTCACTGCAATAGCCTTGCTGTATTTTCAAAAGAATAAAAAAATGGTGGCATCTAATGCATTAATGAATCTATTGCCTCTCATAGGTTTTTTATTGCTACTAGGTTCATTTATTTTTTTGAATTCAAAAATGCAATTTCCTGGTTATATAGCCCTTATTCCAGTGCTAGGAACGGTTTGTATTTTATTTTCTTTTCCCACTTGGCACAGCCTGGTTAAACAACTTTTAGCCTCGCAAGTGGCAGTAAAAATAGGCTTAATTTCTTATTCTCTATACTTATGGCACTGGCCAATACTTGCATTTTTAACGCAACTTGAAATTGACAAATCAACTTGGCCAGCAGTAGTTTTTATTGTAGTGCTTAGTTTTGTATTATCTATGGCCTCCTACCGTTGGCTAGAGCGACCTATCATAGAGAAACAACTATTCCGATCCAATCGAAGTTTATTCACTTTCGTATTAAGCTCAGTAGTGGTGTTGATTGCATTTTCGGTGCACATATTAACAAGCAAAGGGGCGAGTTATCGATATGATGGATTAACTGCCGCTTATTTAGGCGCTATGTTTGATTCACAAAAAAATCGTTGTGGCCCAGTCTTTAGAGCGTTGCATCCTAAAACGCCAGTTTGCGAATTAACATCTGTGCTTAAGCCTTCAGAACCATCGCAAAAAGTTTTATTGTGGGGTAATAGCCATGCCGATATGTGGAGTCAAGCATTCATATCTTTAGCAGAAAAAAACAACGATGTTTTACTGCTGAACGCAAGAAATTGTCGGGCTACGGTAAGTGCTTCTGAATGCAAGGCCTCCATACCGCAGTCGGTACTTCAGTATGTTCTTGAAAATAAAATAAGTGATGTTATTTTTGCTTCGTCTTGGCCAGGTTTATTTCAAACCAACACTTCTCATTATGAGTATGAATTGAGCCAAATTGTGGGCCAGCTTCAGGCAAAAAATATTCGAGTCTGGTTGCTTGTTGACATACCCGTAGCCCAGGCTTTAGACCCTTTGCTGGCCTACAGAAAAAACCCTCAGCAACCGCAAGCTGGTTCTATACCTTTACAAGAATACAAAGCAGCAAGTTATGATGCAGAATTAACTTTTTACGAATCTTTAGCGGTTCAATATGAAAAGGTTTTTATATTAAACACCAAAGATGTTTTTTGTGATAAACAACGTTGTTGGTCTGCCCAAGCTGACCAAGTGTGGTATAGAGACAGCGGTCATGTTTCTAATACAGGTGCATTAAAGGCTAGTCCAGTTTTCGAGCCAGTTTTTCAATCGAAGTAATTCGGTTTTAAGCTGGTCAAAAAAAGCTACTGAACTATAAAAGCCTTACTAAGATGAATGGAGCACTTTGGTGATTCAAGCTTAAGAGCTTGGTGATGCAGAGTCATTCACGGTGTTGTCGTCAGCTGTACCTGTTTGATTGGCGTCATCGTGATGCTTACGATTAGCCTTGTCTTTTAACTTCTCTTCTTTTTTCTTTTTCTTGGCTAATTCTTTTTGTCTTTTTTCGTATCCGTAGTTGGGTGTGGCCAAAATATGCTTTCGTTAAATATAAATAGGAACTATAAAGAGTGGGATCCATATAGTTGAGCAAGCCTCAACCATGTACCCCTGCTGTTAATGCAGTTTGCCTGGTGTTGCAACTTCCTTATGCCCCATTATCGCTGTTGTTTCGCATAATTGCTAAGAACTCCGCTTTTTTAATTGCAAGTTGCTAATCTTGTCCTATTGCATAATGCTAAAACACTTTATCATTTGGAGGTTTTTGATGGTTTTTTTACCCAAACCATCCTAAAAGCTCATGTTTTCTTTTGGTTATGAGTTTTACTCATGCGATGTATGCAAAAACATGGTTTTAAGTAGGGGCATTAGTAGCTACATAATAACTGTATTCATTTAACTGGAGATATTGGCATGAGCGATCAACTAGATACTGGCCCTGTTAATGGCGCAACACAAGCCGCTGCAAGTGCTGCAGCACCCGTTGCTGCATCGGGTCGTCGTCGAGGTGGCCGTGGTATTGGCCCTACTCGCGCGGTACGCTCTACCGCCCGCTATCGCAACCTAGAGCATAGGTTTCCTCCAACCCCTATGGTCTCTGCTGATGAGTTGGAAGCCATTCATAACACCTCGCTTGATGTCTTAGAAGAGCTGGGTATTGACGTTATGCACGAAGGTGCTCGCGAAATCATGAAAAAAGCTGGGGCTGATGTAAGACCTGGCATAGAGCGAGTACGCTTTGATAGAAATTTAATTCTGGAATTGATGAAAACTTGCCCGTCGGAATTTACCTTGCATGCCCGTAACCCCGAGCGCAATGTTAAAATGGGCGGTAAAAATTTAGCCTTTGCTCAAGTGGCAAGCCCGCCTAACTGCTCCGACCTTGACGGTGGTCGCCGTGCAGGTAATCACAAAGATTTCCAAAATTTAGTCAAATTAGCCCAGAGCTACGACATTATTCATTTGACAGGTGGTTACCCGGTCGAGCCAGTCGATATTCATGCCTCCATTAGGCATTTGGTTTGTTTATCAGATATTGCAAAACTAACCGACAAAGCTTTTCATGCTTATTCGTTAGGCAAAGAGCGTAATCAAGATGCCCTAGAAATTGCTCGTATTGCCCGTGGCATTACTCATGAGCAAATGGACAATGAGCCTTCTTTGTTTTCTATCATTAACAGCTCATCGCCACTACGATTAGACAACCCAATGATGCAAGGCATTATTGAAATGTCCTCTCGTAATCAAATTATTGTACTTACCCCCTTTACCTTGGCTGGTGCAATGGCACCAGTGACGGTTGCCGGTGCTTTAGCACAACAAAATGCAGAAGCTTTAGCTGGCATTGCCTTTACCCAAATGGTAAGGCCGGGTGCACCTGTGGTGTATGGTGGTTTTACTTCTAACGTCGATATGAAAACAGGTGCTCCTGCATTTGGTACACCAGAATACATGAAGGCGGTAATGGTGGGAGGACAGTTATGCCGTAAATATAACATCCCCTATCGCACCTCTAATGTCAATGCCGCTAATAGTGTTCACGCACAAGCAGCTTATGAGTCAGTGTTTTCATTGTGGGCTGTACTGCAAGGCGGTGGTAACTTTATTATGCACTCGGCAGGTTGGATGGAGGGTGGTTTAACGGCTTCCTTCGAGAAGTTTATTTTAGACTGTGACCTATTACAAATGGTGGCTGAATTGTTAACTCCATTAGATGTAAGTCCAGCCGGTTTGGCAATGGATGCCATGCGCGAAGTAGGCCCTGGTGGTCATTATTTTGGAACTGCACATACTTTAGAAAGATTTGAAAATGCGTTTTATTCTCCGATTATTTCAGATTGGCGCAATTTTGAGACCTGGCAAGAAGCAGGCAGTCCAACCGCAGACCAAAAGGCCAACGCCGTATGGAAACAAAAACTAGCCGAGTATGAGCGCCCTGCTATGGATAAAGCCATTGAAGAAGAATTAGATGCTTTTGTAGCTAAACGTATAGAGCAAGGCGGCGCACCTACTGATTTTTAATCGGTCATTTTTAGATAGAGTTTTACAAGGCATCCAGCATCTGTTTAAAATGCACAAGCGCTTTTAAAATTCTATTCCCATTTTTTAAATTGTCATTTAACTATAAAAAAGGATTTTGTCGTGAAATCAACAGCACAAGTAGTCATTATTGGCGGTGGAGTAGTCGGTTGTTCGGTACTTTATCATTTAACAAAACGCGGTTGGAGCGACGTTATGTTGCTCGAGCGTGATCAGCTCACATCTGGTTCTACTTGGCATGCGGCAGGTGGTTTCCACACCCTAAATGGTGACCCCAACGTTGCCAAATTACAAAGTTACACCGTTAACCTCTACAAAGAGTTAGAAGCCATTTCTGGTCAATCTTGTGGTTTACATTTGTCTGCTGGTATTATGTTGGCCGATACTCCCGAGCGTATGGAGTTCTTAAAAACCACAGTAGCTAAGGGCCGTTATTTGGGCATGGATACTGGCATTATTTCTGCCACTGAAGCTAAAAAATATTTCCCTTTACTTGAAGAGAAAAACTTTTTAGGTGCGTTGCTTGATCCCAACGAAGGTCACTTAGACCCATCAGGCACCACTTATGCCTATGCTAAGGCAGCTCGTTTAGGCGGCGCTACCATTGAAGTGCAAACCATGGTAGAGGGCCTTGAGCAAAAACCAGATGGTACATGGCGTGTGCTCACCAATAAAGGTGTAGTAGAGTGCGAACACGTAGTTAATGCGGGTGGTTTATGGGCTCGTGAAGTAGGCCGTATGGTGGGTATTGAACTGCCTGTGTTGGCGATGGAGCACATGTATTTAGTCACTGACGAAGTGCCAGAGGTAATGGCGTTTAATCAGGCTACTGGCAAAGAAGTAGGTCATGTGATTGACTTCGGTGCAGAGTGTTATTTACGCCAAGAGGGCAAAGGCATTTTATTAGGTGCTTACGAAAAAGCCTGTGTGCCTTGGTCACCAAAAAATACACCATGGACCTTTGGTCAAGAATTATTACAGCCCGATTTAGATCGTATTGCGCCTTCCTTAGAAGTGGCATTCCAACATTTCCCACGCCTTGAAAACGTTGGTATTAAACGTGTTATTAATGGTCCATTTACCTTTGCTCCAGACGGCAATCCATTGGTCGGTCCTATCCAAGGCCGCACTAATTTCTGGTCTGCTTGCGGCGTAATGGCCGGCTTTAGCCAAGGTGGTGGTGTTGGTTTAGCTTTGTCTAACTGGATGGTCGATGGCGATCCTGGTTTTGATATCTGGGGTATGGATGTAGCTCGTTTTGGTGATTGGGCTACTCGTAGTTATACCAATGCAAAAGTGCGTGAAAACTATAGCCGCCGCTTCTCTATTCGTTTCCCTAACGAAGAGTTAACTGCTGCACGTCCAATGCAAACCACACCTTTGTATGATCGTATGATTGAACAAGGTGCGGTAATGGGTGATAGCTGGGCTATGGAAACACCATTGTGGTTTGCCCCTAAAGGCACAGAAGCCAAAGATGTGTTCTCTTTCCATCGTTCCAATGACTTCGAGCCAATTAAGGCCGAAGTTAAAGCGGTTCGTGAAGCGGTTGGCGTAACTGAAATTGCCAATTTTGCTAAATACGAAATTACTGGTGCAGGTGCAGAAGCTTGGTTGTTAAATGTAATGACCAACTCTATGCCTAAAAAAGGTCGCTTGGTGTTAACGCCTATGCTTAACCACCAAGGTAAATTAATTGGCGACTTTACTATTGCCAAAGCCGATGAAAACCGTTTCTTAATGTGGGGCTCTAGCCAAGCGCAGGTTTATCATATGCGTTGGTTCGAAACACTCTTGCCAAAAGATGGTTCAGTCAGTATCAAACCTTTTGGTATGAAGTTGGTAGGCTTATCTATAGCGGGTCCAAAAGCACGTCAAGTGCTAGAGCGTTTAACTGATGAAGACGTCTCTAACCAAGCCTTTAAGTTTATGGACTTTAAAGAAATGGTTTTGGCCGATGTACCCGCTATGGTCAACCGTATTACTTACACCGGTGATTTAGGTTATGAAATCTGGGTGAGCCCAGAATATGAGCGCCGTTTATACGAAGGCATTATGGCCGCTGGTGCTGACCAAGGCATCCGTAACTTTGGTATGCGCGCCTTGTTGTCTATGCGCCTAGAGAAAAACTTTGGTACTTGGTACCGTGAGTTCCGTCCAATTTATGGTGCATTCGAAGCTGGCCTTGATCGCTTTGTGAAGTTCGATAAAGGTGACTTTATTGGTCGTGCAGCTGCTTTAGCCGAAAAAGAAAATGGTCCGAAATTAACCCGTATTTTTATGGTGGTAGACGCGACAACTGCTGACGTAATGGGTGACGAGCCAATTTGGTTAAATGGCAAAGTAGTGGGCTGGGTAACATCTGGTGGTTATGCCCATTATGTGGATCAATCTTTAGCTCAAGGCTACGTGCCAACCGAGTTGTTGTCACAAGACAATCTTAATTTTGAGATTGAAATTTTGGGTGAAATGTGCAAGGCACGTTTACAAATGGATCCACCATTTGACCCAGCTGCAGCTCGTATGCGTATGTAATTAAATGGATTCTCTAAAGGCCTTTGCATTTACTTCAATCGCAAGTAAGTAAAGGCCTCTTGAACCGTGTATATTTATTATTCGTAAAGCAAATGTTTTACCCATGTTGTTATTGCTTCTCAAAGTGGTAACAACTTTGCGTTTTTTATCATATAAATAAAAGGTTTTTTGCCATGACACAACGATACAGCGCTTGGTCTTTGCTTAAAAATGCAATGTCTGGCCATCAGCATTGGGAGCGTGCCTGGAGAGATCCAGAACCTAAAAAGAACTACGATGTGATTATTGTGGGTGGTGGTGGCCATGGTTTAGCCACTGCCTATTACCTTGCTAAAAATCACGGTATTAAAAATATTGCCATTTTAGAAAAAGGCTATATTGGCTCTGGTAATGTGGGTCGTAACACCACCATTGTTCGCTCTAATTACATGATGGAAGAAAATACTCCCTTCTACGAACACTCTATGTCTTTGTGGCGTGGTTTGTCCCAAGAGCTCAATTACAACGTGATGTTTTCGCCGCGTGGTTATTTGTATGTGGTGTGTTCCCCAGCCGCCTACGATGCTCAAGTGCGCCGCGCTAACATCATGAGGCTGAATGGCATTAACGCTCAAATGTTAACCCGTGAAGAAGTCTTTAAAATTGCCCCCTACCTAGATCGTGATGAAAAAGCACGTTTCCCTATTTATGGTGCAATGTTGCAACCCGATGCAGGTACGGCTCGCCACGATGCAGTTGCCTGGGGTTTTGCCCGAGGAGCCGATCAACTTGGTGTTGATATTATTCAAAATTGCGAAGTCCTAGATTACATTTGGTCAGGCGAAAAAATTATCGGTGTAAAAACCACCAAAGGCGATATTGGTGCTGGTAAGGTAGGTGTTGCAGTGGCGGGTCACACCTCTGTGATGGCGCAAAAAGCGGGTTTGCAATTGCCCATCGAAAGCCATGTACTACAAGCATATGTTACCGAGGCAATTAAGCCTGTGGTCAATCATGTGGTGGTATGGTCAGCCTCTTATTTTTATTTCTCACAATCCGATAAAGGTGGCTTAGTGTTTGGTGGTCATATTGACCGCTATAACAGTTATGCCCAACGCGGTAATTTGGCTAACGTGAGTGAAGTTACTCAGGCCTTAGTCAGTGCTATGCCAAGCGCTTCTAGGTTAAAAGTATTGCGTCATTGGGGCGGTATTATGGATATGACACCCGATGGCAGCCCTATTATTACCAAAACTCCAGTGGATGGCTTGTACTTGAACGGTGGCTGGTGTTATGGTGGATTTAAAGCCACTCCAGCTTCTGGTTATTGTTTTGCCCACACGATTGCCAACGACAAAGAGCATGTTTATAACGCTGGTTTTACCATGGATAGATTTGCTAAAGGTCGTTATATAGATGAAGCCGGTACCGGTCCTTATAACCATTTGCAGTAATTTTAATTTCCAATTGATAAACTGCAGCATCTTTTGTTTTGTAGTTTTAAGCTCCTAAACATCAAGGCTTTACTGAGGTGAATTTAATATGTTAAGAATTCAATGCCCCCATTGTGGTCTGCGAGATCACGAAGAGTTTGGTTATTTTGGTGATGCCACAAAAAAATATCCCGCGCTAGATCCTGCCCTTCATGATGAATGGGTAGATACGGTTTATACCCGTCAAAATCCAAAAGGTTTGCACAAAGAGTTTTGGCAACACACCTTGGGATGTAGACGTTGGTTAGTGGTAACTAGGCATACCGTTACCCACGATATTGTGAAAGTAGAAATTGCGGCTGAAAGGGAAGTGGTATGAGCCAAACAGAAAATTTGCGTTTAGCCAATGGCGGACGTATTAACCGTTCCTTGCCAGTATCGTTTCAATACAACGGTCAAACTATTAATGCCTTCGAGGGCGATAGCGCAGCATCTGCTTTATTAGCCACAGGCGAAAAAGTATTTGCTCGCTCTTTTAAATATCATAGGCCACGGGGTATTTTGTCGGCTGGTATAGAAGAACCCAATGCCTTGTTTACGACAGGAAGCGGCGCCACTCAAGAGCCCAATGTAGTGGCAACACAACTTGAGGCTTTTAATGGTTTAACTGTTAAAACTCAAAATGCATGGCCTTCTGTACATTTTGATTTAATGTCGGTTAATAGTTTGTTATCGCCTGTTTTTGTGGCTGGTTTTTATTACAAAACTTTTATGCCCAGCTTAAAAGCATGGATGTTTTTTGAGCATTTTATTCGCCGAGCGGCCGGTCTTGGTAAGAACGACAATACCCCAGATCAAGATCGCTACGACTATCACAATGATTATGTAGATGTATTGGTAATTGGTTCTGGTATTGCGGGTTTATCGGCTGCTTTTAGTGCTGCTACAAGCGGTGCTACTGTGTTATTGGTAGAGCAAGATTTTGCTTTAGGTGGCGCATTATTAAATCGCCCAGTTGATAGCGATGAGGGCAAATGGCTAGATCAAACTTTAGCAAGTTTGATGGCTATGCCTAATGTCAAGTGCCTTACTAGAGCCACAGCATTTGGCCTTTATGACGGCAATACAGTAGGTGTTATAGAGCGCAGTCACCCAATGGCCATCAATGCTAAAGTGGGTGTGCCTAAATCAAGATTCCGCACCGTAAGAGCTACTGCTATTGTAATGGCTGCTGGTAGCATAGAGCAACCTGTGGTGTTTGCTGGCAACGATACACCGGGGGTGATGTTGTCTTCTGCCGTAGGCGCGTATGTCAATCGTTACGCCATTCAAATCGCTAAAAATGCGGTATTTACCGTTAATAACGATGCAGCCTACCTAGATGCAATTGCCTTGGCTAAAACAGGGGCTAAAGTGCATATCGCCGATGTGCGAGAAAGTATTTCTCCCACACTGTTAGCTCAAGTACAAGACTTAAAAATTGAACTTTCACTCAGCTCTAGTGTGGTAGAGGCGACAGGTTCTAAAGGCGTTCAATCTTGTCGTTTAGCCAAACTCAATTCGCAAGGCGAAGTGCTCTCTATGGGGCCAGCAATAACCACTGAATTAATTGCGATGTCAGGTGGTTTTACCCCTACTGTGCATCTAACTTCGCATCGCTCGATTAAGCCGGTTTATAACCCTACATTGGGTTGTTTTGTACCAGGTGGATTTGACAAAACCCATTTTGGTGCTGGCGCTATGATGGGGCATGCCAATTGGCGTGATAGTTTAAATTCTGGTCTAGAAGCGGGCGCTAAGGCCGCAGCTTGTGTAGACGGTTTAGCGGCATCTACACCAAGTAACACTTTAAATTGGTCTTCAACCGATGCAGCATCGCTTAGTTTTGCAAGAGCACCTTTAGCGGTTGCTTCTGGGCAAAAAAATAAGGCGGTAGGTAAAGGCAAAGCCTTTATCGACTTCCAACACGATGTAACGGTAGATGATTTAACGCTTGCTCATCGTGAAGGTTTTGTAGCGGTAGAGCATATTAAACGTTACTCCACCTTAGGCATGGCAACTGACCAAGGTAAAACCGCAAACGCCAATGCTTTAGCTATTTTGGCACAAGAGCGTGGCCTAGACGTAAGCCAAGTAGGCACTACTACCTTTAGGCCGCCGTACAGCCCTGCTAGTTTAGGTGCATTAGCAGGTCGTGCAGTGGGTCGTCATTTTCAGCCGGTACGCCGTACTGCTATGCATAATTGGCATTTGGCTAACAAAGGCGAAATGACCGAGGCCGGTTATTGGATGCGCCCCTTGTGGTTTAGCTCTAATGGTGCTGATTTGTCGCAAGCCTACAAAGCCGAAATGTTGTTAGTAAGGCAGGGCGTAGGTGTTGCCGATGTTTCTACTCTAGGCAAAATTGATGTGCAAGGCCCCGATGCGGCTGAATTTTTAGACCGTGTTTATGTGAACGGTTTTTCAAAATTGGCAGTAGGTAAAGCAAGATACGGTTTTATGCTCCGTGAAGACGGCATCGTCATGGATGACGGTACCACCACAAGGCTGGCGCAAGATAGATTCTTTATGACCACCACTACGGCTCAGGCTGCTAGGGTCATGAGCCATCTTGAGTTTTTATTGCAAGTAGTGTGGCCTAATTTACGAGTTACTGTAGCTTCGGTGAGTGACCAATGGGCAGCCATGAGTTTAGCCGGACCAAAAGTACGTGATTTATTGCGTAAAGCCTTACCACAGATTAATTTTGACAATGAAGCTTTTCCATTTATGGGGGCAATTGACTCAGTTGGTACTGGTGCATTAGAAGGTATGCCAATTAGAGTGGTACGTTTAACTTTCTCGGGTGAGTTAGCCTACGAAATTTATGTGCCTACTCATTATGGTCAAACTATGTGGAGCCACTTGTTTGCAGTGGGCACTGAGTTCAATTTGCGTCCTTATGGCTTAGAAGCATTAGGCTCTTTACGTATCGAAAAAGGCCATGTCGTTGGTTCTGAAATGGATGGACGCACCACTCTTGATGATTTAGGTGCTGGTGCTATGGCAAGCAAAACTAAAGCATTTTGGGGCGACGCTTTACGTCGTAGCGAAAACTTAGCCAGAACCAATCGACCTAGTTTAGTTGGTTTAGAGCCTTTGAATAAAGCGGAAGTGGTCCTCAATGGTGCTATTTTATTTTTCCCTGAAGATGAAATCAAAGGGCACGGTAGAGGCCATGTCACATCTAACGCCTATAGTGCGGAAGTCGGTGCTCACATTGCATTAGGTTTGGTACAAGGCGGAAAATCTAAAATAGGTCAAGAGGTCTTGGCGGTTTCCCCTGTGCGTAACAGCATTATTCGACTCAAAATTGTCGATCCGTGTTTCTTAGATGCACCAGGTCAGCGTTACCGAGTTTAAAAAACAAAGAGGTCTTTTACTTCATTTGATTAGGTAAAAGCTTCTTGTTTGTTCATTAAATTTTTTTGTATTCAACCCTTTAATTTAAAAGAGTCTGTTATGAATTCAGTTGAATTATTTCCGCATCAGCACCTGATGCGTAGTCCTTTTGAAGGACATGAAAAAGGCGATTTTAAAGGTGCTCAGTGTCAAATCAATGTGCATTTGGCAGCTAGTTTTGTGCCAAGCCTTACTTTATTAAGCACCTGGAATGGCGCAGGAGATGTGTTAGAGCAAAAACTAAGCAGTGTGGTAGGCATTGAAGCGCCTGCCAAAACAGGTGCGGTTAGTTATTTAGCTAATCCAGCACAGCCAAGTGTCATTATGCGAGTTGGCCCAGAAGAGTTTTGGATTTTAGAGGCTAAAAGCGGCGATCAGAGCCCGCACTGGCGAGCTCATATTCCAGCAGATATAGGCAGCGTCACCGATTTAAGCCATGCTCGTTGTGTAATAAGAGTAAAAAGCCTTGTAGCAGGTTTTAATGTAAGTACGATGCTCAATAAGCTGTATGCTTTAGATTTTAGGTTAGAGCATTTTCCAGTAGGACAGGCTAAACATACGGGTCATCATCATGTGCCAGTGTTAATGCACCGCTTGGCTGAAAATGAGTTTGATATTTATGCCATGACCACTTATGCCTATGAGACATTGCATCAGTTGTTTGATGCTTCTTTAGAGTTTGGTGTGAAAGCCGAATATTAATGAAAAAACAATGAGTTCATTCAAGTGTTGCCAGTATTCAGAGTTATTGCTTAGAAGCTGAAAAAACACCATAAAAAAATGGTATTCATCTTGAAGATGAATACCATTTTTTTTATTGTGAAGCTGATTTTTTTGCGGGTGCTTTTGCAGGCGCTTGTTGCTCTTGAAGTTTGGCTTTGGCTTCGGCAATACTTTCAAGCACTTGTTTAGCGTTTTCAGTACCTGGTTCGACCATGGGCACTAATTTTTCCCAACGAGTCACAGCCAATTGGTAGTCTGCTCTTTGGAAGGCAGCTCCACCACCCAATACCAGCGCCATGGCATATTCTGGCTCGACTTTTAATGCTTTTTCAATCCAAACATTGGCTCTGGCATTTAAGTCATTTTGATCGAGTTCTGCTAAAGTTTGAGCATAATCAATCATGAGTTCAGGGTTTTGTTCTAAGGCAGGTATAGCCTTGGCATAGGCTTGTTCTGACTCATTCATCCTACCTAAAACTCTATAAGAACGGCCTAATCGCGCCCATCCTTCATAATCATTTGGATTGTCTTTTAAACGTGCCGCTAACTTTTCTACCATGCCGTTAATCATCATGGCTTGAGCTTGTTCAGGCGGTGGTGGGTTAATACTTTGTGGGCTACCAATTACAAAATAAGTGGCAGCAGCTAAAACAGGCAGGCTGATTAACAACACAAAAGCACTCTTTTTAGCTTTTTGTGGAGTTTGAGGTGCATTAATTTTAATTTGAGAAATTTCTTCTAAAGCACGGCTATGAATTTCATTTTGGCTTTGTTCAAAAGTGCTTGTACTAATTAAACCAGCATCTAAATCGGCTTGCAGTTGTTGTAATTGCTCACGTAATACTTGAGCTGTTAATTGCTCTTCAGAAACAATGGGCTCGGGGTTGCTTGTAGGCGTTTTTAAGAGTGGCCTTAGAATAATTAAAAGTGTAATGCCAAGTAATAACAGACAGGCAAGAATAAAGAGAGTCATGATAATTACTTGTCCTTAAGTAAAGATTGTGCTTGAGCGATTTGATCGGCATTTAGCTTTATATTTTGTGGTGCGGGCTTGCGACGAACTCTTCTCAATAAAATGAACAAGCCAATCAAAACCAAAATTGCAGGGGCTGTCCATAGTGCCCATGTTAAAGGTTTAAAAGGGGGTCTATAAAGTACAAAATCACCATAGCGAGTGGTTAAATAATCTAAGATTTCTTGATCAGTTTTATTGTCAATAATTAACTCTCTCACTTGATTGCGTAAATCAATGGCTAGTTCAGCCTGAGAAGCCGCCAATGATTCATTTTGACAAACCAAACAACGCAATTCAGTTGAAATAGCAATTAGTCTTTTTTCAACTACTGGGTCTTGTGCCAATGGGCTAGCTTCAGTAGCATGGGCTAATTGAAGCATACACAGCATGCTTAAAATTGCCATTAAGCCAACAGAGCGAATGGTAAAAAATAATTTTTGCATTGTTATTCTTTAGATAGTTTTTCGATTTGCACTAATAAGCGATCATTCCAAATGTTGGAGGTAATAGGCCCTACAATTTTGTCGCGAATCACCCCCTTTTTGTCGATTAAATAAGATTCGGGTACGCCATACACACCATAGTCAATACCAATTTTGCCGCTTGGGTCAACCGCTACCATTTGATACGGGTTACCTCTGCGGTCTAACCATTTTTGCGCATCTTCTGGTTTGTCTTTGTAGTTAAGACCTACTATTGGAATAATTTTATTTTTGTCAATTTCAAGCAGCAAAGGATGCTCGATTTGGCAAGCGGTACACCAAGAAGCAAAAACATTCATCAGCCACACTTTACCCAGCATATCTTGTGGCGAAAAACTAGCAGGTGTAGCAGCGTTAAGCAATGTAGTTTTAAAAGCGGGTGCATTTTGATTCACAAATTGTGAAGGTAATTCTTTGGGATCTCTTTGTAAACCCACAATTAAAAAGCCCAACAATACTGCAAAAATAAATAAAGGTATAAATGTTTTTTTCATTTTATTAAGCCCCGTTGCTCGCACCAACAGCATGAGTGGGAGCACTTGATAATGTGCTATTAGCAACTTGAGTTTGAGCCAATTTCTTTTTTCTATAACGTTTATCAAGCATAGAAGTAATGCCACCAATGGCCATTAACAAAGTTCCCCACCAAATCCAATTCACAAATGGTTTGTAATAAACACGTACACTCCATGCGGGATTTTTTTGGTCAGTTAATAAAGAGCCCAAAGATACATAAACATCTCGGGTAAAGCCGCTATCAATAGCCGCTTCTGTCATGGGCATACCTGAATTAACGTACTGGCGTTTTTCTGGCTCTAAAAACTCTACAAATTGTTTGTTTTTAGTCACTTCGAATTTGCCTTTTTGTGCGGTGTAGTTGGGGCCTTGAATTTCAGTCACACCTAAAAATTTAATTTCGTAACCTGCCGCTTGTGTGGTTTGATTAATCTCCATGCGCAGGTCATTTTCGGTTTCATAGGCCATAACTAAAGTAATACCTACGGTAGTGACTGCAAGGCCAATATGTGCTAAGTGCATGCCATAAAATGACAGTGGTAAGCGATTACCTTTGCTGGTATTCTTGCGTCTTTGCACAATAGATTGAGTAGCCGTTAAAATAATCCAGGCGGCACATGCTAGGCCAACAGCTACCATTAAAGACCAATGATCAAATAAAAATGGCAAGCTAATACCAAGCACAATAGATGCGGCAAGTGGTAACAATACTTGTTTAAAAATTCTAGCGAAACTATCTTGTTTCCAACGCATTACGGGGACAAAACCAATTAGTATAAAAATTGGAATCATGAGCGGCACAAATACTGCATTAAAGTAGGGTGGCCCTACCGACAATTTACCGAGTTGCATAGCATCGACAATAAGCGGGTAAAGAGTGCCTAAAAACACACTTGCCATTGAAGTGCTTAACAACACATTATTCGCTAATAAAAGTGTTTCTTTCGAGACCAAAGCTAAGTCGGCGTTGCTAGTAATTTGTTTAGCACGCAGTGCATATAAAACAAGTGAAGCACCTACTACAACGGCTAAAAAGGCCAGAATAAAAATACCCCTAGATGGGTCTGCTGCAAAAGCATGCACAGAAGTTAAAACACCTGAGCGAACTAAAAATGTGCCTAATAAGCTTAAGGAAAAAGAGGTAATAGCAAGGATCAGAGTCCAGTTTTTAAAAAGTCCACGTTGCTCTGTAATGGCTAATGAATGAAGCAATGCAGTACCAATTAACCAAGGCATAAATGAAGCGTTTTCGACAGGGTCCCAAAACCACCAACCGCCCCAGCCTAATTCGTAATAGGCCCAGTAACTACCTAAAGCAATACCTACCGTTAGAAAAATCCAAGCCGCTAGTGTCCAAGGGCGTGACCAACGAGCCCAGCCCGAATCCATATGACCACTTAACAGAGCTGAAATAGCAAAGGCAAAGGGCACAGAAAAACCCACATAACCCATGTACAAAAGAGGCGGATGAAAAATCAAACCAGGGTCTTGCAACATTGGATTGAGACCACGACCCTCGAGTGCCGGCTGCAGGAGTCGAGTAAAAGGACTAGAGGTTAAAAGAGTAAACAATAAAAAACCTACACAAATTAAAGCGAGCACTCCCAATGAGCGAGCCAACATACGCTCTGGTAGTTGCTTAGAATAAAAAGTTAAGGCGGTCATCCAAGAGGTCAGCATAAAAAGCCACAACAACAAGGAACCTTCATGTCCACCCCAAGAGGCAGATAAGCGATACAAAGGCGGCATTAAAGTGTGTGATTGATTGGCGACATAAGCCACTGAAAAATCATTTTGTTGAAATGCCCATAAAAGGCATAAAAATGAAAACACAATCAATACCCAAAGCATACGACTGGCTGGTTTGTTATAGGCTAGCCAAGCGGTCTTACCCGTGTGGCCTCCTGCTAATCCAAAAAAACCAATACTGCCTGCTACCATGAGAGCAAGTATCAAGCTGAAATGTCCAAGTTCTGGAATCACGTGTTACTCCGATAAGGATGAGTTATTTTAAAAATTACAAAAAATAAATAAGCAGATTTATTTAAGAGTTTTGGCTGCTTTATTAGCTTGCTCTACTGCATGCTGTGCTTCTGGTGGCATGTAGTTTTCATCATGTTTAGCTAACACTTCACTGGCCGTAAACAGTTCTGGGTTGCTTAGTTTGCCTTGTGCAACCACGCCTTTACCTTCTTGAAAAAGGTCTGGCAAAATACCAGAATAGGTGACCTTAATTTCTTTGGCTGTGTCGGTCACAATAAAAGAAGTGTTAATGCCTTCTTTTTGTATGCTGCCTACTTTGACCATACCACCCACCCTAAAAGCTTTGTTTTGTGGTGCTTCACCTTTGGTAATTTGGCTGGGAGTAAAGAAAAAGACCAAGTTGTCTTGAAAGGCATTGAGTACAAACGCTGTGGCAGTACCTAAAATAACAATACCGCCTAAGATAAGCGCCAATCTTTGGTGTCTAGGTTTCATAAATATGCTTAATTCTTCAAAAGTAAGAGAGTTATTGACGGGTGTTTTGTGCTGCTTCAATGGCTTTTATTTCAAGCAATTGTGCTTTTAAACGGGCATATTGTTGACGGCTAATAATAATTTCAAGGGCCAACACCAAAAAGGTAACGCCCACACTCATCCAGACAAAATAAGCACGACCACCCATAGACCAAAAATCTGACCAACTATTCCAAATCATTTTTTACCCAATCTGCATGTTGCTCACGTTCAAGAATAATAGTGCGTACTCGGTATAAAGCAATTGCAATGCTGTATGCCCAAAACGCCAAACTCATAATTAACATGGCGGTTAGCATAATGCTAGCCATGCTAGAACCTTTGGTTACTGAAACCGAAGCGCCTTGATGTAAGGTATTCCACCATTTAACAGAAAAATAAATAATAGGGACATTTATTGCACCCACAATCGCTATAACAGCAGCGGCTTTATCGGCTCGGCGTGGGTCGTCAATGGCGGCTCGTAAAGCGATAAAACCAATGTATAAAAATAATAAGATTAACTCACTGGTAAGGCGCGCATCCCAAACCCAATAAGTGCCCCACATAGGTTTACCCCAAAACGCACCAGTCCACAAAGATATAAATGCCATTAAAGCCCCTGTAGGGGCAAGGGCACTTGCCATCATGCCTGAAATCCTAGAGTTAAATGTCAAACCAATAATGGCCCAAAAAGCCATTGCTAGGTAGATGACCATAGACATCCAGGAGGCAGGTACATGAATAAAAATAATACGGTAGGCTTCACCTTGTTGGAAGTCGGTGGGGGCTATAAAAAAACCAATGTACATACCTACTAAGGTAAGCACAACTGCAATTGCAGCAAACCAAGGCCACAATTTGCCAGCTAAAAAATAAAAGCGCGAGGGCGCTGCATAGGTAAATAGATTCATAAAAAGTAGGATTGGTTTAAGTTATTATTTTCTATTTATAAAAGTTATCTTATTCCATTGAGATTTTTAAAGCTGCACTTACCGCAAAAGGCCCAAAAAACGTAGTGATTAAAAATAGTGCCGCCAATATTGAAAAATGAGCACTTATTCCCAAACCAGCCGTAAAAGCATCTACTGCCCCCGAGCCAAAAACTAAAACGGGTATATAAAGTGGCAAGATTAAAACCGCCAATAATACACCACCGCCTCTAATTCCAAGGGTTAAAGCCGCTCCAATGGCGCCTAAATATGAAAGCGTAGGTAAACCAATTGCCAATGATAAGACTAAAATCTTAAGGGATTCTTGTTCTAGCGCAAATTGCAATCCTAAAAAAGGTGTTATAAGCACCAAAGGCAAGGCAGTTGTAAAAATATGCACCGCCACTTTGGCATGTACTACCAACCAAAGCGGTGTGGGGGCTAAAATAATTTGCTCTAGGCTACCATCTTGATAGTCGGTGGTAAAAAGCCTTGGTAAAGACAAAATAGTGGCCAAAAGGGCGGCAACCCAAACAATACCTGCGCCAATTTTTTTTAAAATAGCAGGCTCTGGGCCAATTGCCAATGGAAATAAACTTGCCACCACCAAAAAGAAAAATAACGGGGTCAGCATATCGCCTTTTTGACGCCAGCTGGTCTGTAAGTCACGTTTAAAAGTAGCTACCAACATATTAGGGTTGGGGCTATTTTGTTGGTCTTTAATAGTATGGGTCATTGGCCAATTTCCAAAATAATGGGGGTTGGCTGTTGCATATTAATTTCTTGATGACTAGTGAGTACCATGCAACCGCCAGCAGCTAAATGGGTTTGCATTTTTTCAATTAATTGCCCTATAGAGGCGTAATCAAGAGCCACAAAGGGTTCGTCAAGTACCCATAAACTAGCCTGACTAAGCCATAACCTCGCCATTGCAACACGGCGTTTTTGCCCCTGCGATAAATACCTCACCATTTTATTGGCGGTGGCTCTGAGTCCAAGTTGAACAAGCACTGCATGGATTTGCGCTACGCTCACCGCTTGTCCATGTAGGGCACATAAATATTGCAAATTCTCAAGCACCGTACTGGATTCTTGTAGCCCGTTGTAATGTCCAAAATACAAACGTTGTTCTGCATATTCAGCACGAGAGGAGCTAATATTTTTTTCTCGCCATTCAATTTGCCCTTGGTCGGGCTCTGTTAAACCCGCTATCAGTCTTAATAAACTAGTTTTGCCGCTGCCGTTTGGCCCTTTTAAGTGTAACCACTGGCCGGCATTTAATGACAAATTAACACCAGAAAACAAAGGCCTGCCGCCCTTAGAGCAGCCGAGGTCTTTGAGTTGAAGACGTAAATCTTGTGTCATAGTACCAGCCTTTTATTTTTTAAACTGAAACATCGGCACCGAGTGCTTTATGAATCACTTCACTTAAATCTTTACTCAGTTGTGGATTTTGAGCCACTCTTTGTAAGGCTTCATGAGCTGCTTCTTTATAAGGGCTAGCTAGTTTTTTCCAGGCATCTAAACTGCGAGCTAATCGAGCAGAAACTTGTGGATTGAGGGCATCTAATTCAAGGACTCTATCGGCCCAAAAAACATAAGCGGATGCGTCTGCTTGATGGAAGCCACTTGGATTAGAGTTGCAGAATGCAAAAATTAAACTGCGTGCACGATTAGGATTTTTAATTTCAAAATCGGGGTGCTTCATGAGTTGTTGAACGGCTTTTAAACTGCTACCCGATGCATCGGGGGCAAGTGCTTGAGCAGTAAACCATTTATCAAGTACCAAGGCGTCTGATTTTGCGTTTTCATATAGATGCATTGCGGCATCTTGAGCCAGCGGATGCTTAGCTGCAATGAGGGCATTAAAGGCATTCATACGGTCGGTAAGATTGTTAGCCGTTTTAACTGTTTGTAAACATTTACCAGGCCATACGCTATCTTGTTTTTCTAGGGCTGCATTGCATAAATGCATGTAAGCCAAGCCCAATAAAGCACGGCGACCTGCAGAAGCAGCATCGGGGCTGTAAGCTCCGTGCGATTGAGTTTTGACAGCGGTCTCTTGCCAATTGCTATAAAGTGCCAATGAAATTGCTTTTTTAAGGGCTTCACGTGCCAAGACAATAGCTTGCGGGTCTATTACTTCAAGTTGTTCTGCCAAATAAGCATAACTAGGTAAATTCAGCATTAACTCTTTAAATGCATTATCGAGTTGTGGGTCTTGTAAAATTTGACCAAACGCTTGAATCAATTGTGCTTGACGCTCGGCTATTACTTCAGCCGAGAGTGAATTTTGAATACTTGGCAATAACACTGATAAAGCTAAACGTTGTGCCGCTTCCCAACGATTAAATGGGTCAATATCATGCAGCATTAAGCTGGTGAGTTGCTCGGTGGTGTAGGTGGTTTGCAATTGCACTGGAGCACTAAAGTCACGCAGCGCAGAAACAATCGCACCACTTGGAACACCCACTAACTCTATGCTAGCTTGTGCTTGTGTGAGCACATATAAGTATTCATTTTGTGCCGCTTGACCGGCTAATTGGCAAGGCAAGACTTCACCATTTTGACCTACCAAGCCCAATCGAATTGGAATGACAAAGGCTTGCTTTTGATCTTGACCAGGAGTTGCTGCGCAACTTTGTTTGAAGTGAATGTGCAGCGTTTGTGTGGACTCGTTGTATTGGCTGCTGAGTTCTACTTGAGGTGTTCCTGATTGGCTATACCACAAATTAAATTGAGCTAAATGATGGGCTAATGCAGATTGCGGATTAGCGTCTGCAATCGCTTGAGCAAAATCATCACAGGTTACGGCTTGACCATCGTGGCGATCAAAATAAAGCGTCATACCTTTAGCAAAACCATCACGGCCCACCAAGGTTTGCATCATACGGACGACTTCTGCACCTTTTTCGTAAATCGTCATGGTGTAGAAATTACTAATTTCTTCGTAGCTATCAGGGCGCACAGGATGCGACATAGGACCGGAGTCTTCTGGGAACTGCATGCTGCGTAAGTTACGCACGTCTTCAATGCGTTTAACTGCACGTGAAGAATGGTCAGGGCATAAATCGAGGGTGAACTCTTGATCACGGAAAACCGTTAGGCCCTCTTTAAGCGATAGCTGAAACCAGTCTCGGCAGGTAATACGGTTGCCTGTCCAATTGTGGAAGTATTCGTGACCTACCACCGCTAAAACATTGCCGTAATCGACATCTGTGGCGGTGGTGGGGCTGGCCAAAACAAACTTGGTATTAAAAATATTTAAACCTTTGTTTTCCATTGCACCCATATTGAAATCGCTGGTGGCCACAATCATAAATCGATCAAGGTCTAGACTTAATCCAAAACGAGCCTCATCCCATGCGATGCTGTCAATTAAAGATTGCAAAGCGTGTTCGGTTTTGTCGAGGTCGCCAGGGCGCACATAAACTTGTAATAAATGCGGTTTACCAGAGCGGGCAATAACGGTTTGCTCTCGGCATACCAAACGACCAGCGACCAAGGCAAATAAATAACTTGGTTTTTTAAATGGGTCATGCCATTTGGCAAAGTGACGACCGTCTGGCAACTTGCCTGAATCAATCAGATTACCATTAGATAATAAAACCGGATATTTATCTTCGTCTGCACGTAATAAAACGCTATAGGTCGCCATAACATCGGGGCGATCTAAAAAATAAGTAATGCGTCTAAAACCTTCAGCTTCGCACTGTGTAAATAGGGTTTCATTGCTCACAAAAATACCCATTAATTGGGTGTTTTTAGCAGGACAACAAGTAGTAAATAATTCTAAAGAAAAGCTACCCTCTTGAGGCAGGTTTTCAATGACGAGTTGATTGCCGTCTAGTTTAAAAGACGAGCCTTTTCCATCTACCAATACTCTGGACAAATTAATATCTTCACCGTCAAGACGAAGTGCTTGTTCGGGTGTATTAAGGTTACGGCGCATGGTCATGCGATTTAAAACTCTGGTTTTTTCAGAGTCTAAATCAAAAGTCAATTCGACTTGATCAATCCAGAATGCTGGCTCTTGATAGTCTTTGCGGTAGGTCGTCTTGGCGATGTCATTTGCCATACTTGGCCTCCAAAATATTGGTAATGTAAAGGTGTAGAAAAACGCTGACATCAAGTCTATTTCATCTATATAAAACTAAGATGAAATAGTTTAATTTTGTTCAGCGCCTAAGAATAAATAAAAGGAAAAATCAAAAGTGATTAACAGCTAGCCCTAAGCCCATGGTGTAAAGCAATTAAACACCTTGTTTTAAAGAGGCCTCAATAAACATATCAAGGTCGCCATCTAGCACTTTTTGTGTAGCTGAAACTTCCACATTAGTACGCAAATCTTTAATGCGGCTATTGTCTAGTACATAAGACCTAATTTGGTGGCCCCAACCGACATCAGTTTTGCTATCTTCGAGTTTTTGTTGTTCTTCTTGACGCTTGCGCATTTCAAAATCATACAACCTTGAACGCAAACGTTTCCAAGCTACATCACGGTTACCATGCTGGCTACGGCCGTCTTGGCACTGCACCACAATACCAGTGGGCAAGTGGGTGAGACGAACTGCAGAGTCGGTTTTATTAATATGCTGACCACCCGCACCACTGGCACGATAGGTATCTACTCGAACATCAGAAGGGTTGATGTCAATTTCGATGGAGTCGTCAATTTCGGGGTAAACAAAAATACTCGCAAAACTGGTGTGACGGCCACCTGATGAGTCGAAAGGTGATTTACGTACTAAACGGTGTACACCACTTTCGGTGCGTAATAAACCATAGGCATATTCGCCCTCAATTTTAATGGTTGCACCCTTAATGCCCGCAATATCGCCTGGGGATTCGTCTTCGACGGTAGCGCTAAAACCTTTACGCTCGGCATAACGTAAATATTGGCGCATTAACATACCTGCCCAGTCACAAGCCTCTGTACCACCTGCACCTGCTTGAATATCAAGGAAGGCATTCATGGGGTCTGCATCTTGGCTGAACATACGTCTGAATTCTAGTTGAGCCACTGTTTGTTCTAGTTTTTGGGCTTCTTCTTCAATGGTTAATAAACTGCTCTCGTCAGTTTCTTCTTTGGCCATTTCATAGAGTTCGGTGTTGTCATTGATTTCTTGTTCAAGCGTATCAAGCGTTACCACCACACCATCGAGCAATTTCTTTTCTTTGCCTAATTCTTGTGCTCTTTTAGGGTCATTCCAAACGGTTGGGTCTTCTAACCAAGCGTTAACTGTTCTGAGGCGTTCTGATTTGCTAGCGTAGTCAAAGATACCCCCGTAACTCGTCAGCACGTGCTTTCAAGTCGTTAAGGTGATTGCCAATAGCATTGATTTTTTCTGCTTCCATGATGAGATCCTTGAAATTTGAAGAATGAAGTATTTGATTATTAACTTGCGTCAGGTGATTAGTGGTTTGCTTTATTGATTAAAAATAGGTTTTTGATGTGCAAACTACACTAAACCATGTAAAAGCGCGGGTGCAATATTAAGCCTTGCCCAAACCCTAGAATCTAAATGACGAAAGCCGCTATTTTCGCATGAAACAAGGCAATTTGACTCAATGAGTTGTTTTAAACCCCAAGAAATTAACTGGCAAACTGGGGTTTTAACTAGGTGTTTTAGAAGAATAAAACTTTAATTGCATTCGAAGGCAATACAGTTTTAATGCTGATTTTGATAGCTACCACCTTGCTATAAGTAAAAAAGTCAACAAATTAGATAGGCCAATTTTGTGTAATGGTTGTAGTTTGTACTTTTGTTAGAGCAAGCTTTTGCTTTATTTCAATTAATAGTGAAAAAACAATGAAGTATGGATTGGTTGAGTGTTACAATTTCCCAAAATAAATTTTATGGTATTTTGTAACTTATATAGAAAATCTAAATAGCTGATAAGTATGAAGTTTTACATGTAAGGGGCAAACCCATCTTCTATTTCTAAAGTTTTCTCTATTTGATCTCAATTCTATTAAAATCCCTTTTTTGTTTTTTAAAGCATAGTTGAAAAACCCTTTAAAAAGGGAAATCTAAAATTTTTTCATTTTTGTAACACCTGCAAAACTCAAGACATGCAGGCATTATGCTTAATTAGGCTTGTGCATCATCTCTTAAAAACTCCTCAATTGCCCTCGCCAATAACTCAGGCTGATCGTGGTGTAGCATATGACCGCAGTCGGGTAGGGTAAGGGTTTGGCAATTGGCCACAGATTTTAATCGTTCAAAATATTGATCTAAAGTGTAGTGCTTACCCCACCATTGTTCGAGCGAGTTATCGCTGGCTTGAACGGCTAAAACAGGGGCGGTAATTTGGGCATAAGTGGCTAATACTTCATCTTCTCGGGTAATTTCTGAACCCGAAATTTTGTGGGCAATATCGGCCAAAATATCCCACTGGTTTTTTGAGTTGGCTTGTGCCCATTGCTGAGCCAACCATTGTGCTTTATGCCTACCTTGCTCGGTATTGGCTAATCGCGGATTGGTTTTCATGAGGCGCTGGGCTACGGCATCGGCTGTCGCATAAGGTCTTAATTGAATTTCGCCTTTGTACATGGCGTGCATTTCTTTTAACCATTTTGATTTTTTGCTAGGCGCTTGGCTAGCTTTAGCAGCAGGCCCACCAAAGCCTTCTAAGTTGATAAGTTGATGCACTTTTTCTGGCATCACACCACAATAATGCATGGCAATATTGCCACCCATGCTGTGACCAATTAAATCAATGGTTTGACCAGGAGCGACTTGTTCAAGAAAAAAATCAAGGTCGGCTAAATAATCATCTAGCCAGTAGTTATCGACCCCGCCTGTGGAAGATAAACCAAAACCACGCCAATCGGGGGCGATGATTTTTCTTTCGCTCAAGAAAGACTCACTCAAGCAATCAACCATAAATTGATAAGAAGCTGCCACATCCATCCAACCATGCACCATAATAAGAGGTCTTTGGCTAGAATCAGCATTGCCCCATTGTAAAAAATGGTACTGTGCTTGACGAACTGGCACGAATTGACTAATTGCAGGGCGTTTAACTAAATACATGATTGAAAGCTTGATAGGGGAAACACATGACAGCACTTCAAAAACATTTTAATACAGCTGATTTTTATCAAGCGATGCAAGACGGGTTTTTATGGGAAGTGCCCGAGTACTTTAATATGGCTCAAGTTTGTTGCCAACGTTGGGCAAACAGTCCCAAGGGTGACACTACAATAGCTATTATTGCAGAAACTCCAGAGACCTTGAGTAGCCATAATTTTGCGAGTTTTTCTTATGCCAGTTTGTCGCATAAAGCTCAGCAATTATCTAATCTGCTCAGCCAATTAGGTATTCAAAAGGGCGACTGTGTTGCCATTGTAATGCCCCAGTGTTTTGATACTGCAGTAGCCTATATGGCGGTATTACAAATGGGTGCGGTGGCAATGCCTTTATCGACTTTATTTGGCCCCGATGCATTGGCTTACCGCCTGCAAGATAGCAATGCCAAAATCGTCTTAACCGATGCGGTTTCTTTAGCCGATATTACTAGCATTCAAAACGATTGCCCTGACTTATTACAGGTGTTGGTAACAGGGCCTGACCTTGATGCACAATTGACTCATCAAAATAAAAATTTTGAATTAGTGCCCACCTTGGCCAGCGATGCCGCTATTTTAATTTATACCAGTGGCACTACTGGAAATCCTAAAGGGGCACTTATTCCTCATCAGGCCTTAATTGGCAATTTAACGGGTTTTATTTGTAGCCAAAATTGGTTGGGTTTTGATGGTAAAACCAATCCAAAAAGCAAGGCAGTATTTTGGAGCCCAGCCGATTGGGCCTGGACCGGTGGCTTAATGGATGCCTTATTGCCGACACTCTATTTTGGCTTAAAAATTGTCGCCTTTAATGGACGCTTTAGCCCTGAAAATGCTTTTACCATTATGCAAAAACACAGGGTTAGTCATAGCTTTTTATTTCCGACTGCATTAAAGGCCATGATGAAGGCTTACCCACAGCCTAAAAAACATTTTCAATTGCATTTAAAAGCCATGATGAGTGCTGGCGAGGCAGTCGGTGATGCGGTTTTTAATTATTGCCAAAAACAATTGGGCATTACCGTGAATGAAATGTTTGGTCAAACCGAAGTCAATTACATTGTGGGCAATTGCGCCATGAATGGAAAGCCTAGTGAGGGTAGGGGGTGGCCGGCTAAACCTGGTAGTATGGGCAAGGGTTATCCGGGGCATTGGGTAGCAGTGATCAATGAAAATGGTGAAATATGTGCTCCCAACGAAATTGGTGATGTGTCAATTAACCGCTACAACCTACATGGTCAACCCGACCCTATTTTCTTTTTGGGTTATTGGAAAAATCTTGCCGCCACAGAGGGTAAATTTACCAATGACTGGTGTCGTACAGGTGACTTGGCCTATGCCGATGAAGATGGTTATTTATGGTACCAAGGCCGTGCCGATGATGTATTTAAGGCAGCCGGCTACCGAATTGGCCCTAGTGAAGTAGAGAACTGTTTAGTGAAACATGAGGCGGTGGTCAATGCAGCGGTAGTGCCTAAACCCGACCCCGACCGTGGTGCAGTAGTAAAAGCCTATGTGGTGCTAGCCCCGCAAATGTTGCCCCCTGCAGCTGCCACCGAGCAAGAAAAACAAAGCCATTATCAGGCCCTAGAAATGCAACTACAAGCCCATGTAAAAGGTTTGTTAGCACCTTACGAATATCCCAAAGAAATTGAATTTGTAGAGTCTCTGCCCATGACCACTACAGGTAAAGTCCAACGCCGTGTTTTGCGCTTGCAAGAGCAAGCAAGGGCACAGGCTTTGTCTGCAAGCGATTTGCCAAAATAATGCATTTTTTGGTTTATAGTGAACCGTCTTTTTAGATTGTTTTCATCTTTATTTTTTTAACAGGTCAATAATGAAAAAAGTTCAGTTGGGTCAAAGTGATTTAATGGTAACGCCCATTTGTTTGGGTACCATGACGTTTGGTGAACAAAATAATCAAGAACAAGCTTTTCAACAGCTTGATGCGGCCTATGATTTAGGTTTGCATTTTATTGATACCGCAGAGATGTATCCGGTCATGGCCCGTGAAACCACTTACGGTGATACCGAACGTTTTATTGGTAATTGGTTTGAAAAAAATCCAGGTAAACGTGAGCAAATTGTTTTGGCCAGCAAGGTGGCAGGCCCTGCGCGTGGCATGAATTGGATACGTGAGGGAAGTTATCCTAGCAAAGTCACCATAGAGCAAGCCTGTAACGACAGCCTAACCCGTTTAAAAACTGATCATATCGACTTGTATCAAATTCATTGGCCAAGCCGTAATGTGCCTGTTTTTGGTGCTTTATATTACGACCCTAGCAAAGACCGCCCTACCCCTGGTTTTGATGAGGTTTTGGAAGCCATGCAAAGTTTGGTGAAGGCTGGAAAAATTCGTTATGTGGGGGTGTCCAATGAAACCCCGTGGGGCATTATGGAATATTCTAAAATAGCCAAGCAAGCTGGTTTACCCATGATTGCCAGTATGCAAAATGCCTACAATTTGTTAAATCGTCAAATTGAAAATGGCCTTGATGAAGTCTGCCTGCGAGAAAACGTGGGTATCTTGGCTTATTCACCATTGGCGTTTGGCCGCTTAACAGGCAAATACG
This sequence comes from uncultured Limnohabitans sp., assembly GCA_964556425.1. Taxonomy (GTDB): domain Bacteria; phylum Pseudomonadota; class Gammaproteobacteria; order Burkholderiales; family Burkholderiaceae_C; genus JALQUL01. The sequence continues at coordinate 33,345 of CAZKWC010000011.1, read as the reverse complement.
ATACGGGTGGTTATACCAAAGAGGGCAAACCAGTGGGTCGCTTAACCCATTTCCCACCTACCTGGAGCCCACGTTATGTACGCCCTGAAACACTTATTGCGACCCGTCGTTATGGCGAGGTAGCCAAAGCTTTTGGCTTAAGCCTAACGCAGTTGTCCTTGGCGTTTTGTATGCATAAATCATTTATTACCAGTACTATTATTGGTTGCACCACGGTCGAGCAATTGCATGAATGTATGCAGGCTAGCGAGGTGAAACTCAGCCCCGAAATAATGGCGGCGGTAGATGCTGTGCGCTGGGATATTAGAGACCCTGCGCAATAATTTTTTTATTTAGAAGTGAAGTTTTAAAGTGGCTAAATCTGCAGCACCACAAACCCAAGCAACTTTGTTTTTAAAAGCCAACAAGGTGGTTTTTGAAGAGTATTTATACGACTATGAACCCCATGGTGGCGCGGAATATAGTGCTCAAGTCTTGGGCCTTGATCCTTTTTCCGTGGTCAAAACCCTCATCATGGAAGACGAAAACAAGCAGCCCTTGGTGGTGTTAATGCATGGCAATAAAAAGGTTTCCACTAAGGCCTTAGCTAGGCAAGCAGGTTTAAAAACTGTGCAGCCCTGCCTGCCCGAAATAGCCAATAAATATAGCGGTTATTTGGTAGGAGGCACTTCACCTTTTGCAACAAAAAGACAAATGCGTGTATTTATGGAGAAAACCATTACACAATTGCCTAAAATAGCGATTAACGGTGGCAGGCGAGGTTTTTTAATTGGAATTTCGCCACAGGTGTGTATTGATTTATTAAAGCCTGTCTTAGTTGAGTGTGCCATCGAGTTATAACAATAAGGAGTTTCAATTGGATTTTATATATGTTGCAGTGGCTGTTTTAGTCGCTTATTTATTAGGTTCTATTTCTTTTGCAGTGGTAGTGAGCCGTTTAATGGGCTTATCTGACCCCCGTACTTTTGGCAGTAAAAACCCTGGTGCTACCAATGTGTTGCGCTCGGGTAGCAAAGCGGCTGCCATTTTGACCTTATTGCTTGATGCAGCTAAGGGCTGGTTGCCAGTGTTTTTAGTCGTGCAATACGGAGATGCTTACGGACTTTATTCGGGTGCACTTGCCTTAGTGGCTGTAGCTGCTTTTTTAGGCCATGTTTACCCCATCTTCTTTAAATTCAAGGGCGGTAAGGGGGTGGCAACTGCTTTAGGTGTGGTGCTTGGTATTAGCCCATGGTTGGGCTTGGCAGTAGCCCTGACCTGGATCATTATGGCGGTATTTTTTAGATACTCTTCTTTGGCATCGGTAACGGCTGCCATTTTTGCACCGTTTTATTATGTCTTAGTGAGTGGTGTAGCTTGGAATATGGACGGTATTATTGCCGCAGCCTTGGTGTTTATTGCAGGGTTTTTATTATTACGTCATGCCGAAAATTTAAGCCGTTTAATTAAAGGCACTGAATCTAAATTAGGCAGTAAAAAGAAATAATTTTTTATCCTCCCAAGCTTAGTCTTGGGCATTAATATCTCTTTGTTTTGCCTTTAATTTGCCTATTACCTTTTTTGGTAACAAGGCATAAAAAACCCGATCAAGCTTTAAAAGCTGATCCGGTTTTTTATTAACTCAACTTGGCTAAACACCAAGTTAAGAGCGATAAGTTTTACGCTTCGTATTTTGCAAAGGTAAGGGTTGCATTAGTGCCACCAAAACCAAAGCTATTGGACATAGCAGTTTTAATATCAATGTTATCAATGCGGTTTACTACCACTGGCAAGCCTTGAGCTGCAGGGTCGAGTTCGGTGATGTTGGCAGAAGCCGCAATAAAACGGTTTTGCATCATTAATAAGGTGTAAATGGCTTCATTCACACCTGCAGCACCTAATGCGTGACCAGACAAAGATTTGGTAGAAGCAAAAGCAGGGACTTTATCGCCAAAGACCGCTTTAATGGCTTCGAGCTCTTTAAGGTCTCCTACAGGGGTGCTAGTACCATGGGTGTTGATGTAATCAATTGGTGCCTTCACGCCCTCTAGAGCTAGCTCCATACAACGTTTTGCACCTTCACCAGAAGGAGCTACCATATCGTAGCCATCGGAGGTAGCACCATAGCCGACTAACTCGGCCAAAATAGTAGCACCACGTTTTTTGGCATGCTCAAGTTCTTCAAGCACCAACATACCGCCACCACCAGAAATCACAAAACCATCGCGGGTTGCATCATAGGTGCGTGAGGCGGTTTCGGGGGCTGCATTGTACTTGCTAGACAGAGCACCCATGGCATCAAACAAAAATGACATGGACCAGTGTTCTTCTTCGCAACCGCCAGCAAAAATAATGTCTTGTTTGCCTAATTGGATTTGTTCCATACCAGCACCAATACAGTGAGCACTAGTAGAGCAAGCAGAGCTAATACTGTAGTTAATGCCTTTGATTTCTGCACCAGTAGCCAAGCAAGCTGCCACGCCACTTGACATGGTTTTAGTGACCATGTAAGGGCCAACACGGCGAATACCTTTTTCGGCCAGGATGTTGGTAGCTTCTAACATGGAACTAGTGGAAGTACCACCAGCGCCAGCAATTAAACCGGTTCTTACATTAGAGACTTGATCAGGGGTTAAACCAGATTGGGCAATAGCCTCTTGCATGGCTATCCATGCATAAGCATGGGCAGGGCCCATAAAACGGCTTAATTTGCGATCAATCATGGATTCGTAGTCAATTTTGACTGAACCCGCTACATGTGAGCGCATACCTCTATCGGCATATTCTTGCTGAAAGGTAATGCCGGAGCGACCATTCTTCAAGCTGTCCAAAACTTCAGCTTGGTTATTACCCAAGCTTGAAACAATACCCATACCTGTTACAACAACGCGACGCATAAATTGACCTTTAAAGACGAATCAAAAATTTTCAGTGTTGGTAAAAAGACCAACTTTAAGGTCGGTGGCCGTATAAATTTCACGCCCATCGATTTCCATGCGGGCATCTGCAATGCCCATTACTAGTTTACGCATAATGACACGTTTAAGGTCAATGTGATAACGTACTAATTTGCCAGTTGGTAAGACTTGGCCGGTGAATTTAACTTCACCGCAACCTAAAGCACGACCACGGCCTGGGCCACCTTTCCAGCCTAAATAAAAGCCAACGAGTTGCCACATGGCATCAAGTCCTAAGCAACCTGGCATAACAGGGTCTTGGTTAAAGTGGCATTCAAAAAACCATAATTCGGGTTTAATATCGAGTTCCGCAATGATTTGACCATTGCCATGGGCTCCGCCGTCTTCTGTGATGCTCACAATGCGGTCAAACATAAGCATGGGGGGTTTTGGCAATTGTGCATTACCAGGGCCAAATGTTTCGCCTCGGCCACAGGCCAAGAGATCTTCGTAGCTGTAACTGTTTTGTTGGGTCATTATTCTTGACTTATAAAAAGCTGTTCAATAAACAAGCTTGATTTTGAAAACCATTAGTGTAATGGAGTTTGGTGCGATTTGAATTTGTACTACCCTTAGAAAATACATCAAAAATAACTAAATGATGAGAAAAATTAATAATTTTTGTAGAAGTAGTACCAATAGAACTCGTTTTATAGCAAATGAAAAAGGGTTTTCTGCTGTATAAAAGTGTTACTAATCTGCATCATATAGTGTTTTTAAAGATCTTTTAAAACTTATCTGGAAATATATGAAAAGCAAAAAATGGAAGAAAAATCGACCAGATTGGAAAAATACCAATAAGGTCGATTAATGCTTAGCTCTTGTTACAGAATTTTTACTTCAACCCGCCTAGCTTCTGGTGGTTTCCCATCAGCCAATGCTTTTTCAGGTTTTTTCATCTCAATTTGAGATTCTTTAGCACCAGCAGCGATGAGTGCATTTTTTACAGAAATAGCGCGTTGCTGGGCTAATTCTGTATTTTTGGCAGGATCACCAGTGGCATCATGAAAACCACTAATTTGCGCTTTTTTGCCAGCTGCTAAAGCTTTTAAAATATCTGCAAAGGCTTCAGTGGCACCCGGGGCAATATCGGCTTTACTTTTGGCAAAATAAAACTTCACCACACCATTTTCAATTTTGATGGATGCGCCTGAGTTACTAGCAACGGTGGCGCTAGCACTAGCTGAACCAGCTTCCTGGAAGGTGACTACAGTGCTGGTAGTGACGCTCACTGCCTCTGGGGTTTCAGATGTACTTGCACTTGTACTCGCACTTGATCCAGGTGCCGAGGCCATTGAGGCGGCCTCAGAACTAACGCTAGTGGCCACAGGTGCAACAGCACTTGGAGCTTGAGCGTGAAGACTGACGACCAAAGGCACAATTAACAAAGCCACAATATTAATAATTTTAATTAAAGGGTTGACAGCAGGACCGGCTGTGTCTTTGTAGGGGTCACCTACGGTATCGCCTGTAACGGCTGCTTTGTGGGCTTCAGAGCCTTTACCACCGTGATGACCGTCTTCAATGTATTTTTTGGCATTATCCCAAGCACCGCCTCCGGTACACATCGAAATAGCCACAAATAAACCGGTCACAATAGTGCCCATTAACAAACCACCAAGGGCTGCAGGACCAAGTAATAAACCCACCAAAATTGGCACGACCACAGGCAATAATGATGGAATCATCATTTCTTTAATGGCCGCCGAGGTAAGCATATCGACTGCTTTACCGTATTCTGGCTTGGCAGTACCGGCCATAATGCCTGGAATTTCTTTAAATTGGCGCCTTACTTCTACCACTACCGAACCCGCTGCACGGCCTACTGCCTCCATTGCCATAGCACCAAATAAGTAGGGGATTAAGCCTCCAATAAATAGTCCAATAATGACCATCGGGTCGCTTAAATCAAACTTCACACTTTGACCCAAGCCTTCTAGTTTATGAGTGTAGTCTGCAAACAACACTAAGGCGGCTAAACCTGCAGAGCCAATCGCATAACCCTTGGTGACTGCTTTGGTAGTGTTGCCTACTGCATCAAGAGGGTCGGTAACGGCTCGCACACTATCGGGCAATTCGCTCATTTCGGCAATACCACCAGCGTTATCGGTGATAGGGCCATAGGCGTCAAGTGCCACTACAATACCGGCCATGCTTAACATGGCGGTTGCAGCCACAGCAATCCCGTATAAACCGGCCATGTGAAAAGCCGACCAAATGGCCGCACAAACGAATAATACCGGCCAAGCCGTCGAGCGCATTGAAACACCTAAACCGGCAATAATATTAGTGCCGTGACCGGTGGTGGATGCTTGTGCAATATGACGTACCGGGCTGTATTGAGTACCAGTGTAAAACTCGGTAATCCAGACCAATACTGCGGTTAATAATAAACCCACTACACATGAACCAAACAAAGCCATTTTAGAGCCACTTGCCCCTAAAGCGTCATCTGGAATAATGGCATTGGTGACAAAATAAAAAGCAATTAAAGATAGCACGCCAGATACGGCTAAACCTTTATAAAGCGCTGGCATTACGTTGGTCATGCCAGGTGATGCTTTTACAAAAAAGCAACCAATAATGGAAGCAATAATTGATACCGCACCTAAGGCCAAGGGGTAAACAATGGCGGTTTCACCTAACTGACTAAGGAGTAATCCTCCTAGCACCATAGTAGCGATAAGCGTTACTGCATAGGTTTCAAATAGGTCGGCAGCCATGCCAGCACAGTCGCCCACGTTATCGCCTACATTATCAGCAATCACGGCAGGGTTGCGTGGGTCATCTTCAGGAATGCCTGCTTCTACTTTACCTACTAAATCGGCCCCAACATCGGCACCTTTGGTAAAAATACCTCCACCTAAACGGGCAAAAATTGAAATCAAAGAGGAGCCAAAAGCAAAACCAATTAATGGATCTAATACGCTACCGTGGGCTCCTGCTGGCGCATTGGTACTTAAATACCAATAAAAGCCAGTCACGCCTAATAGACCAAGGCCCACTACTAACATGCCTGTGATAGCACCACCCCTAAAGGCAACGTTTAATGCTGCTCCAATCCCTTTGGTGGCTGCTTGAGCGGTTCTTACATTGGCTCTTACCGATATATTCATACCAATAAAACCACAAGCCCCCGATAAAACGGCACCAATCACAAAACCTATGGCGGTTTTACCGTCAAGAAATAAGGCGATTAAAACTGCAAGTACAATGCCTACCATTAAAATGGTTTTGTATTGTCTGGCAAGGTAGGCCGCTGCTCCAGCTTGAATCGCTGCTGCGATTTCTTGCATTCTGGGGTTGCCGGCATCTTGTGAAAGAATCCAGTTACGTGCCCAAAAGCCATATATGACAGCTATAGCGCCGCATACTAGCGCTAAAATCAAGATTGACTGACTCGTCATTTGTTGCTCCCCTAGTTGAATCGCAAAACGGGAGCAACGCTGGTGGTGCTCCCACTGCGTTGCTTCCTCGAAATACGGTAATTCAACTGAAATACGTGTAAACGATTGGCCAACGCCTTCACTTTACTCATAAAGTTGCGTCCGCGAAAGGCTGGAGAAAGTAAAATGAGGGTTAATCCTTATGTTTTTGTAACTTTAATGAAGAAAAAACCATGTCCTTAGACAACGTAACCCCCGGAACCAAGGTTCCAGACGCATTTAACGTCATTATCGAAATCCCAATGAACGCCGATCCGGTGAAGTATGAAGTAGATAAAGAATCTGGAGCGATTTTTGTTGATCGTTTCATGAGCACTGCTATGCATTACCCTACCAACTACGGTTATGTACCAAAAACCATTAGTGGTGATGGTGACCCAGTGGACGTTTTAGTGATTACTCCTTTTCCTTTAATTCCAGGTGTTGTAGTACCTTGCCGTGCTATTGGTATCTTGAAAATGGAAGACGAAGCTGGCCAAGACGGTAAAGTTTTAGCGGTACCTACCGACAAAATTTTGTCCATTTACAGCCACTGGAAAAAACCAGAAGACTTGAACCAATTGCGCTTAAAAACCATTGCTCACTTCTTTGAGCATTACAAAGATTTAGAGCCTAATAAATGGGTGAAAGTTTTAGGTTGGGAAGGCCCAGAGTCTGCTCACCAGGAAATTTTAGATGGTATTGCTAACTACAATGCTGCTAACAAAGCTTAATTTTTAAGTTTTGTTTTTGCTAATTTTTAATGAAATTAGCAAATCAAATAAAAGCCAACCTTTATTTCTAGGGTTGGCTTTTTTATTATTTTGTTGAGGGGTGAATAGCCTAGGAATTTAATTTTTTAAATGGTGAATGGCTTACCAATTGTTCTTGGTAGTTTTCAATCATGGCGCTTTCGCGATTTAAAAATTCATGAATGGCTTTTCTAAAACTAGGATTTGCCACCCAATGCGCACTAGCCATTGGTTCTGGTAATAAAGCTCTGGCTAATTTGTGTTCGCCCTGCGCACCACCTTCAAAAGTATCATAACCATTATCAATACACCATTGAAGAGGTTGGTAATAACAAGCATCAAAGTGCAGGCAATCCACCCGCTCTAAGGCCCCCCAATAACGACCATAGGCAGTTTTGTGTTCCGTGAGTTGACCATTGATGTGTTGTTGTGAAGTGTGTAGGCCAATTAAACTAGAGGCAATAGCTTGACCATTTTTTTCTGCAATAAATAGTAGCCAATTATCGGGCATGGTACGAGCTATTTGTTGAAAAAACTCGGGATTTAAGTAGGGCGGGCGGCCATGCTCGTAATAAGTTTGTGCATAACATTGATAAAAAAAGGCCCAGTCTTGAGTGCTAATTTCATGGCCTTGCATATGCCTAAATTGCACTCCTGCATTTTTAACTTTTAATTGCTCTTGCTTAATTTTTTTTCTTTTGACTTGGTTGAGTTGGCTTAAAAAATCTGTGAAATCAAGATACTTTTTTTCAGGATTGTGCCAATGAAATTGCACACCATGACGCAATAACCAGCCCGCTTGTTCTGCGGCAGTTAAGTCTTCATTAGAGGCAAACAACATATGAATAGAGGACAACTTATTTTGCTCTGCAAAGTTTTCAAGCGCTTTTAAAAGGAGTAATCTAAAGCGCTCATGTTGAACTAATAAACGGCTGCCTGGTACTGGGGTAAAAGGCGGCGCAATAGTTATTTTTGGGTAATATTCAAGTCCATGCTGATGATAGGCATTAGCCCAAGATTGATCAAAAACATACTCGCCCATAGAGTGATTTTTGATGTAAAAAGGACAGGCTGCGACTAACTCCTGTTGATCCCATAGGGTTAACAGTTGAAACTGAAAACCAGTTTCAAGGTTGGCACATTGACTGTCGTGCAGGGCACTTAAATAGGCATAACTTAAAAAAGGTGTGTCATGGCTTTGAACAGACCTAAGTTGTTCGTAACTTGACATTTCAATCTGAGTCATAGAGTCTAAAATCTTAATTTCTAATCGAGAAATCAAAGGTTCTGGAGTCGAGTCACTCATAGTATGCGTGTGTTGTGTCACTTAATTTACCTTTTATTCAATCCGTAATATTGAACTAGCCTACATAAAGCCCTAGTCAATCTGGTAGTGGAGTTTAAACAATTAGAAAAAGCTGGCGTAAAATAGGGCTTAATCAGTTTTATGGCTCAGTTTTTTTAAAGCTAGTTGCGAGGCAATGGCTTGTACAAAGGTTTTTTTATATGTCTTTCAAAATCAGCATAGCGCAACTGAATTTAAAAGTAGGTGATCTAAAAGGCAATAGCGAACAAATTATCGCTCATGCCCAGCAAGCCTATGCTAATGGTGCAAGTTGGGTGTTAACACCCGAGTTATCTATTTCTTCCTACTCCCCCGAAGATTTGGTCTTAAGGCCTTCTTTTCTGCAGCACTGTCAAGAGCAATTACATGCAATTGCCAATGCTTTAGCCAATTTAAAAGGACTTTCTGTATTAGTAGGCTACCCAGTAAAAGACAATGCCTCTGGTGCTTGTTTTAATGCCATGAGTCGTGTTTTTGAAGGCCAAGTCCTAGATACCTACTATAAGCAAGAATTACCCAATTATGCGGTATTTGACGAACAACGTTATTTTGCCTCGGGAAAGCAACTAGGCTTATTCGATTTACCCATTCGATCAGCCCCAAATAAAACAGTAAAAGTAGGTTTACTCATTTGTGAAGATGCTTGGAAGCCACGATTGGCGAGTTTGTTAAAAAATGCTGGCGCAGAAATTTTATTAGTAGCCAATGCTTCGCCGTTTCATAAAGGCAAAGCCCAAGAGCGAGAAGCGGTGATGGCTCAACGTTGTCAAGAAAGCAATCTACCCTTGGTTTATGCGCATATGGTGGGCGGGCAAGATGAGTTTATTTTTGATGGTGCTTCTTTTGCCCTCAACGCTCAAGGTCAAGTAGTCGCCAGAGCACAAAGTTTTGCCCCAGATGATTTTTATCTAGCAGTTCAAAGCGCTGTTGAGGGTAGTGCTTTGACTATTCAAAGCAATCCAGCCAATATTCAGCCTCACATGGAGCGCTTAGAAAGTATTTGGCATGCCTTGGTAATGGGGGTGCGGGATTACATAGGCAAAAACAGATTCCCTGGTGCCTTATTGGGTTTGTCTGGTGGCGTGGATTCTGCCTTGGTATTAGCCGTAGCGGTTGATGCAATAGGCGCCGATAAGGTCAGGGCCGTTATGATGCCTTCCCCTTATACGGCTGATATTTCGGTGGTCGATGCAAGAGAAATGGCTAAAAGGGTAGGCATTGTCTATGATGAAATTTCAATCTTGCCCCAATTTGAAGCATTTAAACAATCTTTAAATCCTATTTTTGAAGGGCGACCTGAAGACACTACCGAAGAAAATATCCAAGCCCGAATTAGGGGTGTATTTTTAATGGCGATGTCCAATAAATTAGGTCAGATCGTTTTAACCACCGGTAATAAATCAGAACTTTCTACAGGTTATTGCACTCTTTATGGCGATATGGCGGGTGGCTTTGCGGTTATTAAAGATTTGCTTAAAACCACGGTTTATGAATTATGCTATTGGCGTAATCAAAACAACCCATACAAAACGGTGAATGACCCTATTCCTTTGCGAATTTTGACCCGTCCACCGAGTGCCGAACTCAGGCCAGATCAAACTGACCAAGATTCTTTACCAGAATATGATGTGTTAGATGCCATAGTGGAGCTCTATATGGAGCAAAATGTTAGCATTAACGATATAGTGGCCCAAGGATTTATTCGTGCAGATGTTGAGAAAGTGGCACGATTGATTAAAATCAACGAATACAAGCGCAAACAAGCTCCTGTAGGAATTCGAATTTCGCAACGCAGTTTTGGTAAAGACTGGCGTTATCCTATTACTAACTCTTATTTGGCATAAAAATTATGAAACTTATTACCGCAATTTTAAAACCCTTCAAATTAGAAGAAGTTCGTGAGGCTTTGGCCGAATGTGGAGTCACAGGTCTTACCGTTACGGAAGTAAAAGGTTTTGGTCGTCAAAAAGGCCATACCGAACTTTACCGTGGTGCTGAATATGTAGTAGATTTTTTACCAAAAGTCAAAGTGGAAATTGTGGTGAAAGACGCTGACGTGGAAACTTGTGTGGATGCCATCGTAAGGGCAGCTCGTACCGGTAAAATTGGCGATGGTAAAATTTTTGTCACCGAAGTAGAGCGAGTAGTTCGTATTCGCACAGGTGAAGAAGACGATATTGCTATTTAATAGTTGGTTTTTTGCAAGATGTGGCCCTTTGGTGTGGGCCCATACAAAATACAATCAAGGCCAATAAAAAAGCAGCTTACTCAAAAAGTAAAAGCTGCTTTTTTTATAAAAATAATAATACTCAGTACGCTTGTGCGTATTAAATAATTTTCGCTAATTGCGGGTCGTTGCCAGCAAGCCCAGCTTGGCTAATTAATTGGCTTAATAGTTGATTGGCATCATCACCATATTGTAAAAACGCATTTTGCTTTACAGAAACAAATTGTTGGTCTTGGCAATGCGCCAAAAATTTCATTAAATCATCATAATAGCCTTGGCAATTTAAAATTCCAAATGGCTTGTTATGGTAGCCTAAATGTCTCCAAGCCCAAATTTCAAATAATTCTTCGAAGGTGCCAATTCCGCCTGCAATGGCTAAAAATGTATCGGCATATTCCGCCATTTTAGCTTTGCGTTCGTGCATGGTATCAACTACTATTAACTCGGTGCAATTGGTTTTAGCCACTTCTAGGTCTACCAAGGCTTGTGGTATGACACCAATCACAGTGCCACCTGCATCTAAGGTGGCTTGAGCCACTATGCCCATCAAACCATTATTGCCCCCACCATAAACCAGGCGACCACCATGCTGGCCAATCCAATGGCCCACTTGTTGAGCTTGTTCAGCATAGGCAACATGGGCTCCCATTCGAGAGCCACAATACACTGCAATTGAAAAGGCAGGCGAATTCATTAGATGATTGAAAATGAAATTAGTTTATAAAAAATCAGTAAATCTAGCTAGTGCAATAAGGCTCCAAGTAAGAACACAAAACAGCAAAGATAAAAGAACTGCAGCACTACCTACATCTTTTGCCCGTTTAGAAAAAGCATGCCATTCAGGGCCCATACGGTCAATGGCTGATTCCACCCCTGTATTGAGTAGTTCTACAATTAAAACTAAAAATACACTACCTGTTAAAACAATAATTTCAAGTGCAGATTGGCCAAGAAAAAAAGCCCCAGGAAGTAGGAAAAAAGACAAAATTGCTTCTTGTCTAAAAGCGGTTTCTTTCCAGCCCGACTTTAAACCCTCGACTGAGTAGCCAGTAGCGTGAAGAATACGTGAAATGCCATGACGTGATTTTTGTGCAAGTGGGTCTTCGTGTTGCATAAATGAAATAAAAATGAAATTAAGATTTGATTTTTTTAATAGGGGCTTGATGAACAATAAAGCAACCCGTTAAATAGTCATGCCAAAATTGTTTATAAGGATTAAATAAACTAATTAAGGCCCAAAAACACACCCACAAAATAAAAACAAGGCTAATTAAAATGGGTGGCAAATGTGAAACACTCGCTAAAAATAGTGGTGGTAAAAACCAAATATAGCTGAATAAATAACGCATAAAACCGCGTAATTGTGAAATATTGTGATGGTTTTTATCGACTACTTTTAAATGCCATGTTTGCATTGCAAGAGTTTGCCCTTTATGACCCAACCAAGAAAAATAAATACCCAAAACTAAAAATAAAAAAATCATTAAGGGAGTGCGAAAAGCAATTGGGTCTTTGGCTTGGGTTAGGGCGCTGAATAAATAACCTGATATAAAAGTCACACCAAACAAAAGCATGCCTTCATAAAGCCAACTGGCCATACGACGTTTGATGCTAGGTGCAACTAAAGTAGTTAAAGAAGGGGCTTCAGACATATAAATCGAACAAAATGCAAAGAATTAGATTGTCCACTAAAAAAACTAAAAATTGGCGCTTCAAGTAAAACAATCTGATGGGATTCGCAGCTTGTCAATTGACTGCTTAAAAACTCGACAAGGAGCCAGCGATAATTAAACGCTAAGATAAGTATCAGCGACTTCAAGGCGTTGTGGTTTTGGGTAAAAGTGTACCCGCTTGAATTTTAGCCTTGAGGTCAGTCGTTTTTGTGTTGTTGGTGGTGGTGTTTAAATTACTCTTTGCAATAGCAGGATGTTGCGGGCTGGCAGACTGATTGATCTGAACACCATTGGTTTTAATTTTGCTTTGAACCGCTGTGGATGCGTTTTGCAATGCTAAGCCTTTTTGTGGTGTCGCTTTTTTAATTAAGGAGGCCTTCTCTTGCTCAGATAAGGCTTGGTAGGCTTGCCAGTTTTTTAGTTTTTCTTCTGAACTTAGTTGATTGACTTTATTAAAATTGATACGAGCTTTTTCACGTTCTGAGGAGCTTAATAAAGCCCAATCACGCATTCGTTGATGCAAAACTTTAATTTCGGCAGTGGACATTTTGCCTGACTGCACGGCAATTGCTATCCATTTGCGTTGTTGTAACTTGGATAAATCTTGCCAAACGGATTTCAAGGGAAAAAGGAATTGTTGACTTTTTTTGTCTAAAGACGCCCACTCGTCAACATTCACTGGCTCAGTTTCTCGGTGTTTGGGTTGAATAATGGCGGGTTTTGAATGGCTACTATTATTGCTCGCCATAGATGAACTGGCCTGAAAACTAGAATGCGCTTGGCTTGAACTTTCGTTGCTAGGTACGAGAGTGATTTGTGCAGACAAAGGTAGTGGCGAAAATGCTACCATTAAAATAGCAAGCCACATTGGCCAACGCAATCCACACCATGCAATTTGCCTGTAAAACCCCTCTAATAGTTGGGCTTGATAACTAAATTCATAATGAAAATAAAGTTTCATTCTGCTTCCAATTGACCTTGAAGCTTAAGATAAGTTGAAAAACCTGGATCAGAATAAGCTTCTGGAGGTAATTCGTCGGTCAGCAATGAAACATCAAGCGGGGCCAACTCTAATGCTCGGGTCTCGTCGATATAGTCAGAAATTAAAAACAGTCCTAGTATTAGGGTTAACAAAGGCAAAATAGAGGCTAATTTAAACCAAGGTGTTAAGCCTTCGGAATGAGGCCCACCTTTTAAACTTAGACTAATTCCGCCTTGAGTTTGCAACTGCGGTTGACTGACTTGTTGTTTCTTCCAAGTTTGTTGGTGTAATTGAGTTGCGTTTAATCTTGCGATCCGTAATCGCTCTGAGAGGTCGTGTTGGGACATTTGGCTAGGGTTAGCCTTATATAAAGCCAGCTTTTTACCTAATTCATCTATTTTTTGGTCTGTATCAGTGAAGTGACTCATAAATGAATTCCTTTAGCTTGCAATAATTGACTCAATTTTGCAATTGCTCTTGAACAATGTGTTTTGACACTACCTTCTGTGCAACCCATTAAAAGTGCAGTTTCAGCAGTATCTCTATCCTCCCAATAACGCAAAAGAAAGGCTTCTCGTTGACGATCGGGCAAATCATTTAAACTATTTTCAATTTCTTTCATGATTTGTTGACGATTAACCGTCTTTTCGGCACTTTCTGTTTGGCTACTCTCTTGATCGGCTTCTAGGGTTTCAAGGATATCAAACTCCGACTCTTCGTCAAAGGATTTAAAATCACTAAAATTACTAAATAGTGCATTTTGTGCTTTTCTTTTACGAAACCAATCCATAGTGGTGTTGGTTAATATGCGCTGAAACAGCATAGGAAGCTCTTCAGGCGGTTTGTCACCATAATGTAACGATAATTTCAGCATACTATCTTGAATAATATCAAGCGCGACGTCATCGTCTTTGACCCGATAAATGCAATATTTAAACGCCCGTAATTCAACGCCACGCAAAAACTGGTCGAGTTCTTTTTCAGTAGCCAATTGGCTTCCTTTGGGCTTTTTGAGTTGGCATAGTGAAGTTTTTTATTTTAATAATAATTAAGAAGTTAAGTTTTATGGTGTGAGGCCAACCTAGGTTGAAGAAAAACTTCATTAATGGGGGTAGAACTTAATTGATTTTACGACCATGAGGGTACTTTAACAACTCGTAGTTTCAAACCTTTAATATTCATAGCTAGATTGAGTCTTTTTTTGACACTTTCTCCCTTTGCAGAGCTTATGAGATTCAAAATTCGCTAAATCAGCAACTCCTTTGCTTTTCTTGACGAGAAATTTTTGTTGAATCGGCTCTTTTTCTCGATAACAAGGAATAAAAAGGTGACTTAGTCGGCTATTACAATCGGAGGCACCACGACTTGATTTTTAAAATTCACTTCATTGCTGGAATAGTTTTCACCATAATTTTATTAGTTTTCATCTCATAAGCAGTGTTTTTCAAGCGAAGTATTCGACTTATTTTAATATTAGTGAGTAAGAGCATGTAAAAAGGGGATAATTGACACTTCACTCAAAAAATTAATATAACTGCTCATGTTCGCCAACTTGTAAAACAAAAAATCTTGTTTTAGCCGCTTTTATTTAATTAAAGAGTTCTCATTTTTAACTTGAATACTTTTTAGGTTTATTCCATCTATGGCTCAGTACGTATTTTCCATGAATAGGGTCAGTAAAACTGTCCCACCCAAACGTCAAATTCTTAAAAATATATCTTTAAGCTTTTTCCCAGGTGCAAAGATTGGTGTTTTAGGTACCAACGGCTCTGGTAAGTCCACCTTGCTCAAAATCATGGCCGGTGTAGATAAAGAATATGATGGTGAAGCAATTCCAATGCCTGACCTCAATATTGGTTATTTACCTCAAGAGCCACACATCAACCCAGAATTCACTGTACGTCAGGCAGTTGAAGAGGCCATGGGAGATGTAATTACTGCAAAAGCTAAATTAGAAGATGTTTATGCCGCTTACGCAGAAGAAGACGCTGACTTTGACGCTTTAGCAGCCGAGCAAGCCCGTCTAGAAGCGATTATTTCTGCCTCTGGTACCGACTCAGAGCATCAACTTGAAATTGCTGCTGATGCACTTCGCTTACCTCCTTGGGATGCAAAAATTGGCCTGTTGTCTGGTGGCGAAAAACGCCGAGTTGCGCTTTGCAAATTATTGCTCAGCAAGCCCGATATGTTGTTACTCGACGAGCCAACCAATCACTTGGATGCAGAATCAGTTGATTGGTTAGAGCAGTTCTTACAACGTTACTCAGGCACTGTGGTGGCTATTACCCATGACCGTTATTTCTTAGATAATGCGGCCGAATGGATTTTAGAACTTGACCGTGGTGCAGGTATTCCGTACAAGGGTAATTACAGCGATTGGTTAACCCAAAAACAAGAACGTTTACGCCAAGAACAAAAAGGCGAAGAAGCCCGTTCAAAAGCTTTGCAAAAAGAGTTGGAATGGTCACGTCAAAATGCCAAGGGTCGTCAAGCCAAGAGTAAGTCACGTTTGGCTCGCTTCGAAGAATTGTCTGATTACGAATACCAACAACGCAACGAAACCAACGAGATCTTTATCCCGGTGGCCGATCGTTTAGGTAATGAAGTTTTTGAATTCACCAACGTGAGCAAATCCTTTGGTGATCGCTTATTAATTGATAACCTCAGCTTTAAAGTACCTGCTGGCGCTATCGTCGGTATTATTGGCCCTAACGGCGCTGGTAAATCTACTTTGTTCCGTATGATCACAGGTTTGCAACAACCTGATACTGGCACGGTAAAAGTCGGTCCTACCGTTAAAATCGCTTATGTAGATCAATCACGTGATCAACTCGAAAGTGAAAAAACGGTTTGGGAAGATGTTTCTGGCGGATTAGATTTATTAACCGTTGGCAAGTTCACTATGCCAAGTCGTGCTTATTGCGGTCGCTTTAACTTTAACGGCTCCGATCAGCAAAAACGTGTAGGTACATTGTCCGGTGGTGAACGTGGTCGTTTGCATTTAGCTAAAACCCTGATTGCTGGCGGTAACGTATTATTGCTTGATGAACCTTCTAATGACCTTGACGTTGAAACATTACGCGCCCTAGAAGACGCTTTGTTAGAGTTTGCTGGCTCAGTGATGGTGATTTCTCATGATCGCTGGTTCCTTGATCGTATTGCCACTCATATTTTGGCTTGCGAAGGCGATAGCCAATGGAACTTCTTTGATGGCAATTACCAAGAATACGAAGCCGACAAACGTCGTCGTTTGGGTGATGATGCGGCTAAGCCACAAAGAGTTCGCTTTAAAGCGCTCAAATAAGCAATTAAGGCTTACAACGTCCTTTTAAGAAGGGTGTTGAAGCTTAAAAAAAGGCACTGCGAATCAAAATCGCAGTGCCTTTTTTATTGATCAAAACAAAAAATAATTTATAGTTTGTCGAGTAATAAATATTCCATTAACGCTTTTTGTACATGCATTCGATTTTCGGCTTCATCCCAGACCACAGATTGCGGTCCATCAATCACATCAGCATCGACTTCTTCGCCGCGGTGTGCGGGTAAACAATGCATAAACAAGGCTTCTTTTTTAGCTAAAGCCATCATCGCATTATCGACTTTCCAGTCTTTAAAAGCCGCCATACGGATTTCATTTTCAGCCTCATAACCCATGCTTGTCCAAACATCAGTGGTCACTAGATCAGCGCCAACACAAGCTTGACGTGGATCAGAGAAAACCTGGTAATGATCATGCCCGGCAAGGCCTGCTACTTGCTCGTTAATTTCGTAACCACTAGGGCAACTAATATGCACTTTAAAATCGAGGATTTCAGCTGCTTGCAACCAGGTATTGGCCATGTTGTTACCGTCACCAATCCAGGCCACTGTTTTACCAGCAATAGGGCCACGGTGCTCTATGAAGGTAAAAATATCGGCCAAAATTTGGCAAGGATGAAATTCATTGGTTAAGCCGTTAATAACAGGCACTCTAGACTGCGAAGCAAAGCGCTCGATTTTGGTTTGTTCAAAAGTGCGAATCATGACCAAATCGACCATACGACTGATGACTTTAGCCGAGTCTTCAATGGGCTCAGAGCGACCTAATTGGCTGTCACCAGTGGTTAAATGCACTACACTGCCACCGAGTTGATACATGCCCGCTTCAAAACTCACACGAGTGCGAGTAGACGCTTTTTCAAAAATCATGGCAAGAGTGCGGTCAGTTAAAGTTTGATGCTTCACATACTCTTTAAACCGCTTTTTTATAAGCGCTGCACGGTCAAATAAATAAGTGTATTCGTTGGCCGAAAAATCTTTAAATTGCAAATAATGTTTCATGATGCTGTCACTTACTTTGACAAAAATTTCTGAATAAGGGGCACTAAAATGCTGACTAATTCATCTAGCTCGCTAGTGCTCATAATTAAGGCGGGTAAGAGTCTAACCACACTGTCAGCAGTTACGCTTAATAACAAGCCAGCTTCTACTGCGTCATTGACCAATTGAGCGCAAGGGCGATCGAGTTCAATGCCTACCATTAAGCCTTGGCCTCTTATTTCTTTAACACCAGCGGTAGAGGCTAACTTTTCACGCAAGCCGTTTTGCAAATAATTGCCTTTTACAAGTGCCTGATTGACCAAGTCATGTTTTTCCATGATGCGAATAGTTTCTAATCCAGCACGCATAGCCAATGGGTTACCACCAAAAGTGGTGCCATGATTGCCAGGTTGGAAAATGTTAGCCGCCTTAGGGCCTACTACCACTGCACCAATCGGAACACCAGAGCCTAAACCCTTAGCAAGTGGCATAACGTCTGGCAAAATTCCTGCCCATTGATGGGCAAACCATTTACCAGTTCGGCCCATACCACTTTGCACTTCGTCAATCATTAATAAACAATCGCGCTCATCACAAAATGCACGTACTTGTTTTAAAAAATCAACCCGTGCAGGGTTCACACCGCCTTCGCCTTGAATGGTTTCAAAAAATACTGCTACCACATTAGGATTATTGGCCGTTGCTGCTTTTATAGCTTCGATATCGTTAAATGGAACACGGATAAAACCACCCACCAAAGGCCCAAAACCAACTTGTACTTTTGGATTACCTGTAGCGCTTAAGGTGGCAATACTTCGGCCATGAAAAGCTTTTTCAAAGACCACAATTTCAGGGTTTTCAATGCCTTTATCGTGACCAAATTTACGGGCTAATTTAAGGGCTGCTTCGTTGGCTTCTAGGCCAGTCGAGCAAAAGAATGCTTTTGATAAACCCGATAATTGCACTAATTTTTCTGCCAATTGGGCTTGGCCAGGAATATGATAGTAGTTGCTGCAATGAATCATTTGGGCAAGCTGATCTTGCAATGCTGGTACTAACTCAGGATGATTGTGTCCTAATGTATTGACCGCAATCCCTGATAAGCCATCTAGGTATCGTCGGCCCTCAGTGTCCCACACTTCACATCCTTGACCACGTGTTAATGCAATGGGTACACGTCCGTAGGTGTTCATTAAATAAGGTGAGTTTTCTAGAGGGGCTAAAGGCATACAAGACTCCATTTGGTTTGAATGCTCGGTATTCACCGCGAACACCGGTCGCATTAAATGAGTTAATAATTGTAGTTTGTTTATGAGGCCTAAGGCCGTTTAATCAATGCAGATTTCAAATAACTTGATTTGAAGTCGATATAAAAATACGCTTTGCTTGGCCTGCAAGGTAGATTCAAAACAAAAGCTTTGTTATAGGCTTACTTTTGACTGACTTGTAAGTTTAATTAAGTTTTAAGGGAATTCATTATTAGGCAATCTCTGCGTTAAAATCAAGGTCCTCCACGTTATCCGCGTGACATCTTTTTTTAAATTGTCAATCAGTAGCTACCGCTATTGCATTGCCCATTAGAGTTCAACTCAAACATCAACATGTCAACCCCCATTTACAAGGAAATTCTCATTCAAGGCCTTACCCCAGATGGTAAACAGTTCAGGCCAAGTGATTGGGCAGAGCGCCTTGCCGGTGTAATGAGTCAATTTCGACCAGGCGGAGCCCAGCCAGGTCGTCAAATTAGTTATTCCCCATGGTGTGAGCCTACCGTTATTAATGGTGTACGTTGTGTTATTGTGAATTCAGAGTTACGTGAGTATGAGCCCATGGCTTGGGATTTTGTACTTAACTTTGCTAAAGACAATAATTTGGTGGTTTCTGATTTTTGTGTCTTGCCCGATTTAGATAAGCCATAAAAATTGGGTTTTTGAGCCAGTAGTATTGGCCCAGTTTTTAAAAATCGCTATTTAATTTCATTACAAAACCAGTTCTTTAAGCCCGCTACAACAATAGGTTTTACTTTCAGCCTAAGATCTAATGGCTATCTAAAGCGGGTAATACTGGTAACTCAGATGTCACTAATGGGTATAAAACCCTTACTCAGCTGTCGTTTTGTCGATATTTCGGGTCGAAAGTTTCTTACACAGGTATTTCATTTTTGACTATGCTTGAGCTCAAGAAGGGTAAATTTAGCTAAGTTTTAAGATATTGAAGCAAATTCAAACATTTTTATGAGTGTTTTCCCTTGTGTAGATTTTTAAAAATTTCTATTTTATCTTTATATATCAAGTAGTTATATTAATTGTTAGTTTTATTAATTGACTCTCAATTGACATTGTGTCAGACATCGTTTTTTAATGCAGAATAAAATGCTATGGTTTTAATCCAAGGCTAGTTGTTGTTAGAATGCAATAGTTACTAATTGGGTTAAAGTCTTTAGGAACTAGCAGTATCTCTACTCAATTGTTGTCACAGAAATAAGTTTGAGCTGAACTAGCGCTTTTTTTTCACTCCTAGCAAAGCTAGAGAGTAAAAACAAATGTGTTAATTTTCTCTAACTACAAGAGTGCACAATGAATGAAAAGATGCTGCGAAATGCCTGAACAATGTTTGTCATTGCTTGGTAATTTTTTTAATAGTTTTTAATTTTTTGTTTCTTTTTATTCAATCCATTTGAGGGAATGACATAATGAAGGTTTTGGTTGCCGTCAAACGCGTTGTAGATTACAACGTTAAAGTTCGCGTTAAATCTGATGGCACTGGCGTAGATGTCGCCAATGTCAAAATGAGTATGAATCCTTTTGATGAAATCGCTATTGAAGAAGCGGTTCGTCTCAAGGAAAAAGGTGTAGTTACTGAAATCATTGCGGTTTCATGCGGTCCTACTCAGTGTCAAGAAACACTCCGTACTGCAATGGCCATTGGTGCAGACCGTGGTATTTTGGTTGAATGTGCTGAAGAAATGCAGCCTTTAACAGTGGCAAAATTGCTCAAAGCAGTTGCCGACAAAGAGCAACCAGGTTTGGTCATTGTAGGCAAACAAGCCATTGATGACGATTGCAATCAAACAGGTCAAACCTTAGCTGCTTTAGCCGACTGGCCACAAGCCACATTCGCAAGCAAAGTCGAAATCTCTGGTACTACCGCTACCGTTACTCGTGAAGTAGATGGCGGTTCTGAAACTCTCACGCTTACATTGCCTGCGGTTATCACCACAGACTTGCGTCTTAATGAGCCGCGTTATGTAACTTTGCCTAACATCATGAAGGCCAAGAAAAAGCCTTTAGAAGTTTTGCAAACTGCTGACCTAGGCGTAACAGTTGCATCCAACTTAAAAACCGTCAATGTTGCAGAACCTGCACAACGTAAGGCCGGTATTAAAGTAGCAGATGTTGCCACTTTGGTTGAGAAGCTTAAAAACGAAGCAAAAGTCATTTAAGATTTTTATTTTGTTTTATTCATCTTCATATATTTTAGATTTACCAATTAAAGGATGACTCATGACTGCTTTAGTAATTGCTGAGCATGACAATGGTTCAATTAAAGGCGCGACATTAAACGCCGTAAGTGCTGCATTGCAATGTGGTGCAGAAGTAGATGTGTTAGTAGCTGGTTCTGCTTGTGACGGTGCTGTTGCTCAAGCTGCTGCTATTGCCGGTGTGCGCAAAGTGATTAAAGCCGATGCTCCTCATTTAGGCAACGGCTTGGCCGAAAACATTGCTAATCAAGTGTTGTCAATGGCAGCTAACTATTCACATATTTTGTTTGCTGCAACTGCATCAGGCAAAAATATTGCACCACGTGTAGCGGCTAAACTCGATGTCAACCAAGTATCTGACATTCATAAAGTTGTAAGTGCAGACACTTTCGAGCGCACTATTTATGCTGGTAATGCATTGGCGACAGTGCAAAGCCTTGATGCAGTAAAAGTAATTACAGTGCGTACCACTGGTTTTGACCCTGCAGCCTCTACTGGTGGTTCTGCAACCACCGAAACTGTGGCAGCCGCTGCAGCTTTCGATAAAGTTCAATTCTTAGGTAGTGAAATTGCTAAAAATGACAGACCAGAATTAACGACTGCCAAAATTATCGTTTCTGGTGGCCGTGCTTTAGGTTCTAGCGAAAAATTCACTGAAGTGATGACTCCATTGGCTGACAAATTAGGTGCTGCCTTAGGTGCTTCACGTGCCGCAGTAGATGCAGGTTATGCACCTAACGATTGGCAAGTGGGTCAAACTGGTAAAATCGTGGCTCCACAATTGTATGTGGCATGCGGTATTAGCGGCGCCATTCAGCATTTGGCTGGTATGAAAGACAGTAAAGTGATTGTGGCTATCAACAAAGATATTGAAGCCCCAATTTTTAGCGTCGCAGACTACGGTTTAGAAGCAGATTTATTTGCAGCTGTACCTGAAATGGTCAAGGCGTTGTAAGCTCTAAGCGTAAGATAAAGGCATCGATTAACGATGCCTTTTTTTTTGTTCTCGAACTGCTTCATTTTAAGCCCCAATTGTTTTTTATTCGGAGAAAACTATCATGAGTTATGTTGCACCTGTCAAAGATATGTTATTTGATATTGAGCACCTTGCCAACATAGAGGCGATTGCAAGTATTCCCGGTTTTGAAGATGCAGGCCTAGACACTGCACAAGCCGTATTAGAAGAAGCTGCTAAATTTAATGAAGGGGTTTTAGCTCCCCTTAATCGTCTTGGTGATGTGAATCCTTCTTTTTGGAAAGACGGTAACGTCATCAGTACTCCTGGTTTTAAACAAGCCTTTGAACAATTTGTTGAAGGTGGTTGGCAAGGTTTACAACACCCCGCCGAGTTTAACGGTCAAGGTTTACCCAAAACAATTGGTGCATTTTGTGGTGAAATGCAAAACTCTGCCAATATGAGTTTTGCTTTGTGTCCTATGCTCAGTGATGGCGCCATCGAAGCTTTGCTCACTGCAGGCTCCGATGAAATGAAAGCCATTTATTTGCCTAAACTCATTGAAGGCCAATGGACTGGCACTATGAATCTTACCGAGCCACAAGCTGGTAGCGATTTAGCGCAAGTACGCACTCGTGCAGAACCACAGGCCGACGGCACATTTAAAGTCTTTGGCACCAAAATCTACATCACCTGGGGTGAGCATGATATGGCCGAAAATATCATTCATTTGGTGTTGGCTCGTGTGGCTGGCGCACCAGAAGGCGTGAAGGGCATTAGCTTATTTGTAGTGCCAAAATTTTTGGTTAACACCGATGGCTCATTAGGTGCTCGTAACGACGTACATTGCGTAAGTATTGAGCACAAAATGGGTATTAAAGCCAGCCCAACTGCTGTGTTGCAGTATGGTGATAACGGTGGTGCGATTGGCTATTTAGTAGGCCAAGAAAACCGTGGCCTTGAGTATATGTTCATCATGATGAATGCAGCTCGTTATGCAGTAGGTGTACAAGGAATTTCGATTGCCGAACTCGCTTATCAAAAAGCCGCTAAATTTGCTAAAGACCGTGTACAAAGTCGTCCAGTCGATGGCTCACAACCAGGAAGTGCTGCCATTATTCATCACCCTGATGTAAAGCGTATGTTAATGACCATGCGCTCATTAACAGAAGGATGTAGGGCTATGGCCGCTGTAGGTGCGGCAGCTTACGACGCAGCTCACGCTCACCCAGATGAAGCCACCCGTGCACAAAACCAAGCTTTTTATGAGTTTTTAATTCCGCTCGTTAAAGGTTACAGCACCGAAATGAGTTTAGAAGTCACTAGTCTTGGTGTACAAATTCATGGCGGTATGGGTTTTATCGAAGAAACTGGGGCTGCCCAGTTTTATCGTGATGCCAAAATCTTAACCATTTACGAGGGTACTACCGCCATTCAGGCTAACGACTTAATTGGTCGTAAAACTACTCGTGATGGTGGTAAAACAGTAAAAGCTATTGCAGCTAATATTGAAACCACCGAGCAAGAACTCAATGCTTTAGCTAGTCCCGCCGCTTTATTGATTGCTAAAAATTTAAGTGCTGCTCGCCAAGCCTTCTTAGATGTAGTGGACTTTATGGTGGCTAACTATAAATCCAATCCTAATGCGGCTTTTGCTGGTTCTGTGCCTTATTTAATGCTTACCGGTAATTTGATTGCAGGTTGGCAAATGGCTAGGTCTTATTTGGCTGCAAGCCAAGAGCTAGCTAAAGGTAAAGATGCCGCCTTTATGACTGCCAAAATGGTCACGGCACAATTTTATGCCCAGCATATTTTGGTACGGACTAGCAGCCTACGCGATAGCATTGTGGCTGGTGGTGATGTCGTGAGCGAAATGGCCCTCGATAGCTTCTAAGATTAGTTGTTAATTTTTATATAAGCTGCCATCCTCAAAAAATTGGGGTGGTGGCTTTTTTTATAACTAAAGGGCCGTGTGGGAATTGACTTGAGCTGTCACAACCCTGACAGTTAGAATGGGGCTTTTGAATCAAAATAAAATCAGGTCGTTTATTTTTACCAACTCTCACTCTATAAAGTCCACCATGTCACAATTACCAGAAGTCTTGGCAAAAGTACCATTCCCAGTGATTGGTTCGCCACTGTTTATCATCAGTAATCCAAAACTCGTTATTGCACAGTGTAAGGCTGGCATTATTGGTTCTATGCCATCCCTTAATGCAAGGCCTTTATCACAACTAGACGAGTGGTTGGCAGAAATCACAGAGGCTTTAGCCGCACACAATCAGGCCCATCCCGATCAACCCGCCGCCCCCTTTGCGATTAACCAAATTGTCCATAAGTCCAATGCGCGACTTGAAAAAGACATGGAAATGTGCGTGAAGTACAAAGTCCCTATGTACATTACTAGTTTGGGTGCACGAGAAGAAATCAACGCCGCCGCTCACAGTTATGGTGCCATAGTCATGCACGATGTTATTAACAATAAACATGCCCATAAAGCCATCGAAAAGGGCGCAGACGGCTTAATTTTGGTGGCTGCAGGTGCAGGTGGCCATGCAGGTACAAAAAGCCCATTTGCCTTGGTTCAAGAGGTGCGTCAATGGTTCAATGGTCCGGTTGCATTAAGTGGCTCTATTGCCACTGGTTCTGCGGTTTTAGCGGCAAGGGCAATGGGTGCCGATTTTGCTTATATGGGTTCTGCCTTTATTGCGACCACTGAAGCAAGGGCTGCCCAAGAGTACAAACAATGTATTGTCGATAGCAACTCCGATGATATTGTTTATAGTAATTTATTTACCGGTGTGCATGGCAATTATTTAGCCCCAAGTATTCGTAATGCGGGCCTTGACCCCAATAACCTTGAAGTCTCTGACCCTAGCGCCATGAATTTTGCTGGCGATAAAACTAAAGCTTGGAAAGATATTTGGGGTTGTGGCCAAGGAATTGGTGCAATTACTAAAATACAAGATACTGCCGATTTAGTGGCACAATTAAAAGCGGAATACGCAGCTGCAAAAGCCAGTATTTGCTAAGTAAAAGGCTTTATTGATCAATCAATAAAGCCCTAAAAAGCATAAAAAAAGACGACTTATTTAAGTCGTCTTTTTTTGCTTTGAAACTTTGTATCTTCACTAAAGTGGATTAACCACCTCTACGCATCATTTCAAAAAATTCGCTATTGGTTTTGGTGGCTTTCATTTGTTTAAGCACCATTTCCATGGCTTCGATTTCATCCATGTTGTACATGAACTGACGCAAAATACGAGTTTTTTGTAATAGGTCAGGGGCTAATAACAATTCTTCACGGCGTGTGCCACTGCGATTGAGTTGAATAGAAGGGAAAACACGTTTTTCATAGAGGCGACGATCAAGGTGAATTTCGCAATTACCAGTGCCTTTAAATTCTTCAAAAATAACCTCATCCATACGGCTGCCGGTATCAATTAATGCAGTTGCAATAATCGTTAAAGAACCACCTTCTTCTACGTTACGAGCAGCACCTAAAAAGCGTTTAGGACGTTGTAATGCATTGGCATCTACACCGCCAGTTAACACCTTGCCAGAAGAGGGAACAACATTGTTGTAGGCTCTAGCTAAGCGGGTAATGGAGTCTAATAAAATGACCACGTCTTTTTTGAGTTCAACTAAACGTTTTGCACGTTCAATGACCATTTCAGCAACGTGTACATGCCTTGCAGCTGGTTCATCAAAGGTAGAAGCAATCACTTCGCCTTTAATTGAGCGTTGCATTTCAGTTACCTCTTCTGGGCGCTCATCTACCAATAAAACCATCATATGGCTATCGGGGTAGTTGGCAGAAATAGCATTCGCAATATGCTGCATCATGACAGTTTTACCACTTTTTGGTGGCGCTACTAACAACGCACGTTGGCCTTTGCCTATAGGGGCAATAATGTCAATAATTCGGCCAGTGATGTTGTCTTCGGATTTAATGTCACGCTCAAGACGCATTTGTTCTTTGGGGAACAACGGTGTTAAGTTTTCAAACATGACCTTGTGTTTATTATGTTCTGGGTCATTGCCGTTGACTTTATCAAGCTTGTTCAAAGCAAAATAACGTTCACCATCTTTGGGGATACGAACTTCACCTTCAATCATATCGCCGGTATGCAAGTTAAAGCGGCGAACTTGACTTGGTGAGATGTAAATATCATCGGTGCTAGCGGTGTAGCTGGTGTCTGGGCTTCTTAAAAAACCAAAACCGTCAGGGAGAACCTCTAAGACGCCATCAGCGAAGACTTGTTCACCTGCGCGGGCACGCTTTTTAATAATGGCAAACATGAGTTCTTGTTTGCGCATACGGCCGGTGTTTTCGATTTCTAATGCTTCAGCTTGCTTGAGCACTTCAGATACGTGAAGTGCTTTAAGTTCATTAATGTGCATGACAATGGCCAGGCAACTGGCTATAAATAAATAAAGGGGGATTTGAAAGATATAAGCGTAAGCGACATAGCAGCTTACATCTGGTTCGATTTTTTTTAATACGAAGGGCGAATGCCTACGGGTCCTTATATTATGACACTTTTTTAAGCTTGTGCTTTAAATAAAGCATTTGTTAGCTTGAGAAAGTGAATAATAAACAAGTTAATTAACTTCAATTGAAAATTAATGCAGTTGTTACAATAATTAGTGAAGATAGTTTAAGGTGTCTGGGTAAGACTAATTAAACATTTTGTATTTTAACGCTATTTTTTTCAATTTTTAAAAATAGCTTGGAAGAAATGATGGATTTATCAAAAGGG
Source organism: uncultured Limnohabitans sp. (assembly GCA_964556425.1). GTDB lineage: Bacteria > Pseudomonadota > Gammaproteobacteria > Burkholderiales > Burkholderiaceae_C > JALQUL01. The sequence continues at coordinate 6,507 of CAZKWC010000011.1, read as the reverse complement.
CTATTAAAAACACTGAGGTATTTGATTTACATCAAAAAAACCATCAGAAAATAAGTCATCTGATGGTTTTGTATTGGATTAATCTAAATGCTGATTAATAAATTCAGTCATTTGTGATTTGCTCATTGCGCCTACTTTGGTGGCTGCTAATGTGCCATTTTTAAAAAGCATAAGAGTTGGGATGCCTCTAATACCAAATTTAGCAGGAATATCGCGGTTTTCATCGACATTCATTTTAGAAATTTGTAATTTATCGCCATAGCTATCTGCTAGTTCGTCTAGGATAGGGGCAATACTTTTACAAGGACCGCACCATTCGGCCCAATAATCGACTAAAACTGGTTTGCTAGAGCCAAGTACATCCGCTTCAAAAGAGCTGTCTGAGACATGTTTAATAAGTTCGCTTGCCATGATGGTTTCCTTGATAATAAGTTTTAAAAAATGATGCTCTCGTTTTTATAATGCAGTCCAATTAGAAAAAAATAAAACATCTAATGAGGCTGATAATTGTTTATATTCTAATCCTTTGCGCCCATTTCAAGCGCAAGCTTTCTAGATTCTAATAATAAATTAGGGTTTATTATCTCATTAGTCCAACCTAAAAGTTGTTCAGATGCAATTTGTGCCATGGCATCAATCCATATAGCATCATCATTTAAGCAACTAATATAATTAAATTGTTCACCACCATTGCTTAAAAATGCATGTTTGACTTCCATCGCAATTTCTTCAAGAGTTTCAAGGCAATCACTGGTAAAACCAGGACAAACAATATCCACTTTTTTCAGGCCTTTTTTGGCTAATTCGATAAGGCTTGGCTCGGTGTACGGTTCTAGCCATTTAGCTCTGCCTAAGCGTGATTGGAATGTTACTAAAACTTGATCAGGCGTAAGGCCCAACGCTTCACGCAGTAAGCGAGCTGTTTTATAACATTCGCAATGGTAGGGGTCTCCTAAACTCAATGTGCGTTCGGGCACACCATGAAAACTCATCACTAACTTTTCGGCTTGACCATTTTGTTGCCAATGAGCTTTCATTTTTTGTGCTAGTGCTTGAATATAAGCAGGGTGGTCATGATAGTGTTTAACCGTTCTAAGACTAGGGGAATTTCTAGACTGTAGTAACCAATGATAAGCGGCATCAAAAACACTGGCGGAGGTGGTGGCAGAGTATTGAGGGTAGGCCGGTAAAATTAAAACTTTATCGACACCTTTTTTTTGTAAGTCAGTTAAAGCCTGATCAATCGAGTTGTCGCCATAACGCATTGCAAAAACAACAATAGGGGCATTTTCTTCACCGTATTGTTCAATCATTTTGGCTTGTAAGAGCACGGCTTGTTTTTTAGTCCAGACCAACAAGGGTGAACCTTCTGCAGTCCAAATACTGGCGTATTTTGCAGCCGACTTTTTGGGTCTAAAAGTTAAAATAATTAAATTTAAAATAAACCACCAAATAATTCTAGGAATTTCTACCACTCTTTGGTCACTTAAAAATTCCTTTAAATAACGCCTCACGTCAGAGGTACTGGTACTAGAGGGTGTGCCTAGATTACACCAAATAACGGCAGTGCGATTACGACTGCCGTGTGAAAAAGGAGGTTCTGCTCGCATGGTGGTGAAATAGATAAATGAGGTTAACAACAAGCTAATAGAAACGGTTTTAAAGAACTAGTTTAAACTATCAAGCATCTTTGAACTCCATTGTATCCTTTTGCTTGCTAAAAGGTTGGCGCATTACCAGTGAACAGTCAACTGCAATGCTTTCACGTACGGCGATTAATTCAATATTAAGTGTTGCTAGTTTCTTTTGTCGGTGCTTGGCTGGCCCCATAGTATTTGCAATGAGTCAAGAATTAAGGTTTTAGTTCAGCCCTAAGCTGGCTAAAGCCTCTTTAATCAATAAATCAGAGTGGTAAAGCTGTTCAATCGAAAGGCAATTAAAAATGTTCAATGCGAATTTAATCAAAGCTATTACGCTTGATCTAGACGATACCTTATGGCCGGTTTGGCCCACCATCTACAAAGCTGAAGATTTAATGCGGGAGTTTTTGCAACCCCATGCCCCCAAAACAGTTGATTTTTTTGCTAATAAAGAATCAATTGCATCCCTTAGAAAAAAACTAATTCAAGATAATCCGCATTTTGCGATTGACCTTAATACGCTTAGAAAAACTTCTATTCATGAGGTTTTATCTATGCATCAAGAACCCCTTGAATTAGTCGATCCTGCATTTGAAGTTTTTATTCAAGCCCGTCAACAAGTTGATTTGTTTGCCGATAGTTTTGATGCTTTAAAACGTCTGTCAAGCAAATATAAAATTGTGGCTTTAAGCAACGGCAATGCCAATGTTTTTGGTATGGAAATTGGTCAGTTTTTTCATGATGCAGTGAGTGCGGTACAAGCCGGTGTGGCTAAACCAGATGCTAAAATTTTTAATTTGGCCATTGATAAAACCGGCTTTCAAGCGCATGAAATTTTGCATGTAGGCGATGATGCTCATCTAGATGCTAAAGCGGCTTTGCAATTAGGCCTGCATACGGTGTGGGTGAATCGGCCCCAACAAGACTGGCCGTTTACAGATTTTGCTCAGCCTATTAGCGTACCTGATATGGCAGCCTTATGTGATTTGCTCGAATGTTAAGAAGTTGCAAGCTTGCCTAGTTTTGGCTTGCGGACTTTTGCACCACTGCTGCCTGAATAAGCTGCGCCACTTGCTGTCCTGTTTGCACTGCAGCCTCTAAAGTGGCTGGATATTTTTCATGAACATAGTCGCCGCAAGCCCATACATTTTGGCCTATGTTTTGGCTAGGCCTTTGATGGCCCACATGACAAGAGAATGTGGCCTTTTTTTCGGTAATCACATCGAGTAAAGACAACTCATGTTCCGGAAAAACGCGTTGACCCTGTTGTAAAACCAGAGCGGCTAATTCTGTATTATTGGCATCTAAACTTTGGCTGGCGCTAATGACAAAGGCTAAAACCCCTTTGGGTCCTTTTAAATACGCTTTGTCAAAAACAAATTGTGCGGGTTCCGTTTGACTGCTATTTAAAGCCAACATTGCTTGCGATAAACCTTTGCCTTTATAAGCCAGATAGACCGTAGTAATACTATTGAACTCAAGCGCCCGAGTGGTACTTAGCCATTGCTGAGTATGTTGGGGCCAAGCCAATACATCGCTAACTTCGGTTTTGGCTTGAGCCTGATAATCAAGATAACTTTTTTCTATTACTTGGGCCGCATTAGGAGCGTTACATGCGAGCACCACATGATCATAAATTTCTGATTGCAATGGTAAAAGGTCAGTGGCTTCTAGAGTATTTGCGAAATGCAGTTTCCAGTGTAATTGACCTAAATGAGATAGGGGCTCAAGGCGAATGATTCTTCGATGAGTAAGTACTTCGCAATTATGTTGGGTTAGCCAATGTTCAGCTGGCTTTGCAAAAGTGTCAGATAAATCACCGTATGGAATTAAAAAATCAGAGGCACCCAATCCCGCAAACAAAGTATCTTTAATCACATTTAAAAATAATTGTCCATCCGCTTGAGAGGCAGAGATATTAAGTGCCGATATACAAATTGGCTCTAACAACTCATTCAATACTTTTGCGGTTGTGCCCTTGCATAAATCTTTTACGCTACTGTTGGGTGCGCATTTAAATTGAGATATTTGCCAGCGGCTAGTCACCCATAACAAACTTAATTTATCTTTGAATGACCAACCTTTTGCAGTCAGTATGCCAAAAAGAGCATTCCAGGGCGAGTTTAAATTGGGAAAACGAATGCCATTACCATTGGGGTAATTCATGGCAAGTGTTTGTCTATAAAACAACTGATCAATTGTCAAACCCAAGCTCTGCATAAGCCCAATACATGAGCGATAAGCGCCAATTAAAATATGTTGGCCGTTGTCTAGAACTGCATTTTTTGTAAGTGTTTGCTGGTTGCCCGCAAGTCCTTTGCATTCTACAGATTTGGCTCTTCCACCAATCAGAGGGCTGGCTTCAAATACTCTGACCTGATGGCCCATTTTTACCAATTCAATGGCACAAGATAAGCCTGACCAACCCGCTCCAATAATGGCAATTTTCATATAGCCACCACTCAGCTTAATTCAAAATTCCTAATGCTTGTACTTTCCATGCCAACCATAGTTTGCGCAGTGGGGTAAGCTTGGTACGTTGATGTAAAACTTGAAAGCCATCAGCTTCAATTTCACGTAATAAAGAGCGGTAAATACTGGCCATCATGAGACCAGGTTTTTGGGCAATTCTGTCTTGTGCGGGCAGCATTGCAAGCGCTTGATCGTAGAGTTCGTGCGCTCTTTTAGCTTGAAACTGCATGAGTGCAATAAAGTTTTGTCCCCATTCCGATTGGGGGTCAAAGCCTTTTTGTAACAGTACGGGATCAGTGAGTTGGTGAGCCTTTACATTAAATTGTTGGAGCTCGTTAATGGGCAAATAAATACGGCCTAAACGGGCATCCTCACCTACATCTCTAATAATATTGGTGAGTTGAAATGCCAATCCTAAAGTGTGCGCATACTCGGTGGTTTGCTCTTGTGTTTGTCCAAAAATTTGTGCAGCCACTTCGCCCACCACTCCTGCTACTAAGTGACAGTATTGCTTTAAGTTAGCAAACTCTAAATATCGGGTTTGGCTTAAATCCATTTCACAGCCGGTAATCACGGCGGTGAGTTGTGATTCAGTAATGCGGTAATTAGTTGCTAAAGGCATGAGAGCTTGCATGACTGGATGGCTTGGTTTGCCTAAAAACGCTTGATGTACTTCAGAGCGCCACCAGCTGAGTTTTTGTGCCGCTACCGACATATCTTTGGCGTCATCGACTACATCATCCACCTCTCGGCAAAATGCGTAAAAGGCAGTAATCGCTTCACGGCGTTCTTTTGGCAAAAATAAAAAGGCGTAATAAAAACTGCTTCCTGAAGCGGCTGCTTTATCTTTAACGTATTGACTTGGGTTCATATATTTTTAGTTGGCGAAAAGAGAGTAAAAACAAGCCATCAGGCAAAAAATGAATGAAGCAATTATTTTTTAAAAGCATCATAGAAAAAAACAAATAGTGCTTTTATTGCAATAGCTGCATAGTCATAACTTTTAAGTTGGGGGCGATTTAAAAATGTTTGATGCTTCATTTTTTTGATTTTTTTGGCTACATGTAGAGCTGCCTCAATCACCAGTCTTAATTCCCAAGCCATTCGAGTTGGTAAATATTTGACTACCGCACGGCCTGATTGCAATTGTTCTACCGCATAAATTAATTCTGACTCTATCACATTCGCCCATTGTGCGTGATACTGCTCTTGATTTAATTGTTCAGTAATAGGGGCGCTGCCAATAAGTTGACGCTTGGCCAATTCATTTTGCGGTAGGTAATTTCTTTCTCGTGCTAAATCTTTACTCAAATCCTGCCAAAAATTAACTAGTTGTAAGCCAGTGCACACTTTGTCGCTAAGTAGAAACGCCGCTTCATCTTGTACATGGTTCATTTGAAGCATGAGTCGGCCCACAGGATTGGCCGAGAGTTGGCAATATTCAATTAAAGCTTGTCGGTTGGGATAAAGTTGTTTTTTTTCAGTGTACTCAATGTCTTGTTCAAAAGCGGATAATAAATCTACCAAATATTGTGGACTAATGGGGTAGGCTTTGAGCACAAGCGCTAAATTATGGAAAATACCTGCCCATTCCAAGCTAGTGGGCTGATTTTGAATACTGGCGTTCAGGTCAGCTTTATAAGCCCTTAGCGTTTGAATTCGCAATTCATAAGGGGCATCACCCTCATCGGCAATATCATCGCCCGTTCTGGCAAACCAATAAAGTGCCTGCACAGCAGGCCTTAAATGTGCAGGGCACAAAAAACTTGCCACAGGAAAGTTTTCATAATGATCAACGCCTACTTTGCTGTGGGTTGAGCTTGGAGTGAGGTGGGCGTTCAATTGAAAATTAAAAAATAGGGTAGTGATTGACTCAAAAATTCAAATTCAATGAATTTGAAAAACAAAAGGCTTTGTTGCTATAGCGAGTTAAGCATGCTGATTGGCTTGCAAAGATAAAAAGTGTTGTAATTGCAAAACCCTCATCTCGCAAAGCAGAGTGTAATTACCATTGTAAAGCTTCAAACAGGCAGCTTACCAATTTTACTACTGTGCCCCTGGAAAACAATTGCAGCAAAAAAGTCCTTAAAGTAGTAAAAAATTGCAAAATTCATTGGCTTGTCATAAAGAGCTGAGCAATTTAAAAATCTTATTTTGGCTAATATTCATCATAAATATATTTTTGGGGTAAAAAGATAAGGTCATTTTGCTTATAAATCCTAGCAAATCGAAAAAAATCACATCAAAATAGTTGAAAGCACCGAATAAGCCCTTAACTCAGGCTAGAATCGACAGTTATCAATTTCTTGTGAGAGCAGACAATTGTCTGTCCTCAAAGTTTTCTTGCGCGGGTGGCGAAATTGGTAGACGCACCAGGTTTAGGTCCTGACGCCAG
>CAZKWC010000010.1:29147-64377 GCA_964556425.1 uncultured Limnohabitans sp. | reverse complement strand
GACACAATAAAACCATTTTCTTTGACGCAACTCAATGAAATTAAATCCATAAGTGTTAGCCTTAAGGTGCCGGTTGATTGTCGTGATTTAGCCCATTTTACTTGTCGTGAACTACCCCATATTTTGGCAATTCGATTTTTGGATAGCTATGAAATATTAGATTTATTAGAGCGACTTGATGCATTTCGCAAACCACAACGTTTTTTTAATGTACTGCTTTGCGCCGATCAATTTTTTCAACAACTATTGGTTCAAAACCCATTGCTATCCCCCGATTGGGGCTTAACTCGATTAACACAGGCATTCATGATTTGCCAAAATGTTGACACCTTTCAAGTGGCAGAACAAGCACAAGCAAGTGGTTTAAAAGGTTTGGAAATTGGCTTAGAAATAAAAAAAGTGAGACAAAAGTCACTTTTTTTAAATCTATTTGAAAAAAGCAATCTTGCTTAATTCAAAATAACAACTTATAAGTGTTTTGGAATTAGTTTAGACTTTTTAACGACTTATTCAAAAGAGTAGCGACAAATTTTATCGCTACTCTTTTTATTAAAAATCATATTTTAGTCAAAAAAATTATTACACTCAAGGTTGCTCAATTCGTATCCCATTGGGTTACTTCCTTCACTATCTAGGCTTTCGTTTTATTTTTTTATGGCTCATCTTTTAATCGTAGAGGACGACGAACTATTACGTGACGGTCTGCAAACACAACTCGAACAAGCAGGCCATATCGTGGCAACCGCCCAAGATGGTGAAGTCGCTTTGTCGCTCCTTGACGAACAGCGTTTTGATGGTGTGGTCCTTGATATAGGACTACCTAAAATTGACGGCATGACGCTTTTAATGTTAATTCGCAAACGTTTGCTCGCTTTACCTGTTTTACTTTTAACCGCCCGTGATAGCGTGCAAGATCGTATTGATGGTTTTAACGCAGGAGCTGATGACTACCTCACCAAACCCTTTAATCAACATGAATTATTGGCAAGGTTAACCGGTATGCTGCGTCGTTCTAAACTTCCCGCTTTTGGGGGTAGTCTTGAAATGGCCGCCTCTAAAGCTAAAAATTTAAGAGTCGATGCCAACTTGCCATTGGCTTGGATTGGCGACGAATCACTAGAACTAACACAGCGTGAATGGGCCTTGCTGTCTTTGTTAATTAGCAATGCAGGGCAAGTTGTGAGCCGTGAAGATGTATTAACGGCATGGCAATCTACCCCCCTTGAGGGCAACTCTGGTGTGGTGGCATCTAACGCCCTAGAAGTGTATGTACATCGCCTCAGACGCAAACTATCTGAAACCGATCTCATCATTCGTAATGTAAGGGGTTTGGGATATTTATTAGAGTCCTATAGCAACATATGAATATAAGCACTTTAGCTACCATTCATCCTTTACAGCGACCCTTTATGTCTTTACGAAGGCAGTTGCTGTTATGGTTGTTACTACCACAACTGGTATTGTGGTTGGTAGCTGGATTGCTGGGTTACCGTATCGCGCTTAATTATGCCGAAAAAGGCATTGACCAATCGCTTACCCAAACAGTGAAATCTTTAGCCAGACAAATTAAGCCTTTAGGCTCTGGTTTGTTAATTGATTTCCCTAAAGCAGCCCAAGACATCATCGAACAAGACCCCGACGATAGAGTCAGTTATATGGTTTCATCACCGCCTGGCCAGTTTGTAATTGGTAATAGCAAAATTCCGCAGCCTCCCATTAATGGCCTCCCTATTACTGGTGAAGTGCAAATTTACGATAGTCAACTAGACGCTAAACCCGTCCGAGTAGCCTATATGGAAATAGACTACGGCGACACCTATGCCCCGCAACGCCTCCGTGTACAAGTGGCCAAAAGTTTGGCGGTTCAACAACGAATCGCAAAAGAGTTAATTGCCGATATGTTGGTACCTTTGTTGTTATTGGCGGCTCTCATTAGCATGATGGTATATGCTGGAATTGCTCGTGGCCTTCTGCCCTTAGCCAAACTAGAGGCATTAATTGGTAGGCGTATTCGTATAGACTCCAGCCTCTCGACTCTTACCCCCATAGAGCTCACTCAGGCACCACTAGAGGTACATTCTTTAGCCAAAGCCATTAACCAATTGTTAAGTGCAGTACGAAAAAGCGTGAGCCAAGAAAAACGCTTTTTAAGTGACGCAGCGCATCAGTTGCGTACACCACTAGCAGGGCTTATGAGCCAAACCGAAATTGCCATGCAAGAAAAGGACGCTACCGCTTTACAAGCTAGACTGCAAAAAGTTCATGCAGGAGCGAGCAGGTCGGCACATTTAGTTAACCAACTTCTGTCGCTGGCTCGCACCGAGGCTGCCATTGCCTTTCAAGCAGTTGATCTGGCCGCCATTGCACGCGAGGTAGCTCGCTCTTGGACACCCAAGGCATTAGCTAAAGGCATTGATTTAGGCTTTGAGGGTGATGACCATTGTTGGGTGCTTGGTGAAAAAATTTTACTCCAAGAAGTTTTAAATAACTTAATTGACAATGCCTTACTTTACGCTGGTCAAAACAGTGCGGTGACGGTCAGAGTTAGACCATTACAAGCAGACAAAGAACTCGCCATTTTAGAAATTGAAGATAACGGCCCTGGTCTTAACCCTGAGCAACTAGAGCATATTTTTGAGCGCTTTTGGCGTGGCTCAGATTTACCTGGCGGTTGTGGCTTGGGTCTATCCATTGTGGCTGAAATTGCCTTAAAACATGGTGGCAAGGTCAATGCCCTTGCTGCCCACCCTCACGGTCTTTGTGTGCAAATAATTTTGCCACTACACACTCCTTTATTAGTTTAATATTTTATGAATTCGCCTTACCCGTTTGGTCGCATTAAAAACGAACTGCATGCTCTTTGGTCCTTGTGCTGGCCTACATTAATTGGTTTATTAGCCAACGTGGGCATGGGCGCCGCTGATATTGCTATGGCAGGTCATTATTCAGCCCAAGACCTAGCAGGAGTGTCTTTGGGTGTGTCTATTTGGCATGTCACCACTGTCACTATTATTGGCCTCATGATGGTAGTCAATAGCCAAGTGTCGCAATTGGTGGGAGCTAAAAAATTCGATAAAATTCAATCTACTGTTATTCAAAGCCTTTGGATGGCTTTATTTATTGGTTTAGCGGCTTGGGCTATAGTGCAACAAGCTAGACTTATTTATGGCTATATGGCCATTTCTCCAGAAGTTAAACATATAGCGACAGAGTTTGTCTTTATTATTAGTTTTGCCCTACCCGCTTTTGCTTGTTACCGTAGCCTTTATGGTTACTTAGCCAGCGTGGGTCGCACCAAAATAATTATGAGTGTGGCCATTTTAGGTTTATTAGAAAGTATTTTTTTAAATTGGGTTTTTGTATGGGGCAACTTAGGCTTTCCTGCTATGGGTGGCATTGGTTGTGCTTGGTCTAATTTAATTACTGTCTGGACTAATTTAGCACTAGCGAGTGCTTGGATTTGGTGGTATGACTACAAACGCCACAATATTCCTTATCAAGTTTTTGAAGTACCCAATTACCCCAAAATTTTTGCAATGTTAAAAATTGGCACTCCGGTCGCGATTACCCAGTTTGCAGAAACCAGTGCCTTTAGTTTAATTGCCTTAGCCATTGCGAAGTTTGGTGCCGAAAACGTAGCAGCCCATCAAATTGCACTTAACTTTACCTCTATTGTGTTTATGTTACCAATGGGTTTTGGTATTTCTTTATTAACCAGAGTGGGTCAAGCGATTGGTGCAAAAGACATGCATGAGGCCAGATTTAGAGCCAATGTGGGCGTACTCACTGCACTAGCTTTTGGTTTAGTTTCTGCATTTTGTATTGCTTACTTTAATACCTTTATTGCCAGCCTTTATACCAACGATGCCAAAGTGCAAGATATGGCTGCCGCACTATTTATTTTTGCGGCATTATTTCAAATATCAGATGCCACCCAAGTAGTGATTAGCAACGCTATTAGAGCCTACCAAACTACTCGCGTGCCCATGATTATTCACCTTAGTGCATTTTTATTAATTTGTATTCCATTGGGTTTGTGGTTGGGTTTAGCACCTTCATTTTTACCCCTACCCCCATGGGATACCACTGGCCCCACTGGTTTTTGGCTCGCCTTAATTATTGGCTTAAGTATTGCAGCACTTGGACTATTTATTTACCTCAAACATATTAGCCAACAATTTATTGATCAAGGCATGAGGCAGATTTTGCGTTAAGGTTTGAATTGGCATAAATTTGCCGAATTAAAAAAGCCGGTCGGCCTTTAGATTCAGCGTAAACACGCCCTAAATATTCACCAATTACCCCAATACTAATTAATTGTATGCTACCCATGAATAAAACAATAATGAGTATGGATGAATATCCAGGCACTGTTTTACCTATAAAGATAGTGCCAAAAAAAATAAAAATCGCATATGCAATCGCAGACAAGCCAAAAAATACACCGATATAAGTCCAAACTCTTAGAGGTAGTGTACTAAAACTGGTAATGCCTTCAAGCGCCAAATTCCATAAGCGCCATCCTGAAAACTTGGTATCACCCGAGACTCGCTCGGGCCGAGAATACTCCACAATCTCGGTTCTAAAACCCACCCAAGAAAACAAACCCTTCATGAAACGTTGATTTTCGGTGAGCTGTTTTAATGCATCGACTACACGCCTATCCATTAAACGGAAATCACCCACATTTTCATGAATTTTAACTGCAGACAAATGGTTGTGTGTTTTATAAAACCATTTGGCTGTTAAACGTTTTAAATACGAGTCTGTTTTTCTGTCGATGCGCTTAGCTAACACAACATCGGCACCTTTTTGCCATTTTTCAATCATTTGAAAAATGAGTTTAGGTGGATCTTGTAAATCTGCATCCATTGGAATGACGGCATGCCCAGTAGCCACCTCTATACCTGCACTAAGGGCAGCTTCTTTACCAAAATTACGAGATAGTTCTACGGCTTTAAAGCGACTGTCTTGATTGGTGATTTCAATAATTTTAATCAAGGTGTCATCTTTACTGCCATCATCTACAAAAATAACTTCAAAATCATAATTGGGTGCTGAATCAAAAATTTTAATGATTGCATCAAAGAAATAAGAGACAACACTAGACTCGTTATAACAAGGTACAACTATCGAAATTAATAAAGGTTTTTTCTTACAGTTCATTGGACTAAGAGTTTTTATACTGTCTTTTTATGAGTTACTTTTACTACTTTAGTTAGCTGCTGACTTATCAGCTAACTTAATAATCTGAATGGATTGCAAATGCAAAGCTAATAAACGTCTGTCGCTTGCGCCAATTGATCGGGTTTTACCAGAAGTGTCTAAAGCCTCTGCTGGAATTATTTCCATTTGCATCATGGATTCAGGAATAGTTAAATCAAGCTGATATCTTTGCATTTGAGAGGTAAATTGAATCTTTCGCTCAACGTCCCCAATTTTAATAACAGAAGGTTGATGATTGTTATCACCTACGGCTGAAGCAGTAATGAATATCCTAAGTTTTTTTGGCAAGGGGCGATCAAATGTTAGCTTAATGGTTTTATGCAATCTTGCGTCTGACCACCTAGCCACCGGTACATAATTATCTGGTAAACGTTTTTTTCTGGCTTCTATTTCACAGGCCAATTCTTCATTAAAATTAAGTTGCCAATTTTCTTTGTATGGATCTAATAATGTACCGGGGCTGCCTTTTTTTACATAACTGATGTAAGACAAACCATCTACGAATTTTAAAAAATACGGATTTTTGCCCCGTCTAAAATCAATCACATCATTCCACTGATCATTAGGTACGGGAATATTGCCTAATTTTATTTCGTAGCCAATTTGACTTAAATGTTGATTCGCTCGATTTTTTTGGGCTTGTAAATCTTTCACAGCAGCCAAAGGAATAAAAATACGACCCTGATTGTCATTTCTAATAAGTTTTGACTCTAAGGCTGATGACGCCAAACCAAAATCACGGGCAGCATAATTGATCGCTTTTTGTTCTATCCAATGACCATCGTCACAATAGGCTCTTTTATCGATTAATACACCTTGAAAACCCATTGCTTTAGCGGCATCCAATTGTTGATCAATCGGGAGTTGAGAAAGATAACGATAAAACCACTCACCTTCACGCCATTTAAGCCCGCCAAAACTCCACTTTAAATTTTGACTATGAACATGGCCTTCGAAGTGAGTATAAGCCCCCATTCCAAGAACAGGGTCTCCTGGGTAGGTCTGAAATGGCAATTGGAAAATAGCGGCATTGGGTGGTAAGCTTTTTTCAATTTTTTGATAATAACTTTCGTTCTCTTGGTACCTAGGTACATTAGTGTTGATGGTATAAACATTATTGAGTGGCACTTGATCAATTAAAACCACGGCTAAAAGTAGCGCTGAACAAAACCAAGGAACCCATCTTTTAGATTGAATTGATTTGATATTTTGATAAAAATAATCAAGCAAAATAGTAAAACTAATAAGACCAAAACACGCAATATAAATACTGACCCGATTCCAACCCCTAGCAGTTGAATTCACTAACAACGCATACAAAGCAACCAAGCCGCCAATAGAGGCGAACAGCACATAAAACAAAATAAATAAACCAGCAATTAAGATTCTTTTATCATTCAATAAATGATTGGTTTTTACGATTTGAGGAACAAGTCGGTAGATTAAAAAACCCAAGCTTAACAAAACACCAATTGACGGCAATATACCAATAACTGCCGATGCATTTTCATTAATGGATGCCGAGTTGGAATTATAAAAATTAGACAAATCCCTGAAAAAAGAATTGAAATGGTATCCAACTGGAATAAATAATTGAGAAAACTTTAAGGCATAAAGTTCTGACTCTAAGGGTATTCTTACTAAGGCTTCTAAATTAGGACCATTTTGTTTGGTGTATAAAATGGTTGGATAAATATTAAGCAAAGTACCCAATAAAATGGCGAAACCTGAAGTGGCTATGGCAATACCGGTTTGCCATAATTTTTTACTTAATGCAAGCAAAGGCACTACACAAAAAACCAATCCAAACAGTGCAAATAATGTGAAATAGCCCCCAAAAAATGGTAACAACATTAAGCCAATAAAATGACGAATATTACTTGACCCTTGTTTTTTCCAGTCAGTAAACAAAATGGGTGTTCGATTTAACAGTCTATAAAACAAATATACATAACAAGGTATTACAAAATACCAAGTAAAAAATATATGCGCAACTCGTAAAAAATGAAATGATAAAAATGCATAAGAAAATGCACCTACTATTGCACTTACTTTTGAAACATTCAGCACCCGCAAAAGTAAATACATGGTGAAAAATGCTAGTGGGAAGCCAACGCTTATATATAGGTTGCTTGCTACTACAATTGAACCAGTAATAAGAGCTACTAATTTTATAAATAAATAATTACCAAAATCAGATTGTGGAAAATCACTAAAATTAGAGACCCATGGGTAATTAGCTCGCTGATTTGTATAAAACCAAGATTCTTCTGCTAGTCTTTTAAAATTGTAGAAAAAAGCAAAACCATCGCCTTCATAAAGTACTGGGGCGCGGGTATCGGGCCAGAAAAAAAACTGCCAACCAAATACCAATGCATTTCCTAAGAAAAATGAAAGTATTAATAATGGAATTAAAATTTTCCATTCATTTTTTAAAATTTGAATAATTGGTTTCATCTTTATGGCTTCACAGGTTCAATTTGAATTGATTTCAAAACAAGTAAACCATCAAGTCCTGGTGATTGTTGAAATGCAGCTAAGTGAATTATTGGTACGCTTGAAACAAGTTGAATTTGACTTAAACCATCTAGGTTATTTAGCTCAAAATTAAACACCACATCTTTTGAATTAGCAGCTAGCTTAAATGATTTTTTTTGTTGACCGAGCACCAACTCAATTGGAATTTCGCTTGGCTTTAGCCCAGTTAAATTGTAAATACTGATGAAATCAATACTTAAGCGGATTTTAGCTTTTTTGGGTAAGTTAGCATAAAAGTCAATTTGTACTTGGTTTTTAGTAAATGGATTGGGAAATAAATCACCCCAACTCACCACGTCAAAATTGTGTTTTTCGTTTTTATCAAAAGTAGTTCTTACACATCTATTTTGATTAATAGATTGGCTTCTTCTTATGTTTTTATCACCTACTAAACCATCTATATTTTTAACATAAGGCGGATAATCATAAGTAGAAAAATCCATTACTTGACCCCAATCAAACTGATTGTGCAACTTGCCATTGATTGCTTGAAAGGCATTGCTCTGCAACAGATGATGAAGCCTTTGTTGCTGCTCTGAAGTAAGCGGCTGATTCAAACGATATGCTTGTAAGCTATCAAAAACGGGCTTACTAAGAGATGGTACTTCAACTGCTTGTGTAAGACTGAAAGCCTGTTCTAATTTTGGTAATTCTATAGGCCAATCACACCAATTGGTTTTGTTTATAACAATGCCAGACTTACCTAAATACTGAGCAATCAAGACTTGATCTTCTGGGCTAAAAGAAGGCATTAGTTTAGCAAGTCTAGCTTGTACCTGCTCGCTTTCAAAATGCTTGCTTTCTTGTTGAGTTGACAGCAAGTGTTGTTGCATTGAGTTTTGCAAAAATAAATATTGAAACGAACTGGGTGAAACCATATTACTAGTAGTACTAGGCAACTGTAGCCATTCAGAAGCCGAAGTATTTTCAAACAGTTTATTGTTAAGCAATAATTCAGTCTGTTTGGTTAATGACTCCTCGTTGCTTCTGCAACCTCCGCAGTGAGTAGGCAATTGGTCAAATAAGCCAATTATTAATAAGAGGCTAGCTATTACAACAGAGAACCACTTATTCCATTTTGTTTTTACATAACGGTTGATCAATTCCTGCAATAAACTAGCTAAAGCAAAAAGCACCAAAAAATGAATAAATTGACTAGCCCTAAACCATTCGACTCCTAAGACAGGAAAAACAAGCGCAATCAATCCGCCTAAACCACCAAAGCTGCCCACCAACAAAAGTGTTAACAGTAATGGGAACGTTTTTCTAATAATTTGCTGATAAGGCGAACGAGCAACTGAGCCTGCCGGATTAAACTGGGTAGAGTTCAATTGGCCAATTAAGGAGGCAACTGAAATAATTAATAAGAAAAACAAACCAATCGCACTTATAAAACCTAAGGCCACACTCATATTGCTACCGTTAATTGGCATAAGTGTGAAAATATTTCTTTCACTTGCAGGAAAAAATGATGCGTAAAAATCGGTTAATGCTGATAACGCTTCATTTCTATGAAATATATTGGGCAAAAATAACTGAACCAATTTAAAACTGTTTTGCTCTACCTCTACTTGTAATGGATATTGGTAATAATTGAGTAAACTTTGATTCAACTGAAGAACAATAATAAAACTTAAGCTGGCCAACACTAAATAACTAACCATTATTTTGCTTAATTTTTTCTTATTATTTTTTTGATTTAAATTAAAATAAGATAAAAAACCAGCTGTTAATATAATAATATTACCAATTAAAGAATAAACCAAGCCAAAAATAGGTAATAAAAAAGCACTTATTAATAATGAATAAATAAACTTATTATTCATTACCTCGTTGTTTTCATCTGAAAAATCAAATAATTTTAAAGCAAAATAACAATAAATTGGCACACAAAAATACCAACTCATTAAGGGATTGAGTCCCTGCATTTGATGATAAAATGTTAAGGTGAATAATAAAGAAAATACAAATGCGAATATTTTATTTATATTTAAAGCATTCAATATTTTAAAACTAACTACTATTAAAATATAATAACCAATTAAATCAAATAAATTAACCGCCAAATTAGTATTATTGGTTAGCTTAGATAATAAATTAATAGCCACTTGATTAACAAAAGAATAGCTTGTTAATATAAAAGAAT
Source organism: uncultured Limnohabitans sp. (assembly GCA_964556425.1). Lineage (GTDB taxonomy): Bacteria > Pseudomonadota > Gammaproteobacteria > Burkholderiales > Burkholderiaceae_C > JALQUL01. The sequence goes on along the minus strand of CAZKWC010000010.1, from coordinate 54,467 downwards.
ATAACTCAACACCACTTGTATTAATTTTAAAAGTGGAATTATTTAAAAAATAAAGTGCATCTGAAATAAACCACTCATTGCTTGCAGTAGGGTATATTGGATAATCAGCTATTTGTTTCCAATTTTTAAATGGTCCTAACCATGATTGAAAATAAACCAGTGTAGTGAACACTAAGGCACTGATTAATATCCAAAAATCTTTTATTTTTTTCATTTTATTGATTCTAAAAAATATTATTTGACAAAAACAAAATATTTCATTAATAAATAAGAACTAATGGTAGTGACGGGAAGTAAAACAATAGGTGCCCAAACAGGTCCCACATATACCTCTACCCAAGCAATTAATGCTGTATTAATTACAAAATTAAAGCCAAAATTAATCACATAACGCCAAAATAAACCTGGGTTATTAAATACTAATTTCCCATGTGCCTTAAATCCAATAGGAATACCCACCAAAGTAGAAAATAGCGAAGCCCCAATATAATTAAATCCAAACCCTAATAGCGCCAAGTAATAAGCCGCTAAAATAATTGCCGTGTTGGAAAAACCGACTATTAAATACAAAAATATTTGTTTTTTATCTTGAGTTTTAAATATATTAATAATTTTTCGAATCATGTTCTAAATATATTTAAATAAGCAAAAAATATTTTTTTACCAATTGCTACTTTTATATTATTAAAATACTGAATTAAATTTTCAAGTGTACTTAATTGAATATTATATTTTTTCTCAATTAGCTTATATTTACCTCTTGCCTCAAAAAAAGTTCCCATAGAGTTATTTGCGCTATGAAACCGTATAGCATAACTTGACTGCTCGAAAATGTAAACTTTTTTCCCTTTTGATATCGAAATAAATAAATCTACATCTGCCACTGATTGCCATTTTGCATCGGGTTGAAACGATTTTACGTATTTTGTTCGAGCTAGCATGATGACGCCGTAAGTAATTCTAATTCTACGAAGCATGAGATGATTGACTTGATCTGCATCTAGCTTGCCGTTAACTGGCTCTGTGGCATCAAAAATAATATTAGATTTTGCATCCATCCATTTTAAAGGCGAAGAAACCATAGCAATTTCTGAGTCGGACTCTAGAATATCAAAAGCTCTTTGTACGGCAGTTGTATCAATAAATTTATCATCATGACAAACATAACACCAATAAGGTGTTTGTGTTAATTCAATGCCTTTGAGTAAGTTGCCTAACAATCCTAGATTTTTGTCGTGCCTGATATACTGAATGCGTTCATCTTTTAAATAAGGAGCACAAACACTAGCTGTGTTATCGCTAGAGCAATTATCTAAAATAAGTAAAGTCCAATTTTGAAATGTTTGAGACAATATAGATTCAATACTTTCAGCAATAAAATCTGCCCCGTTATAAACAGGTAATATAAAGGTAGCAACTGGAATTTGACTCATTTTAGATTGTGCATTTTTAAAGTTAAGGTAGAAACACAAAAATTTCAACTCACTTCTTTGATTTCAAGAAAAAGAGGAATAATTTTTTAATAGTTGCACTCTTCAGTTATTCTTTATGACAGAGATGAAAGCTTAAATTAAAGCACTAAGTTCTATTATTTCTACCCATGTTAGCGAAGAGTGCTGCCACTGTATGGTTTTAAACTGAAGTACACCCCTATTTAAACTACCATAAGTCTAGGTTGTTTGCTATTTTACACTTATATTGAACATTCAATATATAGCTATGCTCAACCTATATATTTTGAGTTTCAAACTAAAATGAATTAACCCTGCTTTTCTTAAAATTATGACGACTCCTACCCGTATTCCATCTCGCCCAACAATCATTGTTTCTGGAGCAACTGGCTTTATTGGCCAACATTGTTTAACACCACTTCTAGAACAAGGCTTTCAAGTACATGCCCTTACCCGTTCTATTACTCCATCGACTTTGCTTGCGCATGAAAACTTATTTTGGCATCAGGTTGATCTTCAAGACCACCTAAAAGTGAAAGAATTAGTCGGTATTATTTCAGCTCAACTCTTACTTGATTTGGCTTGGGACACCACTCCAGCAACGTATTTACACGACTTTAATAACCTCAATTGGATTCAAAGTAGCCTCAACCTTACTAGAAGTTTTATTGCAAGTGGTGGTCAGCGCGTATTGGGTTGTGGCACGTGTGCCGAATACGATTGGTCTGCAGGCTACCTTACTGAATACAACACGCCATACAAATCGGGCACACTTTATAGTGCCAGCAAAATTGCCCTAAGGCAACTAACCCACCAAATTTGCAAAGATGCAAAAACCTCTTTTGTATGGGTGAGGCCATTTTTTGTGCACGGCCCACATGAACATCAATCGAGATTTGTACCCCAGTTAATTAACAACGCTATTCAAAACAAGGTGTTGCAAATGCCACCCCAAGCCCATAGGGTAAGAGACTATTTGCCCATTCAAGAAGCAGCTAATGCAATTGTGGCCTGTTTAACAAGCCAGCAAGAAGGTGATTTTAATATTGCTAGTGGCCAAGCCATTAGCTTGTCTGATTTAGCCAAAACAATTGCTCTTGAAGTGGGTAATGCTTTAGGTCAAAAAATTGAGCTACTGGGTATGGCACAATCTACTGTTAATACAGTTGATGATTTTGTGGTGGGCAATACCTTTAGGCTCAATACTTTAGTAGGCTGGAAGCCTTCATGTGATGTGTCTGGTGGTCTTAGGGAAACCGTTCGCTGGTGGTATGAACAATCACTAAAATAAGTTATTTATAGTAAATAATAGCTAACAATCATTAAAAGTATGCAACTGCATTCGTTTGTAATTATTACACTTGGCTCTTGATATGAAAAACAATCCTAATATTGTCATTATTGGTTCTGGCATGGCCGGTTCTGGTGCGGCTTACCATCTATCACAAAATGGCGTTAAAGCCAAAATGTATGAAATGAATAAGCATTACGGTGGTCAAACCTCCTCATTTACCTTTGAGGGTAAGTATGTTTTTGACAATGGTCCGCATTTATCTTTTACCAGTGATGCACGTATTCGTGAGTTGTTTGCTGACAGCATTGAACAAGATTTTCACACCATCCCAGTAAAAGTGAATAATTATTGGAATGGTCATTGGGTCAAGCATCCTGCGATTGCCCATATGAATGGTTTGCCAGCCGATGTCATTACCAAGTGCCTCACCGATTTTGTCAATATTCAAAATCTTCCCACCAAAGAAACTTACGACAATTATGGTGAATGGTTAATTGCCACCTATGGTGAAACCTTTGCTCGTTGGTTCCCTATGCGTTATGGTCAACGTTATCACACTTGCCCCGCAGAAAAAATGAATCTTTCCTGGTTGGGTAATCGCTTGTACAAACCAAAAGTAGAAGAAGTATTGAACGGCGCTATTAACAAAGAAGCGCCTAATGTGCATTATGTTCAAGAATGTCGATATCCTAAAAACGGTGGTTATGTTTCTTACCTTAACAAGTTTAAAGACTTAGCCGAGGTGCATTTAGACCACACCGTTAGTGCAATCGATAGCAAAAACAAAAAGCTCAGTTTCACTAATGGCACAACTATTGATTTTGATCAATTAATTTCTACCATGCCTTTGCCTGAGTTGATTAAAATTCTAGACAACGTTCCAGAAGATGTCAAAGCAGCCGCCGAGTTGTTAAGTGCATCAACTTGTGTACTGGTGAATATTGTGATTGATCGGGAAGCTATTTCTGATTATCACTGGACTTATTTTTACGATGAAGATTTTTCTTTCACTCGTTTGTCCTTCCCTCATATGCAAGCGGCCAACAATGTTCCAAAAGGTTGCGGAAGCTTCCAAGCCGAGCATTATTACTCTAAAAAGTACAGGCCTTTTAACGGTGACTTAGATAAAGCGATTGCAGATACCAAAGCCGATTTAATGCGTTGTGGCTTGTTAAAAGAGTCTGACAAAATTTTATTTGAAAATGCTTGGGTATTGGATTATGCCAATGTGATTTTTGATTTAGACGAGCCTGCAGCTTCAAAAACAGTGCTTAACTACCTCGATCAAATTGGAATTTTATCGGCTGGACGTTATGGTGATTGGGGCTATATTTGGACCGATCAATCATTTGCAAGCGGTGAAAACGCAGCTAAAAAAGCGCTTCAGTTAACGAAGTAATTTTTATAGTTGTTTCACAACTTAAAAAGACATTACTAATTGGTGAAACCATGACCAGTCAAAATCAAAATCAAGCCAGCTTCAAAGACAGCGATATTATTTCTTGCTTTGATGCACCGCATTATGCAAAATTAGCGGTTGATAATCGTGAGGCATATAAAAATAACGACCCATATCCACATATGGTGTTTGATAATTTTTTACCACCTGACATTGCAACTGCTATTGCCAGTGAATACCCCAGCCTTGAGACCATGAACTCCAACTGGAAGTTTCATGATAATCAAAATGTGCGTCGCCATTTTGTTGAAGACACCTCTGAATTTAGTCCCCGCTTTAAACAATTTGCGGCAGCTATTACCTCACGTTCGTTTTTATTATTTCTCGAAACCTTAACTGGCATTCCAGCCTTATTATCAGACCCCTACTTTATGGGTGGTGGTGCTATGGTAACGGGTAATGGTGGTTTTTTAAATGTACACGCCGACTTCAACTGGCATCAAAAATTGCAGTCATGGCGCCGTTGTAATGCCTTGTTTTATTTAACACCCGATTGGGATGAAAAATGGGGTGGTAACCTAGAGCTATGGACCACCGATGGCAAGGAAAAAGTAAAAGAAGTTCCACCACTCTTTAACCGTATGGTGGTGTTTACGACTACTTCATCTAGCTATCATGGTCAGCCTGTGCCTATTTCTGGCCCACCTGATACCTACCGTCGTGTGTTCTCTGCCTTTTATTACGCATCGGCTAAACAAGATGGCATTGATGACCATCCGCATTTCACTAAATACAATGCCAATAACAACGATGTAGTGGCAGAAAAAGAGACCAGCCCTTATGCTGAACTCATTACCAACAACTACATTAAAAAAGGTAGTTATTAATGGCCTTTTTTAAGCCTTATAGCTTAGGTACCATGATGATGGCTTGGCGTCTAGATAAGACCCAGGCCCGCGAAGTGGTAGCAGTGGCACTTGACCACGACATCACACTTATGGACACCTCTGTAAGTTATGCTCGTGGTGCTTGTCACGCTATGCTCGCTGCGGTTATTAAAGAGTTGGGTTGCTCACAAAAAGTGCAAATTGCCTCTAAAGTAGGTGGTGTAGCCTCCGACTCAGACCCCGATCATTTTAAAGGTTTAACTGCTTTTAATATTGCTCGCCAATGTGATTTGTCATTGCAGCAATTAGGCGTTGACGCTCTTGATTTATTGCAATTGCATTTTTATGAAGCTAGTGTGCCGCTACATGAGCAAGTAGAGGCTATGCAAAAATTGCAAGCCATTGGCAAAATAAAGGCTTGGGGCGTTTGTAATTACAGTGCTGCACAATTTCAACAATTGCACGATTGTGCAAGTCAATTAGGCGGCGCTTTGCCTGTTAGTAATCAAGTTCAATTTAACCTAATTGATCGCTCTGCCGCCACCGAACTACCCGATGTTTTAAAAGCCACCCGTACCGAATCAATGGTGTGGGGACCCTTATCAAGCGGTGTTTTAACGAATCAAACCGCCCAGTACATGGCCTTTGACCCTAAAAGCCGAATTGGTTCTGGCCGTGAAAAAGACAGTAAGTTAGCTATTTTGGCCCAAGAAAGCACCCAAAAACTATTACAACAATTAAGTTTTGCCAGCAGCAAAACCGGCGCTAGCGTATCGCAATTAGCCATTGCCTGGGCCAGCCAGCAGGCATGGGTCAACACCGTTTTATTAGGCCCTTCTAGCCTAGAACAATTCAAAGAGTTAGTAGCCATTCCAAGGCTTCAACTAGACCCTTTGTTATTGAATAGTTTGGCATAAGCGCGGGGCTTGCATTACCCCCTTAGCAGGGGGATGAAATACCACTCAAACTACATTTACTTAAAACACCACTGCCAAAAATAAAGTAAAACCCAACCAATGGTTGGCTTTAAATGCTTTAAAACATTCGTCACGTTGGCGATTTTTAATTAATTGGTAATGCCAAGCAATTTGTCCTAGTACTATCATTAAGGTGATTAAACCTATTACAGGATTTATTTTGCTGTGCAATATATAGGCCCAGACCTCGCAAAATACCAAGTAAAAAAAACAAATCGCCAGCACATCAAAACGGCCTAGGGTAATGGCAGATGTTTTCATACCAATTTTTAAATCGTCGTCTCGATCCACCATCGCGTATTCGGTGTCGTAGGCCAGTACCCAGCATAAATTGGCTAACAACATAAGGCCCACGGTAGTACTAAACGAGTTTTGCAAGCCGGCTTGCCAACCCATGGCTTCTGGCACACTGGCTGAAAACGCCATCGGTATGCCCATGCTAAAGGCTATACCTAAAAAAGCTTGTGGCATGGCAAACCAACGCTTAGCAAACGGATAAATAATAGTAATAGCCAATGCAGCAAACGACCAAATAATAGTAGCAGTATTGGTAGTTAATACCAATAAAAATGCCAAAAGTGCTAATACAGCCCCCACTAACAAGGCCTCTTTACTGCCTACCTTGCCGCTGGTCACAGGCCTATTTTCAGTGCGCTTTACATGCAGGTCAAAATCTTTGTCTGCCACATCATTCACGCAGCAACCTGCACTGCGCATTAAAATAGTACCAAGGGTAAAAACAATTAATAAATGCCAGCCAGGAAAACCGCCCTTGGCCCACCATAAAGCAGCCAAACTAGGCCACAATAATAACAACCAACCAGCAGGTCTGTTCCATCTTATCAAATCTAAATAAAGCGACAGTTTTTGACGCATGATTAAATACCTTTGATGATTAAGATTGCAAAATTTTTATAAACTGATCAGCCAATGCCTTGTAGGTATGATGCTGCATCACATAATGACGACCGTTTTGTCCTAATTGTTGTTGCTGCAAAGTGCTTAATTGCGCCAGCTGCAGTATGGCATTGGCGGCAGCTTGTGGCTGATTAGGAGGCACAGAAACACCACAATTAGCCTCTTGGACCAAATCATTACCCGCTTCAACACTATGCACAATAGGCTTGGCAGCCATCATATAGTCCATTAACTTATTGGGCGCTATACCAAATCGGTACAAAGGATTAGGATGCCAGCCAATATAAGCAATATTCATAAGCTCTAAAAACGCAGGAATTTCTATTTTGGCCACCGAGTCTAATAAGTGCACATTGCTTAAATTTTCTTGTGCAACCCGCTGCATTAATCTTTCTTTTTCTGGGCCTTTGCCCACCAATACAAACTCTACCTGTCCCTTTAATAAAGCGGCCGTATCAAGCAGAGTATCCATTGCATTGGCAACTCCATGAGCACCTGCATAACCCACCATAGGTAAACCTTTTTGCGCAATAGCTTGAATGGCTTGCTTATGCTTGTCATTTAAAACACTATTACCCTGCCATTCAGACACATCAATACCGTTAGGTACATGCGACCATTTTTTTTCATCTAAGCCTCTCGACTGCATATATTGCAGCGTCTTGGGTAACATAGACACCACTTTATTGGCTACCCTATAGGCTTTATCTTCGGCCCATTGCACCCACATAATAAAAGGATGCCAATCCGACATATTGCCCAATGTTTTAGGTGAAAGTGGCCACAAGTCATGCACCTCATACACTAACTGAGCTTTGCTTAATTTTGCGATTTTTTGAGCAGGCCCAATGTCCATAGGATAAGTACTTGATGCAATTACTACATCAGGTTGAATGGTCTTGACTAACTGCGCTGCATTTTTATTTACTGCTCGCATAAAAGCCAACATATTTTTAATTCGGCCTAAACCGTTGCCACTATAAGAGGGCGTTGCAAACCAGTGGTAATGAACCCCCTCAATGACTTGCGTAGCGCTAAGCTCACCATTGGGCAAAGTGGGTTGTACCGACCTTACATGGGCAAAACTAGCCGCCACAATATGCACTTGATGACCTGCTTTGACCCACTCCCGAGCCAAATAAAAGGGTCTGTATTCCATGCCATGCTGTAGCGAACCCGCATAATGATTGAGCAATAATATATTCATTGTGTAATAAGTTGAGGCAATCTAGAGACTGAAATTATTGGGCTTCTAAAAACTGCACTAAATCTAATAATTTCTTTTCTTCAACACCCCAGTTATATTGGGCTAAAACAGCTTGTCGGCCTCTTTGCCCCATTTGATAGGCAAGTTCGGGTTGACTTAATAAAGCATCAATGGCTTTTGCAATAGCTGCTGGGTTGAGTGGATCTACACATAAGCCGCATTGTGCTTTTTCAATAATACTTTTCCACAAAGGGAAATCAGAGGCCACCACTACAATACCAGCGGCCATATACTCAAACATTTTAACAGGTAGGGCTTCAAGATAATTAGCGGTAGGATGCAAGGTAACTAGCCCCAGCATAGAACTAGCCAAAGTATTGGCTATACCAACTCGATTTTGAAAGCCTAAATAATTGACTTTATTCCAAGCTGGTAATGACTGCATTTCATCGCCTAGTACTTCATCTTCAAAATTTCCAGCTAATAAAAACTGAGTGGGGGCTTTCACATGCTCAAAGGCTTTTACCATTTCAATGGCGCCTCTAATTCGGGCAATACCACCTACATAACAAACCAAAGGAGTTTTATATTCCCATGGGGCGGGCTCGGGAAACTCCTCTAGTTTTGGAAAATTATTCACATCAACGCTGTTGGCGCCCAGTACCAAAAACTTGTCTCTAATCACTGGAGTAGCAGCTAAAACAGCATCTAGGCGTTTGGTAATAAATTTTTCTATACCAGCATAAACTCCCGCTATTATTTTTAAAATCCAAGGTTTTAAATAGGGCTTGCTTAATAATTGAGTTGGCACATCTTCATGCGAATCAAAAATAACTTTAAAGCCTTTTTTCTTGAGCCAATAACCATAGGGTAAAAGTTCGGGGTCGTGTAAAAAATATAAATCGGCTTTTATGGCTAACGCGGCATGAGCAACGCGCCAGCCGCTTAAGGCAATTCGCTTGATTCTGCCTTTCACTTTACCCACGTCTAAAATGTCAATGCCCGCTATATTTTCTTGCCCTAGTCCATCGGCAACTACCAATGTGACTTGATGCCCAGCTTGTGCCAAACTTTTGCATTGTTTGACAAAAATACGAGTGTCAAAGCGTGGATGTGCAGAGGTAAGGTGAGCAATTTTCATAATTATTTTTTAAAATTAAAATTTATTTTTGTGGCAATCCGTGTTGGTACACATGCCACAAAATAGCCATTAAAGCTAAGCCATATCCTAGGCCTGTTACCCAAGCAAAACCTTGAATGGCAATAATGGCACTCGCTTGTGAATAACCCCAATAAATAGCGGCAGCTTTACCCGTGAGCATGACACAATGAATAGTTAAATTCAATTTTTGCCCATTGGTTGCCATTAACAACATAGAAGTGGGAGCATATACAAATTGTACCGCCACCCCTAGCATTAGCCATTTGGCATAACTACCTGCTTGCAACCATTCCGATCCAAAAACCCAAGCAAACAAGGGTTCACTGGCAAAAAAAACCACCAAAGTGGGCAAGGCAATTAAGGCTATTAACACCATTACGGCTTTTAATGCCATTTTAAACATTTGCCCTTGATCTAAAGCTTGCCTACTAAAACCAAACAATACCTGCCCTACCGATTGACCTACAAGTGCAATAGGCAACGCCACCATGCGCTCTGCCAGCATATAAAACCCCGCTATATTGGCACCAAAAAAAGAAGCTAATAATAGGTTGGGTAATTGAACACTCAGCACATCAATTAATGCAGCTGGCACATCGTAAATGGGAAAACGCTTATACCGCTTGGCACAAGTGAGCCAGCGCTTTTTAAATGATAAGAAATGCAAAAAAGTTCGCCAGCCTAAATTTTTAAGCCTAGCTAACTGCCAAGCACCTATTGCCTGGCCAAGCACTTGTCCCAATATTAAACCTAATGCATTGGCAGCTAACCAAAAAGCGGCGATCTGCCCCAAAGCACTCCCTGCCGATTGAGTCATTTTACTTTTTGCAATTAACCCGTATTGATGCTCACGCAGAGCCATATAGTTATTCGCCCTATACCAACCAGCGGCCAAAATGTAAAGTGGCAAACACCACCATACCATTTCTAAACTAGGGGTATTGGCTAAGTAAGCAATATCTTTTGCAAATAAATAACTAATAGCGCAAACCATAGCTACCGCTAAATTAATCAATTGTGCAAGCGCCCATACTTGATTGGCCGCTTGTGTATGAGGGGGCAGTGTTATTGCCAATTCATACCGACCACTAGAAACCGTCCAAATAACCGAAGCAATCGCCATGAATACTGCCACCGCGCCAAAATCTTGAGGTAAATATAAGCGGGTGAGTAAAGGGGTTACTGCCAGCATTAAAACTTGTGCAGACACCGTACTACTTACCAAGGTAAGCACGGCACGCAAAAAAGGCTGTTGCAACAGCCTCATTAGGAAAGTTTTAATTGGAGATGAGGACATTCATCAAAATAGTAATAATAGAAAAAACTTTAGGACAATGTATTGAAATTGTCTTGGTCATTTGGATAAAGTGTACTTAATCGGTTAACACCATTAATGGAAGCTATTGTGTTGCTATTCTGGGTAGAGTTGATTGGGTTAAAGGTAAGGTTATACCACCTTACAAAATTAATCCAACGCCATGCCTGCCAGCTAAATGGCCTCGTACCACTTAACATTTCATCAAACTGCTGGCGCAATACTGGGCCATTCAACATAGGAATATTATCGGCTGCTTTTAACCACTCTTTAAATAAAGGGGCACCTTGCCTTAGCCAGGCTAACTCTGGAGTGGCAAAACCTATTTTATCTTTACGATCGAGGATTTCATCGGGCACAATACCTCGCATGGCCGCTCTAAAAACACTTTTGGTTTCGCCTGCATAACTTATTAAATGTGACTCCGGCAATGACAAACACAAATTAGCCATAGGCAAGGTTAAAAATGGCACACGGCTCTCTACCGAGAAATGCATAGAGTTACGATCTCCGTGACGCAATAAACCAGGTAGGCCCCTAGTCGTTAATGCAGTTTCGAGTTGCCCCATCACTCGTCGTCCTTTGGGCCCTGTTACCCCATTATCCCACGACAACTCCATCAACACGTCACGGTCTTTTAATGCCGATAACTGCAGCCATTCTGGCTCGAGAGTGCGCCCCATCAAGCTTCTGGCCTTTTGATTAAGTGAGCTAGGCAACACTGCACTTAAAAAATGCATAAATGCCTGTTGGGTGCTACGATTAGGCCATGTGCCCCAGGCTTTAGCAAACTGCCATGCCATCATCCATTCGCTTTTTTCAAGCATACTCACTATGCGTTGGCCTGGGTAACCAATATAGCCCGCCAATAACTCATCGGCCCCTTGACCGTCTAGGGTAACCGTAATGCCCGCATGCCTTGCGGCCTGAAAAACTCGGTACTGCGCATAAATACTAGTACTACCAAAGGGCTCACCTTGAGCGGCAATCATTTCATCTATATCGCGAATTAACTCATTGCCAGTGGCATACACTTTATGCGGAATAGCTCGCACATACTGATTCACTTGATCCACCCATTTTTCTTCGGAAAGTGGACCTGGTTCAGCAATAAAACTAAAGGTGTGTAAAGGTGCATCGGGTTGCACATAACGCATCGCACAAACTACCGCTGAAGAATCTATACCACCCGATAAAGCAGCACCTAGCGGCACATCACTGCGCAAATGCAGCTTGATGTTATCTAAAAATTGCTCTCTTAATTTTTCTGTCGCATCGGCAAAAGACAAAGGCTGTTCTGTTAGGTTGGCTTGCCACCAAGAACGAATACTTAAATTGCCACCTTGCTTGACATTATGCTTAAGATCAAGCGCTAATAAATGGCCAGCCGGCAATTGCAATACACCCTCTAAAAAAGTACGATCTTGACTATCGTAATCGCCGTGCACCAAATAATCATAACTACGTTGCCAATCAAGAGCCGGAGGTTTGGCCATTAAAGCTTGTACCGCTGGCAATTCTGAGGCAAAAACAAAGTTGCCATCTTGATGAGAATAAAATAATGGCTTAATCCCAAAAGGGTCTCGAACGGCAGTAAGCGTTTTTTCTTCTTGGTCAAATACCACAAAAGAAAACATACCCTCTAGTAAGGCTAGGCTAGCACTGCCCCAGTGTATCCAGGCCTGCAATAAAACTTCCGTATCGGATTGAGAATAAAAAGTCCTACCTTGTTTTTTGAGTTGGGCTCTTAACTCTTTGTAGTTATAAATTTCTCCGTTAAACACAATGGTGTAACGACCATCCGAACTAGTCTTGGGTTGATGACCCCCTGCGCTTAAATCAATGACCGATAACCGTTTATGCAATAAGGCCAATAAACCATTTCCCCACTGATGCAGAAATCGACCATCGTCATCGGGGCCACGGTAACGCATGCAGTGTAGGGAGGCAGCAATACGCTGCTGCACCTGAAGTGCAGTAGGGGCTTGTGACCACCATACGCCTGCTATGCCGCACATTAGGCAACCGACCTTATGGCTTTAGCTAACTCTTGCACTACATACACTTGTGTGGCTTCTGATACATCGGGGCTAAACGGTAAACTCATGACTCTTTGCCCCGCTTTGGCGGCCAGTGGCGTGCAATCGGGGCAACACAAATGAGCATATGCGGGTTGTTGGTTCATGGGAATAGGGTAATGCACTGCGGTTGGTACGCCAGCCTCTTGAAGCTTAGCCTGCACCGCTTCACGGTTATCTAGCATGATGGTAAATTGCCCCCACACACACTCATTACCCTCTTCTACATGAATAAGGCGAACCGGAATATTAGCTTGTTGAATTAACTCAATATAGCGTTGGCCTAGAGCAATACGTTGGGCAATTTCCCATTCAAAACGCTCTAACTTGGCCAACACCACTGCACATTGCAAAGTATCCATACGACCACCTACGCCTACTCGGGTGTGGGTGTAACGCTTGCTTTGTCCGTGTACGCGAATTTCTCGGCAAGCCTGGGCAATGGCGTCATCATTGGTAAAAATCGCACCGCCATCTCCGTAACAACCTAATGGTTTACTTGGGAAAAAACTGGTGCAACCAATGCTAGATAAATTACAACTTTTACGCCCTTTAGAGGTGGCGCCAAAACTTTGTGCTGCGTCTTCAATGACGGGTAAATTACCATGACGAGCAGCAATCTCATTGATGGCATCTAAGTTAGCGGCTTGCCCATACAAACTCACTGGCATGATGGCTTTGGTGCGGCTAGTAATTTTCGCCTCGATAAGGGCAGGGTCAATATTACAAGTGGCTGGGTCAATATCCACAAAAACCGGTTTTGCACCTACCAAAACAATCACTTCTGCTGTGGCCGCAAAAGTAAATGAAGTGGTAATCACTTCGTCGCCAGGGCCAATGCCTAGGGCCATTAAAGCAATTAATAAAGCCTCTGTACCGCTAGAGACGGTAATACAATGTTTGGCTTGGGTATAACTTTCCAGTGCCACTTCAAGTTCTTTTACCTCTGGGCCCATAATGTATTGACCATGGTCTAGCACTTTTTGAATGCGACTATCAACTGATGGTTTTAAAGCCGCGTACTGCGCTTTGAGGTCAATAAATGGGATGGCGGGATGAGACATGTAAACAACCTGATTTAAAAAATTTTAGAGTGTTACTATTCTAAATAAATAGACCCAATAAGACACTTACATAAGCTTGTTGCCTGAGGCAAATTAACTAGTTTGAATCGATACTTGATTATTTTTTAGCTCATAAACAGTACCAGTGTGTGGACAAGTACATGAGGCATTACCTGTTAAAGGTAAATCAAGGCGCTCACCAAACTGACTCATCCAAGCAATTTGCTTAGCAGGAACTCCCACCATTAAGGCATAGTCGGGAACGTCTTTTTTAATCACTGCACCAGCGCCTACAAAAGCATAAGCTCCTACAGTAGTGCCACACACAATAGTGCTGTTCGCTCCTAAAGTAGCACCCTTTTTAATAAGGGTGCGTAAATATTCATCTTTACGGGTTACTGCAGAGCGTGGGTTATATACATTGGTAAACACCATGCTAGGACCACAAAAAACATCATCTTCTAGGGTAACGGCATCATATACCGAGACATTGTTTTGAATTTTGACGTTGTTGCCAATCACTACATCGTTGCCTACAAACACATTTTGGCCAAATGAACATTTCTCGCCAATAACTGCTTTTGCACTAATATGCACCCAATGCCAGATTCTAGAACCCGCACCAATTTGTGCGCCTTCATCAACAATAGCGGTAGGGTGAACGGTATAGGCGGGAGTAGCGCTAGTGTCTGACATAGAGTGGTGCTGTAGTGTTAAAAGTGAATTTGAAATTTAAATTTTATAAGTGAAGGGGTAAACCCACTTGTACGCCATCTCTGGCAGAACGATAAGCGGCTATTAACACTTCTAAAGACTTTAAACCTTCACGACCATCTACATCGGGTATGGCTTTGCCTTGTAGAGTTTCAATCACGTTTTGATAATAAAGTGGATGTCCAAAACCATAAACCGAAGTGGTTTCATAATTGGCATTAGCAATTTGTTCGTCGGCTGGGTCGGTATCTTGGAAATTCCATTCTTGGATTTCATTGACTGCTACGCCGCCTACCCTCACTGTGCCCTTTTCGCCCAAAATTGTAATTGAGCCTTCAAGGTTTTTTGGATAGGTGAGCATAGTGCAGTTGAGTGAACCCAAAGCACCGTTACGCCATTTCACACTCATGACGGCAGTGTCTTCGGCTTCAATATCACGCGCCAAAGTAGCGGTGTAGGCATGTAATGAATCAATAGGACCAATTAACCATTCTAATAAATCAACATAATGGCTGGCTTGATTCATGAGGGCTCCACCATCAAGGTTCCAAGTGCCTCGCCAAGCCGCTTGATCATAATAACCTTGTTGTGGACGTTGCCAAAACACATTTAAGGTGACCATATAAATGCGGCCAAAACGTTTTTTCTGCACCGCTTGTTTAAGTAGTTGCAAAGTAGCATTTTTACGATTTTGTTTGACTACAAACAAATGCACACCAGCTTGTTCGCAGGCTTTGACCATGGCTAGGCCATCTTCAAAATTAGTGGCCATTGGTTTTTCTGACAACACATGACGACCGGTATTGGCCACCGCTATTGCTTGATTAGGATGCAAGCCACTGGGGGTAGTTAAGATAACGCAGTCAGCTGTGGTATTGGCCAACAAGCCCGATAAACTGCTGTGGCCTTTAGCACCCGTTTTAGCGACTGCTTTGGCTAGTGCTTCGGGGTTGATATCGCAAACATCGACCAACTCTGCATGTGCTGCATGTTGAGTAATGGAGTCAAAATGGTTGTTAGAAATACGGCCACAACCCACTAGGGCAAAGCGGATTTTACGATCGGTGATAGCTTGTGTTGCAAACATGAATGAGTTACTTCTAAATTGAAAAAATGGCTTGAATATTTTCGTTAGTGATTACAGACGCCAAACATGAAAACCCACGGCCTCTAGGGCTGCACGAGGTTGAATACATTTCACATCCACAATAACAGGGTTGTTACCCTTTACCATTGCACGTAGTTGCTCGGCATTTAAATTTCGATATTCGGTATGTGATACCGCCACTACTAAAGCATCAACTTGATGCTCTGCATCAATCGGACTTAAAGGCAACTTGTATTCGTGTTGCACGTCTGAGCTATCGGCATGAGGGTCGGCTACCACTACATTAACGCCATAATCTTGCAACTCACGAATAATATCAATCACCTTTGAATTACGAATATCGGGACAATTCTCTTTAAACGTAATACCTAAAATACCAATAGTAGATTTGGAAACATCAATACCCTTGGCAATCATGGTTTTAATGGTGTTGCGTGCCACAAATCGGCCCATATTGTCATTAATGCGGCGACCGGCCAAAATAACCTGCGGTATATAGCCTAATTTTTCGGCCTTATGGGTGAGGTAATAAGGATCAACACCAATACAGTGACCGCCTACCAAACCTGGTTTAAATGGCATAAAGTTCCACTTACTACCTGCTGCATCTAAAACTTCTTGGGTATCAATGTCCATGCGTTTAAAAATAACCGCTAGTTCATTCATGAGGGCAATGTTTAAATCGCGCTGGGTATTTTCAATTACTTTAGCAGCTTCGGCTACTTTAATAGAGCTGGCCCTATGCACACCTGCCACCACTACAGATGCATAAACTTCGGCTACTATTTCTAAAGTAGCAGCATCGGAACCTGAGACAATTTTTTTAATTTTAGTGAATGTGTGCTCTTTATCGCCTGGGTTAATACGCTCGGGGCTGTAGCCCACGGTAAAGTCAGTGCCAAACTTGAGGCCTGATTCTTTTTCGAGTACGGGCACGCAATCTTCTTCTGTGGCACCAGGGTACACAGTCGATTCGTAAACCACAATGTCACCCTTTTTAAGGGCCTTACCCACCGACCTTGAAGCACCAATTAAAGGTGATAAATCGGGCTTATTACCACTATCAACTGGGGTTGGTACGGCAATAATAAAAAAATCACATTTTTTTAAATCTTCGATTTGATCGGTGTATTGAATATTGGCTTTGGCTAAGTCAGCTGGTAAAACCTCTTCGGTACTATCGTGGCCCACTTTTAATTCGGCAATTCTGGCTGATTTAATATCAAAACCCACGACTGGGTGCGTTTGACCAAAGGCTACAGCAACTGGAAGACCTACATAACCTAGGCCCATAACGGCAATTTTACGATTCATGATGAAGACTTTTTCTTTTTCTAAGACATGCGAGATAACACAAGACTATCTCTATTGAATGATTGTAAGACGAAGTCAGTGAATAAAAACCCAAAATAATTTTTTTGATATTATCTATTTTGGATTTTTGTAATCTGACCTTAGTCCTGTCTGTTTTATGTTGGCAAAGCCTCTATTATTTTGGCAAAGTTAAGATTTTGGGTGCTAACAAATCAGCCGCATAACTAGCCGCCGGTACGGTTAAATGGCCGTAATCATATGACATTGGAGCTGAGCTATTAAGGCTTGGTCTAGTTAAGCAACCTTGCTCATTACAAAATAATTGACGCATTGAAATATATTCAACCCCAGCTTGACTTGCTATTTTAGAAATTTTTTCATCCAGTTCAGTTAAGTCTTTACCTACCCCACGCCAACTTCTTAAAGCAGGCTCTGCCAAAGGCGGACCCTCTCGCCACTGTGCCAAAATATGATCAGGTAATTTACCCTCCCACATCACAGGTACACCTAGCATAATAATTTTTTGAACACCTGCTTTTTTTAACTCTTGAATAGTGGGTGCTAATTGACTTAAGTCATATGAAGGGTGAGACCATAAGCCATACAAAACCACAACGTCTGGTTGGGTTTGACGAATCACTTGTATGGTGCTGTTATTGAGGTCTTTACACAAGGGGCGCATCTCGGTGTTGAGTAATGCAGGGCACATTGCCCCTGTACGTTGCGACAAAGCAAAACTATTATGAGTTGATTTTTGCAGAGCCAATAAACCTGGGTACAAAGAACCTGCATGCGAGTCACCCCATAAAAATACATGGGGACGTTGATTTTTTTCAATACAATATTCGGCAAATTGGCTAGCAGGCTGTTCATATTCCAACATACATTTATACACTCGCCAGCCGTCTTGCAAATTGCCTTGCGAAGTAGTGAGCTGCTGAATAATGGCAGGATAACGTTTAGGGTAGCCTTGTTTGTTATAAACACTATAACCAAGATAGCCAATTACCACCGCCAGCACAATAAGTACTTTTAAAATAATAGTGCTTGATTTTTTAGCAATTCGAATGGGCTTTTCTAAAAAGTAATAACACAAGGCCGACAAAACAACGGCCAACACTATCGCGACAAGTTTGATTTTCCAATCAAAAGCAGTACCGTAGTAATGATGGCCTAGCACCAATAAAGGCCAATGCCACAAATAAAGTGGGTAACTAATTAAACCCATCCAAACAAAAGGTTTACTGGCCAGTATTTTTTTATTGATCCAAGTATGTGGCCCTGCCAAAATGAATCCACCCCCCACTAATACCGGCAACAAAGCCCATGAACCTGGAAACTTTCTACTTTTATCGATAAAATACAAAGCTACTATTAGAAAAATAATTGCCCCTACCGACACCCAATTTTTTATTTTTTGATTACCATCATGAGCGGCGATGGAACCAGGCCTTCTAGCATATACGGCTATTAATGAACCCGCTAATAACTCCCAAGCACGGCTTAACGGTGAATAAAAATCGGCAATTAAATTATGCCTTGCGTAATATAAATTAATTAGCACCGACACAACAAAAAGCCACCACAAGGCTTTTGCTAAATTGAGTTTTCTGCGATAAAAAAACAGCAATATAAGCGGGAAAAATATATAAAACTGCTCCTCTATCGCTAATGACCATAAATGAAGCAATGGTTTAGTATCGGAAGCACCATCAAAATAACCCGCTTGTTGCCAAAATAAAAAATTAGAGACAAAACCCAAACCCGCCATGGTTTGTTGGCCTAATTTTTTATAATCATCGGGTAATAAAATAAACCAAGCCGCCAGCAGCGTAGCCAATAGCACTACTAATAAGGAAGGAAATATTCGCTTAATACGGCGTGCATAAAATTGCCCTAGCATCGCTTTTAAAGTGACGCCATCAGTTAGCTCATCTAATAAAATGCCGGTAATTAAAAATCCTGAAATCACAAAGAAAATATCAACACCAATAAACCCAGCGGGTATAAGAGCGGGGAAAGCATGAAACAACACCACAATAGAAACAGCTATGGCTCTTAAGCCGTCTATATCTGGGCGATAAATTTTGGAATGCGACATAAATAAAAATGAATGACTGGTGTGGGTATAAACTAAAGTTGCGCTGGTAGCTCAGATAATACCGAGCCCTCTACGGTCTGCATTAACAAACTACGAATTTGGGTAAAATCCTGTATGCTACAGGCTTGATCTAAATCGGCAAATAAATGATTTAACTGGTCTGGATTTAAAAAGTTTTCTTCGGCCGCTAATATTTGTGGATGGGCAGTCGCTTGGTGTGCAGCCGATATTAATAACTCTTCGTAAAGTTTTTCACCAGGGCGCAATCCACTAAATTGAATTTCAATACCAGGACCAAAATCTTTGCCATCGGTTTTTACTTTTTCGCCGCTTAGCTTAATCATGCGCTCGGCTAAATCAACTATGCGCACTGGCTCGCCCATATCAAGCAAAAATACTTCTCCGCCTGTGGCCATGGCACCGGCTTGTAAAACCAACTGAGCCGCCTCGGGTATGGACATAAAATAACGAATGACATCGGGATGGGTAACGGTTATAGGGCCACCCGCTTGAATTTGTTGCCTAAACAATGGCACGACCGAACCCGATGAACCCAATACATTACCAAATCGCACCATAGTAAAAATAGTGGTGTTAGATTGTGATGCTAAGGCTTGCAAAACCATTTCGGCAAGTCGTTTGCTAGCCCCCATTACGTTGGTAGGTCTTACTGCTTTATCGGTCGAAATTAATACAAAACGCTCGATACCCACATTGAGTGCGGCATTGGCCGTCGCACGCGTACCAAAACTATTGTTACGCAAACCCTCTATGGGATTGTGCTCTACCAAAGGCACATGTTTATAGGCTGCCGCATGATACAAAATATCTATTTGATATTGCCTTAATATTTCTTCTACTCGATTTTGGTTTTGCACCGAGCCTAAAACAGCAGCAATAATCGTTTGAATTGAATTGCTTTTACGTAGTTCTTGTAGCTCGCGTTCGATTTGATAAAGTGCATGCTCGGAAGATTCAAACAGCACCAAAACACTAGGATTTTGACGCAAAATTTGCCTACACAATTCTGAACCGATTGATCCACCTGCACCTGTCACAATAATTTTTTTGTTTTGGATACATTGCGCTATCATGGTCTGATCGGGCTCGACCGCAGAACGACCCAATAAGTCATCTACATCAATTTCTAATAACTCATCGACATTACGTTTACCAGCGGCAAGGTCAGCAGCTGATGGAATAGAGCGTACATGAACCGGTAAATGTTCAAGATTGGCTAAGATCGCTTTACGACTGGCGCGGTCGGCACTTGGAATAGCTAAAAAGATTTGTGTGATGTCGTGCTCGGCGACCAAAACATCTAATTCGGAAGGACTATAAACCTTTAGCCCCTGAATCATGGCCTTGTTGAGCGAAGGTTTGTCATCAATAAAAAACTGTGGGCTGTAATCATGACTACGCAGCAAAGCACTGGCCAATTGAGCCCCAGATTGACCTGCTCCATAAATAGCCACCGCTTGAGTGTCGCGGGTTCGCTTAAAAACATAATAATAATAATATCTCACCCAATAACGACTACCGCCCACCAATAAAAAGGTTAAGCCAAAATACAAAAAAATAAGGGAGCGCGGTATGCCTGGCAAATGCAGGAGGGCTACGGTTAACACCAAGGCTAAAGTCGATAACAAGGCACCATGCGCCACCGTTAATAAGGCTTTACTGCCAATATAACGAATCACCGCTCGGTAGAGGCCAAGTACTATAAAAATGGGAATACTCACTAAAGGAGCGAGTAGTAGCAACCACTTACCATGCTCCATGTGAGGCTGCCAGTCGCCCAAACGAATGGCATAACCCGCCCAAATAGCAAGTGGCAATAAAAACAGATCAGCCACCACCATAATGGCTTGTTTGTGCCGACGGGGTAAATTAAAAAAAGCGCGGGCTAAGCGATTTTGCAAACTGCTCATGCTTTTTTATACCTTCTAGTGAATCAGAAATCATATTGTGCTTAATTTTTAAGCAAGAAAAATAGAGATAGGTGAATGGCTTATCCTATAAAGTACAGCTGTGCACCATTTTTATTGAGAAAATGAATACCGCTATTCTAATTTATGCCGCTGTACTTGATGAACTTGTTTGATGCCAGATTTTGATTTCATAGCTTATTACAATTGCGTCTTTAAAGCTTAAGTTAGCTCATAAACCCTTGAATTAAAACCTAGGCGCATTATTATTTGCTTTTTAGGGGTAATAAAGGTGTAAAGATTTATTTTTTTCGAAAACAACAAAAATGCCAATTTTATGACCTATAATAACGGTCTTTGGCGCTTTAGCTCAGTCGGTTAGAGCGATGGAATCATAATCCACAGGTCCGCGGTTCGAATCCGTGAAGCGCCACCAGTTTTTAAAAGCACTTGTTATTACAAGTGCTTTTTTTTGGCTGATGTCAAGGAGACTGTGCATCATGTCGTGGTAAGTCAAGGGCACACAGTGCAACCCTTGGCTATTTGTGTTGCATAGCTAATTTCTTTCAACTCAAGGCACAGCAATATTGTTTATATTGCTATTGGTGAGCGACTAGACCCGAAGACGCTTTGTGCGATTAGTTCCCCAAATACTTCCAATAAGACTCTTTATAAAAGCCATCAAACCGCTTTCATTAGGCTTAGGGTCGCCGCCTTGCGCAATACGCTTGAGCTGCCCCGTATACCATACGACTTCCATAATGCCCATACGATCCACCGACTTGATGCCCGTCGTGATAGGCCTCACACGGTGCGGGCTGTCTCTGCCTTGCAGCAATGCAATAGGAGCATCGGGATCAATAGCCAATAGGCGCGCCAGCCCAACCATATCAAGTGCACCTGACTGCAATGCAGCATTCATACCATCGACTGTGCGAAAACCCCCAGTCACCATTAAAGGCACACTCACTGCAGAGCGTACTTTCTCGGCGAACTCTAGAAAATATGCCTCACGCACAAGCGTTGAATCCTTTTGAGGATACTGAAAGGCCCCGCTCATTGCGGGGGCCTCGTAAGTGCCTCCAGAGATCTCGATCAGATCAATACCGGCATCTGCGAGTGCCTCAATTGTGGCCATCGACTCTTCCTCGGTGAAACCACCACGCTGAAAATCAGCGGAATTGAGCTTGATACCAACCGGAAAATCTGCTCCTACCTGTTTGCGAATTTCAGCATAGACCGCCAAGACAAAGCGTCGACGATTCTCTGCACTGCCGCCCCATTGATCGGATCGCCGATTGTGATGTGGCGACAAGAATTGACTGATCAAATAACCGTGGGCACCATGAATCTGCACCCCGCTAAAACCCGCTTTTTTGCAGATAGCCGCACTGCGCCCAAAACGGTGAACAATATCAATAATTTCTTCAGGAGTGACTTCGCGCGGAGTTTCAAAGAATGCTGCTAAATCATCTTTGAATGGTATGGCAGATGGTGAGATATTGCTAGCATTCAAGCCTTTGGGAGACTGCTTGCCGGGATGGTTGAGTTGAACCCAAAGTGCTGCGCCTTGGTCGGTCGCTGCGCTAGCCCATTGTTTTAAGATTGGTAAATCGGATTCATCTTCAATCACAACGTTACCAGGTTCACCCAGCGCACGTCGATCAATCATGACATTGCCCGTAAACATCAATCCAATGCCGCTCGAAGCCCAACGTCGATAGAGTTCGATTAGCTTTGGAGTTGCATGATTAGAATAAGTCCCCAACGCTTCGCTCATCGAAGATTTAGCCAGTCGGTTTCGCAAGACTACACCATTAGCTAAGCTTAGTGGTTGATTTAAAGCTTGATTGACGCTGTATGTAGTTTGAGAGTTGTTTTGGTTCATTGTGGGGTATGGGAAATAGATTGAGAAACTGTTTTAAAAAGAATGTAGGGCATGATCTGCTGATGTCATGATGGTGGCCTTCTGTTGGCTTGCCTTAGTCCTCAAGGAATTCAAGCGTGCTGGCCACAAATTCGTTTGGAAACTGAAATAGGGCGCCATGTCCAGCATCTTTATAAATGATTAAAGTGCTGTTTGGAAAGGTAAGTTATGCATCATTGCCTGACAGCGATAACAACAACTGGCTGGTCAACCGCTTTGGGGACTCAGTGCTTGCTTGCATTGCTGGTCTCCTCATCAAGGCAAGTGATACAGGTATCAAGCAAGTCGTGCAAGGCCAACACGCGCTCTATGCCAAGTCGTTCGTTAAGCGCTAGTTGGGCTGCTTTCCAAGCAAGCTGCCCTTGCGCACGAATGGCTTGACCGGCAGGGCTTGCCTCAACCAGACGACTTCGAGCGTCCTGACCGGCACCGACTGTCAGCCAGCCTTGAGCCACCATTGGTTGGAGATTACGGGTTAAAGTGGAAGCATCCATTTGCATACGTTTAGCCAAGTCGCTTGGGCGAATCGGCCCGAGCTTGACGATGTGCGAAAGCAAGGCAAACTGCGTATTTTTTAAACCGACCTCAGACATGTAGTGGTCGTAGTGGCGCGTCACCATACGTCCGAGTTGGCGTAGTTTTAAGTTGGTGCAGCCCCTTGGCTTGGAAGTAGATTTCATGTTATATATTGTACCTACAACTTTTGTAGATACAACTAAATTGGATGATTTTATGACACCTGATCAAACACTTGCCAACTGGAAGGAAAAAGAGCTTAATGTCCGTGCTCGCTTGTTAGCACCTGGCGTTGCACCTAGGAGACAGGTCTTTGGCATGACCGGAATGGAAGTTTTTGAAGCGATATTTGCAGGGGTGTTGCCACCCGCGCCTATTGGCGATTCGCTCGATTTTATTCCAGTCCACATGGAGCCTGGTGTAGCCGTTTTTCAAGGACGACCTCAACAGCGGCATTACAACCCCTTGGGAACGGTGCATGGAGGTTGGTTTTGTACTTTGCTGGACTCCGCTTTGGGTTGTGCCGTACATACCACCTTAGCAGCAGGTCGAGGCTACACTACTCTTGAATTGAAAGTTAACATGCTTCGTCCGCTCACAGATACAGTACCACTAGTTCGAGCGGAGGGTAAGGTAATTCAAAGTGGGCGGCAAGTCGCTATGGCCGAGGGGCGCATTGTGGGTGCGGATGGAAAACTCTATGCCCATGCAACCACCACCTGCCTCATTTTTGATCACTCTGAAGCTTGATATTTTTTTACTGCTTGAGACGTTCAAAATAATCTCGAAAGCATTATTTTTTTCAATTTTTTCAATAGACCTTCACAGCCACTCTTACAAAACATGAAAATTCATTTATATACATACGGGATTTTGACTATTTTACTCAGCACTTCCGTCCATGCTCAAAGCACGGTGAAGGGTTTAACAGCTGCCGATAGTTATATTGCAGAACCTGCCAAATTGGTTAATCAAGCCGATGCGCAAGGTCATGCATTACTCAAAAAAGCTTTTAAAACCGAGACTTTTAAAATACCCAAAAACTGGCGCTTAGTAAGCGTATTACCAGAGACAAAATTAAATGCGGCCGGGCAAGACTATATTATGTTTTTTCAAGATAGCCAGGGGGCAGTGCATTCTGTGGGAGTTCAAATGTCGGGGGCGGTAAGTGGTAAAAATTTACTTTATATTCCGGCCGAATAAGACCTCATTATTTGGTTTTTTCTTTAGATTTTACCCATGCTTGAATAGAGGGTCTGAATCTTAAAAAGAATCGATACGTTAATTCTAAAAGTGTAAGCATGCCTGGTATTTTGGCCACATAACTGAGGTAGCGCCAGCCGGGTAATAAAGACCACAAATAGACAAAAGCAGCCGCCCCGCTTAGAACTTGCCCTTGCTGGTTTTGTACATGAAACCTGGCCATTAACTGCGCTTGGGTGTAAGAGGCTGGAATTGGAGCGGCTGGCCCTGAAACATCTACCCACTGTATTTTTTGATGCGCTTGTAGTGTTAGCTGTGCTGCTTCTTGTTGTTGATAAAAAGCAATCTCTCTGCGGCATAAGGGGCATGAACCGTCATACAAAACCTGCGGATTAAGTGAGCAAACCACTTGAGTTTCTGTAGGGGGTGTGGCTAGTGTAGGGTCTTGAACAGGGGTATTCATGATGATTTATTTTTGCTTAGCCACATTAAGTTGTGCGGTATGCCTTGCCTCTTGTGCCATACCTTCTGGCCTTATTTTTAAATGTTTGGTAGTACGACCTGTTACTCGTTTACGCCACATTCTAAAAGAGGATGTTTTTAATTGGCTGCGCATTAACTCAATGACTTTAGCTTCGCTTAAGCCAAATTGAAAAGCAATGGCTTCAAATGGTGTACGGTCTTCCCAAGCCATTTCAATCACCCTTGATTGATCGGCAGTTGATAACTGACGGTAAGTGCTGGGCCTTGCAGCTTG
>CAZKWC010000010.1:23272-29047 GCA_964556425.1 uncultured Limnohabitans sp. | reverse complement strand
GATACCACTGTGCCAGGTTGCAGAGCCACTACCCTTATTTCTGGGTTTTTTCTTTGTAACTCTATGGCTGCTGTTTGTAGCATCATATTAAAAGCCGCTTTAGAAGCACGATAACCATACCACCCCCCTTTTTGATTATCTTGAATGCTGCCCACTCTTGCCGATAACTTGGCATAAACACTAGGGCCTTTTGCTAGGCTGGGGGCTAGATTTTTTAATAACAAAGCAGGACCAATGGTATTGACCATAAACGCCATCATTAGCTGAGGGCTATTCAGGGCGTTTAAGTTTTTTTCAGGACCTTTTAAAATAGTGCTGCTGTTGTCCTCATGCGCACTAGACAGCGGCACCATCAAAGCCCCTGTCGCATCAATAATGCAATCAAAAGGGCCTTCTTGTCCAATATCTTGTACTGCTTGTTCAATACTGGATTCATTGCTTAAATCAAAATAAGAATGTGTTTGGCGACTCAGCACAGCAACATGTTGGCAATTGGCTTGGTTTTTCAATTGCTTTACCCATTGTCCACCAATGGTGCCACTTGCTCCTATAACCAAAGCCCTATAGGGTTTGAGATGAAATGACATAATAATGACTTGTGAGTGGTAGTGTAGAAGGTCTTACCAAAATAATAAACCTCAAGAGTGGTAAGCATACCTAATTTAATCAAACGATTGTGCTTAGGGGTTATTGCGCATATAGCTGTTTTTAGCGGACAATTGACTTTATTTTTTCTTATTTCACGTCATGTCTTCATCTATTATTATTCAGCAACCTCAAGGCCCCGCCCAACAATTAATGTTGCTCTATCATGGCTATGGTGCCTCTCCTGCTGATATGACTCCGGTAGGTCTGCGCTTAGCCCAAGAATTTCCCAATGCTTTTATTGTGAGTGTACAAGCGGCCCACTTATCTGAAGTGGGTGCAGGCTACCAATGGTTTGGAGCGAGAGGCGTTACTGAAGAAAACCGCCCTGAACGTGTAGCCCATGCCATGCCTGATTTTATTGCCAGCATAGAGCATTGGCAACAAACCACTGGTGTAGAAGCTACAGCAACTGCTATTGTGGGCTTTTCTCAAGGCGCCATTATGGCACTTGAGGCGACCCAACAAGAAAAAATTCTGGCAGGCCGGGTGATTGCTTTAGCAGGCCGATTTGCCCAATTGCCTAGGCCTATATCAACCGATATTACCGTGCATTTTTTACACGGCAAAGAGGACTCTGTGATTCATTACGGCTATTGCGTAACAGCGGCAGAACATTTGGTGAAACAAGGCTCTGATATTACTGCCGACATACTGCCGTTTTTAGATCACAGTATTAGCACCGAAATGCAAGACCTTATTGTTGAGCGTCTAAAAGGCCATATTCCTAAG
Source organism: uncultured Limnohabitans sp. (assembly GCA_964556425.1). Taxonomy (GTDB): domain Bacteria; phylum Pseudomonadota; class Gammaproteobacteria; order Burkholderiales; family Burkholderiaceae_C; genus JALQUL01. The sequence goes on along the minus strand of CAZKWC010000010.1, from coordinate 27,670 downwards.
CGCCATTGGGAAGAGGTTTTAAAAGCCTCAGAGGCTGAAAAAAACCAATAAATTTTTAAAATTTAAAAAGCCCAGTCTCATTACTAAGACTGGGCTTTTTTTATTTTAAATTGAAGAAGCTTAAGCTACCACCACCCCACCTAATTGGCGCATAGGTGCATCGTTAATATGCACGTTCACCATCTTACCAATTAAATCATGGGAGCCTGGGAATATGACTGCACGGTTGCATTCTGATTTACCAAACAAAGCGTTAGGTGTGCGGCGAGCGGGTCCCTCTACTAATACACGTTGAACAGTGCCTAAACGGCTAGCACTAATTTGCTCGACAGATGCATCAATGGTGGCTTGTAATTTTTGTAACCGAGCTAGTTTAACTTCATGTGGTGTAGTGTCTTCAAGGGCAGCAGCTGGAGTGCCAGGACGTGGGCTGTAAATAAAGCTAAACGAGGTATCGTAACCAATGTCATCGACTAACTTCATCATGCGATTAAAGTCATCATCGGTCTCGCCTGGGAAGCCCACAATAAAGTCACTACTCACTGATAAATTAGGGCGAATGGCTCTTAATTTACGAATCGTGCTTTTGTATTCTAAGGCGGTATAACCACGCTTCATCGCCATTAAAATTTTGTCGCTACCGTGTTGTACAGGCAAATGCAAATGATTGGCTAATTGTGGAATTTTGTCATAGGCATCTATTAATGACTGAGTAAACTCATTTGGATGACTAGTGGTGTAACGAATACGTTCTATGCCTGGAATTTCAGCGACATACTCGAGCAAGGTGGCAAAGTCGGCAATTTGACCTGTGCTACCCAAGCTGCTAGACAATGGCGCACGATAGGCGTTGACGTTTTGACCTAATAAATTAACCTCTACTACGCCTTGTGCCGCCAAACCAGCTACTTCTACCAATACATCTTCAAAAGGCCTTGAAACCTCTTCACCACGGGTATAAGGCACTACGCAATAACTGCAATACTTAGAGCATCCTTCCATAATACTCACAAAGGCAGTACCACCTTGTACTTTAGCGGCTGGCAAGTGGTCAAACTTTTCAATTTCTGGGAAGCTAATATCGACCTGTGGGCGACCCAAAGTAATACGTTGCTCAAGTAACTGGGGTAAGCGGTGCAAAGTTTGCGGACCAAACACCACATCGACATAAGGTGCACGCTCAATAATGGCTGCACCCTCTTGACTGGCCACACAACCACCAACCCCAATTTGTACACCCTTCTTTTTTAAATGCTTGATACGGCCTAAATCGGAGAATACTTTTTCTTGGGCTTTTTCACGCACCGAGCAGGTGTTAAATAAAATTAAATCGGCTTCTTCTACATTGTTGGTAGGAACATAACCTTGAGCAGCACCCATTACGTCAGACATTTTGTCTGAGTCGTATTCGTTCATTTGGCAGCCGAAGGTTTTAATAAATACTTTTTTAGTCATGATCTGTAGTGGTGGGGTCAATTTTTTAAAAATAGGCATCTAGTATGAGTAGGATGCAAAAGGTAAAAATAAAAGGTAATTAAAAGAGTGGTAAATACGAGAAAAAATGGCTAATAAGTGATTCGTCATTTGGCCATGGGTATGAATTGCTTATGCGAAAAACAGCTGATACAAATAAGGCTTCATTGTTTTAAGAATATTAAAAATGAAGATCGTCACTGAAAAAGCTGATGTGTTATTTCTTCTTTGAAATCAATTGAACTTCTTCTGGGGTGAGTACCCAAACCTGGTTAATGTCGTTGTGTCTATCGACTATATAAGCGACAGCCATTTTTTCACCCAATAAAGAGCTTGGTCTTATAAGTCTTTGTCTGTCACTAAAAATACGAACTGCTGGCGCAAAATTAAATACTTTGTCGTATATAAGGACTTGGTTTTTATTTTGTACGACCATATTGCCAAATTTGGCTGCTCTGTGGTAGCGAGTATCGTTATTAGCGCTGTCTTGGGCTTGCGTTATGGGTGCGCATAAAGCCAAAAACGCTAGCGCAAAAAAAACGCTTGCTTTTTTTAACTTGGAACTAAGCCAATAAAAAAATAAGTGATGTGTTGAAGTATGAGAATGCCAGCGTTGCATGGTATTGTCCAAGTGCTGTGAATAAAATGCGCACCTCATATGACCTAAAGCAAAGTAGAGAGCACTTATGAGAATGAGTGCCTTTGCCAGCTTCAATAGGAGGATGCAACTATACAAGCATTAGAACAATGCTTGCAGACTACTATTTTACCTGTTTTGCCCTTGGTTATTATTATTTACCCGACCATTATTTAATAACATTGCCTTTAGTTGCCAATCTGCCGGGTTTTCTCCCAACCAAATCGATAACAAGGCTTTCTTAAAATCAGGATTTTTAATAGGGGTTTGATCATAAAAACCATCAACACTGACGGCCATTGCACCACTTGCTGGCCATTCGATGATTAAAGTTTCACCTTTTTCAAGATTTTTAAACCGAGCAAATAGTTCACCCATATATCTAAAATCTGAAATTAATCGAGTTTGCTCCTCTTTGGTGCAGTTTTCTTCCATGCCTTTAATAAATAAACGGCCTAATTCAGCTGAATTAATATTACGTAGCATAGTTAATGCCAGTTGCATACTACCTTTTGTATTATAAATTTGTTCGGGATTGGTACTAGGTTGTTCTAGATATAAAGCAGCAACATAAACTTTTACAACTGCTTTGTATCGCACACCTGCGCCATTCAACTGTAGTTTTCTTCCTGCTAATTGAATGGAGCTAGGTACACGAACCCCTTCAATTACAGCATTCGTATTGGTTTGAGCGCTAGAAAAACTGCTAAACAAACATAAAAGAAAGACTACAAAAAACTTTTTCATTGATTCAACATTTAAAAAATAAATCTGATTAAAAATTTTAATATACGCTTTATATAAAAAGTGAAATTAAAAAACTTATTTAACTTAACCCAATGGATCAAAAAATTAAAGTGATTTAAAATAACATAAATAAAAGTCATGTACTAGCTAGGTTTTTACTCTTATAAGTAAAAATAAATCACTATTGCTTGATTTTTATTTAATTAATTCAAATAACTTTCATATTGATACATAAAATTTATTTTGTTTACTATTTTTTACAAACAGCGTACTTGATTAAGTAAACGAAGAATAATGGCTAAGGTGTTTTAAAAATAGGTATTAATTCCGAAACCGGCAATTTTTGACAACAAATTGTATTTTTTGAGAAATAAGTCATATTTTTTATCGGACTAACTTTCAAGTTAGTGAAAGCTTCTTGGAATCTAATAAAAGAATAAAGGTCATTTTTAAGTGCTTATGTCTATTTCCTCTCTTTCTATGTTTCCACCACTCTCTATTATTTTTAAAGACACCGACTCTAGTGTGCCCATATTGACTCGTCATGAGGGTGTTGCTTGCATTTACCTTAATCGACCACAACACTTTAATCGTTTGCACCAAGAAGACTTAGACCACTTATTGGCATTGTTTGACAAAATTAATCACGATAGCTCTGTTAAGGTAGTGGTGCTAACCGCCAACCCACTCACTCCCAAACCAATGTTTAGCGCTGGTTTTAATATTGGTGAGTTTAATGATGAAAGCAACTCCAATGGACATGGGTTTGAACGTGTACCCGATGCACTTGAAGTGCTTCGTCCTCTTACGATTTGTGCCCTCAATGGAGCTGTAATTGGGGGCTCTACCGATATTGCACTCGCATGTGATTTTAGATGGGGTGTAAAGGATATGAGTTTACGTATGCCGGCAGCTCAAATTGGTCTGCATTTTTACCCCACAGGTATGCAAAGATATGTCTCAAGATGGAGTTTGGCAATGGCCAAAAAAGCATTTTTAACTGCTCAATCATTCACCGACTCTGAGCTTTTAAAATCTGGTTTTTTAGATGAATTAGTAGCACCAGAAGAGTTACTCCCACAGGTCTTTGAGTTGGCACAGCAGATCTCTATGCTTGCCCCTTTGGCAGTACAAGGCATGAAAAAAAGCCTTAATTTAATTACACAGTCTGCTTTTAACTTGCTAGCAGTAAAACAACTCGAAGAAGAAATTAATCAGTCTCAAGACTTCAAAGAGGGACGTTTAGCATTAAAGCAACGCAGATCCCCCTTGTTTAATGGAATTTGATGGTGTTTGAAAAAAATTCAATAGGATTTGCAGACATAAGCCATATGGCTTATAGTAATATTGCATAGCAACACATTCGACTCATTAGTCCATACGGTTTTAGTCAAAAAACCCCGCTATTTTGCATATATTATTGCCCCCACTTTTCTTATGCCAGCCCATAGCCAACAGACGAATTTTTATCGTCTTAGTTATATCAGTAAATCTAATAATGTTTTAGGTTTTATTGCGCTTAGTCATTTGCTCAATGAATC
>CAZKWC010000010.1:13806-23172 GCA_964556425.1 uncultured Limnohabitans sp. | reverse complement strand
AAATTACCCAATACAGATGCTGAAAACTCATTTTCAACACCTAGCTCTTTTGGGTCTTTAGTAGGTGGTTTTAATTAAAAATTGGGGCTCCAATCAATTTCGTTTTTGCATTGCAGATCTACTCACAGGTCTGCCCCAACTCTAGTCAATCAACTTGCTATAAGCATAAAAGATTTCATCTCTTTTCCAACCCAAAGACTCATAAACCGATTGAGCTTTCAGATTGGTTTTGGCAGTAGTTAAATCCATACGAGACTTGCCGTTGCGCTTGGCGAGTGACTCGGCATTTAATAATAAAGCCCGTCCAATACCATGCAAACGATGTTCTGGTAAAACGAATAAGTCATAGAGCGAATAAATGGGTTTCGCCTCTACCGAACAAAATGTGGGATAGAGCTGACAGAATCCAAGCGCTTTGCCTTGTATATCTTCTGCCAGCAAGATCACCGACTCTGCATTTTGCAAACGTTGGTGAATAAATTCAGTGGCTAAGGCAAGATCGCTGTTTTGTTCATAAAACTGCCTATATTGGTTGAACAAAACAGCAAGGCTTTCAAGGTTGGCCAAAGAAGCCGTTTTTACCGATACCGTACTCATGTGCTTAACAACTTATTATTGAGTTGACACTCACTTTTTAGCTTCAACATGATTTTTAAAGTGAAGCAAAATGGCTTGCCATCCACCCTGTTGTTGCTCTATGGAATGGGTTTCTTCTGCATCAAATACTACCTCTACAGTAACACCAGTTGACGCCTCGGAAAAAGTAATCGTAGCTTTGCGATCACCAAATGAATACTCTAAAAGACGGTGGGTTTCAATACGGGTATAAACACCAGCAAAGTCAAAACCAAAACTACCATCTTTGGCTTCCATTCGAGAAGAAAACTCACCACCCACACGAAGATCAACACTCGCCTTGGTAGTATGCCAATCGTCAGAGGCAGTATTCCACTGAATAATGTCCTCTGGGCTAGTGTATGCCTGCCAAACTTCTTTTATAGGTGCTGCTATAGTGGTTTCAACGGTGATTTGCATAGGATTTCCCTTTTTGATAGTGGCTTGTGTAAGCATAGGTCAATTGATTTTCAATTGTACCTTTTGGGAGAAAATTTACCAAACAATCAAGGACAAAATAAAAGGTCTGCATTCTTTGTTTTAAAGAATACAGACCTTCAGTATTGAATAATAAGCAAGCTCGCTTGTTAAGCTGCAGTTAATTATTGTTTGATTTAAAAAGGCATTCCACCCATACCCTTCATACCTTTCATACCACCCAATTTTTTCATCATTTTCATGAGGCCACCGCCTTGCATTTTTTTCATCATGGTGGCCATTTGTTCGTATTCATTTAACAAGCGGTTCACTTCTTGAACTTGTACGCCTGCACCTGTTGCAATACGGCGCTTACGGGTGGCTTTAATAATTTCTGGGCGACGACGCTCTTTTAAGGTCATGCTGTTAATAATGCCCTCTTTGCGTTTGATGTCTTTTTCGGCTTTGTTTAAATCGACCTTACCTGCTTTGTCGGATAACTGCTGCGGTAATTTGTCCATTAAACTTTGCAAACCACCCATTTGTTTCATTTGTTGAATTTGGGCTAAAAAATCTTCTAAATCAAAACCACCACCGGTTTTCATTTTTTGCGCAAATTTTTCGGCTGCTGCCATATCAACGCCTTTGGTCACTTGCTCGACCAAAGCCACAATATCACCCATGCCCAATACACGACCGGCATGACGCTGTGCATCAAAAACTTCAATACCATCTAGTTTTTCACTGGTACCGGCAAACTTAATAGGTGCGCCTGTAACGTAACGTGCCGATAAAGCCGCACCACCACGTGAGTCACCGTCGGTTTTAGTTAGGACAATACCTGTAATCGGTAAGGCTTCAGAGAATGCCTTGGCCACATTCATGGCATCTTGACCTTGCATGGCATCTACTACAAACAAGGTTTCAATTGGATTAAGAATAGCGTGCAAGCCCTTAATCTCGGTCATCAAGACTTCATCAATCGCTAAACGACCAGCAGTATCGACTAATAAAACATCAAAATAATGTTTTTTTGCGTAATCTAAAGCGGCTCTTGCAATGTCAGCTGGTTTTTGATCGGGTGTACTTGGAAACCATTCGGCACCAGCTTGAGCAGTAACTGTTTTTAACTGTTCAATCGCTGCAGGACGATACACGTCACCAGAAACAGTTAAAACTTTTTTCTTACGTTTTTCAATTAAATGCTTGGCTAATTTGGCTGTGGTGGTGGTTTTACCCGAACCTTGCAAACCGGCCATTAATACCACCGCTGGGGGTTGAGCCGCTAAATTGAGATCGGCTACGCCTTCGCCCATGGTGCGGGCCAACTCTTCGTTCACTATGCTCACCAAGACTTGACCTGGTGTTAATGAACTTAACACTTCCTTGCCCAGCGCTTTTTCTTTGACTCGATTAATAAAGTCACGCACGACTGGTAAGGCCACATCGGCCTCTAATAAGGCCATGCGAACTTCACGCATCATGTCTTGAACATTGTCTTCAGTGATGCGGGCTTGACCACGCATTTGTTTGACAAGTCGCGATAGTTTTTCTGAGAGGGCTGAAGCCATGATGATTTTATTTCCAGTTCGACTAAACAAAAAAAGACATTTATACAGAATATGAGGACATTGATTGAAGCATCAAGCTTCACAAACCGTTAAACTGTAGGGATGATTTTAACGAATTCAATTCACGCACCCTTGATTTTAAGCTTTGGCGCAGCCCTGCTCTACAGCATTATCGCCTTTAATGGTCGTTTTTTTAATCAAAAACTACGTTTAGTGACTTGGTCACTGGCTTGGTTGCTTCACGCCATTACTATTTTTTATCCACTTTCATCGGACAATATACTATTTGGCTTTGGGCCGGCAATTTCTTGCACCGCATGGCTGGTACTGTTTGTTTATGCGCTTGAGTCTCATACCCTACCCCAATTACAAAGCCACTTTAGGCTTTTATTGTTAGCCGCGCTAGCCGTTTTATTGGCTGCATTTTTTCCTGGCAAAGCAGTTAGTTCTCCTGATATTTTTTGGCAACCCGTACACTGGGCTTTGGGTATTGCCTCTTATAGTATTTTTGGTGTGGCTATTATTCATGCTAGCCTTGCCATTAGGGCGGAAAAACAATTAAGAAAAGCCATGTCGCCACAAACTGGTTTACCTTTATTAACACTTGAACGTCTTACTTTTCATTTAAGCACTCTTGGTTTTATATTATTAAGCCTCACTTTGTTAATGGCTATTGGCCTTTATTACACCCACCCTCGATTCGATCTCAAACTCAACCATAAAACTTTATTTAGTGTTTTGTCTTGGTTGGTATTTGCATGGGTTTTGGCGGGTCGTTACTTTTTAGGTTGGCGTGGGCCAAAAGCTTTAAAACTTATATTATTGGGGGGTTTATTTTTGTTTTTAAGCTATGTAGGCTCCCATTTTGTTCAAGAAGTCGTCTTGGGACGCTAAGCTTTATCTACTTTATTTAATTCCGACGCATATGAAATTTTTAGTATTTTGGGCTGCTGTAATTGCTGCAATTTATTATTTTTCGAAAAAAAAGAAAAATACCCTTCACTCATCGCAATCGCAGCGTCACGACCCTAACTCGTCCTCCCATTATTCGGGTCGTGCCGATCAAGCGCAGACTCCCGACCACAATAGTTCTGCCATTATTATGGTGGAATGTGCACACTGCAAAACCCATTTCCCTAATCATGAGTCAATCGATTTTATGGGCGAAACTTTTTGTTCTGTTGAACATAAAAACTTAGGTCGTCGCTAAGCTCAATTCCAGATAAAAGGCATGACTTTATGTCCAACAATGATTTGGCCCATCATTTAACCGATACCTACCCTCAAACACCAACTGTTTGGCAAGATGGTTGGTGTTCACTGGCACAGCCTATTGCCTCACCTAATTTTGGTCCAAGACCTCAAAATTGTGAAATTGATTTATTGGTAATTCACTCGATTAGTTTGCCACCAGGTGAGTTTTCCGGCCACTACATTACTGATTTATTCACCAATCAACTCGATTGGGATGCTCATCCTTATTTCCAATCGATTAAAGGCCTCGAAGTTTCTTGCCATTTTTTAATCAGACGCGACGGAAACATCATCCAATACGTAAGTTGTAACGAAAGAGCATGGCATGCAGGCAATTCTTGCTACAGAGGGCGTTATAATTGTAACGATGACTCCATTGGTATTGAACTAGAAGGCCTTGAAGGTGGTCTTTTTACCGAACATCAATATCAAAGTTTAGTCAATTTAACCCAAACGCTTGTACAGCGTTATCCCATCTCCCATATTGCCGGACATGAGCATATAGCCCCTGGGCGAAAGTTCGATCCTGGTGCAGGTTTTGACTGGTTACAATTTTCTAAAAATTTTATTTCCAATCAGATAAAGTTTCCACATCAAGTGGTTTGAGGTCTTGCTTTAGTTTGCAGAAAAGTAAGCGCTGACCTAGTCAAAAAAGCAGCCATAAAAATCCTAGTGCTATTGTGCAACAGGTGTACCAAACACTAAAGGTAGTGCTAAAATTCATCTGTCACGCTACCGATAGCGTAGCCACCCCATTTTCTACACCGCCCAAATTGCAATTTTTTATAGCATAGTCTGCTTTAAAAATCTTGCTTTGCGCCGGTTTGTGCATATTAAAAAGGACAAAAATGCAAGCAGTCGACTCTCACCCAAACATTCAAAATCAAGAGCCTACTACAGCAAATCATTATGGTATCCCTCCTGAAGTTTTAGTTCAGTTCCAAATTATTCGTCGTAATGGTTCTGTAGTTGCATTTGTGCCCAACAAAATTGCAATTGCCCTCATGAAAGCATTTTTGGCAGTTCAAGGTGCTAATAGCGGCGCCTCTACCAGTGTTCGCACAGCAGTTGAGCAGCTTACCCAAGGTGTGGTCCGTGCTTTAGTACGATCGCGACCTGGTGGTGGCACTTTCCCCATCGAAGATGTTCAAGATCAAGTCGAATTAGGTCTTATGAGAGCGGGTCATCAAGACGTCGCCCGTGCCTATGTTTTATATCGCGAAAAACGTGCTCAAGAGCGCCTCAAGGCAAAAGCAGAACAACAGCCTGTGGCAACTCAACCTAGCCTTTATGTTACCCGTAATGGCCAACGTGAGGCATTTAACCTCGAAGCCTTTACTGCACTTGTCATCCAAGCTTGTAGTGGTTTAAGCCCCGATGTTAAAGCCGAGCCTATCGTTGCTGAAACACTGCGCAACTTATATGACGGCGTACCTGTCGAGTCAGTATTTAAAGCAGCACTTTTGGCGGCTCGTACTTTGCTCGAAAAAGAGCCAGACTACACTTTTGCAACAGCCCGTCTGTTAATGCATACTATTCGCGAAGAGGTTTTGGGTGTTTCTGCTACCCAAGACGAAATGAACACCCGCTACGCTAGTTATTTCCCTGAGTTCATTCAAAAGGGAATTGATAACGACTTACTTGATCCTCGTTTAGCCGAATTTGATTTATCTCGTTTAGGCGCTGCCTTGGTTGCTAGCCGCGATTTGCAATTTGACTACCTCGGTTTGCAAAACTTATACGACCGTTATTTTTTACATGTTCGTAAAACCCGTATTGAATTACCACAAGCTTTCTTTATGCGTGTTGCAATGGGTTTAGCCATTGAAGAAAAAAACCGTGAAGAACGTGCCATAGAGTTTTACGAAGTTTTGTCACGCTTTGACTTTATGTCGAGCACACCCACACTATTTAATAGCGGAACTTTACGTCCACAATTATCAAGTTGTTACCTCACTACCGTGCCTGACGACCTTGATGGCATTTATGAGTCCATTAAAGAAAACGCCTTGCTTTCTAAATTTGCAGGTGGCTTGGGCAACGATTGGAGCCGTGTGCGTGCCATGGGTGCTCATATTAAAGGTACTAACGGCGAATCACAAGGTGTAGTACCTTTCTTAAAAGTGGTCAACGACACTGCAGTTGCAGTGAATCAAGGTGGCAAACGCAAAGGTGCTGTTTGTACTTACCTCGAAACTTGGCATCTCGACATCGAAGAGTTTTTAGAGCTCCGTAAAAACACAGGTGATGAGCGTCGTCGTACCCACGATATGAATACTGCCAACTGGATTCCCGATTTATTCATGCGTCGTGTCATGGAAAAAGGCAGCTGGACTTTATTCTCCCCCGACAACACCCCCGACCTGCATGATAAGTTTGGTCTTGAATTCGAAACCGCTTATGTAGCCTACGAACAAGCAGCAGCTCGTGGTGAGATCAAACCAAGTCGCACCGTTCCGGCTACCGACTTATGGCGCAAAATGCTCACCATGTTGTTTGAAACTGGCCACCCATGGATTACTTTCAAAGACGCTTGTAATGTTCGCTCACCACAACAACATGTAGGTGTAGTGCATTCTTCTAATTTGTGTACCGAAATTACCCTCAACACCAGCGATACCGAAACTGCTGTTTGTAATTTAGGTTCAGTGAATTTAATTCACCACATGGAAAACGGCAAACTCAATCACGAAAAATTACGCAAAACCATTACCACGGCAATGCGTATGCTCGATAACGTAATTGATATCAACTATTACGCTGTCACCAAAGCCCGTACTTCTAATATGCGTCATCGCCCTGTTGGCATGGGTATTATGGCTTTCCAAGATTGTTTGTATAACATGCGTGTACCGTATGCTAGCCAAGCCGCTGTCGAATTTGCCGATGAATCAATGGAAGCAGTTTGTTATTACGCTTATTGGGCCTCTTCAGAATTAGCCAAAGAGCGTGGCACCTATAGCAGCTATAAAGGCTCTTTATGGGATCAAGGTATTTTGCCTCTTGACACCCTCGACATGCTTGATAAAGCACGTGGCCATAGCGCTACTTTAGGTAGCATGGTTCAAGTCAATCGTACACAACGTCTTGACTGGAATGCACTGCGCGCACAAATTGCCCAGCATGGTATGCGTAACTCCAATTGCGTTGCCATTGCACCTACTGCCACCATTTCAAATATTGTGGGCGTAGATGCCTCTATTGAACCAAGTTTTGCCAACCTTTCCGTCAAATCTAATTTGTCTGGCGAGTTCACCATCATCAACAGTTATTTAGTACGCGACCTTAAGCCTTTGGGTTTATGGGACGAAGTCATGGTGGCTGATCTCAAACACTATCATGGTTCATTGCGCCAAATCGAGCGCATCCCAACCGAGTTAAAAGTTTTATACGCTACTGCTTTTGAAGTGGAACCTGCTTGGTTGGTAGAAGCTGCTGCAATGCGTCAAAAATGGATTGACCAAGCGCAATCACTCAATATTTATATGGCTGGTGCCTCTGGTAAAAAACTGGACGAGACTTATAAACTTGCTTGGTTACGCGGTTTAAAAACCACTTATTATCTGCGCACCATGGGTGCTACCCACGCTGAACAATCTACTGTAAGCACTACTCGTTTAAATGCGGTTTCTTCAGGTGGAAGCAGTGCAGTATCTAGCAAACCATCTCAAGCGGCACCACTTAGTCCGCTTGAAGCAGCTGCCTTGGCTGCTCAACAACAAATGAATTCTATTCCTGCAACGGATGTGAAATTTTGTGGTGTTGATGACCCCACCTGCGAATCTTGTCAGTAATTTTTTAAATATTAATTGACGAATTCAATTATTTATTGAGCAGAGTTTGATAGCCATTAGGCTCTGCTCAATAAGCCAAACATATTATAAAAATCTATTATTTTTATATTATTTTTATTGAAACGCTTTCAACATTTTTATTTTTGCTTCACTTGATGCTTTTGCAATTAACTAAAAAATTGCGAAAGTGCAACAACCTTTTTGTTATATTGAATTAAAAGCTTTTAATTTTTTATAACTCCTTTCATAATCCGACTATAGGACATCATATGTTGACTTGGGACGAAGAAGTTTTATCTAACAACACTCATATTAAAGCCACCGAACAAGACGTGACTTTAGCCAATGTATTACAACAAGCTACACAAGGCGCTAATACGCCATTACCAATGAAACGTATCACAGCCGCAGATAAAAGAATTATTAATGGACAAACTGATGTGAATCAGTTGGTACCTTTTAAATATAAATGGGCTTGGGAAAAATATTTAGCAACTTGTGCCAATCACTGGATGCCACAAGAAATTAATATGACACGTGATATTGCCCTTTGGAAAGACCCTAATGGCCTTACTGAAGACGAGCGTCGTATTGTGAAACGCAATTTAGGATTTTTTGTGACAGCTGATTCATTAGCTGCCAATAATATTGTTCTTGGTAGTTATCGTCATATTACTGCCCCTGAATGTCGTCAATTTTTATTGCGCCAGGCATTCGAAGAAGCTATTCATACACATGCTTACCAATATATTGTCGAGTCACTAGGCCTTGATGAAGGTGAAATCTTTAATGCCTACAATGAAGTCTCCTCTATTCGCAATAAAGATCAATTCTTAATTCCTTTCATTGACACCCTCACCGACCCGTTCTTCAGAACTGGTACTCCAGAGAACGACCAAAAACTTTTAAAATCCTTAATTGTTTTTGCTTGCCTAATGGAAGGCTTATTCTTTTACGTAGGCTTTGCACAAATTTTAGCGTTGGGTCGTCAAAATAAAATGACCGGTGCAGCAGAGCAATACCAATATATTTTGCGTGACGAATCCATGCACTGCAATTTTGGTATTGACCTTATTAATCAAATTAAACTGGAAAATCCTGGTTTATGGACTCCAGAATTTAAGCTCGAAATCAAAGATTTGTTTGAGCAAGCAGTGGCTTTAGAATATGCATATGCTGAGGACACTATGCCGCGTGGTGTTTTAGGAATGAATGCATCTATGTTTAAGGGATATTTGCGTTATATTGCTAACCGTCGCGCCACTCAAATTGGTCTTGAAGAATTGTTCCCCAACGAGGAAAACCCTTTCCCTTGGATGAGCGAAATGATTGATCTTAAAAAAGAGCGTAACTTTTTCGAAACTCGCGTGATTGAATATCAATCAGGCGGGGCCTTGTCTTGGGATTAAAATAATGCAACTTGGTGTTGTTCTTGTTTTAACTCTTGATCGGGGCGTTAATGCATAGCCTGTCAAGGTTACAACCCGGTTCATACTTAAGCAACTAGGTGCTTAAGTATGTTTCATTTTGTGCTAATATTTTTGTGCACAATGATTCAAGTTAGTTCAACAAGGAGAACACACTATGGCAACTTCAAACAAACCAGCTGTTAAAAAAGCAGCGACTACTAAAAAAGCTGCAGACGCAACTGCTAAAAAAGCAGTAGCTCCTGCCAAAAAGGTTGCTGTAAAAGCAGCAGCCGTTAAAAAAGCTGC
>CAZKWC010000010.1:0-13706 GCA_964556425.1 uncultured Limnohabitans sp. | reverse complement strand
CAGTAGCTCCTGCCAAAAAGGTTGCTGTAAAAGCAGCAGCCGTTAAAAAAGCTGCACCTGCTAAAAAGGCAGTAGCTGCTAAAAAAGCTGCTCCAGCTAAAAAAGCAGTAGCCGCTAAAAAAGCTGCTCCAGCTAAAAAAGCAGTAGTTGCTAAAAAAGCCACCCCAGCTAAAAAAGCAGTAGCTGCTAAAAAAGCCGCTCCAGCTAAAAAAGCAGTAGTTGCTAAAAAAGCCGCTCCAGCTAAAAAAGCAGTAGTTGCTAAAAAAGCCGCTCCAGCTAAAAAAGCAGCAGTTGCTAAAAAAGTCGCTCCTGCTAAAAAAACAGTAGCCGTTAAAAAAGTTGCAGCCACAAAAAAAAAAGTAACAGCTAAAAAAAATCCGGCTGCTGACTTATCACCACAAGCCAATTGGCCGTTTCCTACAGGCGTTAAACCTTAAATCATCAGTTTGACTGAAAATTTTAAGGTTTAGCAACTTTAGTTTTGCTTTTTAAAAAGGCTAGTCACTTCACCAGTGACTAGCCTTTTTGTTTTTCTAAAATTGACAATTATTTCAAAAATCAATATACTAACAAATGCTTATTAACTAAACATTTGTTATGACTACACAACGTGAACAACAAATTCTTGATATTGTTCAACAAAATCCTCTTATTGCACAACAAACCCTAGCTGACCAATTAGGTATTAGCCGTTCTGCAGTGGCGGTACACCTTATGAATTTAATGCAAAAGGGTGAAATTTTAGGTAAAGGTTATGTCATCGCACCTAAAAAACAAGTCCTAGTCATAGGTGGTGCGAATATGGATATTTCTGGCAATTTAAGTATTACGCCTCAAGCAGGTGACTCCACACCCGGTCAAGTGTTCACCTCGGCAGGTGGAGTGGCTCGCAATATTGCCGAAAATTTGGCTCGATTAGGCCATAAGGTGAAATTATTAACTGCTTTAGGCAATGATATTTATGGCCAAAAATTATTAGAGCACACCCAGCAAGCAGGGGTTGATATGAGTGATAGTTGGATTTTAAATCAATCACCTACCTCCACTTATTTGTCCATTCATTTACCCGATGGCAATATGTTAGCCGCTGTCAACGATATGGCTATATTGGAGGAAATTAACTCGGCAAGACTACAAGAAAAACAAGATAAGCTTAAAAATGCTAGTTGTGTAGTGCTTGATTGCAATTTGAGTCCTGCCTCTTTAGAGTATTTATTTTCTCAAGTGCAAAACGCAGCAGTGTTTGTCGATACGGTATCTGCAGTGAAATGCCAACGAATCTTGCCTTGGCTAGAGTGGGTTCACACACTCAAACCCAATCGATTAGAAGCAGAAACACTTACTGGAATTAGTTTAGACCATCCTAAGCAAGCACCTATTGTGGCTCAAGCTTTGCACGATAAAGGGGTCCAACAAGTGGTCTTAAGTTTTGCCGAATTAGGTTTGTTTTTTAGCCATCACAAGGGCGAGCAATTTTGGCAAAAACCAATCCCTGCGCAAATTATGAATGTGACTGGTGCAGGAGATGCTCTTTGTGCCGGATTAGTACATGGTTTTTTTGATAATTTAAGTCCAGTTCAAACCATGCAGTTTGCCAGTGCTTGCGCTGCTTTTACCGCTAGCACCCATGCCACTAATCACCCGAGCTTATCGAAAGCAGCGATTCAACATTTGCTCAAACCATATTATCCCAACCATTAACTCACATCACACGACCAATGAAGTCGTCAAATTTTTAAGGATTTTATTTTGAACACTCAATTACTTGATATTCACCCCGAAGTAGCTTTGGCATTGCAAAACAATCAGGCAGTGGTAGCCCTGGAGTCCACCATTATTTCCCATGGTATGCCTTATCCGCAAAATGTCGAAACCGCCATGGCAGTAGAAGCACAGGTGCGTGCCAATGGCGCTATTCCAGCTACCATTGCTATCGTTAAAGGTCGCTTAAAAGCAGGTTTAAGCGCCGAAGAAATTAATTATTTGGGCAAAGAAGGAAAAAACGTTACTAAGGTCAGTCGCCGTGATATGGCCTTTATAGTGGCCGCTGGGCAGTCTGGGGCTACCACGGTAGCCTCGACAATGATTATTGCGGCTATGGCGGGTATTAAGGTGTTTGCCACAGGCGGAATTGGTGGTGTACACCGTGGTGCCGAAACTAATTTTGATATTTCTGCCGACTTGCAAGAATTAGCCCAAACCAATGTGGCGGTAGTCTGTGCGGGTGCTAAGTCGATTTTAGATTTAGGCCTGACCCTAGAATACCTAGAAACCTACGGTGTACCAGTGGTGGGTTACCAAACCTCAGAGTTACCTGCATTTTTTACCCGTGAAAGTGGTTTTGCGGTGAATTACCAACTCGACACTGCCTCTGCCATTGCCAACGTAATGCATCACAAATGGGCCATGGGCTTAAAAGGTGGTTTGGTAGTAGCCAACCCCATACCACACGAATTTGCTATGCCTAAAGCCGCAATTGATGCCGCCATAGAGCAAGCCTTGCAACAAGCCCAGGAGCTTGGCATAAAAGGTAAAGAGTCCACCCCGTTTTTATTGGCTAAAGTAGTAGAGTTAACCGGTGGTGATAGCTTAAAGTCTAATATTGCTTTGGTCATGAACAATGCCAAATTGGCAGCTGAAATTGCCAAGCAATATGTTTTAAACCCTATTTAATGGACCTTACCAAACTATTTATGGGTTTAAAAAAGCCCCAACTTGTGAAAGATTGGGGCTAAAAAATGGGTTCAGGTTTTTACTAGGCTTAAACGTATTGCACCTTGGGCTCGGTCCAATAATTCAAGTCGGGCAAACCTGGTAGGACTTGGCCGTGATCAAGTGAATCTATTTTTAAAACCTTGGCCAACGTTTGGCCTAAATCGGCAAAACTCGCTCGTTGGCCTGCGTCTGTACTGCTGCCTAATTGTGAATTCCACATTAACATAGGAACAAACTCACGAGTGTGGTCTGAGCCTGGCCAACCAGGGTCACACCCATGGTCGGCAATTAAAGCCAAATAATCTTGTGGCTCTAGGCTCGCTTGTAATTGCGGTAGCCAAGCATCAAACTTTTCTAGGGCGGTGGCATACCCAGCCACATCACGTCGATGGCCGTAGAGCATATCAAAATCAACTAAATTGCTAAACACCAAAGAGCCTTCAGGGCAATTCTCTAGGGCTAAAAAAGTTTTTTCAAAGATTTGATCAAGACCATCGGCTTTGTAACTGGTAGAGATGCCGCGATGGGCAAAAATATCGCTAATTTTGCCTACTGCATGCACCTCTCGTCCCTCGCTTACCAAGCGATCTAATAAAGTAGCGCCTGGTGGAGGCGTGGTGTAATCACGTCTATTACCTGTGCGAGTGTAATGACCGGTAGTGCCTTTAAAAGGCCTGGCAATCACTCGTGCAATTTGAGCCTCATCAAAAATAGGTTTAGCGATTTCGCAAATTTTTAGCAAACGCTCTAGACCAAAATAATCTTCGTGAGCAGCAATTTGAAACACGCTATCGGCACTGGTGTAACAAATTGGCATTCCGGTTCTAATATGCTCATCGCCCCACTCTTGAATCACTTCTGTACCACTGGCATGGCAATTCGCTAAGCTGCCTGTTAAGCCTGCTTCTGTTAACCAGCGTTGGTATAAATGCGCTGGAAAAATATTCTCGCCTTTAGCACCAGGCTTAAAATAACCCCAATCAAAGGCCACTGGTACACCCATCATTTCCCAATGACCACTGGGGGTATCTTTACCAAAACTTTTTTCAGCTGCCGCTGCATAAATTGATTTTTCTGGCTGAATAAGCGGTAAACCTAAGGGCCATTGACCAGTGGCAGTTTGAGCGGCATGGGCCAAACCCATTTTTTGTAGGTTTGGAATCTGTAAAGTACGACCTTGTTGTTGTGCCCATTTTAACAAGCTACCAAAAGTATTGGCGCCTACATCACCAAATCGATTGGCATCAGGGGCTGCACCAATGCCAAAAGAATCGAGAACTAAAACAATTGCACGACTCATTTTTATACTCCGGTAATTTTTTCTAAAATAGCAGGTGTAGTGGCTACTGGTGTATTAGACCATTGGTAAAGTGCCAATAAACGCTGCGCCATTTCTTGAGCTTGAGCAGGACTATTGGCATGCACTTTAGCAAAAACTTGTCCTTGTTCTAGACGCACTCCTACTGCCGGTAAACCAGTAAAGCCGACACTATGGTCGATGGTGTCAGAGGCTTTGCGACGACCTCCGCCCAGCTCGATTAACAAAATACCAATATCACGAGTTTGCATAGAAGCCACCCATGCCGAATGTGGCGCTTTCACTTCTATGACGGTGTTTGCAGCAGTTAAATACTGATGTGGGTTTTGCATTAAATCTGCAGGCCCGCCTAATGCTTGTACCATTAAAGCAAATCGCTTGGCTGCATTGCCGTTATTTAATTGAGTAAGCAATTGCTCGCGGGCATTGTCTAAACTACTGGCCAATTTACCCAGCACCAGCATTTCAGCGCCCAACTCTAGCGTAATTTCTAACAAGCGTGGGTCTTGATAACTACCATTTAAAAACTCAATGGCTTCTAGCATTTCTAGGGCATTGCCTACACTATGACCCAAAACTTGATTCATGTCGGTTAATAAAGCATTGGTAGGCAAGCCTGCTAAATTGGCAACCTGCACCAATGATTGCGCCAGCTCTCTGGCCATTTCTAGATTGTCTGCAAAAGCACCATTGCCAAACTTCACATCCATTGCCAAGCCTTGTAAACCTGCCGCTAATTTTTTAGACAAAATGCTGGCCGTAATAAGCGGTATAGATTCGACAGTCGCTGTCACATCACGAATACCATAAAGGCGTTTATCGGCTGGGGCAAGATCACTGGTTTGGCCAATAATGGCACAACCCGCAGTTTGCACCGCCTGTCTTAATAGCTCTAATGAGGGCTGGGTTTGATAGCCCACAATACTATCGAATTTATCGAGCGTACCACCCGTATGGCCTAAACCTCGGCCTGAAATCATGGGCACATAAGCACCACAGGCTGCTACCATGGGTGCCAACATTAAGCTGACCTTATCACCAACTCCGCCTGTAGAATGTTTGTCTAGTATGGGGCCATCTAATTGCATAGAAGACCAATCCATTACAGAGCCAGAATTCATCATGGCCTTGGTTAAGTCGGCCCGTTCTGGCATGGTCATACCGTTAAAAAATATGGCCATTGCTAAAGCAGCGGCTTGTCCTTCAGACCAAGCTTGACTCACCAACCCCTCAACAAACTCATTGATTTGTTCGGTGCTTAAAACTTCACCATTTCGTTTTAGACGAATAATTTCTTGTGCCAACATAATGGTTGTTCTTTTAAAAATAATAAATTAATAATGTGGATTTTGTGAAGCAGCCGCTGGGTTGGTGCTGCTAGCTTGTGCGCCCAAAATAGTGGCAATATCATTCCAAATACCACTTGCACCTATCCTAAAATGGGCTGCGTTAATAAAGTCTGAACCTACTATTTTTGCGCTTAAATCAATATACTTTTGTGCATCTTGAACGGTTTTAATACCGCCCGAAGGTTTAAAACCTAATTGGCTAGCTCTGCCCGATTGTTGCAAAGCGGTTAATAAAATTTCTGCGGCCTCAAGACTAGCTCCTTGAGGAATTTTTCCAGTGCTAGTTTTTAAAAAATCAACTCCGGCTAACAATCCTATTTCACAGGCTTTGGCAATTAAACTAGGCTCTTGCATGGCGCCTGTTTCTAAAATTAATTTGAGCCGCATACCGCTGCAAGCAGCTCTTACTTGTTTTAAAAATTCTAAACAAGTGGCTTCTTGACCTGCCATTAAGTCTTGATACGGAAACACACAATCGACCTCGGTACCGCCACCATCCCGAATGGTTTGAATATCGGCTTTCACCTTATTAAAAGGCTCTTGACCCGATGGAAAATTAACTACTGCTGCTACCTCAATAGTGCTGGGTAACAAAGAGCGAGCCTGCGCCACAAACGCAGGCCACACACACACCGCAGCCACCTGCCCAATATTGACACCACTGCTATGCTGGCCCATGGCTTTTACACACAAAGCTGCCACATCTGATGCTTGGCATTGATCCGATAACTCGGTCAAATCAAGACAAGATAAAGCGGTTTTAGCGTAATCAATAAGAGTGGTATTCATAACTTAATTTAAAAATAGTCAAAAGCAAAGTAAACAAAGGGGTAGTGGCTTGATGATGTGTGAATGCCATCAAAGTGTCATGTTTTGAATGACTTGGGTTAACAACTTAGTTGCGTTTTCACTGGCCGCTTGCGCTTGGCTTAAGGTGTGAGCATGACTGATGTTTTCTTCCGATAAACCAGCGCCCATATTGGTCATTAATGAAATAGCCAATACCTTCATTTGTGCATGACGCGCAATAATGGTTTCTGGCACGGTACTCATGCCGACAGCATCGGCGCCTACAATGGCAGCCATACGAATTTCTGCCGGGGTTTCAAATTGTGGACCTACATACCAAGCGTAAACTCCTTCATAAACCGGCAAGCCCTGTGCTTTAGCCATTACCATGGCATGATTGCGCAAGTCGGCATCATAGGCATTGACCATACTCACAAAACGCTCTGAACCGGTCTCGCCAATTAAGGGTGAACGCTGTGGCAAGTTAATATGATCGTTAATCATCATTAAACTTCCGGGTTGCATAAAGGGACGCAAACTACCTGCTGCATTGGTTTGCACCAAGACTTCACAACCCCATGCTTTTAAGGTGCGAATGGGTAGTTTCATGCCATCGGCATCACCTGTTTCGTAAGTGTGTTTACGGCCCGTTAATATGACCACTTCTTTATCGCCAAAAGTGCCATAAATTAAATCACTAGCATGGCCTTGCACGCTAGGCAAAGGAAAGCCCGGTAAGTCTTTATAGCTAACACTTTGTGGATTTTGAATTGCCTTGGCAAAATCACCCCAACCAGAACCTAAAATTACTGCAATTTTTGGTTTGGCATTGGGGAAACGTTGTTGTAGTACTTCTAATGCAGTCATGTTTTTTACTTTCAAAAAAATTTAAATGGTGGTGAGATGATCGGGACCAAAACTATGGGCGAGCAAAATATCTAAATTAAGTGCGGCTAAGATTTTTTCTGGGTTCGCAATTAAGATGGGCGCAGTAGCGGTGGCAAACTCACGAATTTTTTGACGACATCCACCGCATGGTGTTACCCATTGATTCCCGTTACCCACTACCAACAAAGCTCTTATAGATCTTGATCCCTCAGATGCCATTGCAGCAATAGCGCCAGCCTCGGCACAAGTGCCTTCTGGATAGGCGGCATTTTCTACATTACAGCCTGAATGAATATTACCATTTTCATCTAGGATGGCAGCACCCACCAAAAATTTTGAATAGGGTGCATAGGCATTTTTTTGTGCCTCTAGGGCCGCATTTAAAAGCGCCTCTTGGGTGCTGGCATCTAACCAACTCGGAACTAAATTTTGATTTTGAAAACTCATATAAAACCTTATGTACGCTCTTTGGTGTAGGGCACACCAATTGCTTTAGGTGCCACTGCTTTACCAATAAAACCAGCTAATAAAATTACCGTTAATAAATAAGGCAGGGCTTGAATAAACTGCACGGGTATTTCACCAATAGTAGGTAACACCACCCCTTGCAAACGAATTGCGGCGGCATCTAGGAAACCAAATAATAAACAAGCCAACAAGGTAGCTTTGGGTTTCCATTTGCCAAAAATTAAAGCGGCTAATGCCATAAAACCTCTGCCTGCCGACATATTCGGTACAAAAGATGCACTTAAAGATAAGACTAAATAAGCACCTGCCAAACCACATAACATTCCGTTAATGACTAATGCACTGTAACGCATTCTTTGCACCGATACGCCTGCACTTTCTACCATGGCTGGGTTTTCTCCGACGGCTCTAAGGCGTAGGCCAAAACGGGTTTTCCACAACAACCACCAACTAGCGAGTACTGCTAAAAAGCCAATATAGACCAAACTACTCTGTCCTAAAAAAGCTTCTAATATTTTGTGATTTTGTAAAGCATTGGCTACATCGGGACTAAGAGGGCCCATACGAACATGATCGGGCACAGAAGGGGTTTGCCCACCTTGCCTAAACCAAGCCGCTCCTAATACCGCGGTTAAACCTGCTGCCACAATATTAATGGCCACCCCTGAAATAACTTGATCTCCTGAATGGGTCACACAAGCAAATCCGTGTATAAGCGAAAAACTAATAGCGACAGCAATTGCCGCCATAATCGCTAGCGTTAAACTTTGTGTACTAACCGCAGTAGCGGCTGCGGCAAATGCAGAAGCCAATAATTTTCCTTCTAGGCCAATATCAACCACCCCACTGCGCTCGCTAAATAAACCAGCCAAAGCACATAAAATTAAAGGGGTTGAAACTCTTAAAGTAGAGGCAATCATGGAGCCCCAAAACACTTCATCCATTGACTACTCCTTGGGCTTTATTTTTAGATTGCACTAAATGGATTAATTTGGCAAGGCTGGGTGCAATCACATAAGCCATTGCCCCAGTAAACATCACAATAAAACCTTGCAACACTACCACCATATCACGAGTAAAACCTGGCACTACAAATGAGACCTCGGCGCCACCTTGAAACAAGGCACCAAACAATAAACTGGCAAATACAATTCCTAAAGGATGATTACGACCCATTAAAGAAACCGCAATTCCAGTAAAACCAGCCCCTGCCGCAAAATCTAATAAAATGCGGCCACTCACACCAGCGATTTCGTTCATACCGACCAAACCAGCTAAAGCGCCTGAAATAGCCATACAAGTTAATAATTGCACTTTGGTATTCATGCCTGCATATTGAGCAGCCCCCTCGCTAAGACCCACGGTTCTGAGTCGATAGCCAGCTTTGCTAAACCATAAAAAGAAATAAACCCCAAGGGCGGCTAACAAGGCCAAAAAGAAACTGGTATTAAGCGGCGATGAAGCCCATTTCAGACCTAACCACGATAAAAATTCATGCATAGAAGGCAATTTTGCAGACGCTGCAAAAGAGCTACTCTCGACCGACATTGAGCCTGGAGCTTTTAACCAATTTACCAATAGATAAGTTAAAACCGAGGCCGCTAAAAAATTAAACATAATGGTGGTAATCACGATATGACTACCACGCCATGCTTGTAAATAACCAGGGATAGCAGCCCATATCATGCCGCCTAGTGCAGCAGCCAACAACATGGTTGGCAGCATAATCCAAGCCGGCAAATAAGGCGATAACCATAAAGCCACAAGGCCTGTGCTTAAGCCGCCCATAACGGCTTGACCTTCGCCGCCAATATTAAATAAACCACCCTTTAAAGCGACCGCAACTGCTAGGCCAGTAAAAATAAAAGAGGTAGCGTAATAAAGGGTATAACTAAAACCTCGTTGTGAGCCAAAAGCACCTTTAATTAAGACTTGAATTACTTGAATTGGATCTTGCCCAATAAGGCTTACCACCACACCAGAGACGACTAAAGCGATGGCTAAATTCAGCAGTGGCAATAAGATATATTCAGCCCAATGGGGTAAGGAATGGTTGGACTTCATTGTACTGTCTCCGCTTTGCGAGTATCTCCCGCCATTAATAAACCAATATTGATTTCATTGCAGTCTTTTATAGCTAACTCGCCTGCAATACTGCCTTGATTCATCACAATAACCCTATCGGCAAGGGCTAATACTTCATCTAGTTCACTAGATACCAATAACACAGCACAGCCCGCATCTCGGGCTTTGCGAATTTGTTGATGAATAAATTCAATGGCACCAATATCTACACCACGGGTAGGTTGACCAATTAATAAAATGGTAGGTTGTTCTGACAACTCTCGGGCAATCACTTGTTTTTGCTGATTACCACCAGAAAATTGACCGCACTTTAAATGAATATGGGGTGGCCGAACATCGTATTGATGCATTAATTCTTGCACATGGGTTTTCATTTGGCCATGATCCATCCAACCATTTTTAGAATTTTTATCTTCAAAACCTAATACACCTGATTCCCAAGCTGCAAAATCTAACACCATGGCTCGGCCGTGCCTGTCCTCTGGAATATGACCGATACGAATTTGCCTTGCCAAAGTAGGATTAAGCCAGTTTTTGCCTTCAAATTGATGATCTGCAATTTGTAATTGTCCTTGCTGAGGTATTTGCATACCAGAGAGCACATCTAATAATTCGGATTGCCCGTTACCAGAAACACCTGCTACCCCGACTATTTCGCCGGCAAAAAGTTTTAAGTTAATTTGATTGAGTTTTAAAACGCCTCGGTGATCTTTTAAACTGATGTTTTTTAGCTCTGCGGCTAACTGCAAGGTTTGAGTTGGAGCGACATGATCTTGCGCGCCCATATGCACCGCCCTACCTACCATGGCTTGGGCGAGTTTTTCGGTGCTGGTATTGGCAATAGCCGACTCATGTACTACTTTGCCGCCCCGCATTACCGTAACGTTATCACACAAGGCCATTACTTCTTTTAATTTATGAGTAATGATCATGATGGTGGTACCTTGACTGCGTAATTTTTTCAGCACCTCAAATAAACTAATCGTTTCTTGGGGTGTTAATACCGCTGTGGGCTCATCAAGAATTAATATTTTGGCGCCTCTAAAAAGCGTTTTTAAAATTTCAAGGCGCTGGCAATTACCCACACTGAGTTGATCGACTAAAGCATCTAACTCAACATATAAGCCTGTGCTTTGCATGAGTTGTTCTAGTTTTTTTCTGGCACTGGCTTGAGCCTTATCAAACAACCAAGAAGACTCTGCCCCCAACATAATATTTTCAAGAGCCGTCATGGTGCCCACCAACATAAAATGTTGATGCACCATGCCAATACCCGCTGCAATCGCATCTTGCGTTTGGCGAATTTTAGTGAGCTGACTATAGAGTTTAATTTCACCAGAGTCGGCACTATACATGCCATACAAAATCGACATGAGGGTGCTCTTGCCCGCACCATTTTCGCCTACCAAACCATGAATAGAACCATAAGGCACCTGCAAGTTGACTTGGTCATTGGCTTGCACTGCACCAAAGCGTTTTGAAATTTGCTTCATTTCAACCGCAATGGGTTGGCTAACGACATGGACTCGGCTAGCGGATGAAAGATTAGAGTTGGAGCCTGGCATTGAATAACTCTCTTGGAATAAACACAAAAAATAAAAACTAGGCTTGAAAGCTAGTAGTGGATTGTCTTAATATTAAATTCGATTGCGTCATCACTCTTAAATTACCCCCAGTGATTTGATTTTTAATTCGGCTAATTAACAAGTTGGCCGCTTGTGCGCCCAAAGCAATTAAATCTTTACCCACTGTGGTGAGTGCAGGTGATGCGTATTGGCCCATCGCAATACCATCGACTCCTATCACCGATAATTTTTGTGGTACTTGCACATTTAAATAAGATGCGGCGGTTAAAACACCTAATGCCATCATGTCATTGCAAGCAAAAACGGCACTACATTGTGTCTGGGTTAATATTTTTTTTGCTAGCTCTACGCCACTGGCAATATTAAAACTTCCTTCGAACAATAATTGTTCATAACAAAAATTGGGCAACTGTTGCATTGCACTTTTCCAACCATCTACCCTTGCTTGGCTCACCGGCATATTAAGGGGGCCACTAATACAAGCAATTTTTTGATGACCTAAATCGATTAAATGCTGCGTGGCCATACGACCCGACTCGAAAGCATCGGACAACAAACTATCGGCCACAATATCTTGTGGTTCGTGATCAATTAACACCAAGGGTAAGCGATGATGAGCTAGTTTTTTTTGCAAGGCAGGAGCCAAAAATGAATGCTGAAAAATGCCCGCTAATAAAATGACTCCATCTACCCTGCGACTTAATAAGTCGTCAAATTGTTGGGTTTGTGTTTGTTGATGATGGTTATAAAGCATAATAGCAAACCCTTGCTTTTGGGCTACTTGTTCTATGCCTTGGGTAATTTCTGCACAAAAAGGGTTGCTAATATCGGGTACTAACAAACCAATCACATGGGTTTGCGAAGCCTGTAAAGAACGAGCCACTTGGCTAGGCACATAAGCGCACTCTTTAATCGCTTGCATTACCCGTTGATGAGTGATCTCGCTTACCTTACGAGTGCCATTAATAACATGAGAAACAGTGGTGAATGAAACACCCGCTTTAAGAGCGACATCTTTAATCGTGCTCATGTTGCTTTAAAAACAGTACACCCTAACCAACAAGGGTTTTGCAATACTTGAGTGGCTAGGGTTGTCATGAATATCAATACAAAAATGAAAATAAGTCATTTAAAAAGTGGTCATTTATTTTTTAAATAATGACCACTTTGAATGGCTTAGTTACATTTGTTAGCGGCCATAAAGTCAACCACTTTGATGCTGCCATCTAAAATGCCAGCTTTGGCTTTTTCTAAATCGGCTTTCATTTCGTCAGTAATTAATTTTGCATTGTGCTCATCCATTGCAACACCTACGCCATCTTCTTTTAAGCCAAGATTGCTAATACCAGGAGTATGGTTTTTAGCAACGTTGTAAACTGCAGTATCTACACGTTTAACCATAGAGGTAAGCATAGTGCCTGGTTGTAAATGGTTTTGGTTGCTATCAACACCAATAGCTAATTTGCCTGCATCTTTAGCTGCTTGGTACACACCAATACCAGTACCGCCTGCAGCTGCAAATACAACATCTGCACCTTTAGCAAATTGTGCTTTAGTGAGTTCACCACCACGTGCTGGGTCGTTCCAAGCAGCGCCTGTAGTACCTGTCATGTTGGCAAAAATTTGACCTTTTTTATTGACATATTTAACACCTTGTTCGTAGCCACATTGGAATTTACGAATTAAAGGAATGTCCATACCACCGACAAAACCCACTTTGCCAGTTTTGCTGGCTTTAGCAGCTAACACACCGACCAAGAAGCTACCTTCGTGCTCTTTAAAAACTACCGATTGCACGTTAGGTACATCGGCTACAACGCTGTCAATAATGGCAAATTTTAATTTAGGGAATTCTTTGGCAATTTTTTCAATGCTGCTAGCTTGGCCAAAACCTACACCAATAATAGGTGAAGCGCCTTCTTCTGCCATGCGGCGAATAGCTTGCTCACGTTGTGCTTCATTGGCAATTTCAAACTCTTTGTATTGAATGCCAGTTTCTTTTTTGAACTGCTCCATACCGTTATAAGCAGCTTCATTAAATGACTTATCGAACTTACCGCCCATGTCAAAAATAATGGCCGGTACTGGACCAGTTGCAGCCGCTGCTGAGGCAGGCGCACTGGCTGTTTGAGCAGGAGCTGCGTTGTCAGCTGGCTTGTTACAAGCCGCTAATAATGCTGCCGCAGCAACAATAGAGAGAATATGGGGAGTTTTGGCAAATGAAAGTTTCATATAAGTCCTTTGGGGAAATGAAATAATGGGTAGTCACAAGAACAATTTGCCGTTAAAAATCGCTAAAAACCCTATGGCAAACGTTTGCGTATTGTAATCATAAACCAAAATTTATCCAATGCCTCAAGTACAAACCCTAGGAGGCCTACGGCATAAGTCTTACCACTATTGACGGCACTTATTATTGCGACTTAAAAAAGGGGACCCGACTTTCTCCTCCTTGGCAGGGGGAGGACTTCCTTCTCCAATTTGCGGGGAGAAGTTCTCCCCGACCTC
>CAZKWC010000009.1:0-74355 GCA_964556425.1 uncultured Limnohabitans sp. | reverse complement strand
CTTAATAATCAGGGTATTAAATTGAATGGCACAGGTATCTTGTAGTGATTTAAATCAATTAGTCCTAATCCCTTAATAATCAGGGTATTAAATTGAATATAATAACTCTACTTTATTTGATGTTGGTTTTCAAGTCCTAATCCCTTAATAATCAGGGTATTAAATTGAATCTTCAGCTTACATGATACAGAGGAATGCACGCCTGTCCTAATCCCTTAATAATCAGGGTATTAAATTGAATAGCTTTTATCTAGTTAGAGCGAATTGTCATAGGTCCTAATCCCTTAATAATCAGGGTATTAAATTGAATTTAGTAATCGGTTCAATCATGGGTTCTAATGACGTCCTAATCCCTTAATAATCAGGGTATTAAATTGAATTTAAGTTACTCTGTAAGTGCAGATATAGATTTAGAGTCCTAATCCCTTAATAATCAGGGTATTAAATTGAATTGATCAGTCGTTATCTAACGATATCCTTTTATCTGTCCTAATCCCTTAATAATCAGGGTATTAAATTGAATTTATAATACTGCTGAAATTAAGTATATAGAATGTGTCCTAATCCCTTAATAATCAGGGTATTAAATTGAATAGAATCAAAATACAAGTAAAACTCACAAAAACGTCCTAATCCCTTAATAATCAGGGTATTAAATTGAATGGTACTGGGAGAGCAACACCGTACACGAAGTGCGTCCTAATCCCTTAATAATCAGGGTATTAAATTGAATCGAGTACACTGCAGAAGTTTTTTTTGGCGAAGATGTCCTAATCCCTTAATAATCAGGGTATTAAATTGAATTTTTCAGCTCGGTTGAATAACGAGCAGGCCAAAGGTCCTAATCCCTTAATAATCAGGGTATTAAATTGAATGAGATAAAGCAAGAAACTAGGTTGAGGAATCAGCCGTCCTAATCCCTTAATAATCAGGGTATTAAATTGAATGCACAAAAACAGTTAGCGCAACAATTGCAAGCACGTCCTAATCCCTTAATAATCAGGGTATTAAATTGAATCCAACAAGAAGTACACGGTTGCTGGACTTAGCACGTCCTAATCCCTTAATAATCAGGGTATTAAATTGAATTTAAAAATATTTATTTTCTTGTAGCATCACTACCCGTCCTAATCCCTTAATAATCAGGGTATTAAATTGAATAATACTAACAACAGTATTACAGCGCAACAAGTAGTCCTAATCCCTTAATAATCAGGGTATTAAATTGAATCAAGTTAAACAGCAAAATGCGCAAAATGCGCGTCCTAATCCCTTAATAATCAGGGTATTAAATTGAATTTTTTAGGACTAATAAGTTTAAAAATATTTTCTGTCCTAATCCCTTAATAATCAGGGTATTAAATTGAATTTTAGCGCAACAGTTACAAACGCTTGCAATTAAGTCCTAATCCCTTAATAATCAGGGTATTAAATTGAATTCTACAATTCGTTTCATTTTAGCCTTCGTTTTGTCCTAATCCCTTAATAATCAGGGTATTAAATTGAATCTAACACAAGCAATAATGTTGCAAGCAATAGCGTCCTAATCCCTTAATAATCAGGGTATTAAATTGAATCTCATGTGATGGTGAATACGTCGAACACCTTGGCGTCCTAATCCCTTAATAATCAGGGTATTAAATTGAATAGCTCACTTAAAATTTCCCTTTAACTTCAACCACTTACAAAGGTGGTTCAAGAAAAATTTTTCAAATAAAAAGCCAATCAATTTATTCAACTCCAAAATTCAATTTCTAGCTGCTTAAAGTAGATCCGCTGCCCAGTAAAGTACCATCAGGCAACATACTAGCTCCAATTGTAACATGCCAGTTTTTTGCAGGTATTTTATAAGCTCGCACATCGTCATGTTTATCGTTAATAATGTCCTCTAAACCCTTCATTATTAAATTGATTTGGTGGCTATCGGCAGCCACAATAAACACCGAATATTGTAAGTGAGTTCCCTGCTTTTTTAAATACTTAAAAACCTTAGCTAGCCGCTTGGGGTTAGCAATATCATAGGTTACCAACCATTTAACTACTTGATACTGGCTCATAAGCTTCCCTTGTATGCTACCTTATGTAAGTTGTGAATATGGGCGTAAAGTGTTCCGCCATTTTGCGACATCCATTTATCGAACAAATTGGCTAACTCAAATTCGGATTCAAAATCGGTGGCTAATTCACCGTAGCATAAATTCATTTCGGCCCATAACAAATAAGCAAGGTCAGTCACCAAGGGTATTAACTCTAATTTGTCTGCAATAAAATTTGGCGACAAACCTTCGTCCGCCAATACTGAAGCCACCTGCGACACGCAATGACTTTTTAACTGGGGTGCCAAATGCTCTACTACTTCTGCACGGTAAACCCAGGCACGCTTCAAATCTTCCCACTCTCTGGGGCTCGGCTTATTTAATTCTGACCATTTAGTTAAAACCACCAACCTTCTACACTTTAGCCATGATAGGTATTTTTCATAACCTCCCTCAGAATCAAGCCAAATTTCTAGGTTGGTTTGTAATTGCAGAGGCCTGGCCATTAAAGGAAAAGCCGAGCCTACTGCAATACCCATAGAGTTTGTCCAGGTTAAACTAATATTATGAGCCATACACAATGCCAGAGCTTGCCCACTCCAATCAACTGCTTCTGCACAGCAAATGACTTTAGATATTCTATTTATTGGATATCGTAAAACTTGCGCTTTAGCAGTATGAACTACCAGAGCGGCATCGGTACAAGTGACTTTTTTTAAACCACTACTGCCTAAAAATAAAGTGCGTGCATCTAAACGGTTAGATAATCTAGTTGAAATTGAAGTACTCATTTAATGGCCTATTATTTTAAATTTCTTCATCATCAAAATCGTTGCTAAGTAACACAGCCCCTCTGCCTCTTAATTGTTGGGCCAATAGCCTAGCTTGCTGGCGTAAATATCGACGCCATGGTTTACATTCGTTTTCCCAGCTAGCATAAAATATTTGCCTACCCGCCTTACCCATTAAACAAGCGCCTTTATCATTGCTAAAGTGATCGGCTCTTAATGTTTCACTTCTGAATTTCTCCCAAATCCAGAGGTCAATAACAGGTCTTAATGGCTCAATTAAATCGCTGGCCAATGATTCTCGACCAAATGCGGGTTTATGATAAAAACCTAACATTGGGTCAAGCCCTGCTGTCACACACCATTTCACTGCTTCGAAATGCAGCATGGTATAGGACAGAGACAAACCAACATTGACTGGGTCTTTAGGGGGTCTTCTGTTGCGTCCGGTAAAAGTAAGTTGCGGTGCAAATACATGAGTAAGTGCATCAAAATAAATCCTGGCACTAGCCCCTTCATATCCTCTTAAATTAGCTAAACTAACACTAGGCATTGCTGCAGTAGTTGGATTCAATACTAATAACTCTAGCGTGCTTATTACCTTTTTAATTGACTCTATTGCGTCACTTAATGGTTTTTTAGCAGCAGGTCTTTTGCTTTTTAAAATACCAAGAGTTTTAGCTTGCCTTTTTAGTTTTTGCAAAACTATATGAGTGGCTCTTGTAATGCAAATATTGTCGTCTAGTACTTCAGCCGCTTGTGCTAAACGCACTGCAGCATCGTTGTGTTGTGGCCCCAACACCAAAGCAGCACGCTTCACGCTTCTTGGTGCCATAATCATGGTGGTGGCGCCAGCTTCAGCTAGTTTGGCTAACACACCGGTATCTAACTTGGTTTGGCTACCGTGTATTACGCATCTATCTATTAATTTAATAGGAACGGTGCTACGTCTTTGACCCGCTTCGTAAAGCACCAAAACATCACCCTCTGACTTGAGTTCTAACTGAGCACGATCTAATAATAATAAACCCACAATTTTTCCTTGAATAAAAAAAATGAAATAAAGTTTTAACCCACATAAAAAAAGCTAGGGTCTGCTGGCATTACCGCTTTTCCTAAAGTAAAAACAGCCCCTCTTGGATCTAGTTTTAAAAGCAAAAATCTATCGGTTGATAAATCAAGCAATACACTCATGTCTTCAATTAGGTCAGCTCTTTCGGCAGGGGTTAAAAATAATTCATGCACAGATTTTTGGCCACCTGTGGCATATTCACGGGTAAGTTTGAGGGCCTCTTTCAAACGCGCAGGTTCAGAGACGTCATAGGCGGCTATGTATAAATCACGATGTTGCATAGGTGTAATTTTGAACCTATAACAACTATTTGTGTACTATGGCAAGCTTGCCATAAAAAAAGGGCTTGGTTAAAAACCAAGCCCTGCCCTTACACACGCCTATGGTAATTTATGAATTTTTCCAATTGTTAATGAACGAAACAAGGTTTTTAACCTCGCTGGCGTCTAATATTTGAACGCCATAATCTTTTGCTCTTTGTTTTACTTCTTCAGGAACAAGTCTCGCAGATAGTAATAATTTAGATGCAAATAGTCCGCCAATTTTATTCGATAATTGAGAAAGCTTATAAATATAATCTGCATCTTTTGTTGCATCAAAACCAAACTTTAAAGTTTTGCATTCAATTAACAAAAACCGATTATTGTGCACCACTACTGCATCACATTCATTGGCAATTTCTGTTCCATTTTTTTGTATGACAAGACCAGTTGCATAATCAAAAGGCTGAATGCCTTGAAGTTTGCTTGCCACATATTCTTCTAACCATTGACCTCCAAAATATTTGGCACTGTCTTCATTGGTAAAAGTAATTTCATCGCCATAGGCATTTAAAGATATTAAGCCTATTTCTTGTGCTTTTTTTAATACCTCTGCAGCCAATCCACCAGGGGCAAAATCTAAACTTTGGCTGGCGTTAAAAATACCAAAATCATTTTTTGGCAAAGCTCTGTGTGCTAATAAATTAAGGGTTCCAAAAAATCGACCTAATTTTTCAGATTCATCACCCAACAATTTGGTTAAACTTTTACGTTGTAGAGCAACTTCTTTTAAGGTTTCATTGTGCTGCACATTTGCCTTTTGACTGTAACCGTGTACCTGTAAAAAATCATTTATTTTTAAAACATTTTGCATACCCACCATTTCAGCTTCTGGCTCTAACCAATCAAAGCGTAGCTTTTTAGTTTCTACATAGAGCACATGCAATTCATCTGCCATTTTGAGTTGTGTTGCCAAGGCAAGGGTCATTAATTTATGGCCACCAGTGGCATTAAAAACAATTTTTCCTTGGCCAAATTCGGTTGCAATTTTTAATGCACTTTCTTGTATTTTTTCGGGGCTACTATCGTCAAAATATATTTTTTGCGAAGTAATATTTCTAGACTTTAATGCTTTACTTAAAAATTTTGCACTTTCTGTCATTTCTGATGTTTCTAAAATAATCACATCAGTTGCACCTAATTGCACTGCTGGAATTAAGTTAGCTAAATTTTGACCTGTTGCAATACAAATATGCCTAGTGGGTCTTATTTTTTGGTCTGCATTAGCAAGCTTATTTTGTGTCATTTTTTTCTTTCTATTATTGAATGGGTGCTGGAAAAACTAAAAATTCTTCTAGTTTGGCGTTGCAATTTACAAGCTGTGCAGCGCTTAATTCTTTGCCTCGCAACTCTGCTGTTAACTGAACACTTAAATTAAAATACCTTGCTCCTTTAGCACAAACTATGGCGGCTAAATTAACGGGCAAACTACCAATAACCACATCGCCAGTTTTAATTATTTCTACATCTAAGTGGCTTACGAAATCATCAACTGCTATGTTTTGATTTTTTAACCACTCAATGGCGCCAGGGTGCCTAGACACAAACCATGTTGTCATTCTAAAAACTCCGCACTGTAATGCCCCATTCCCATAGTGGCATTTTTACCCACATGAGCCCATTGACCTAAATAAATCCATGGCCAAATTCTTTGCCAAATTGCTTGACTAGCAGTTAAATCCCAAGACCCAATAACGCCGCCTAAATTCATTTCTTGTTGTTGCCTACTTGAATACCGAATCCAGTTATGCCACTTTAAATTGTCGTGTGATTGCACCTGAATTTGCTCTGCTAATGTGCTTATTGCTGGTACTAATTCACCATACGACTGACCTGCATGAAACTCCATTAACAATGTAAAACGTCTTGCTAAAGTTGTTAAAAAGGTTTTAGGGCTTAAATTATTAGGTCCTAAAGGTGTACCATTATTTTGAATCCTTAAAGGGGTATAAATATGAAGTCTAAGGGTTTGAAGTGATGCAGCATTTGCTAATTCAAAACTAGGTAGGCAATCAGCCGTTAAACTAACTTGATGCGCTAATAACTTAGCAGTCGCACTACTCCAAACTGTTTCTACTTCATCTGTATATTCTCCAACATACTCTACTTTTAAAAGCTCTAGTGGAATTTTCTCTTTACTAAGGCCTCTTTTAAAAGCTTTTTGCCAAGCAAAAATAATAAGAGCCAATTGCGAAACACATTGTCCAAACAACACCATGTTAAAAATTAACTCATCACCATTGAATAAATCAAAAGGCGCTAAATCATCTGTTGCTAAAGGTGGCTCTATCACATAGGCATTGGGTATATGACTAAACTTTTGCAAAGAATGCTCGGTACTTGGCAATGCTTCAAAAATTTTGGTGTAGGGGCAGGTTTGTAATAAGGGGCAATTATTACATGTGGGTTGCCGAGTCATGCATGCTAAATCACGTAAGGCAGCACCAAATTGACCTCTTAACAAAGAGCCAGAATAACCTGGCATTCTTAATGCCCCCTCTACTTTTGCAGTAAATCTATACCTTGCAACAGGAAAAGATATATCTGCAATATTGGTCGCTTTATTTTCTTGAGTAACTAACATTGGTGTTTAATTTCCTATTGCCCTTTAAGCGCATTAATTCGCAATTTTTTACGCTGTTCTTTGGCATCCCAACGGTCAATTACTTTAGCTAAACTAGTTTCTATAACATTTGCCAAATTAAGTTTTTCTTCAGCCGTCCAAAAATTAGCTTCTGTATCTAGGGCTTTTTTTACTAAATTGTTGGCATCTTGGTAAAGCCCAGCTTTGCCAACGTCAGCCACTAGTTTTTTATAGTTGCCATTGGGTGGAAGTTTGGTATTAATATAATCTTGGCAAGCATCTGTAAAAACATCAATGGCTTTAGAAGCATCCGACATATT
Source organism: uncultured Limnohabitans sp. (assembly GCA_964556425.1). Classification (GTDB taxonomy): domain Bacteria; phylum Pseudomonadota; class Gammaproteobacteria; order Burkholderiales; family Burkholderiaceae_C; genus JALQUL01. The sequence goes on along the minus strand of CAZKWC010000009.1, from coordinate 67,235 downwards.
TTGCCTTGCATTTTCTTTTTCTAGCTTTTGTAGTTCTTCGGCTTGTTTTGCCAATTGCTTAGCTAAAGCCTGTTGCTGCTGTTCAAGTTTTACAATAGTAGCTTGCTCTTTTTCAGCTTTAAATTGTTGCTTGATTAAAGCAATATTTTTTCGGCCTGCAGATACAGTCTGGCACCAATTTTTTAAAGCAGTATTTTCGGTAGATGGGTTAATTTCTACAATAGCCCAACCAAATGGCAAGCCTTTGCTATTAGTAATATTTTGTGATGTAGCTAACCACACAGTAAGTGTTTGTTCTTCGTAGGTAGGCTGTTTACCAGGGCCTTGCATAATTTTAATCTTAGCAACACCCTTACCAGATAATGTTTTACTTTCTGCACCACCATAACGGCCTAGTCTTATTAAAAATGCCGTTCCATTATGTAGCTGTTTCTCAATTGCTCCTGAAAATAACTGATTGAAACTTTGCAACCAATTAAGATTAATTAATTGTCTTGATTCCAATAGTTTTAATTCATTATGCAAACGGATTAGGTTGTATTGGTTATTATCTTTAGCTAGCGCAACTAAATTTTGGTAACTTAATTGTGGATTAGGATTTTTGTCTTTGGTATTACTGCTTACTACCTTATCTAACAAGTCTTGTATAGTAATAGAAGCAGTAAATTGGCGATATTGCCCATGCAAAATACATTCTTTGCGTGTGGTAATACCTTTTGGGTTTACTTCTCTACCATCTCGTTCTACTAATTTCTTTTTTTTGTTGGTCGCAAATAAAACTTCGCATTGTGGTTCGGTAGTGGGCATAAAGTCAGAAACTTTTAACAACCTTAATGGGCTCGCACTAAAATCACCCCCTAGTAATCTATCTTCGAGTTTTTGGCTTTTACTTTCAATGGTAGAGTTTCTGTTATTAAGGGCGTCTACCATGGCGGTTCTAATAGCTCCCTTAAAAGTACTGCCTGGAATATAAGCCTGCCTGTTAGAACCAATATACATATTACGCTCTATGGTTAAGGCATTAATAACATCTTTACCCGAAGCTTCTTGATTAGCAACATTACCAATTTGTTTAGTGTACTGTGCAGCAACACCCTCTGCCACTGGCAAAAGATGTTGCGCTTGAATTTTAAAAGTTTCAGAATTCGCTTCAAAAAACCTTTGGATTGCTAATAAATTAGGCCTAAGTACCACCTTACTTAAATCATTTTTTTGTTTTTCGTTTAAAACTGCAAGACTAGGGTCAAAGTTATACAACACGCCATCTTCAATTAAATAATTGGTAGGGTCGTAGTCTTCTGCACAACCAATATGAATAGGTGAAAGCGGTGTTAATGCTAATTGAAATTGTTCTAAGAATGGTTTCATTTTTTAACTCTTACGGTTGACTAATTGCAATTACAGGTGCATAAGCTTGCTGCACCGTTTCTGGCATTACGCTTGAAATAGCCTGGTGCTTGCCACCTAAACCTTTGCCCACAAAGTAACACTGATTATTTATAGTTTCTGGCCTTAATAAAGCGCCAGCTTTGGCCATTAAAATTGGTTTTTTAAACGGATTACCCAAGCCCACTGCAATTTCGCCGTGCCTGCCAAAACGGGTTTCTACTTGATAAAAACTTCTTACTGGGCAAAAGTTTTGTTCTTGGGGGGCACAAGCTGCTAAAGTCAAGTAGCAGTTTTTTTCTGAAATATTAGTCGTTGGCCAAGTCCAATCTTCTGTGCAGGCAACTATTTCAAACTTACCTAAACCAGTACTCGCATCTCTGCCAAAACCCACTTTGCCCAGAGTGCTTAAAGCATCATTTATTTGGAATGCATTTATGACTGACTGGTCAAACACAATATATAAATCTAACATCACACTATGGTCATACCATGTTTGCTCGGTGGTGTAAGGGGCAAACATGCCAGACCCTGTTGTGCTACTTTTTCTATTAATAGTATTGTGGGCTTGTGCTTTAGTTTGCACTGGTAAAACCTCATTTCCATGGCTTAAAGACTGCCAATTGGGCATTGGCTCATTTATAGATTCTAGTGGCAACCACTTTTTCTTTTTTAAAGTTTTACGATCGGTGTTATTTGGATTACTCCAAATTGTGCTTGGTACTGTAGGCAAAGGTAGGTGGTCTTTAGGAAATGCGTCCGACACCACCATAAAAGGTTGGTTTTGGGTGTAGGCTTGAAGTAATTCACTTAAACGCGCATTTCCGAGTTGGCGTCTTAAAATCCAGCACAATTGGCCAAACAAAGTATCCCCAACAAGAGGCGTACCAAATGCAGTTAACGGCTGTATTAAAAATTTTATAATTTGCATAATTTTGTTGAGGACAAAGATAAAGGGTAGCCATTATGAACAGGCAAACATTCAAAAAAACGGTTGTTTTTATTGCTTGCACTGCTCACGTGGCTTAAATTGCAAATGCCTGAAGTGCATCAAACTCGTTTTGATAAGGCTTGCCATTAATGCTTAAGTTTTTAAACTTGACTTTTCCATAGCCTCTAGATCCAGCGCCGCCTAAACTATCTAACTCTAATAATTTAAGGCCACTTAACAAAGTGTTTAAAAGTTGCTCGCTATCGCCTTCTAACTTTTTAACTGACAATCTAAAATCAAATTCAGAACCTGCTGGCACTCTTTCGGTTTGCCTTGGATGTTCTGCTACACCAGAAATTCGATTAATGCGGTTTTCACTTTTTACTTCAGTTAGGGGTAAATTGTTCTCTCTCAAGTTTTGAACCCATGTAGGGTTTAATGAACAATCCCAAAATGAAACGCGTGTAGGGCCAATTAATTCAAGATTTTTTAAATCTTGTTTAGCATCACCGCTAATACCAAATAACTGAAGAATTTTTTTAACCTCTTCTTGAGTTTTTCCACTGGTCTTTTCGTAATCATTAAATGCCAGTGCTTGTTCTTGAACAGCTCCACTACGCCATTCTAAAAGGCTTCTAATTTTACCTTTTAAGCTAGAACCAGGTAAATAAGGTACTTGGGTATGTGGGTGTTTAATGACCGTGTTATCAACACCGCCAATGTGCATTTCGGAGTCACCTGCACCAATTCGTGTGCCTGTAATTAATTCTAAAGTAGCGGTAATAGTAGTAATTTCGATTAATTTTGTCATTTTATTTCTCCAATGCTTTGTAAAAACCTAAAAAAGCTTCCATAAATAATTTGGCATTTTTTAGAGTTTTAGGGTCTTTGATTTGATTAATTAACTGAGTAAACATTTTTTCAAAGCAAACATCTACATGCTCACGTCCTTTTGAATAAGCCACTTTGGCATTCATCATTTTCACAAATGGAGCAATTTCTTGATACTTGGTGTTCTTTTCAGTCGCATCAGGTTGCAATGCCACCTTCTCATTCCAAAGTACTAATTCATCGTAAAATTTTCTTAGTTGAGTCGATTTATTTTTTTTCCCATTACCAGCTTCAGCAATTATTTTTGCCTTTTGCTGTGCTACTTCAGAAAAAATATTTTCTGCTAAATTATCTAACAAGATGTCAGAAACATTTATTTCAAAAACTCGTGGTTCTGGCTTTGTACCATAGGGTCTGTTGCCACCACCGTTAAAACCTGTTGCCATTTCTCTCTCCTTATCTTTGCTGATAGAAATAATTAAAAAGTGGAAGTTTGTAGGCCTTGCCTAAAACCTCAATTCCATTTGCCCCTAAAGTGGAGGCTAAATCCATTTGTGCAGAAGGCCTAATTGCTTTATCGAGTTTGTCCACAACATATCGTCTGGTTTTGTAGGCAAACCTGCTTCGCCACATGGCTTGTTCTGGATTTTTATCATCGCAACTTAAATCAATTAATTGCAGTAAGCTATAAACATAACTAGTAGATAAACCATAAGTAGTTTTCACTCTTAATAATTCAGAATCTGCAGCTTCAATTTTTGGCCAATCTATCCAGCTTACTTTGGTATCAAATAAGGTGACTGCATTTTTTTTGCCATCGTTGCCTTTTGCTTTTTCTAATGCCTCTTCTGCCGCATTGGCTAAAGCATGAATTGGCTGGCCTGGTTTGGTCATTACCATTCCAGCACTAAAATGAATTTCTGAATTTTGTGCCACATAATTTTTAAATTCAGTTGCCATTTCGGCGGCTAATTTTTGTGTGCTTAGCCAAGGTCCAATTAAAAAGAAGTCGTCGCCACCTGCAAATACCGTATAAGTATTGGGATATTTTTTTGCACAAATAGCAGGTAACCAAATAGCAAAAAATGCGTTGACTTGCCTCGATAAAGAGGCCATTTTTGCAAAAGTAGGTTCGCTTAACCCTTTTTGAAAAATATTACCTAAATTATCAATATCACCTTTTAAAGTCATAAGAGCAACTTGCCCTTGCCATTCATTTGGGTTCCTTGGGCAGCTTCTGTCTTCGCAGGCAATATGATTAAATGTTTTACCAGCCCCAATGCTAATTTGTGCCATTTCATCTTCATCTAAGCCAGTGTATTTATCAGAAGTTTGAAGATCAAAATCGGTAAATTCTGGCACGTAGGCATTTATAAAACGCCTTGCATAACCATTCCACAATACAGTAGTAAAATTATCGGGCAAGCTGTAATCCCAGCAGCGCATTAAGATATTATCTTTGGCCAATTGACCAAATTTTCCGCTAATTTCTTCACTATTAGTAAAGGCAACTGCAAGGCCAAAAACATCTAATTCTAGTGACTCAATATTTCTGCCATTTAAATCATCTTTATTTCTAAGAACTAATAGACGGTCTTTTTTTACAATTGATTGACCCAACTTAATTTGGTCACGCGACAATGCACATGACCCTTCATTGTTATCAGCTGGCAAGCGACTGTTATATTGGCAACTACCCAATGAATAATCTGCTTCTAAAACAGAGTTGGTATTACCAAGCAAAGAAAACCTTTGCAACTTTACTCGCTCCAAATCGGCAAATAGGCCTTGCATTAGATTTTTAAATTGCCCCTTTAAAAAATCATTACAACTACAAGGTTTGGCAATTAAGCCTAAGCCAGCCATACCAAAGCTATGCTTTAAAAACCATTGATTGATTTCTTCACTCAACTCTTTAATTTTGCTTTTAACTGCATCGGTATTAGGTGCAACAATTAAGAATTTACCTGCTGCGTTCATCATTTGATTGGTAGAAGGCAAGCTTAAAGCGTCTAAAACCTTAACGGCTGCCAATTCAGTAAACATGGAAACTTGAAATGACCTACCACGCAATAACTTAGCGGCAGCTTTATTGGTTTCACTGCCATCACTAAAAATAAATTCTTGAATGCCAAAAAAATCACCTTGAATTAACAATAATTTTTTATCGTCCCAGTCTGCTCTAGCGGCAATTTTTTCAGCGTCTTCAGTACTGCACCGATTATTTTCAAAATGCCAACGCCATAAGGCAGTCGCAATTGCCGATGTTGCTTTACTATGATCATACAAGGACACTTCGGGTTTGGTACCAAACGCTGTGGCAGCTGGTATGGCCTGAGTAAACGTGAGCCAAGCGGTATCAAAATGATCAAGCCATAATGCCCAATTTTCTCTGTGTGAGTTAGGAATTTTAGCCAAGCCAGCTACAAATTCATTCCACAATTCAAGGTACTCTTTTTGTGCAACGTCGTTTTCAGAGGGTTCACATACTGTTTTAGCCTGCGGAAAAATAGCATGGGCGGATAAGGCTTTAAGTGGATAACGCCAGGCTAAGTCATTGGCAGATGAAGCAGCTGGTGATTGATTGCTTAAACGAATTTGTTCAAAAAGCGATAATTGCCTAGCTTGATAATGATTTTTGCCCGTTTTGTTTTTTGCTTTTTCTGGTGCTTCATCTGAGGCTAAGTTGTAAGCCTCAAACTCTTGACGTTCAAAACCACTTGCGACACGATCTGCCGTTGCAATAATCCACTGTAAAAAAGTTTCAGGTTTGTGATGTGAAGCGGCCGCATTAATTAAGGAGTCAATGGCGGCGTTTTGCCCATTTTGTAATTGTGCACGATTCACAAATGGAGTCATGTCTCCATTAATTAAGTGAGGAGCATTTTTTTCAATAATATCAAATGCAAAACCTGTGTAAGCAGCATGTTTGTGACTGTGGTACCCCTTGCCATTGGCTTCGGTGACTCTAAATGGACAATACTGTGTAATATGTGCATCTAACTGCTCTTTGGATACCTCTAACTTAGCACGCTCTGCAAACTTGCCCAAATCATGCAAATAGGCTGCTAATGCCATTCTGCATGAGGCCGCTAACAGTTCATTATTTTGTTTGATCATTCAATGGTTTCCTTAGTTATTTGGAAATAGTAGAAAAACTAATTACCTCTGGGCGTAATTCAATTGAATAACGCCTAGGTCTTGTTCCACCGTCTTGGATTCTATATGCTGTAAATGCATTACCTAATGCAGTCTTTAAACGCTTTTCTAATTTAGATTTGCAAGATGAGAAGTATTCCCCATCCATACCATTTTTTAAGGCACGCTCGGTAGCTTCTGTGTCGGCAAAAGAGCCTGCAATTAATTTGTATTCGTCAAGGTATCTTTTGCCCCATGCTTGATCGGGTAATCCCTTGGTAGGTGCAGCAATCGGTAACTCACCTTTAAAAGCTCTTCTTGCAAATACCGCAAATAATGCCAATTCAGAGGGCGGTATATTGACTACAGTTGAACCTGCCAATATGCATTGCTTGTCTATATCAATTTTGAGTTGCGCAGGTCCCATCTTTAAATTAGCTGCAGCAACGCTTTCATTAAAAGTGGCCGAACCAGTTAATAATTCACTAGGCAAGCCGTGCCTTAAACTCACAAACGGAATTTCTGCCAACGTAACTTCAGCTAAAGCGGTATCGGCTAATTGGCCATCACGTGTTTGTAAAACGCGGTTATAGGGGGTAGGATAAAAAAAGTCATAACTTGACTCAAAGGGTTCACTCACCAGCACATGGCTTAGCCTGTCTTGCGGTCTACCATAAAGTGATAAGGCATAACCCAAATAAAAACCCATGGTTTTGCGTCCACCCGCAATAGAAGCGTGCAAAGCGCAATCGGAATCAGCCGTTAAACTTCTAACATGAGCCGTAATAAAGTCAGCTGCGGCTTTATTGTCTTGTTGCGTTCTAATATCAGACATGGGATGGCCTTTGGCATCACACATGACGTGAATATGACTTTTATCAAACTTTATTTCTGGCAGTCTATAATCTTGGCATAAGCGGTGAAACCAGCCCATGTCTTGACTTAACAAAGATAATTCGGCACGGCGTGCACCTTCTGCTGAAGTAATTAAATGCACTTCGGTTGGAATAAAAGTATCTTCCGATGAAGAAGCCAAAGCATATAAAGTTTCGGTTAGGATTTGTGGACTCAAACCACTGACAGCCAAAACTACCCGTCTTGAATAAGTACTGGGTTTTAACGGATTGGCAGAAGTATAAATTTCGGTATAGTTGGTATTCATAAGTTGCAAGTTTATTCAATTAAAACTAACTTGTACGGTTTGGCAAGCTTACGAAAATCACCCGAATTTAAAAAAATGAAAATACTAGTCACACTACTCTTCATTAATATACCACTTGTTTTATATTTTTCAAACTGTTAGCTACAATTTACACAATTCACTAAATGTTCCCTCACAAACTCTGGCTCAACCAAGCCATCTCCACCATAGAGGCCGACTACCAACGCAGTGCCGACACTCATCTTATTCAACTGCGTTTGCCTTATTACTCCAATCAAGGCATAGACCTGTATTTAAAAGATGAATCGACTCACCCTACAGGCAGTCTTAAACATCGTTTAGCCCGATCTCTCTTTTTATATACCTTGTGTAACGGCAGCCTGCGACAAGGTATGACGGTAGTAGAAGCCTCTAGTGGCTCTACTGCAGTAAGCGAGGCTTATTTTGCAAGGTTGCTTGGCCTGCCTTTTATTGCTGTAATGCCTAAAAGTACATCACCCGAAAAAATTCATTTAATTGAGTTTTACGGTGGCAGTTGCCATTTTGTAGAGAAGGCCTCTATGGTGTATGAGGTGGCGCAAGATTTGGCAACACAAAGCGGTGGTCACTATATGGACCAATTTACCTTTGCCGAACGTGCCACCGACTGGCGCGGCAATAACAATATTGCCCAAAGTATGTTTAGCCAGCTCAGCAAAGAACGCCATAGTGTGCCACGCTGGGTGGTGGTGGGTGCAGGCACGGGCGGCACTAGTGCCACTATTGGCCGCTACACACGCTACCAACAATTGCAATCTCAACTTTGTGTAGTTGACCCAGAAGGCTCTGCCTTTAGCCATTATTACCATCATCAAGACCGCACTATTCAAACCCCTGGCTCTAAAATTGAAGGCATTGGCAGACCTAGGTTAGAGGCAAGTTTTGTGGCGAACGTGGTGGACCGTATGATTGAAGTCAAAGACGCCGAATCAGTGGCGGCCATGCAGTTGCTATCTGATTTATTGGGCCGTAAAGTCGGCCCCTCTACCGGCACCAACTTTGTGGGTATGTTGCAATTAGCCCAAGAAATGATAAAAAACCAAGAACAGGGCTCAATTTTGTCTATTTTGTGTGATTCTGGTGAACGTTACCTGCCAAGTTATTATAATGAGGCTTGGCTAACACAGCAGTTTGGTGATGTTAGCCCTACACGACAACAGCTTTTAGCCATAATGGGATAATATCGGGCATGACTATTTCTATCAAAACCGCCTCTGACATCGAAGGCATGCGCATTGCAGGCCGTTTAGCCTCTGAAGTGCTAGATTACCTCACGCCGTTTGTGCAAGTGGGTGTTACCACCAATCACCTAGACAAACTCGCTCACGACTACATCACACAGGTTCAAGAGGCAATTCCTGCACCTCTTAACTATTCACCAGGTGGTTATTCACCTTATCCAAAATCAATTTGTACCTCTGTTAATCATGTGGTGTGCCATGGCATTCCCAATGACAAAGAGCTCAAAAAAGGTGACACCCTCAACATTGACATTACCGTTATTAAAGATGGTTGGCATGGCGACACTAGCCGTATGTTTCATTTAGGCGAGGTGTCTATTCAGGCCAAACGCTTAAGCAAGCTCACCTATGAAGCCATGTGGCAAGGCATTTTAAAAGTAAAACCAGGCGCAACTGTTGGCGATATTGGTGCGGCTATTCAGCGCTTTGCAGAGCCCCAAGGCTTAACTATTGTGCGTGAATTCTGTGGTCACGGTATTGGCCAAGGTTTCCACGAAGAACCACAAATTTTGCATTATGGTCGCCCTGGCACTTTAGAAACCCTTGAAGAAGGCATGATCTTTACCATAGAGCCCATGATTAACGCAGGCAAACGTGACATTAAAGATATGCCCGATGGCTGGACTATTGTGACCAAAGATAGGTCTTTATCGGCCCAGTGGGAACATACCGTTTTAGTAACGGCTACCGGTTATGAAGTCTTGACTTTATCGGCAGGTAGTCCACCACCGCCAGATTTTGTCGCTTCAACCACCACCTAGTTGCTTGAATTGTGGGTTCAGCTTAGTTTATATTTTCGCCCCTATTTTGGGGCGTCATTTTTTAAAGCTAACACTCGCCTTTTTTTAATTGATTTATAGCTTAACTATGCAGACCACTCCTACTATTCGCTATCGTACTGTTAAAACTCAGCTACTCCAATCATTTCAAGCCGAGGGGCATACTCAGCGCCGTGCAATGGCACAAATTTTGCAGCTGACCCACATTACCGACCAAGCTTTAAAAGACTTGTGGCAACTGCATCAAATGCCTAAAAGTTGTGCCTTAGTAGCCACTGGTGGTTATGGTCGTCAAGAGTTATTTCCTTATTCTGATATTGATGTATTAGTCTTATTACCCTCTGGCACGCATATCGATCAAGATGCAGTGCTAAAAGAAAAACTAGAATCTTTTATTGGTGCATGTTGGGATGAAGGCCTAGAAATTGGTTCTGCAGTCCGTTGCCTAGATGAGTGTTTAGCCGAAAGCGCGCAAGACATCACTGTGCAAACCGCTATGCTGGAGTCCAGGTTATTAATTGGTAATAGCCAGTTGTATCAAGCCTTCGAACAGTCCTATCACAGCACGCTAGACCCTTTAGCTTTTTTGGCGGCCAAAACAGCTGAAATGCATCAACGCCATAATAAATACGAAAACACCCCTTATTCCCTAGAGCCCAATTGCAAAGAGTCACCGGGCGGCCTACGCGACTTACAAATTATTTTGTGGGTCGCAAAAGCCGCTGGCCTTGGCAATAGCTGGTCCGAGTTAGCTACCGCTGGTTTAATTACCCCGCTAGAGGCCAAACAAGCCGCACAAAACCATGGTTTTTTATGCTGGGTACGAAGTCATTTGCATAGGGCTGCTAAACGCCGTGAAGACCGTCTAGTGTTTGATATGCAAACTGCAGTAGCAGAATCGATGGGCTTAAAAGCCGAGGGCAATAGGCGCCTAAGCGAAAACCTAATGAAACGCTATTATTGGGCCGCTAAAGCCGTTACTCAGCTCAATCAAATATTGCTACTCAATATCGAAGAAAGGCTCAATCCTAACCCCAACCCATTGCGCCCTATTAACGAAGCATTTTTTGATAAATCGGGCATGCTTGAAGTGGCCACCGATGATTTATATATTCAACAACCACACCGCATTTTAGAAACTTTTAGTGTTTATCAAACGGAAGTGGGCATTAGTGGTTTGTCGCCAAAAACTTTGCGAGCCTTGTATAACGCCCGTGGTGTAATGGATGCTCAATTTAGAAATGACCCTGTCAATCAAGCCAGGTTTATGCAAATTTTAGCGGCGCCTCAAGGCATTACCCATGCAATGCGGCTCATGAATCAGACTTCGGTGCTGGGGCGCTATTTATGGGTTTTTAGAGCTATTGTGGGGCAAATGCAGCATGACTTGTTTCATGTTTACACAGTGGACCAACACATCTTAATGGTGCTGCGCAATGTACGGCGTTTTTTTATTCCCGAGCATCAACACGAATATCCGTTTTGCTCACAGTTAGCTAGTGGCTGGGATAAACCTTGGTTATTGGTGACGGCTGCATTATTTCATGATATTGCCAAAGGCCGTGGTGGAGACCACTCCACTTTGGGCATTATTGAAGTGCGCCGTTTTTGCAAAAAACACAAGGTCGATAAAGAAGATACTTTGTTGTTAGAGTTTTTAGTGGGCCACCATTTGTTATTAAGCCAAGTGGCACAAAAAGAAGATTTAAGTGACCCTGATGTGGTGTTGGCTCTTGCTAAAAAGGTAAAAAATGAGCGCTATTTAACTGCCCTTTATTTATTAACTGTGGCAGATATTAGAGGCACTTCGCCCAAGGTATGGAATGCTTGGAAAGGCAAATTATTAGAAGACGCTTATCGCTTAACCCTGCGTGCTTTAGGTGGTCGCGCCCCAGATGCCAATGCAGAGGTAGAAGCCAAAAAACGCGAAGCTCAAGTGTTGTTGGCGCAAATGTGTGAGCCGCATGACTCTCACAAACCACTTTGGGAAACGCTAGATTTAAGTTATTTTATGCGCCACGATGCACATGAAATTGCCTGGCATACCAAGCATATTGCTCGCTATGTGAACCCGCCTAAAAACGCCCCACTTCACCCCGATGCAGAACTAGGAAAAACCATTGTCAGAGCTAGGGTTTCGCCAATTGGCGAGGGCTTACAAGTCTTGGTGTACACCCCTGACGTGAAAGATTTATTTGTTCGTTTATGTGCCTATTTTGAACAAGGTAATTTTAGTATTTTAGATGCCAAAATTCACACCACCAACAATGGTTATGCGCTTGATACTTTTCAGGTAGTCACTAGCATGTTGCCCGAGCACTACCGTGAACTCATTACCATGGTAGAAACCCAACTAGAGAAAGTTTTAAGCTTGCAAGGTCCTCTACCTACACCAGGCAAAGGGCGGGTGTCGAGGCGGGTTAAAAGTTTCCCTATGGCACCAAGGGTGGAATTAGTACCCGATGAAAAAGCGCAAAATTGGTTGTTGCATATTTCAACTGGTGATAAAGTGGGTTTACTCTACACCATTGCCAGAGTGTTAAATCAGCACAACCTCAATGTTTTATTAGCCAAAGTAGCTACCCTTGGCGAGAGGGTAGAAGACACGTTTTTAATTCAAGGTGCCAGCCTACAAAATAGTCGCACACAAATTGATTTAGAAACTGAACTCAAAGCCGCTTTATCTGCCAATTAACTTTTTTTATCCATAAGCATTATGACCTCATCTACAGCTATTAATCCTTTACAAATTTATATTGATGACACGGTTCGCTGGTTAGAAAAAGCGGTCATTGGCCTCAATCTTTGTCCTTTTGCTAAGGCAGTTCACGTTAAAAATGAAATTGCTTATCATGTGAGTTTGGCCGAAGACAGCACTGAAATTATGTTGCTGTTAAAAGATCAATTAATTTCGTTGGTAGAAGGCGAAAATCAAAAGTTCGATACCGCTCTCATTATTTTGCCTATGGCATTTCAAGACTTTTATGCCTTTAACGATTTTTTATATAAAACCGACAAATTATTAAGAAGAAGTCAGCTCGACGGAGTGTTGCAAGTGGCTAGTTTTCATCCACAATTTCAGTTTGAAGGAACTGAAGAAGATGATATTGGCAACTACACCAATCGCTCGCCTTACCCTACTTTGCACCTGATTCGTGAGGACAGTATGGACAAGGCGGTAGATGCTTTTCCAGATGCTGAGCTTATTTTTGAAGCTAATATTGCTACTCTTGAAAAAATGGGTCACAAAGGATGGCAGGACTTAGATGTTGGCCCACGTGCATGCCCGCATGCAACACCAAAGGCTCCATAATCCATTAACTCGTTTTAAATTGATTTAAACTCGTTAAAATCAGTTAACCATTATTTAAATTTTTCATAGGCAAAACCAGCAGTGTCCACCGTCTTTAATTTCACCTTTGTTCCTTGGTTTCGATCTGTAGCACCTCATATTCATAGGCATAGAGGCAAAACCTTTGTGGTGGGTGTTGCAGGCGAAGCAATTGCAGCTGGCAAACTACAAAACCTAGCCCATGACTTAGCTCTTATGCAAGCGATGGGTGTACGTGTGGTATTGGTGCATGGTTTTAGGCCTCAGGTCAACGAACAATTAAAAACTAAAGGTTACGAGGCCAAATATTCGCATGGGCTGCGTATTACCGATGAACCAGCCTTAGACAGCGCTCAAGAAGCGGCCGGCCAAATTCGTTTTGAAATTGAAGCCGCATTTAGCCAAGGTTTACCTAATACCCCAATGGCTGGCTCTACCGTCAGAGTCATGTCGGGCAATTTTTTAACTGCTAGGCCAGTAGGAATTGTCGATGGCATAGACTTTCAACACTCTGGTGTAGTGCGTAAAGTCGATACCGAAGGCATTGTACGCACCCTAGATCAAGGTGCCATGGTCTTGCTTTCACCGTTTGGTTTTTCTCCTACCGGCGAGGCATTTAATTTGGCTATGGAAGAAGTCGCCACTTCTGTGGCAATTGCCTTACAAGCTGATAAACTCATCTTTTTGACTGAAATTGCTGGCATTCGATCACGCCCTACCGAGCCCGCCTCTGAAGACAACCCAGTAGATACAGAATTACCGCTTGCAGAGGCTGAAAAATTATTAGCCACACTGCCGCCTGCCACCCTACCCACCGATACCGGTTTTTATTTGCAGCACTGTGTTACTGCCTGCAAGGGTGGTGTCGAAAGAAGTCACATCTTGCCATTTGCAGTTGATGGCTCTTTGTTGCTTGAAGTGTATGTACACGATGGTATTGGCACCATGGTGATTGATGAAAAACTAGAAAGCCTTAGAGAAGCCACCGCTGATGACGTTAGCGGCATTGTGGGCCTAATTGAGCCCTTCGAAAAAGATGGTACTTTGGTCAAGCGTGACCGCACCGAAATCGAGCGCGATAGTGCCAATTACACCATTATTGAACATGACGGCGTCATATTTGCTTGTGCAGCTTTATATGCTTACCCAGAAGCTAAAACGGCTGAAATGGCTGCCCTTACTGTATCTCCTTTGTCGCAAGGGCAAGGAGACGGCGAACGCATTTTAAAACGCATAGAGCAGCGTGCTAAAACAGCTGGCTTAGACAGTATTTTTGTTTTAACTACCCGTACCATGCATTGGTTTATTAAACGCGGTTTTGTACAAGTCGAGCCTGATTGGTTGCCAGAAGCCAGAAAACGCAAATACAACTGGGACAGACGTAGTAAAGTTTTAGTCAAGAAAATTTAAATAATTTAGCTTAATATCCAATAAAAAAGTCCTGCATTCAACAGGACTTTTTTACTTCATTAGGAATTCATTAACGGTAACTGTAAAAGTCCGATCTGGTTTTAGCCGCATACCAACTAGACAAGACTAAAGCTAATATAAAAATAAAATTAAGAAATGACCAATTAGCAATTGATAGGCCCAAAAACGTCCAGTCAATAGCTACGCAGTCGCCACTGCCTTTAAAAATCATAGGCACTAATTTTTGGAGCGGGAAATCGGCTACCATGCCATAGAAGTCGCGACCACAGCTAAATGCTTCTGGTGGGAACCATTGCAAAAATGATTGCCTTGCAGCAACAAAAGCACCACCTATTGAAAAAATGCTAATTCCAAGTACCCACCATTTGGCTTTTTTGGGTTTAAATAAAATATTTCCCATGAAAGCAAAAATCATGACTAGAATAAGGCAATAACGCTGCACGATACACATAGGACAAGGCACTAGGCCTTTACCTTCTTGCAAATAAATACCAAATGCTAATAAGCCTAAACACAGCAGTGCAATAAGAAAAAAAACTGTGCGGGTGTTTTCGAGCCAATATCTAACTGACATTTTGTAAATCCGGTCTTAATCGTGCATTTATTTTAGCAGTAATAATTAAAAAAGTAGTTGAATTTTATGGGGTTCTACCCTAACACTTGTTCTTTTTAGTTGAGTAAATCGTGTAAAAATTCAAAAAATAAATGCAAAATATAATCATCATTTTAAGAATTTTTTAATTTATGCCCTCCACTCCACCTACATCTGCTGAATTTAGCCAACCCTCGCCTAGCACTCCCGACTTTATTGCTTGTCTGTGTGCGGTTTGGTGTGGCACCTGCCGTGACTATCAGAAACGATTCGAAGCAATGCAAACTATTTATCCGCAAGCCCAATTGCTATGGGTCGATATCGAAGATATGGCCGACGTAGTAGATCCTGTCGATCTTGAAAACTTTCCTACCCTGTTAATTGCAAAAGCAGGTGAATTGCGTTTTTATGGAGTGGTAACACCTCAAAAAGAAACACTAGAAAGATTGCTTGCTGCAAAATTAGAAGCAAGTTCTCCTGCTCTGCACCATGCAGAAGCAGAACAACTTTTACAACGCTTATCGAAATACCATATAAAATAGTAGGTTCTTACAATAAAAATACTCATATTAAAAATTATGGCAATAAAATTAAGTATTTATACCTAGTTAATTGCTATACTTTTTATATTAATTAGCAAGATAATTCGAAAAATTACCAACAGTTTTGCAATCTATACGCTTATTTTTGTTGCTTTTTGTGATTTTAGAGTAGCATTTTCTTAGTTTTTTCTGAATTCAATTACAATAAATTTGCATCATCAAAAATGATAGTAAGGGTTTATATGCAAAATTCAAAATCTGCCTTTTTGGTCTTCTTAGCAAGTTTTTCACTTGCTTCATGTTTTACTGAAACCAATGTAAAACCAAGTTCAAATATATTTACGCCACTTGCAACACTAGTTAATCAAGAAACTACAGAGCCAGACACAATTGCCATAGAAGATACAGCCTACGAAGATTGGGACAAATTTGTCACTCCTTCATCTGCGCCCGTCTTAAAACTAAGCGATACATCAGGTAAAGAAGTGGACTTGGCCAATTTCAAAGGTAAAACAGTTATTATTAACTTTTGGGCTACTTGGTGTCCTCCCTGTGTAGCTGAGCTACCAAGTCTTAACCAGTTAAATAAAAGTGCGCAAAACGATAACCTAGTGGTTTTGACCGTAAATGTGCAACAAGATGCTGAAGAAGTGCTGAAATTTATGCAAAAAGAAAGACTACAACTAAGCGCTTTGCAAGACCTCGAAAGTCGTGCTTCTAAAAATTGGGGGGTAAGCGCTTTGCCCACTACTTTTATTGTGGGTTCTGACCAAAAAATTCATTACGTATCTGAAGGCCAAGTTAATTTTGACTCCTCTGAAATGCGCCAAATTTTAGATGATCTTAAAAAGGGCTAATTTCATTTTGTTGTTCTAATTTTTATTTTTGGGCTTTATGTTTATTGAACATAAAGCCTTTTTTTATTGATTTTTAAAATTTTTATTTTAAAAAAGTGAAGCTTAATGCTATTCTTAGACTCATGACTAATACAGCACTTCCAACTCACCAAAGTCCAAAATCACAGCAAGCCGATGTGGTGCAAGCCTTGTTAAAGGTATTACCGCAGCACGCTGTTTTATGGAATGTTCAAGACACAACCCCCTACGAATGTGATGGCTTAAGCGCCTATCGCCAGGGTCCAATGGCAGTTGCCTTGCCAGAGAACGACGAGCAAGTACAAGCCGTACTTCAAGTCTGCCATGCTTTACAAGTGCCTGTTGTGGCACGTGGGGCAGGCACTGGTTTATCGGGCGGCGCCATGCCCAACTCTCAAGGTGTTACTTTAAGTTTGGCAAAACTTAATCAAATTAAAAACATTGACCTCGCCAGTCGCACTGCGACTGTACAAACTGGGGTTAGAAATTTGGCAATTTCACAGGCAGCTAGCGCTTATGGCCTGTATTATGCCCCAGACCCATCAAGTCAAATTGCTTGCACCATTGGTGGCAATGTCGCCGAAAATTCGGGTGGTGTTCATTGCCTCAAATATGGCCTTACTTTGCACAATGTTTTGCGAGTGAAAGGTTTTACCATTGAGGGCGAAGCCATAGAATTTGGTGGCTTGCATCTTGACGCCATCGGCCTTGATTTATTACCTATTATTGTGGGCTCAGAAGGCATGTTAGCCGTCACCACTGAGGTCACCGTTAAACTCATACCTAAACCTGCGTTGGCACAGTGCATTATGGCCAGCTTTGATGATATTAAAAAAGCGGGTGAGGCAGTAGCAGCGGTGATTGCAGCAGGTATTATTCCTGCCGGCCTTGAAATGATGGACAAACCCATGACAGCGGCAGTAGAAGACTTTGTGCATGCAGGTTACGACCTTAATGCAGAGGCTATTTTATTGTGCGAAAGTGACGGCACCGTAGAAGAAGTAGCTGAAGAAATAGCTCGTATGACAGAAGTATTAAATAAAGCTGGTGCGACAGCTATTGCCGTTAGCCAAAACGAAGCCGAACGTTTAAGATTTTGGAGTGGTCGTAAAAATGCCTTCCCTGCCAGTGGTCGTATTAGCCCCGA
This sequence comes from uncultured Limnohabitans sp., assembly GCA_964556425.1. Classification (GTDB taxonomy): domain Bacteria; phylum Pseudomonadota; class Gammaproteobacteria; order Burkholderiales; family Burkholderiaceae_C; genus JALQUL01. The sequence continues at coordinate 49,810 of CAZKWC010000009.1, read as the reverse complement.
CTATATGTGTATGGACTCCACTATTCCGCGTAAACGTATTGCAGACATCCTAATGGCAATTGCTGAAATGGAGAAAAAATATAGGCTTCGCTGTGCCAATGTGTTTCATGCTGGCGATGGCAATTTACACCCACTCATTTTGTTTAACGCCAACGACCCCGATGAATTACATAGGTGTGAATTATTTGGTGCTGAAATATTAGAAACCAGTGTGGCAATGGGTGGCACAGTTACAGGAGAGCATGGTGTTGGCATTGAAAAACTCAACTCTATGTGCGTACAATTTAGCCCTTCTGAAAATAATTTTATGCGGGCCGTTAAAGCCGGTTTTGACCCTCTTGAATTATTAAACCCAGGTAAGGTCATTCCCACCCTTCACCGCTGTGCCGAATATGGCCGAGAGTTAGTCAGAGGCGGTGTATCTAAAAGCCAGACTTTATTTCCTGGCATTGATAGGTTTTAATTAAACACTTGCCAATCAAAAAAACCTCAAATGCAAACCAATTGCGCTTGAGGTTTTTTTGTTTTAAATGAATGAATTAAAACGTATAAATGGTCACGCCATTAGGGCCACCTAACAAACAAACATGGGCTCTTTGCACGGCAAACACACCCACAGTGACCACTCCTGGCCATTGACTGATTTGGTTTTCAAACTCTACCGGTTGAGTAATTTTTAAACCTTTAACATCAACAATATATTGACCGTTGTCGGTTATGAGAGGGCTACCATTGACCATACGAATAGAGGCGTCACCACCCATTGCTTTGAACTGACGCATCACGCGCGCTGCTGACATCGGAATCACTTCAACTGGCAAAGGGAAATTGCCCAATACCGACACCCATTTAGAATCATCTGCTATACAGACAAATTGTTTGGCTTGGGCGGCTACTATTTTTTCGCGAGTTAATGCTGCACCGCCGCCTTTGATCATAAAACCACCTTCGGTGACTTCATCGGCGCCATCTACATACACACCAATTTCTTCTACATCATTTAAATCAAACACTGGAATGCCGGCGGCTTTTAATTTTTCTGTGCTGGCAACCGAGCTAGATACCGCTCCTTTGATAGAATCCTTGATGGTGGCGAGCGCATCAATGAACTTATTAACGGTAGAACCGGTACCCACACCGATAATTTCACCTTTAACTACATATTTGAGGGCGGCTTGGCCGACTAAAGTTTTTAATTCGTCTTGTGTCATGGCTAGAGTCTGAGAAAATACAGCTATCTTGTTTAAAACCAATATTATCCAATGTCCTTAGTCCCTTATTCCCTTGCTCGATCATTTCTTTTTAAATTAGACCCTGAATCGGCTCACGAATTCACTCTAAAGGCCTTAAAAGCCACGGCAAACACACCTTTACAGTGGGCTTATTGCAACGGTCAGGTTACAGACCCCACGACAGTGGCAGGCCTTGCCTTCCCCAATAAAATTGGTATGGCTGCAGGTCTAGATAAAAATGCCGAATGTATTGACGGCTTAGCCGCAATGGGTTTTGGATTTGTTGAAGTGGGTACTGTCACGCCTAAAGCACAAGATGGCAACCCAAAACCTCGTATGTTTCGATTACCGCAAGCCAGTGCCTTAATTAATCGCATGGGTTTTAATAATCACGGTCTAGATGCCTTTTTACGCAATGTGCAAAAAAGTCAAATCATGCGCTTACCAATGGGCGAGAGACCTTTATTAGGTCTCAATATTGGCAAAAATGCCAGTACCGCCATTGAAAATGCAGTGCAAGATTATTTAATTTGCCTAGAAGCAGTTTACCCCTATGCCGATTATGTAACGGTGAATATTTCTAGCCCCAACACTAAAAATTTGCGTAGTTTACAATCCGATGAAGCACTTGAAGACTTGCTCTCGCAACTCAGCCGTGCAAGGCAACAATTAGCCATTCAACATCAAAAACAAAGCCCTATATTCTTAAAGATTGCCCCTGACCTTGATGATGCACAAATTGAAGTCATTGCCAATACTTTGCGCCGGCACGGCCAAGATGCCAATGGTAAACCAAATAATGCTTGGGGCGTAATAGCCAGCAATACCACCATTAGCCGCGAAGCAGTTAAAGGCATGCCTCATTGCGATGAGGCAGGAGGCCTTAGCGGCGCACCCGTATTAGAAGCTAGCAACCGAGTCATTAAGGCCTTGCGCCAGCAACTGGGGGCTGATTTTCCTATTATTGGCGTGGGTGGCGTAATGAGTGCCACCGATGCTTTAAGCAAAATTGAAGCAGGTGCCAATTTAGTACAAATTTATACTGGCTTAATTTACCAAGGACCTGAATTGGTTAAGCAGTGTGCAGTGGCACTTAAAAATGTTTCTTAACTAAACGCTATTTGCTAACCCCAAAAAACCTCATCACTCTCCTAGCTTGATGAGGTTTTTGTGTTTGAGCAGGGCCAAATTAAAGTAAGTCCATTACCACTTCATTTTAAAATTAAAGGTAATTGCATCGCCCATTTTTTGTGACCCAGATAAATCTTGCTGACGGCTAATTTGTGCACTTAATTGGCTGGTCTCGTTTAAGTCGTGTTCTATCCCTACTGCCAATTCTGCCCAAGGTTTTTGTTGGTTAGCCACACTTAAGGCCGTACCTGCAATAGTTCGACTTGGATTATTGAGTAACTCTTGCCAAATGTGTGCAGATGCATTCCAACGAGTGGAATTATTTTTTGCACCACTAGTACTGGATTTGAAGCCAAGTCCCAAACGCATTCTTAAACTTTCTGCATTTTGCTTAGTCACCTCTGAAATAGCATCAGCAAAACCTTGATAGTTGATATTTTGATAAATAATTTGGGCTTGAGGTGTAATAGCCCAATTAGAGTTTAGCCAATCATATTCTTGCCCCACTTCCGCAGACAACGCCATACCTTTACCCTTTTGATTAGCTTGACCGGTATAAACATCAGTAAACCGAGTGCTGTTGGCTATTAACTGCGCTTGCAAGTCGAAGTACTGTTTTTTCTCATTGACTTGACTGTAATAAGTACCCAACATATATGTATTGGTGCTACTCACACCAGTAAAAGTTCCAAAGTCGGTAAAGGCTCTATTTTTATCAAAATAGTCCGTCGTTTGTTCGCCCAAGCTGGCATTGATGCCAAATCGTTGTGTTTCAGTATCGGGTTTATTAACATTTTCAGAAAAACTAATATCTTTACCAAACTGAATACTTTGATTAGCCTGTTGATATGAAAACTGTGTGTTTTGGTGTTTTGCCTGATTGGCTACAATGCGGCCCCAAATATCATTACTCCTAGATAAATGGGGCTGGCGCTGTTCATATCCAGCTAAAATTAATGAAGTTTGATCAAAATGCGACTGTGCGGCTTGCAAATAACCAGCTACTGCTGGTCTTAGCACTTGGGGTGCTAAGGTTCTATTGGCGGTATTGGGTTGAGTAGTTGCTTTATTCTCAAGCACTGTTTCCGCTGGCTTTGCAGCTTCTTGGCTATCATCATTGTCGGGTACGATAACTGGCTCGCATCCGTTTATTTTTCCGGCGCTGACTAAATGCCAATTTTTATTCACTTTCGATAAAAAATAATCAAAACTGCCCACTTGGACTGGAGCACCCAAAGTAAAACAAGCATCCGATTGGCCACTCACCAAAATAATTGGAATACCTAAATTAGTTTTAGCGCCTAAGCCGGCATCATTCGTTACCAAAACTTTGCTTTCACCACTAGTATTGCCGTTAATAATGAGTCGATCAGTTAAAGAAGAATCATTACCCAATCGAGTATTGATTAAAATTTCCGACCCCGCCTGGCCTAAATAGTTGCCGTTGATGGTGATTTGATTGCCAGCTATAGCGGACTGTAAAATAAGCTTTCCAGAATTGTGAACCCTACCATTTTGAACATTGATAGTAAATGCCGTTGAATCAAATCGCAAGCTTGAATTTTTGTTGATGTTGAGACTTTTAACTGACTCTCCATTGACTATGTCGTTTAATGTGATTTGATCACCTTCAAGTACAAGATTGGTCGCATCACTAGAAACAGGGTCACCAATATTAAGCCTCTCAAATTGAAGCACTTTTTCCCCCGTTAAATGCAATTCCTGATTGCCTAATAGAGTGAGTGAATCGTCACCTTCTCCAGCATCTAAAGTACCTGTAATAGTCGCATTTTTAACAATAAATTGATCAGAACCATCCCCTCCTAAAACCGTTGCACTTACTTTGACTTTACTACTTGAGTTAAGTCCAAATTCAAATCGATCAAAGCCACTATCTCCTTCAATAAGATTGGTAAAACTAAAATTTCCGTCTGCTTTAAAGACATCATTACCGCCACCCAATGAAATGGCAGTGTTGATAATGGTGGCATTAAGCGCTTCATTATTAAAGGTAACGATATCATTACCATCTACTAGTGAAAGCGTTTCGGGAGTAAAAATAAAATTGTTGGCGCCAATGCTTCTAGTCACAGAAAAATTGCCGTTGTTAATAATATGCGGGCCTTGAATCGTTAAAGCCCCCGTACTATTGCTCACATTAAAATTGCTCAAACCAAGGGTCTCATAGTTACTCAGCACTATGGCGGTGCAGTTGTAATCACGTACAAGATTTGAATCGAGTTCTGCGATATCAATATTAACTCCACCCGATTCACATACTCCTTGTGCAAATGCAGCAGGCAAGGCCATAAAACTACTTAGCAGTAAAGTAGCCATTTTGGTAGTACTTAAACATGAAGCCGACTTAGTTGGATTGATTGTGCCTTTTTGTTTTGCCAAAGAGTCACACAACTGTGCAGCCGCATTGGCAGTGGGTGAATTAAAAATTCGAAGAACTTGGTTTTTCATGATTCAAAAATTAATCAGTTGGAATAATCCAAAAGAATATAGATGAGCCATTTTGTAGTAAACCAATTCGCAATTATTTATTGCATTACGTAACTTAAGGTGTAAATATTTTGATGTTATTTTTTAACAGTTCGTACTTTTTAAGGATCGAAGTTAACTGTTTTAGAATCAAAATGAGGTCTAACAATTGCTAAGATTTTTAGCTCTGTGCACTAGTAGTGATTAACTCTTGATTAAAAAAAATTTACATTATCCGTTTATGGTAGACCTGTTTGCACCACGACCAACTTTTTTAATCAATCGTATTTTTTTGAAATTATATTGTGTGGGTGCCTACACAGCAGACTGCAATTCAAGCGCTTCAAGCACTGCATCGGCGATGGCCAAACAGCTAGTTAAGCCAGGCGACTCTATGCCCAACAAATGTACTAAACCTTTTAATTGATGTTGCTTGGGGCCTTGTAAAACAAAGTCTTTGGCCGTTTGATATTGGTCATTAATTTTGGGCCTAATGCCAGCATATGCTGCATGCAATGAGTCATTAGCTAAGCTAGGCCAGTACTTCCTAGCTTCCTTATAAAAGTCCTGTAACCTGCCCTCGTTCACTTGCAAGTTAGCAGGTGAATCCACCCATTCCACATCGGGACCTAATTTTGCTTGACCCGCTAAATCGAGGGTTAGGTGCACACCCAAACCAGCCGCTTCTGGAACAGGGTAAATCAAATGGCTGAACGGGGCTTTGCTACTACAGGCAAAATAATTGCCCTTGGCATAAAAAGCAGTCTCCAATAACTGGCATGGGTAGCCTTTGATTGAATTTTGTAATCCACAAGCACCATGCCCAGCACTATTCACCAAGTGACTGGTGTAAATGCAATCGCCAGTGGCAGTGAGCACTTCATAAGCCAATTCATTATTGATGTTGACTGGTGTGATTTGCACCACCTGTGTGCCAAGTACTACTGTGCCACCTGCATTTTCTAGGTCGGCTTGTAAAGCTTGCATCAGACCATGGCTATCTATAATACCGGTACTTGGCGACAACAAGGCTGCCAAGCAATTGAGTTCGGGCTCTAGGGCCTTTGCTTGCTGCGCTGTTAGTTTTTGAATATCGGTAACGCCATTGTCTAGCGCTTTATGCATAATCGCATCGAGCTGAGCTATGTGTTCGGGCTGAGTTGCCACAATTAACTTACCACAGCGTTTGTGAGCAATAAAACGCTCTTGACAGTACTTGTACAACAACTCACGGCCCTTAACACACCACAAGGCCTTTAAAGAGCCTTTAGGATAATAAATACCTGCATGAATGACCTCGCTATTGCGTGAACTCGTAGCAGTGCCGACTGCACGCTCTGCTTCTAACACGATTACTTCGTGGCCAGTTAAAGCAATCGACCTTGCCACTGCCAAGCCCACAACACCTGCACCCACTACTACTGCGTCAATTTTTTCCGCATGCAAGTGTGGAGGAATTATTTTTAAGTGCTTGAGTTCGTGTAGTGGATTCATCATACAAAATTAAAGGCAAAAAAAAGACTCTGTACCAAAGTATAGAGTCTTTTTGATGATTAAGTTCTTAGATTCTTAAGTGCTGTAAATCAGCCTTTAATTAATTGAGGGAACTAAAAGCTTAAGCAAAGCGACTAAACAAAAAATGCAGTCTTCGCCCGCTGATTAATTAGTAAGAAGCTGGCCATTCACTAACTTAACACGTGAGCCTTGGCCTATACCACTAATTTGACCATATTGATAATTGGCTGTACCGCCATCATCAAAACGTACTTGCACAGTGTAAACGGTGGGACCTGTTTGGCTTTTGTTTTTTTCAATTTCATTGCCAACAATGGCACCACCAACAACACCTGCTACCGTGCTAAGGTCTTTGCCAGTACCACCACCAAATCGATTACCCACTACGCCACCAACAATAGCACCTAAAATAGCACCGCCGCCAGACGTTTGACTACCGCCGCTATTGCTGACCGTAATGTTTTGCACTGTGCCGTAACGCACACCCTGCTGATTAGTATAATTGGTGTTTTGATACTGAGGTTGCTGATAACCGCGGTTAGATGCACAAGCACCTAAAGTTAAAACAGTCATAATTGCAACAGTGATTTTTGTAAAATTATTCATTTTTTTCTTTCAGATAATAATAACACTTTAAAGTCTAATTGAAAAATTTGACAATTAACTCCATATTTAAAAATACTAGCAACTAATTGTAAATAGATGGAAATACAGCATCCATTAAAATTGACGATTACCGAAGGTGAAAATAATTGCTACTTTCATTTTAAATCCAATGCTAAACAACTGCTCAATACTAGCAAATTGTAATTTTCGTACACAACTCAATACAAAAACTTGGGCATGCACCTGTTCTTGTATTGAATTGGGTTAGCTAATAAGCCTCTACACGAGCACTTACTTAATCAGCAGTAGGGACAAAACTTTCAAAACCATTTAATACATTGACTACATTTTCGCCTACTGCATCAACGGCATAACCACCCTCTAAAACAAACATGGTGGGTAGTTTTAAACTGGCAATTAATTGCCCCATATTAAAATAATCGGGTGTATCTAGCGCAAATTTTGAAATAGGGTCGTTGATAAAAGTATCCACTCCTAAAGAAATAACCAAGGCTTCAGGGGCAAATTGATGTATAGCTTGGGTAGCAGTATTCAATGCATTAAACCAAGTCTCTACACTCGCGCCAGCAGCTAGGGGTAAGTTAAGATTAAAGCCTTTACCTGCACCTTGGCCTATTTCGTCAGCATAACCTAAATAAAATGGAAACTCTGAGGTGGGACTACCATGTATACTGGTAAAAAACACATCAGAGCGCTCGTAAAAAATACTTTGTGTACCATTACCATGATGAAAATCCACATCTAATATAGCTACTTTTGCAGCACCATGATTGCGCAATGTTTGTGCCGCAATAGCAGCATTATTTAAAAAACAATAACCGCCCATAAAGTCAGAGCCTGCATGATGGCCTGGTGGCCTTGAACACACAAAACTAGGACGGCCTGTAGTGGCCAAATGGCTTGCTCCGCTGGCTGCGCAGTCGGCACCTTGCTTGACGGCTTGCCAAGTGCCCTCTACCATTGGTGTGCCATTGTCCATGCTATATAAACCCAACTGCGCAATAAAATTATCGGGCTCTTTATCATCACGTAAACTACGAATTGGCCATACCGATGGAAAAGGTTGCACCGATGCATTAGCAGTGTCTAGTGCCAACCAGCGACTCCAGGCGCTTGATAAAAAATCAAGATAACGCTGGCTATGCACTTGAGGTAACACTTCATTAGCACTGCTAGTGGCAAAACTTACTTCATGACCATTGGCTTTTAAAGCTTCAATCACATAATCGTAACGCTCGACTTTTTCAAAACAAGGTACTTTCTCACCACGATAAAACTCATAGGTAGGACAGTGATGTGCATGTAAATGATTAACAAAACTAAGCATGATTTTAAAATGTGTTAAATAAGTGTTTCAGCATGGTGACACGCAATTTGCCTACCTTGTAGCTCTCTGAGTTGAGGCTCTGTGGATGAGCATAAATCGGTGGCATAGGGGCAACGCTTATGAAAAGCGCAACCGCTAGGCGGATTTAATGGACTGGGTAATTCACCCACAATTTTAATTTTCTTTTGTCTGTGCTCTGCGTCAATAGATGGCGTAGCAGAAAGCAAAGCCTGGGTATAGGGATGCAAAGGTTGAGAAAATAAAACTGATTTTGCACCGGTCTCGACGACTCGGCCCAAATACATCACCATTACATCATCAGCCACATGCTCGACGACTGCTAAATTATGTGAAATAAAAACATAGGCGGTTTTAAATTCATCTTGTAAATCCATGAATAAATTTAAAACTTGAGCCTGAATGGAAACATCAAGAGCTGAGGTGGGCTCATCGGCTACCAACACTTTTGGCTGCAAAATCATGGCTCTTGCCAAAGCTATACGTTGTCTTTGACCGCCAGAAAACATATGCGGATAACGGTGTGCAAACTCAGGTCTTAAACCCACTCTTTGCATAATTTTTTCTACCGCATTTTTGCGCTCTTGCGGACTTAAATTCGTATTCAGTAGCAGTGGCTCGGCCAATTGATCGGCAATTTTTTGCCTTGGGTTAAGTGAAGCATAGGGGTTTTGAAACACCATTTGCACATGACTACGTAGCCTTGCTCTTTGCTTTGCATCGGTGGGTTCAATCACTTCGCCGCTTAGAGTAAGTTGCCCTTCGGTTGGAGGCTCGACTAGCGTGAGTTGGCGCGCCAAAGTACTTTTACCACAGCCAGACTCACCTACCACCGCCAATGTTTTGCCACTGTGCAAAGTAAAAGACACGCCATTTAAGGCTTTCACTTTGACCTTAGGCTTCATAAAGCCTTGAGCCACTTCATAATGCCTGGCTAAAGCATTGGCTTGCATGACTATATTGCTCATACAACAAGCTCCTTAGAAATAGGAAAATAACAACGAACTTGTGAGTTATCGATTGTTTTTAAATCGGGTGGTATGGCACTGCACTGCACTTGCACTTGCGGGCAACGTGGAGCCAACAAACAGCCTTTGGGCCTATCGTATTGACCTGGCACAATACCTTGTAGGGTACTAAGCCTTTTGGCCCCCCTACTGCGCTCGGGCACTGCCTGCAACAAAGCATGCGTATACGGATGACGCGGATGATTAAATGCATCTTGCACGGCACTTTGCTCTACCACCTGACCCGCATACATAACAGCTACTCTATGGGCTACTTCTGCAACTACCGCCAAATCATGGGTAATCATAATTAAACCCATACCTTGGGCTTTTTGTAAATTCACTAACAAATCCATAATTTGCGCCTGAATGGTTACATCAAGCGCTGTGGTGGGCTCATCGGCAATTAACAATTTTGGATTACAAGCAATCGCAATGGCGATCATCACGCGTTGGCTCATACCCCCCGAGAACTGATGAGGATAATTGTCAAGGCGACCTTTAGCCCCAGGAATTTCCACCATTTCTAGTAACTCAATGGCTCTAGCTTTGGCAGCAGCACCTTTTAGTCCCATGTGTTGCTTTAAGACTTCCATTAACTGGTAGCCCACTGTAAAACAAGGGTTTAAAGAAGTCATAGGATCTTGAAAAATCATGGCCATATCTTTGCCTAAAATTTTTCTTCGACCTGCATCAGAAATAGTTAATAAATCTTTTCCATCAAATTGCAGTTGATTTGCAGTGACTCGGCCTTGGCCTTGCAACAAACCCATCATCGCCATCATAGTGACGGACTTACCAGAGCCCGACTCTCCTACAATACCGACAATTTCGCCAGCATTGACAGTTAAATCAAGCCCATCTACGGCTTTAAAGGCTTTACCTACAGGACCGAACTCAACACTTAAATTTTGAATTGCTAATAAACTCATATTGGACTCCTGTAACGCTTAAGAGGCTGTTTTTAGTTTTGGATCGAGTGCGTCACGCAACCCGTCACCCATTAAATTAATGGCCAATACAGAAAGTAATATGGTTAAACCGGGTAAGGTCACTACCCACCATGCGCGCTCTATGTAGTCACGTGCAGAAGCGAGCATAGTGCCCCACTCGGGTAATGGTGGTTGTACCCCTAAACCTAAAAATCCTAAGGCAGCAATTTCTAAAATAGCGGCCGAAAAACTCATGGTGGCATGGACAATTAAAGGCGCCATGCAGTTGGGCAAAACCGTTACAAACATCAACCTTAAAGTTCCTGCGCCAGACAAACGGGCAGCAGTGACATAGTCACGATTGAGCTCGGCCATGGCTGAAGCCCTTGTTAATCGCACATAAGCAGGCAAGGACACCAAGGCAATCGCAATCATGGCATTGACTAAACCAGGGCCAAGAATAGCAATAATTGCCACTGCCAATAACAAAGCGGGCAAGGCCATCACAATATCCATGGCGCGCATTACAGCACTATCCACTACCCTACCAGTAAAGGCAGCAACTAAACCCAAGGTCACTCCAGGAATTAAGGCCAATAAAACAGAAACAAAACCTACCAATAAGGACAGGCGTGCACCATGAATTAAGCGCGACAAAATATCTCGACCTAATTCATCGGTACCCAATAAAAACTGGCTTGTACCACCCGCCCAAACAGGCGGTTGTAAAAAATGATCTCGGTATTGCTCGATGGGGTCATAAGGGGCAACCCAAGGAGCAAAAAGTGCCAAAAACAAAATTAAACTCATAAAACAAAGGCCAGCAACTGCACCTTTATTTTTAGAAAAGGCCAGCCAAAACTCTTTGAGTGGTGAGGGGTGAGCCAGTACGGCTTGTAACTCTGCAGATTGCTCTGGAGTTTGTTGTGCTGATACTGCAGACATGTTTGTAGTACTTTGATTCATAGTCATTAAGTTACCTGTTCTTATGATTGCAATTAGCTATGATGACGAATGCGTGGATTGGCAATACCATACAGAATATCAACCACAAAATTAGTGATAATGACCATAGTGGCAATTAACAAAATACCATTTTGCACCACTGGATAATCTCGCCTACCAATGGCATCTATTAACCATTTACCAATACCCGGCCATGAGAAAATAGTTTCGGTCAAAACAGCGCCGCCCATTAAGGTGCCTACTTGCAAACCAATCACAGTGAGGACCGGAATTAAAGCGTTGCGCAGTGCATGAACAAAAATAACTCTGGCTGGCGACAAACCTTTGGCGCGTGCCGTACGTACATAGTCTTCACGCAATACTTCCAACATAGAGGAGCGTGTCATACGTGCAATGACGGCTAATGGAATAGTACCCAATGCAATCGCTGGCAAAATTAAATGTTTAAAAGCATCCCAGACTGCCCCTTTATTGCCTACTGGGTCGGCCATTTCAGCTTTAAAAGCATCAATTAACATAAATCCGGTGTGCGGTGTAATATCAAAAAGCAAATCAATACGGCCCGATACAGGAGTCCAACGCAGACCCACAGAAAAAATTAAAATGAGTAATAAGCCCCACCAAAATATGGGCATGGAATAACCCGTTAATGCCACCGTCATGACAGTATGATCAGCCATACTGCCTCTTTTTACAGCCGCAATTACACCCGCTGTCATGCCAATAATTAGCGCAAAAAACAATGCCACTAAAGCTAACTCTAGAGTAGCAGGAAACAATGCTTTAAATTCTGACCAAACACTTGATTGCGTTTTGAGAGACTGACCTAAATCACCACTGAGTAATTGTTTTAAATAATTAAAATACTGCACTGGCAAGGGTTGATCTAAACCTAAACGTTTTAATGCCGCCGCATGTACTTCTGGATCGAGCGAACGCTCGCCCATCATGACCTCTACTGGGTCACCAGGAATTAATCGAATGAGGGAAAAAGTGAGTAGCGTAACGCCTAAAAAGGTAGGAATTAAAACCGCTAATCGTTTTAAGATATAAGCAAACATGAGAGGTGACCTTTAAATAATAAAGGCAGGGCAGAAGGAAAAATTTCCTATGAGCCCTGCCTTTTCCGGCTAAAAAGCCTTATTCATTGCTATTTTTAACCCTAGTTTTATTACTAGGGTTTAACAAGCAAGCTAATTATTTTAAGCCTACACCTTCAAAATTGTAGTCGCCAAATGGGCTAATTTTGAAACCCATTAACTCTTTACGCATTGGCTGATTCACTGTAGAGTGAGCAATGGTAGTCCAAGGTAAATCTTTCTTGAAGATTTCTTGAGCCTTCATGTAAAGGGCAGTACGTTCTTTGAGGTCAACACTGTTACGAGCTTTTAATACGGCCGCATCGAATTCTTTGCTGCAATAACGAGCATAGTTAGAACCACCAATGGCTTCACAAGTGAGCAATACGCCTAAGAAATTGTCTGGGCTAGCATAGTCGCCTGTCCAACCAATCAAACCAGCATCGTGTTCACCATTTTTCATACGCTTGAGGTATTCGCCCCACTCGTATTGAGTGATTTTAGCTTTAACGCCAATTTTTGCCCAGTCAGCTTGAATCATTTCAGCCATTAACTTAGCATTTGGATTGTACGGACGTTGTACTGGCATAGCCCACAAAGTGAGTTCAAGACCATTTGCATAACCGGCTTTTTTCAACAACTCTTTAGCTTGCTCTGGGTTGTAAGCAGCATTTTTAAGGTTTTTGTTGTAAGACCATAATGAAGCTGGGAATGGATTGCTCGCTTCTTGGCCTTGACCTTGATAAACGGCTTCGATGATAGCTTTACGGTTGATGGCCATGTCTAAAGCTTGACGAACTTCTGGTTTAGAAGTGTGTGGCTTTTGGTTGTTATAACCTAAATAACCAATGTTAAAACCAGGAGCTGATTCCATTTTAATGTTGGCATCTGTGCGTAAACCAGCAATATCTTGTGGTTTTGGCTGCGACATAATGTGGCACTCGCCCGCTTTTAATTTTTGTACACGAACTGATGCGTCAGTGGTAATTGCAAAAATTAAGTTGTCAACCAATACGTTTTTAGCATTCCAGTATTCGGCATTTTTGGTATAACGAATATTAGAATCTTTTTGGTAACTTTTTAATACAAAAGGACCAGTACCCACTGGTTGTTGATTGATTAAGTTGGCAGTACCAGCGGCTTGTAATTTTTCTGCGTGTTCTGCAGATAAAACAGAGGCAAATGGTAAGGCAATTTTAGCCAACATGTCTGCGTCTGGTTTCTGTAATTGGAATACAACTGTATTAGCATCTACTTTTTTAATCGATGCCATGTTGCCGTCTAGGCCTGTATCGGAGGCATACGGAAATTCTGCAGGGTAAGCTTTGTTAAAAGGATGATTTTTATCAGTCATACGACCAAAAGTAAACACCACATCATCTGCGTTAAAGTCGCGAGTAGGCTTAAAGTTGGGGGTGGTATGGAACTTCACACCTTTGCGTAATTTGAAAGTGTAGGTAGTGCCATCAGCAGAAACTGTCCAAGACTCGGCTAAACCGGGTTCAATGTCAGTTGTACCTTTTTTGAATTCAACCAAACGGTTGAATAAGGCGTGACCAGCAGCATCAAAAGTATTACCACCTGTGTACTGTGCAGAATCAAAGCCTTCAGGGCTAGCTTCAGAACAGAAAATTAACGTACCAGCAGCATGCGCTCCAAACGCAGCAACTGACAAACTCAAAGCAGCAACTAGTTTTTTTGTTTTGAACATGTTTCATCCCTTTAAAAAAAAGAAAATCTCATCAATATGGATGAGCTTTCACAAGAGTTAAATTATGCACCTAACTCAAGTGCATTTATTCTAGGGGTAAATACGTAACTTTCGTGTAATTTTTTATTAAACAGCTAACTTTTTTAATAATGCACTAGTTTTGTTCGTGCCAAAAGAGGAAAAACTAGCCCTATGCAAGTGTTGGTTGTTGGCCTTATTGCATTGCAACAAACTAGTGCAATAACATTTTTTAGCTATAACAAAGCACAAGCAGGGTGCAGATTAAAAAATCAGTTGAGTTGATTTAATTTGCAACTTATTTAGCTCGGCCAAACTACTTTTTTCGCTGACTTCATTATTTCTTCTAATACCTTGGTATGAGCTAAATTTTCTGACTCTGTTGCTTGTATAACCGGCAATTGAATAGTAGAAAAATCAAAAGTTTTATGACCTTTTTGACCACTTGAGCTTGGCGCCTCCTCCATTAATAAGGCATCTTGTCCGCGGGTCAAATTAATATAAACATCGGCTAATAACTCTGCGTCTAGCAGCGCACCATGCAAAGTACGACCAGAATTATCGACCTCTAAACGGCTACATAAGGCATCTAAGCTATTACGTTTACCAGGATAAATTTCTTTAGCCATTGCCAAAGTGTCAATAATGTTGGAGGCGATTTTTTCTAGCGGTGCTTGACCTAAGCGCTTCAACTCAGCATTTAAAAACCCTACATCAAATGGTGCGTTGTGAATGATAATTTCTGCACCTTGTAAATAACTAACAATGGCTTCGCTGAGCTGTGCAAACTTTGGCTTATCTGATAAAAACTCATTGGTAATACCATGAATTCTGATGGCATCTTCATGACTGTCACGCTCGGGATTGATATAAAAATGCAGATTATTGCCAGTTAAGCGACGATTAAACATTTCAACGCAGCCAATTTCAATAACTCTGTCGCCGTTTTCGTGTGACAGTCCTGTGGTTTCTGTATCTAAAAAAATTTGTCGCATTCAGTCACCTTCGTTAACCTATAAAATATTTTTATACTAAATAAAAATTGAATTGAAATTTTTACTTTTTTCTCTTCATTGGCTCTATTACACCTTCATTACACAGATTCATGGTGCAAGTCTTGATAGAGTTGTACTAGCCTAGACTTGTAGTTTTTAAACCCTCGCCTTTATTTAAAATTAGAAATACACTTAGCATTCGTATACTAACTACATCTTGCTAGCAAGTAGGGAGTTTTGTTGCAGGGTCAATAAACAATTTTAAACAATTTATATCTTAGGTAACAAAATTTTGGGCAGATTTGGCTGTAAATTAAAATATAAAACCGCAATAAGGAAATAATATGAAACACAAGTTACTAAAGCTCATTTCAAAATTTTTATTAACTACTACTGCTACTATTAGCTTAATTAGCGTTGCTTCGATTGCTCAAGCACAACAAAGGGCTTGTATTGTAGATGACAATACTTGGCAAATTCATTGTGGCAGGCTTGCCACCTACGAAGAGATGAATCAGTATCAATATCCTAGCCAAACGCAGCACAGATACCCTGTACAACCTGAGCCCCATTATCAGCAAGATTCGCGTTATTCTGAGCCTAATTACAGACCAACGCCTGTACCTCTACCCTCCTATAAACCTGCTCCAGTGATTGTACCTAGTCCTGCACCCAAAACAGATGTTTGGCATCAAAATAATCAAGTGCTTGTTCCTGCCCCTATCTACGAGCGAAAAACAGAACGCAGTGCTGATAGGCGGGACCCCAACGAATCTGCAACTGGGATCTCAGACCAAGATTTAGGCGTTGCGGTAAACCGAATATACCAAGAGGTATTAGGCCGTAATGCCGATAGTTCTGGACTTAATGTTCATATTGGGCAACTAAGAAAGGGTAAAAGTAGCGCCGATATTAGAGCGGCATTAGCCTCTTCAGCAGAAGCTAAACAAGCCATTAACAGACAATACAATCAAGTTTTAGGTCGCAATGGTGATGCTGCGGGACTCAATCTTTATCAACAAAAATTAATTGCTGGGGCCTCGTTGGCCGATATACGCAAAATTTTGGCCGATAGTGATGAAGGTAGAAGAAGACGCTAAGTCAAAATAAATATTCATTAAATTAAAAAAACCGACTTGTGTATGAAGTCGGTTTTTTTATGAATTAGCTCATCAATTTAGTCATTAATGATTTTCTTTGGCGTGATTAATCGAGTATTTGGGGATTTCAACCGTTAAATCTTGTTGTGCCACAATCGCTTGGCAACTTAATCTTGAATTAGGCTCTAAACCCCAAGCCTTATCTAATAAGTCTTCTTCAGTCTCGTCTGCGACATTTAACGACGCTGCTCCTGCACGAACAATCACATGACAAGTGGTACATGCAGCCACCATATCACAAGCATGCTCAATGGCAATTTTGTTTTCGAGTAATGCCTCACAAATACTGGTACCTGGGCTTACTTCTATAGATGCACCGTTGGGACAAATTTCATGATGCGGAAGAATTTTAATAATAGGCATAATAATTTTTCATTTAAATGGATTCAATTGCTTTACCAGACAAAGCCTGACTAATGCCACGGTTCATTCTTTCAGCTGCAAATTGCTCGGTTCCTTTGGCTAATTCTTTCATACTGTCTTCAATGGCTTTGGCGTTATTACCAAGTCTTAAAGCGGCTAAATTTTGAATGAGTTGCCCAATTTGTTCTTGATCTGAAGGCGGTAATAAATCACCATCTTTAGTTAAGGCGCTTTGAGTCGCTAAAATGAGGCGGTCGGCATCGACTTGCGCCTCTACTAAGGCTCTGGTTTCTATGTCTTGTTCAGCGGTATGAAAACTATCGGCCAACATTTGAGCAATTTGATCATCGGTGAGGCCATATGACGGTTTAACCTGAACTTTCGCCTCTACTCCACTACCGGTTTCAATGGCAGAAACACTCAGCAAGCCATCTGCATCTACTGTAAAAGTAACCCGAATTCGGGCAGCTCCTGCGGCCATTGGAGGAATGCCACGTAAAGTAAATTTAGCTAAACTTCGGCAATCGGAGACCAAATCACGCTCACCTTGCACCACATGCAAGGCCAAAGCAGTTTGGCCATCTTGATAAGTCGTAAAGTCCTGCGCCATAGCGGTAGGAATGGTTTGATTTCGAGGCACTATACGCTCAACTAAGCCGCCCATGGTTTCTAGCCCCAATGAAAGCGGTATAACATCAAGTAGCAACAAATCAGAGGCACCGGCATTACCCGCCAATTGATGGGCTGAAATGGCCGCACCTAAAGCGACTACTTCATCAGGATTCACATTGGTAAGCACTGGGCATTGGAATAACTGCCCTACTGCTAATGGAATGTGAGGCATACGAGTAGAGCCGCCCACCATGACTACCCCCTGCACCTCTTGTGCACTTACATTAGCGTCTCGGAGGACTTTTTTGCAAGCAATAAGTGTTTGTTGTGTGAGAGCTGATGTGGCAGATTCAAAATCAAGACGCGAAACAGCTTGCTCGATGAGTCCGCTTGATAATTGCAAACTAAATATGACACTGTCTTGGGTACTGAGTTGCTCTTTAACTTGTCTGGCTTGGGCCGCCATATCGCCTTTTTCTTGGGCACTTAAAAGCAAATCTTGTTGATGATTTTGTGCCAATACCCAAGCGGCTAAAGCTTGATCATAGTCATCACCACCTAATGCAGAATTTCCGCCTGTAGCCACCACCTCAAACACACCTTGACTAAGCCTTAACAAGGAAACATCAAATGTGCCACCGCCTAAGTCATAGACGGCAAACAAACCCTCACTGGCGTTATCAAGTCCATAGGCAATGGCAGCTGCAGTAGGTTCGTTAATAAGGCGTAAAACATGAAGTCCAGCCATTTCGGCCGCATCTTTGGTAGCCTGACGCTGAGCATCATCAAAATAGGCAGGAACCGTAATTACTGCGCCAAAAATGTCATCATTAAAAGTGTCTTCGGCACGTTGCCTTAATGTGGCTAAAATTTCTGCACTCAATTCGATGGGCGATTTGGGGCCGGCAACTGTTTGTACTTGCACCATACCAGGGGCATCAAGTAATTGATAAGGTAACTGGTAGGCATGACTAGCCACGTCAGAGGCGCTACGACCCATTAAACGCTTAAACGACCTAATGGTATTGGCAGGGTCTTGGACTCCTGCCAAAACCGCTTCAAGGCCGATTAAACGGGATTTTTGAGCCCTGTAATGTACCACAGAGGGTAAAATAACTTGACCCGCTTCATCTGGCAAACATTCTGAAATACCATTTCTGACTGCAGCCACCAAAGAGTGTGTGGTGCCTAAATCAATGCCTATAGCAATTTTTCTCTGGTGCGGATTGGGCGATTGGCCTGGTTCTGATATTTGTAATAAAGCCATTTTTAAAATACCTTTTGAACTCAATTAAAAAGAGTTAATGAATGAAGGGTGAGCAACTAAGTGGGCGACCTTTTACTAAAAATACTTTAATAAAAATGATGAACAAAATAGTTTTTTGCTGTTTTGTGATTGTAACAAAGACAACTTGCCCTTTAAAAATCTGGTTAATTGCCGGTCTTGACGCTGACTTATTTACTGATCTTCAAAATCATAAATTTTATTTTGAATTTCAGCGATTAATTTTTGAATAAACATAATGCCTCTGACCTGTTGGGCGCAAGCTAAAAAGTTTTTATCTTGATCAATCAAAGTTTGAATAATGGTAAAACCCTTGTTTTTTTGCTCTGATACTTGTGCTAATAGGGCCTCTAACTGACTGCCATTGGAGGCCTCTTCAAGTTCTTCACGCCACTGCATTTGTTGCATTAAAAATGCACTTGGCATTGCAGTATTTTGCTCTGCATGAATAGGGGCACCCGCTAGTTCACACAATAAACTAGCTCGTTTTAAAGGATCTTTTAAACGCTGATAAGCTTCGTTAATACGCACCGACCACTGCATTGCAATTCTTTGTGCTGACACACCTTCTGAAGCAAATTTGTCAGGATGCACTTTAGCCTGTAGCTCTTTCCAACGCATATTAAGCAAGCTAACATCTAGGGCAAATTGTTCAGGTAACTGAAATAACGCAAAATCGGTGTCGTCTAGTTTCATGACTTCAGTAGTTTAAGAAATAAATTGCGTTTTTAAAATGCGTAAAACTGGTAAGTTTTAAACTCGGAAAGATTCACCACAACCACAACGATCACGCTCACGTGGATTATTAAATTTAAATCCTTCGTTTAAACCTTCACGAACAAAGTCAAGTTCAGTACCGTCTAAGTAAGCTAAACTTTTAGGATCTACTGCAATTTTGACACCGTGACCTTCAAAAATAACATGCTCTGGGGCAAATTCATCTAGGTATTCTAGTTTATAGGCTAGGCCGGAGCAGCCAGTGGTTTTAACCCCTAAACTAATACCCACACCTTTACCTCTTTTAGTCAGATAACGATTGACGTGTCTTGCCGCGGCTTGGGTTAATGTAATGGACATGAGAGGGAAAATAATTCAGGTTGATAAAATAATCAATTCAACATAAAGTGTAGAGAAACTAAGCTCTACACTTTAATCGCTTGAATATTAAGAGTTTGCTTGGTGTTTTTGACGGTAGTCATCCACTGCTGCTTTAATGGCATCTTCGGCCAAAATAGAGCAATGAATTTTGACCGGTGGCAACGCTAACTCTTCTGCAATTTCACTATTTTTTAAAGCAGCTGCTTGGTCAAGGGTTTTACCTTTGACCCATTCAGTTACCAATGAAGATGATGCAATTGCCGAGCCACAACCATAAGTTTTAAAACGTGCATCTTCAATAATACCTGTTTCTGGATTAACCTTGATTTGTAGTTTCATGACGTCACCACAAGCTGGCGCACCCACCATACCAGTACCTACTGAATCATCACCTTTTTCAAAACTGCCAACATTGCGTGGGTTTTCGTAATGATCTACCACTTTTTCTGAATATGCCATTTTTTAATCCTTTGAATTGAATGGGTAAAACCCCAATGAAACTAAATACTAAAGTGAAGTGACTTAATGAGCCGCCCATTGAATTGAACTAATATCAATGCCGTCTTTGTACATTTCCCACAAGGGGCTAAGTTCGCGTAATTTTTCAACGTTTTCACGAATAGAAGCAATGGCTGAGTCAATTTCAGCTTCTGTGGTGTAACGACCAATAGTCATGCGTAAGCTACTATGGGCTAGTTCGTCGCTACGACCTAATGCACGTAAAACATAACTAGGTTCTAAACTAGCAGAAGTACAAGCGGAACCACTTGAAACGGCCAATCCTTTAACACCCATAATGAGCGATTCACCTTCCACATAGTTAAAACTCATATTGATATTGTGCGGAATACGGCGATCTTCGTGGCCATTAATAAACACTTGCTCTAGGTCTTTTAAGCCGTCAATTAAACGATTATGCAGAGCCAAAATTTTGATGTTATCTTGGGTCATTTCAGCTTTTGCAATGCGGAAGGCTTCGCCCATTCCAACGATTTGGTGGGTGGCAAGTGTTCCGGAACGCATACCACGCTCATGACCACCACCGTGCATTTGTGCTTCTAGACGAATACGTGGCTTACGACGCACATATAAAGCACCAATACCTTTTGGACCGTAGGTTTTGTGAGCAGTCAAACTCATTAAGTCGACAGGTAGTGTCGCAAGGTCAATTTCAATTCGGCCAGTTGCCTGGGCTGCATCGACGTGAAAAACAATACCTTTTTCACGACAAATTGTGCCTATGGCAGTAAGGTCTTGAATCACCCCAATTTCATTGTTCACGGCCATAACACTGGCTAAAATAGTGTCGGGGCGAATAGCAGCTTTAAATGCTTCTAAATCTAATAATCCATCGGCTTGTACATCGAGGTAGGTAACTTCAAAACCTCTGCGCTCTAGTTCGCGGCAGGTATCTAATACGGCTTTGTGTTCGGTTTTAACCGTAATAATGTGTTTACCCTTACCTTGATAAAAGCCTGCAGCACCTTTGATTGCCAAATTATTAGATTCAGTGGCTCCACTGGTCCAAACAATTTCGCGTGGGTCTGCACCAATTAGGCTAGCCACGTTTTCACGAGCTTGCTCAACTGCGGCCTCTGCTTCCCAGCCCCATGCATGACTGCGCGAAGCAGGGTTACCAAAATGCTCACGAAGCCAAGGTATCATGGCATCGACTACGCGTGGGTCGCAAGGTGTGGTAGCACTGTAATCAAGGTAAATCGGGAGATGTGGTGTGATGTCCATTTTTGATGCTACTTAAAAATTAAATGAAATTTGAATAACGACTGGCTGATTTAAGCGGTGGTTTTAATTGAATTAAAACTGCCCAGTGCAAACACTGAGTTGGGGGCATTAACCGATATAGGGCGACTAATAGGCATAGGTGAAACACCACGTTTAATCACTGGTTTTAAATCCGACTCTATGCCCTTGCCTGCCTGATCGGTAACTAATTTGTGCAAAGTTACAGAATTTAAATATTCGACCATTTTGGCATTTAAAGAAGTCCATAAGTCGTGAGTCATGCAGCGACCTGGTTCTCCGTGGCAGTTTTCTTTGCCACCACAACCAGTTGCATCTAAGGGCTCATCAACCGATAAAACAATATCGGTAACTGTAATCTCTGAAGCTGAACGGCCCAATGTGTAACCGCCACCAGGACCACGAGTCGATTCAACCAGCCCGTTACGACGTAACTTGCCAAATAATTGCTCGAGATAGGACAAAGAAATTTTTTGACGTTGGCTAATAGCAGCCAATGTCACAGGGCCCGAACTTTGGCGTAACGCCAAGTCAATCATTGCAGTCACTGCAAACCGACCTTTAGTAGTAAGACGCATGAACAAGCTCCTTAAGATAACAAGAAATAGGACTGACGGTAAGATACAATGATAATAATTTAACGAGTTGGCTAAGCCATTGTTAAACGCTTCTCAAGTGCAACTTATTGTTGAAGCTACACAAAATTTGCTCCAAAAATAAACCCGACCAATAAATTCAAGTATACCTTATTTAGCCGACTAATTCGATCAAGAATTAGGATTTACCCTTGTATGAGTGGGGTTTTATTCCACTCTAAGTTGCTTTTTTACCCCCAAAAAAACGAGTAAAACTAGTTTAAATGGCGTTTTTATCTTATTTTTTATTATTTGAGCCGAATTGAATCTAATCCTCCAGCACCAAATACTTGTTCTTTTAAGATACCCAATTGATCTCTTACTCTAGCGGCTTTCTCAAACTCTAAATTTTTAGCATGTTCGACCATGAGTTTTTCTAGACGTTTAATTTCGCGCGATAAATCTTTCTCTGTCATTTCACTAGCAGCCATGCGGTCCTGGACATCTTGATCGAGTTTACGATTTTCTTTTTCGGTTTTATCGCTGTAAACGCCATCAATTAAATCTCTTACCTTTTTAAAGATGCCCTTTGGTGTAATGCCATGTTCTAAGTTAAATGCAGTTTGTTTGGCACGTCGACGCTCGGTTTCACCTATGGCTTTGCGCATGGATTCGGTCATTTTATCGGCATATAAAATCGCCATACCTTCTGTGTTACGAGCCGCTCTACCAATGGTTTGAATTAAGCTTCGCTCAGAGCGCAAAAAGCCTTCTTTGTCAGCATCTAAAATAGCAACCAAGGAGACCTCTGGCAAGTCTAGTCCCTCACGTAACAAGTTAATTCCAACCAATACATCAAATACACCAAGCCTTAAATCTCGTAATATTTCAACCCGTTCTACGGTGTCAATATCACTGTGCAAATAACGTACTTTTACGCCGTTATCAGAAAGGTATTCCGTGAGTTGTTCAGCCATTCTTTTGGTGAGGGTGGTAATTAATACCCGCTCTTGTTTTTCGCTTCTGATTCTTATTTCTTGTAACACATCATCGACTTGACTTTGTGCGGGTCTAACCTCTATTTTAGGATCAACTAAACCGGTGGGCCTGACTAATTGTTCAACAACTTTACCCGTATGATTTTTTTCCCAATCGCCAGGGGTAGCAGAAACAAAAATGGTTTGCTGCATTTTGCGCTCGAACTCTTCAAATTTAAGCGGCCTGTTATCTAGTGCACTTGGCAACCTAAAACCATATTCTACTAAGGTGGTTTTTCGAGAGCGGTCACCGTTATACATGGCACTTAACTGCCCAATCATAACGTGGCTTTCATCTAGAAACATCAGACTACCCTTAGGCATGTAGTCCAATAAGGTAGAGGGTGGGTCGCCAGGGGCAGAACCAGTAAGATGACGACTGTAATTTTCAATGCCCTTGCAGTGCCCTACCTCACTTAACATTTCTAAATCGAAACGGGTTCTTTGCTCTATGCGCTGAGCCTCTACCAAACGCATTTCACTGACCAACAATTTAGACCTATCGCGCAGCTCGTCTTTGATAGCTTCTACAGCCGCTAAAACTTTGTCGCGAGGCGTTACGTAATGGCTACTTGGGTAAACCGTAAAGCGAGGTATAGTTTGTTTTATGCGGCCTGTGAGAGGGTCAAATAAGGCCAATGATTCAATTTCATCATCAAACATTTCAATCCGCACAGCAAGCTCTGAATGCTCTGCTGGAAAGACATCAATCGTGTCTCCCCTTACTCGAAACACACCCCTAGAAAAATCAATATCATTGCGCTCGTACTGCATACGCACCAATTGAATAATGGCATCACGCTGACCCAATTTGTCGCCTACTCTAAGCGTCATAATCATTTTATGATAGGACTCTGGCGCACCAATACCGTAAATTGCCGATACGGTCGCCACAATCACGACATCTTTACGCTCTAACAAACTTTTGGTGCAGGACAAGCGCATTTGTTCAATGTGCTCATTAATAGCTGAGTCTTTTTCGATGAACAAATCTCGTTGCGGGACATAGGCTTCTGGCTGGTAATAATCGTAGTAACTTACAAAATATTCCACCGCATTATTAGGAAAAAACTCTCTGAACTCACTATATAACTGGGCAGCTAACGTTTTATTAGGGGCAAAAATAATGGCCGGCCTACCCATTCTGGCAATTACATTGGCCATGGTAAAAGTTTTACCCGAGCCAGTGACGCCTAATAAGGTTTGGTACATTTCACCATCATTGACCCCTTCTACTAATTGCTCAATGGCTAAGGGCTGATCACCTGCTGGTGGATAGGGCTGAAACAACTCAAAAGGGGAATTGGCGAATTGAATAAATTGCCCCTCTTTAACGGGCTCATTGACTGCATTTTGAGTTTCTTGAGCATTAGAGGTTTTTTTGGGTTTTGCCATTGATGAATTGCTTGGTAAATTGTATAAAGTGTTAACCTTGGTTTTTTAAGTGTGTTAAAACAGATAAAAAATTGGTTTTTGGGTCAAATATTGCGAAAAAAATTCTGATTTTAA
The DNA here is from genome assembly GCA_964556425.1 of uncultured Limnohabitans sp. Lineage (GTDB taxonomy): Bacteria > Pseudomonadota > Gammaproteobacteria > Burkholderiales > Burkholderiaceae_C > JALQUL01. The sequence goes on along the minus strand of CAZKWC010000009.1, from coordinate 25,365 downwards.
TGGGTCTTATAGTTGGATAGCGTTAAAATTGCAATACGTATTTAGCACAATGCCTGCATCAAGCAAAACACCGTCGTGCCTAGCCTTTCCCAAAGCTAATTTCGATTCATTTTTTGCTTTTTGAAGTTGCATTGAAATCCAGTTTATTTTACCCTCCCCCCGCTTTTACATCAGATAAGGTTTGCGATGTCACTATTTTCTAAGGTTGAAACCGCCCCCCGTGATCCTATTTTAGGTCTTAACGAACAATTTAACGCCGATACCAATCCAGCAAAAGTTAATTTGGGTGTAGGTGTTTATTTTGATGACAACGGTAAACTTCCTTTGCTTCGTTGCGTTCAAGCCGCCGAACACACTATGGCGCAAGCTCCAAAAGCTCGTGGTTATTTGCCTATTGATGGTATTGTGGCTTACGATACTGGCGTTAAAAACTTAGTATTTGGTGCTAATAGTGATGTGGTTACCTCTGGTCGTGTTGCAACTGTACAGGCTATTGGTGGTACTGGCGGTTTAAAAATTGGTGCCGATTTTTTAAAGAAAATCAGCCCAGATGCAAAAGTTTTAATCAGTGACCCAAGTTGGGAAAATCACCGTGCCTTATTCACCAATGCTGGTTTTGTAGTCGAGAATTACCGTTACTATGATGCGGCTACTCGTGGTATTGATTTTGCGGGCATGTTGTCTGACCTTAACGCAGCCCCAGCAGGTACTATTGTGTTACTGCATGCTTGCTGTCATAACCCTACAGGTTACGATATTACGCCTGCACAATGGGATCAAGTTGTAGAAGTCTGTAAAGCCAAAAACTTAACTCCTTTCCTCGATATGGCCTACCAAGGATTTGGTTATGGCCTAGAAGAAGACGGTCAGGCAGTTGCAAAATTTGTGGCTGCCGGTTTACAATTTTTTGTTTCCACTTCTTTTAGCAAAAGCTTTAGCCTCTATGGTGAGCGTGTAGGTGCTTTAAGCGTTGTAGGCGCCGATAAAGCAGAAACCGATCGAGTATTAAGCCAATTAAAAATTGTGATTCGTACCAATTACAGCAACCCACCCACTCATGGCGGTACTGTAGTAGCAATGGTGTTAAGCGATGCCACCTTACGTGCACAATGGGAAGAAGAATTAGCTGAAATGCGTGTTCGTATTAAGGCTATGCGTCAAAAGCTAGTCGATGGTTTAAAAGCCGCTGGTGTTGCTCAAGATATGAGTTTTATTACTGATCAAATTGGTATGTTTAGCTACTCTGGCCTTAGCAAAGATCAAATGGTTCGTCTGCGTACTGAATTTGGTGTTTACGGCACTGACACTGGCCGTATGTGTGTAGCGGCATTAAACAGCCAAAACATTGATCATGTTTGCGCTAGTATTGCCAAAGTAATTGCTTAAGTAACTAATTGCCAGGTCGCTGTTAAGGTTGGCTTGGCGTTAAGCACCTCATGCTTTTGCCTTTTGTTGAGTGTGTAAGAATAAGGTTGGGCTAGTTATTAAGTTGTATGCTTGCTTTAACAATTAATCAGCTTATTGATTAGTTAAGCCAACTACCCGCTATTCAAGACCATTTATTTTTGTCTTGTCAATTGAAGTTTTTATTGGCACCTTTAAATCATTTTTAAAGGTGCTTTTTTATGCTTGCCAAAACCGAGGTGAACGACCTACATCCCAGTGCACATGAGAGCGGTACAAACCTACTCCACCCGCTTTAAAAGCGAATAACATTTGTGCGTAACTAGCTAAATCTAGACCGACCATATGGCCATCTAGGGCTCTGCCAAATAAATGCTGACTATGTACTGCACCGCCTACCCTTTCATTGCTGGACTCAGTTCGGTAGGCTGAAGTAATAATATGATGAGTGATTTGCCCTGAGAGCAAATAAAACCAAGTTTGAGTAACAAACATCAAATCAAAAAGTCTTGGATCCATAGTGATGGCTTTTTGAGCGTTGGTGTCGAGGCACATTTGACTAAGTAATAAATAAGCTGGCCAAATATATTGACCGTTTTGCCAATATAAATATTCTTTTGAAATATTTTTAGACGAATGTTGAAATGCAACACGGATTAAGCGGGGTTGTTGCCAAATAGCAGGGCTTAGTTGCACTGTTTGACCTGCCGCCAAGAGCGGTAAAGGGGAAAATAAACAGGCACCTAAAGCGACTAAATTGGCCCGCCGAGTTGCATTGGAGCTCATAAATAAAACCTTTCCAAGAAGTTTTATTCTAACCCAAATATTTATTTTTGGTGTTTTAAATGTATAAAAAATAATCGAAATTCAATTAACTGATTTATTTTTTTAAATAACCAATCAAAATAACTTGATTGAAACAGGCCTTGCAAAACTCACCGGGATACTGGCAAAGTTACTAAGTAGAATGGGGTTTTAGGCAGATTTTAGCTCTGTAATTTTTAATACGGATCTTAAAAATCCAAGGAAATAGATCCAACAACTCCATGCCACGAAACAAGTGAAGCGTTTTTTGTGCAGGCAGCCTATGTAGAGCGGCAAGACAAAAAACGCCAAACATTTATTTTTATAAGGAGGCTAGAGCCTTCTTGGCTTCAGGATGATTGCTTCTTTGCAAAAACATAATCACAGAATAGCGCTGCTGAAAGGTTAGAGTGGCTTCTGACTTTAAAACCTGAATAAAGTAAGGTGTAAATTCCCATCTTTGCCACTGATTTAAATCAGCTACTATATTGCTAATGAGATCGGGTCTTTTTTGCATTAAGCGACGATACAGCTCAATAATTTCATTTTGTTTTGCTGCAGAGCTAGCACCAGAACCATGGACGGATAAAGCCATCATGGTGGCTTGTACCAAATGATCTGGTTTTTTATTGGCACCACTGGCCAATAAATTAAGCTCTACCCAAGCCAAGCCTTTAACCGAATTAAGCTCCAAATAGGCAGCCACAATAGCAGCATACTCTTGCTTAGGCCAGATTCTTTGTTTATTTAAGAGCCGACTTTCTAATTCCTTCATTTCTTTTTCTGGAGCTACAAAGCCCCACAACAAATAATATAAAGGTCTGCGGCTCATTAGGTTGGTGTTGTTAATCCATTCAGATAATTTCTTTTCATCTAAATTAGATTTTAATAAACGCATGGACGCAAATGGCAATCTAGATAGCTCATCAAATGCAACGTTGTGCATTAATGGTTCTGAACTTTCTAAATAAGGTATAAAAAATTGTCCATATTTGCTTAAACCTAAAAAGTCGTTTTCTGTAGGTTTTTCCTTTGAACTAGCCTGTACCAACCAATCAAAATTTTTATTGGAATGAAGTCCTCCAATTAATTGATAAGGTGATAGGCTAGATTGTCTAATAACGATTACCGAAGTAAATGACTTATCGATAAAAAGTGGTGCTGGGATTTCAATATCGCTCAATTCTGATCCTACTTTAACAGCACTTCCACGAGCGACCTTTAAAACACTGAGATGGTTGTTTTTAGTAATTTGCGCTAGAAATACTTCCTCAGATTCTTTAATCGATTGAAGCAGAGGGGTTGGCTGACTAGAAGAGGCACAAATTGCGCATGCAAAACTAGTTTCCATAGCAAAAATTAAAATTAATAGCACAGAAACCCGTTTCATTGTAAAAAACAATAAAAGAGTTAGAAAATTTTTATGAGGGTTTACCATAGTTACACTCTGTTAGGGGTTAGACTTGAGTATCTGATCAATTTATTAAAAAATCATCCTTTTTAATAAGTTTGTTATGTGAAAAATTACACATCTGTTACTTTTATTTACTCGATGATAGCTAATCCAACTAACAGGAATTGTTTTTCACACCCTGGCTTGAGTCAGTATTTGACTTTTTACCGGAAAAAGTTAATTTTTGTTCCATTTTTTGTAAGAACAATACACTTTCAACTATCTATTATTTTGACTATGACATTTTATAGTTTGTACAAAGTAGGTTTTTGTTTTTTACATCAGCTCAAATGCCTAATAAAAATCAAACCTCAAAACTTAGCCTTGGGTGTAGTCGGATTTTTATTTTTTCCATTACAAAATAATTGTTGGGCTTGGGGACAGCATAGTAGTGCAAGTTATAGAGCCTTAGAGAATTTACCCGAAATTAGCACTGCCGAATTAGTAGAAGTACAAACACTCGATACATTTTTAAAAGCCCAAGAACATAACATCCAAAAATTACTACATAAACAAGAAATTTGGGCACAAGAGAACGTTAAAAATTATCCTCGCCTACCTCATAACTTAAAATTTATTGCTGGAAATTTCAGAAACGATGCTCAAAGAAGGCAATCCTTTATTTCGGCACTTCGCTTGGCAGCTGACACACGGTTTGCCCTATACCTACAAACTGATCCAAGATTACCCAATCCGACCGAACTAAGCCCTCTTGCAACTGACATCGTAGTCAGTCCTAGCGTTCAAAAATGGGTACAAGCCAGTCACTTTTATAACATCAAACCAGGCCAAAAAATAACCGCATTAAGTACACTAGCTACTGCAACCGATGAGCCCGATTGGGGTTTTGATATGTTGCTTTGGGAAGATAGCCCAAGCAGCTGGGGTAAAACTTATGGTTTTGGTACTCAACCGTTTTCATCTGTGAGTGGGCCACTTGCTTCTCAAAGCCCCTTTCATTCGGGCTTTTATTTTGAACAAAGATTAGTTAACGTCGCTAATCCTAGGCTAAGCGAGAATTACCCGCTCATGCGAATTCATCAATTTTCAACCTTAGCCGAATTGGCCTTTACCACTGGCCATGATTATTGGGGCTGGCGCTTTTTAGGAAACGGTCTGCACTATCTACAAGACCTCACCCAACCCTATCATGCCAGTATTACTCCTGGCGAAACTTCAGCCTATTTGGCAGGATTACATTTATTAGATTCATTGGGTATGTCACAAAGAAAGAATGAACTCTTTTTAAAAAATTCTAATCGCAATTTAATGCTGGACCGATACCAGACTCAAATGCTGCAAAAACAATCGAATAAACGATATGACAGTATTGCAGAAGTAGCATTAAAAAACACTATGTTAGAAGACCGGCTACCCAAATGGAATTACCAGTACCCTAAAAATGTAGTTGCCAAAGAAGCGTTTCTTTTCTCAGAAAAATTAGCGGAGACACTTTCTCAAACCTTGCCAGAAAAACTACTCAACGATCCATATTTCGATTTTAGTCAGCAACGACCTGATTTTGATTTAATGACTCTTGTGGCTCAATCGGGAGCTGAAAAACAATTAGAGCTTGAGGGCACGATAGCCAGACTTTTAGAGCAATTTGGCATTCATAGCAGACAAATGGTAAAAGCCATCTTGATGCAGAGCTTTCCCAACATTAATAACAACTCTACCGAATTAGTGATGTCCGCACCTAGCTCGGGTCAAGGCTTAGTGCAAAAATCACTTAAAAAAGATTTGTTAAAACTTAACGCCAATTGAAAACTTTAAGAACCGGTTGGTTTCTTAAAATAAAACAATATTTACACACATCAGGAGCAGGCAAGCTAGGTAGAGATTGGAATCAACTACCAAGCAAGTTTTAAAACCCACACCTGTGGCTGTAAGTAAAAAGTACAAAATAACTTTAACTTGGTACTACCATGACAGCGATTCAGCGTTTTATTGCAGCTTCCAAGACTACTTCTAGGGCAATAGTGAAATAGTGAATGTTGATTCGATATCCCAGCGACTTGGCAACTGAGCTGAAGACAGCCTTGGCTTTTGGATATTATTCAATCTCTCATTTAATCAATGCATTCTATTTGGATACTCTAGAATCCCATCCTAAAGGGTTTATAGAGGCCTAAAATCTTAGAAAAAATCCTCGGTTTTTTGCTTTGATGAATAAAAGAGACAACTTATTGATGACATTTTTATGTAATTTTTATTTAAGTCAGATGAAGTAAAATTCTCTAAATTCCCCAAAAATCACTTAAAAATCAAATTCAAAACGATTTTGTCCTATTAAATAAGAAATAATTTACCGATTTCAACATTCTTATCACAAATGCGACTTTAAGTCAGGACAAATCAAGAATATCCTGTTATATTGCACTGCAACATATTCTTATTTCGGATGTCAAAATGCTATATCAAATCTATGAAACTCAACGCGCTTTAATGGAGCCTTTTGTAGACTTCGCACAAGCTACAGCCAAGGTTATTAACAGCAGTAACTTGCCTTTTGTTAAAAATGAACTTACCCAACGTGTTGCGGCGGGCTATGATTTACTTTATCGTCTTGGTAAAGACTACGAAAAACCAACTTTTGGTATTACAGAAGTTGAAGCTAATGGCCATCAAATCGCCATTCAAGAACGTATTGAAAAAACATTGCCTTTCTGCGAATTGCGTCGCTTCAAGCGCTTCACCGACAATGTAGAAACTCTTTCTACGTTAAAAGGTCAGCCAGCAGTTTTAATTGTGGCTCCTTTATCTGGTCACTACTCTACCCTTTTGCGCGATACTGTGCGCACTATGCTTAAAGACCATAAGGTCTATATCACTGACTGGAAAAATGCCCGTATGGTGCCTTTATCAGAAGGCGATTTCCATTTAGATGACTATGTGAACTATGTTCAAGACTTCATCAAGCATTTACAAGGCATTTATGGCAATTGCCACGTAATGAGTGTTTGTCAACCTACTGTACCCGTTTTAGCCGCTGTGTCTTTAATGGCTAGCCGCAATGAACTTTTACCATTGTCAATGACCATGATGGGTGGCCCAATTGATGCACGTAAAAAGCCAACTGCAGTAAACGATTTAGCCACCAACAAGCCTTTTAGCTGGTTTGAAGATACGGTTATTTATAAAGTACCTAGTAATTTTCCAGGTGCTGGTCGCGCTGTGTATCCTGGCTTTTTACAACATACTGGCTTTGTAGCCATGAACCCGGATAACCATGCACGTAGTCATTATGATTATTTTGCTGACTTGGTAAAAGGTGATTTGTCTGGTGCTGAAACTCATCGCAAGTTTTATGATGAATACAATGCCGTGCTTGACCTTGATGCTAATTTTTATCTTGAAACCATTAAAATTGTTTTCCAAGACTTTAATTTAGTCAATGGCACATGGGATGTTAAAAATATTAATGGCGAACTCGAACGTGTTCGTCCACAAGACATTACCAATACTGCTTTATTAACGGTTGAAGGTGAACTTGACGATATTACGGGTGGTGGTCAAACTCAAGCCGCTCATGGTTTGTGCACAGGTATTGCCGAAGACAAACGTCATCACTATGAAGTAGAAGGTGCTGGCCATTATGGTATTTTTAGTGGTCGTCGCTGGAGAGAATATGTGTATCCACAGGTCAAAGCGTTTATTGCCAAAAATCATGTGAAGTTTACAGGTGAAGTGGATTCATCAAAAGTGAAAGCAATAGACCCTACTACAGCCACGGCAGAAATTTCTACTGCTGCACAAGCCCACGCAGAAGCTGACTCTGGTTTAGCCCCTACTTCAAGTGCCCAAACTAGCCATAGTCCAAGCGCTGCAACAGTTGAAGACAATCAGGTACAATCTGCTCCAGTAGTCGTTAATACAGCAAGTACTGCAACTCCTGCAAGCCCTGCTGCCGCTACCAATAAAAGTAGTCCCGCGAAACATCATTCACATTCCGGGAAAAATTCTAAACGTAAATAGTATTTGAGTTCTTTCAATTGAAAAAAACTTCAACTCATCAGCCACCTAGTGTGGCTGATATTCATTCAGTACTGCCACAAACTCAGTGCACCCGATGCGGATACCCCAATTGCCTAGCCTATGCGCAAGCGATTGTGAATGAACATGTGCCTATTAATCAGTGCCCACCCGGTGGTAAGCAGGGAATAGAAAAGCTGGCCGCTTTAACGTTTCAGCCCGTGATCGAAATGAACCCAGAAAATGGCCACGAAGGGCCACGAACTGTTGCTTATATTGATGAAGATTGGTGTATTGGTTGCACGCTTTGTATTAAAGCTTGCCCTACCGAGGCAATTATGGGGGTCAATAAACGAATGCACACGGTAATCGAAGACCGCTGTACAGGTTGTGAACTTTGTATTCCAGCATGCCCAGTCGATTGTATTATTTTAGAGCCTGTGCATAGCCCTAATGCCGATGGCCAGTTGCCCACTGCTTGGGATGCTTGGACGATTGAGCTTGCCACTACTGCCTTGCAGCGATATGAGGCCAAATTGCAGCGTCAAGAACAAATTAAAACACAACAAGCCCAAAACCAAATAAAAGCACTGACTGAAAAAACAAAAGATCTGGCTGCTCATTCTTTAATTACCGATACTTCCGTGCTCGATCATAAAAAACGCTTTATTGAAATGGCCTTATTAAAGGCCAAACAAAAATTAGAAAATTAAATTATTTTTTTAACATTTGTTGTAGTTCACCCGATTCAATTATGGCTTTAAGGTCAGTGGCTCCTCCTACCAACACACCTTTTACGAAAACCATGGGAAATGTGGGCCAACCTGTCCACATTTTTAAAACATTACGCTTGCGCCACATGCTGAAATAATTTCCGTAATCAATATCATGATGCGCTAGTGCTAAAGCATCAAGCGATTTACGAGCTTTTCCAACGAATGGGTTACCAGACATTCCTAGCACCACAATATCATGTGCTTGTATGGCCTGCTCAACTTCTTGAATCATTTCAATATGGAGCTGAGCAATTTTAGTTTGAATAGCAGAATGAATTTGTGTAGTGGGTAGAATTGGTCTGGTCATAATAAGGAGATTGTACAAGTGGTGATAAATTTTAAAATTGAAATTTTAGGCAGTTTATATGAGGCCAAATTCATAATTTACAAGCCATTCAATTAAGGATGTTGAGTAATAATAAAGTCAATTAAAAACCCCTTACACGCTGGGGCCCAAATCAGTTTAATTGCTAATATTCACTCTAGTTTTTAAAACTTAACAAAACTATCAAGCCCCCCATCTTTAACATTTTCAGTGGTAATAATTGCAATAATTTTGCTTCATTTTCTATCGAGTCTTGAAAAAAATACGTTTATTACTCTAAATTAACATCCATAAAACAAGGGTTTCATGAAGTTTATTTTTGTATTTGCTTTTTATTTGGGCTGCTGTGCTAATGCCTTTGCACAAACCAACTCTCTCACTATACCCCCATCGTCCACTAGCCAAGCATCAACCCCTATTTTAGATATCGAGAAAATTTGTGCACAAAAAACAGGTCATTGTTTTGATGCACAAATTAATGAACAAGAAGTAGTTGAAATTGTGGATAGCATTGAACAGAAACAGCTATTTGCACAAGCAAGACAGCACAATATCAATGTTCCTGAGTTTTTATGGATGGTAAAAAAGCCAGTAAAGGGTGAGTTTGTTTTTTATATTATCAAACAAGCGAAAATTTTTGCTCAAGCCATCTTAGGGCCAGAGGTTGATGAAGCTGATGTAGATGTTTACCCTTTGCAACAACAAAAAATTGCCGCAGAGTCAGAAAATGAAAAGAATTGGCTAACTGAAGCTAGTTTACCAAAGGGTAAATACGTATTGCACCTACAATACATAGGTAAATTCAAAACCGATCAAAAATGGGTCTGGCTTGAAGTTGAATAAGTATTATGTTATTTGGACTTTATGGTTCAAACATCAACTTGATCAATATTCTTCAACGCTATATCTTCCTTAACAGCCTACTTCATTCACTATGACCCCCTTAGATATCCTTGGCCTCAGTGCTAGCTTTGTTACTACATCCTCTTTTTTACCGCAAATTTGGCAAGTTTGGAAAACAAAAGATGTAAGCGCCATCTCTTTACCCACTTATTTAATCATTACATTTGGATTAGCTTTATGGTTGATATATGGCGTATTAAAACATGATTTACCTATTACTGTAGCTAACTCAATAATGGTTATCTTGACTGGTAGTATTGCAGTGATGAAAATTAAATTTTCTAAACCAAATAATTGAAATTAAATATTTTTTTAATTAAAAAAATAATCTCATTTAGCGTTATCTCTATTGACAAATAAATAGAAGAAAATTAAATTCAAACAATACACTTTATTGTTAAGAATTAATATGACTTCACTTGATATTTTGGGCTTAATAGCTACCTGTTGCAGTACTTCTTCTTTTGTACCCCAAGTTTGGCGTACATGGAAAACTAGAGACGTAAGCGGTATTTCATTATCTACTTACGCCATTATTACAGTAGGTCTTGCACTTTGGTTGGTGTATGGTATTTTAAGAAATGACTTACCTTTAATAGTTGGTAACTCTATTATGGTAGTTCTCACTGGAGCTATTGCCATCATGAAAATTAAATTTGAAAAAAAATAATTTCATGCCATCCAATATTAGTCCTTCCGTTTTTGTAGTAAGTAATTTTGTACAAGCTTGTTGCTGGTTTGTTCCCAGAATTCCGCTTGCTGGTGAAACATTAAGTGCAAGCAAGGTACAAATAGAGGCTGGAGGTAAGGGTTTAAATGTTGCCATTGGATTACACCGTCTTGGACTTTCTATTGATTCTTTAATTGGCTGTGGTACTGACTCTGCAGCTACTGTTCTACTTGATTTATTCAAAAAAGAACAAATGAATGATCAATACATTTTTCAATTTGAGGGCTCATCTGGTTGGGGTTCAGGTTGGATTGCAAAAGACGGTCAAAATGCAATTGCAGTATCTTTAGGTGCCAACTTATTACTAGATTCAAGTCATATTGAACAAGCTAGAAGCTCAATTGAACAAGCTCAGTTGGTGTATGGGCAATTTGAGACCTCCATTACTGCTGTACAAACAAGCTTTGAAATAGCCAGAGCCCACAACATTGCTACCGTACTGAATCCCTCTCCTTGGCAAACACCTACACCAAGTATTGAGCAACACACTCATATCATCATTTGTAATGAAATAGAGGCCCAATATTTATTAGCGCTAGATGACCCATTAGGTAACAATATTGAAGCGATACAAGCCAAAATACAAACCCTATTACCTTTATTCTGGCAAAAATGGAGTGACTTACAACTACTCATAATCACCCTTGGTGCTTTAGGTTGTATGGCTTTTCAAAGGCCAAAATCATCCAATGTCTCAGGTGAATTGTTATATAAACCAGCAAAAAAAATTCATGCGATTGATACTGTAGGAGCCGGAGATGGATTTGCCTGCGGATTTTGTTTTGCTTATGTTAAAAACCTCCCACTTGATGAATGCCTACGCTGGGGTAATGCTTTCGGTGCTCATCTGGCTAGTCATACTGGTGTTTTAAACATACTTCCTTACTCGCATCAGTTAAACGCAATTTTAGAAAATTAACCGTTTAGGTCTAGAAGTGATTTTTTAAGCCGCTAATTGCAAAATTCTTTAAAACCCAACTAACAATTTTTAATTAGCCTGCAAGCAATTTCAGGCTATAAGAAATTACTTGGCCTTAGAAAAAACTCTTAGGTTAATTGTAATTTTTCACAGCCACTTACAAAATTTTCTCTAAATTGCCTATTGATGAGCATGCAAAGAATGCAGTTAAGCATTTTGCATAAGTTCTTTAAGCAAGTTGTAGCCTATAAACATAAGCATCACCTCTAAAAGTACCTTCCACATATTCTACCAACTGGCCTGAAGTCGCTCTTGTCCAGCGTTTTAATAATAAACAAGGGGTAGGTGTGACAAAACCAAATGCTTCCGATTCTTCTTTATTGCTATTTACTGCCTCTATACTCTGCTCGGCTTTATCAAGTGTAAGGCTACATTTGCTTTGAATAAAGTCATAAATAGAACCTTGGGCATTCCACTCTTTTAGTTCTGGAGCAAGAGTTAAATCATACCAAGCGACCTCTCGGGTCATTGGTACTTCATCTGCGTATCGAATTCGAATCAGGTGTAAAAACTCTGCATGTGAAGGCCTACCAAATACCGAAGCAATGGCCCTGTCTTGCGCCACTACACATTGCACGACCGAACTACTTGGTACCTTACCCAATTCAGTCATTTCTTGGGTAAAACCCTTTAGTTTTCCCATTACAGGATTGACTTTCTCTGGACTTCTTACGACACTGCCCACTTTTCCCTTGCCACCAATCATTTTCTGAAAACGTAGTTCATCGTAACAGCGTTTAACAGTGCTGCGACTGATGGATAAATGCTGGCTGAGATCGCGCTCAGATGGCAAAGTAAAGCCTTGTTGTAATTCACCGTTAGTCAGCAATTGATTGAGCTCGTTATAAAGCTGACGCCACAAAGGCTCTGCAGCACTTGCGTCTAACTTTATATGCAACAAGCTTTCATGAATGGACATTGACTCTTTGCCTACTTTCGGTAAAAAACAATTTTAACTGAACAATAAATAAATGTTTGAACAAAAACAATTATTTAAAAATCAATTACAACTCAATTGTGAAGTTATATCCAATACGTCTGTGTAAGTTTTGACTCAAATAACTCCGTTGAGGAAGTCGTTTGTGTACAAAGACAATTTTGAATTTTGAACCTCGCCATAAGTTATATAAATAACCCAATTCTGCATAAACACCTGAAGTTTGAATAGTTCCAGAGCTAAGTTACACACTTTGTCAAAACAACTCTTAAGCACTTAGACGGCACCAAAGATTGATTAGATCTAACCAATAGAAGTATCAAAAGACTAAAAAAATGGCATTTAAAGCACCTGTGGTCAACCATATTCATTAACAAATGAAGACCTCTCCTCTTTTGTAAAAATCAAAATACATCATGTTTTGGTATTGATTTTTAAAAGATGGCGACTCTTTGGATGGTACCATAAAAGTAAAAAACACACCAATTTTTATAAAATTACAAAAAAATACAACATTTTCACAAAATATTGCACAAATAATTAAATTTTGGTACACTCCAAAACATGTTTATGGACAGTACCAAAAAAATAGGTGATCAAAATGTTTAAAAGCAATCTCAATACCACAGCTCAATCTAACTTTCAGTTTTTAATTGCTGATGACCACTCATTGGTAAGGCATTGCCTCACTTTGTTATTAAAGAATGAATGGACCAATGCAGATTGTCATTTTGCTTTTAATAGTGAAAGTCTTTTTACTCAATTACAAGCACTCAAGCACAATTTAAACGTCGTTTTACTTGATTTAAGAATGCCTGGCATGGTGGGTATTGAGTCGGTAAAACAAGTTTTAGCTCAAAGTAAAAATGCAAAAGTCATTGTTTGCACTGGGCTTGATGATCCCAATTTAACCAATAATTTAAAAAGATGTGGTGTTTATTCTGTGGTCCATAAAAGTGAAGACCCGCAAGTATTAATTAATGAAATTAAATTAGCCTTGAATATTCAAGATACAACATCAGTATTAAGAAATAGTTTACGGCCTATTAAACTTAAAAAAGTAGTTACAAAATATCCCAAGAATTGCTTAACACAGCGCCAAAGAGAAATATTACAACTACTTCATCAAGGTAAACCCAGTAAATTAATTGCCCGTGATTTAGGACTTGAATTAGGTACTATTAAAAGCCATTTGCATAGCTTATATTCTACTTTACAAGTAAAAAATAGAACTGAAGCAATCGTGAAGTCACAAGACTGGTTATTATAAAATAATGTTTTATTTACTTTTTATATTAATAATAGTTTTAATAATTTTATTTATTTTTATTAATAAAAATATTCAAAATAATAAGTTATTAAAAAAATTAGAACTTGAAATTAATTATTTAAACTTAAAATTATTAAATGAAAAAACATTTTCAAAAATAGTTTTTCATAATTTCCAACAACCTATTCTATCAATAAAAATATTATTAAAAATAATTAATAACAATATAAATAATAAAGTTAACTTTAAAAATAATATTGAATTATTAGAAAAAATCCAACTCAATCTATTAGAGCAACAAAAAAATATTGAATATTATTCTAGTTACAGTCTTGATAAAAATTCTGAAAATAAAAACAATGAAATACAAATAAATGATTTATTTCAACAACTTAATAATAAATTTCATGAAATTGCAGCAGACAAAGGTTTAAGGCTACATTTCAAAAGTTCAAATGACGTCATTTATCAAGATTATAAATATTTAGATTTAATTTTATCTAATTTTATTGACAATGCTATTAAAAACACTTTCACAGGGGGTGTTTGGATTGTTTATCGGTCTCAATATCAAAAATTTGAGGTAAGAGATTCTGGCAGAGGAATATCAATTGAAGATCAGAGTTGGATTTTTAACCAACCTTTTGAATCACATCAGAGCGGGCAAGGCCAAGGCTTATATTTAGTGAAGAAAATAGCTGATTTAGCCAATTATGAAATTGGTTTTAATAGTTCTAATAATGGCAGTGTGTTTTGGATTACTTTAGATAGTTTATTATAATTACCAATAACTATTTTAAATAATTGAATCATACTTAATTAATATTTTTGATAATTTTATTTAAAAGGTAAAATAATGTATTTATCTTCATTAATACAACAATTATTTTTAACAATCAATTATATTTTTCCTCAACGAAATAATAATTTGATTAATAAAATAGGTTTTAATAATCTACAAAATGTATTTATTAAAAAACCTTACTCAATCATTAATACCATTCTTTTTAGACTATACAAAGAATATAGATTATCTCAATGCTTACAAAGTCTTTATGTGTTGAATAGGATAAATGTCTTAAAAATAAAAAATAACTTTCATTTAAAAAAAACATCCAAATATTTCACCCTCATTTTTTGTTTTCATTTATTTTCCGTATTAAGTGGCTGTGGCCCTCATCCTGACAAACTGCAAGACCAAGAGAGCACGAGCTCCAACAGCCAAAATAGTAGTTCAGAAACTCTACCCCTTCCAATCGCCAGTCAACTTTCTGAGCAATCGATCATATCTGCACAAAATTCAAGTACTAATAAAATAGCACCCACTGCAAAATACAGGCCTGAAGTGGTGTCACCCACATCTACTAATAGTAATAATGTCGTAATAGCAGCAGCTACACCTTTTGAAACATGCCCTAATAGCAACACCAATTCTGCAGCTACCGTTGTAAGTAATTTAAGCATTCAAAGTCACCAAAATTTTAATAATAATTCAGGATTAGTAAAAGCCACTGCCAGTGGGGCGAGGCGTGGTCTTGAAGCCAATCGAGTAGAGACCGTTAATTGTGTTAGTTGGGTAGATGGCCAAGACAAGGCAAGAAGTGTGAATTTAGGTTCTTATCTTTATAGTTATGTCATGAAGGGACAAAACTCCAACACTCGTTATGAAGCCACAGATGATGCCGTTGGTCATCCAGGTTTTGGTTATTTAGTATCACATAATAGCCAAAATGGTAATTCACCATTAAGCTCAGCTATGCCACCATCGGCCATTACTACCACCGTTTTTGCTGGGGCTAATCACTCTATTCATCAAATCAAAATGAACTATGTTCGTGATTACGAGGGAGGTGGATATGGCATACAAATTCCAACTATTATTGAATGGTTAGTCGTCGCCGGACAAAACAATCCCATATGGTCAGTTAATTGGCAAATGGACAAAGTAATCAATCCTAATAACATTAATTTTGACAACTACAAAATGGACACCCGAGGCCCCTATGGTTCAATTGGATGGGACGGTAAAAAAGCCAGCCAAGGCAACTCTGAATTAGTCAAAATGGTGGAATGGGGAGCTGGAGGTAAGAAGTTTGTAGCGACACAAAATGACGGTATTAGAAGTAGTACCCCTTGGACCTACAATGAAGCTATACCACTTAATTATAATAAGGCGAGACCAGTCACCAGTCCTTTAGAGTTTGGTATTGTGCAAACACAAACAGATTTATTTATGGGATACCAAGACGGTGTAGGTGGTTTGTTAAATAAAACCTCTCAACAAGGTATGGCATGTCCCTCAGAAAACAAAGTCATGCCTTGCAGCTGGGCTTGGCCGTATCAAATGATGCAATTTTCGGGGCCCTACGGTGAATTTTCTGCTAATCCAACTACTGGTAAAATCATGGCATGGGGTTCTCCTTATGGATATCTAGGATCGAGTAGTTTTTATAATTTTTTATACTCTGGTACGCAATCAGGAAAAAATCAAAGAAAATATGCAACTTCTATTGTTTGGGATGAATATAACAACAGCAATAATGATCCAGTTCAAAAAACTATTGCTAACACTCATGCGATTAGTAACTTTTTAAAACTAACTGAGTTAATTGATTTTCAACCATCGGGTAAGTATCACTGTCAAGCCATATTACCTGGTTGTACTATTGAGTCAGTTATATCCTCGAATGGCTCCTTGACCACTTGGTACAACCCACAATATTTGGCACATGAAATTCAATTACGCAATTCTGCTGTCCAATTCAAGCTAGCAAACAGCTCAGCCCTTAACAGTAACTTAACGGCCAAAAATCCGTTATTTGTTTTTTATAATTACGATGGTAGACCAACTGTTCTCAAAGCCAATAATGTAGAACTGGTAGCTGGAGTGGATTATTTAGCCTCTTACGATACTGCACAAAAAAGACTCTTTGTGACCTTACTCAAAACTATACAAAGTCAAGAGATCATAATACTTGGCTTAAATTATTAAAAAAGCATTAATTACATGAACTGGTAAAGACAATTAAATTCACAAAAGTGCTTATCAAGTACTTCAAGTACTTCAATTGCAGTCCAGTCAATTTTTGACATTCCAAATTAAGCAGTTTTTATACACCTGTCGCTCAAGCCAATTTGTTACATGCAAACCAACTTTGTCATGCAAAAATAAAGCCCTCTTGAATTACTTCTAGAGGGCTTTAACAACTCTAAACTAACAATTTAAGCATGGGCGCTTAAAGCATTAAAAGCTTCTATCACTGCCACAGGGGCTTGTACCAATTCAATTAATACGCCCTCACCACTGATTGGAAACTCTTCGTTGCCTTTAGGGTGTAAAAAACAAATATCAAAACCAGCCGCGCCTTTACGCACACCACCAGGGGCAAAACGCACGCCTTGGGCACTTAACCACTCGACTGCTTTAGGTAAATCATCAATCCATAAACCCACATGGTTTAAAGGTGTGGTGTGAACTGCAGGTTTTTTATTTTCATCAATCGGTTGCATTAAATCCACTTCGACTTTAAATGCACCTGCGCCCATGGCACAAATATCCTCATCCACGTTTTCACGTTCAGAGACAAAATTACCCGTAACCTCTAAGCCCAACATATCAACCCATAAGGTTTTTAACCGTTGTTTACTAGGGCCACCAATAGCAATTTGTTGAATGCCAAGCACTTTAAATGGACGTGTCATACCTACACCTTTTATTCTTTACTTTGGAACATAAAAAATGAACAAGGATTTTTGTAAGGCTCTACAAAACTTCCTTGTTCAAATGAATCAAAAAATTAGCTTAATAATAATTAAACAAATTCAATAATGGGCTGATCAACGCTTAAGCTCTCACCCTTATTGGCTAATACTTTGCCTACTACGCAATCATTGGCAGCAAATAAAACATTCTCCATTTTCATGGCTTCAATCACGGCAAGGCGCTCACCGGCTTGTACTTTTTGGCCTGGTACAACAGCTAGGTCTACTAATAAACCTGGCATTGGTGACAATAAGAAACGGCTCATGTCAGGTGGTGCTTTAAACGGCATCATACGGTGCAGTTCGGCCATACGTTTAGACACTACCATGGCATCAATTTTGGTACCATTGTGTTGAATTCTTAAGGCTAATGGGTTTTTATCTGCACCACGCTCCACTTGAGCAGAGAATGCTGTGCCATTAACAGTGCCCACAATACAAATATCGTTTAATCGTGAAGGGCTAGAAATTTTATATTCTTTACCCTCTACCAATACGGTTGCAGAACCGGTTTCGCCTTGGAATTCAGTAACATTAACATCGGTATAAGAATGTTTGCCTTCTGCGCTTAAGTTAATAACGGTGTAGTCTTTACCAGCGTTCACTGCAAAGCCACGTAATTGACCGCTCAAGCTAGTCGCACGTTCACGCGATTTACGACGTACAAATGCAGCCAATGCCACCATAAAACCAGGGTCTTGATGTACGACATCTTCGGCTTTAAAACCATGTGCGTAATTTTCAGCAATAAAGCCAGTGTTAAATTGGCCACTCACAAATTTTGGATGAGCCAATAAAGCAGCTTGGAAAGGAATATTGCTAGACACACCACGAATCACAAATGAATTGAGGGCTTCACGCATTTTGGCAATTGCCTCATTGCGATCTTTACCATGCACAATTAATTTGGCAATCATGGAGTCGTAGAACATTGGAATTTCACCACCTTCACGCACACCGGTATCCACACGAACACCAAACCATTTGGAGGTGTCAGCTTGGAACATGGTTTCTTTAGGGGGTGCAAAACGCACTAAACGGCCTGTAGACGGTAAAAAGCTACGGAACGGGTCTTCAGCATTAATACGGCACTCAATCGCCCAACCATCACGTTTAACTTCAGCTTGGGTTAAAGGCAAAGGCTCACCAGCAGCAACACGAATCATTAACTCTACTAAGTCAAGACCAGTAATACATTCGGTGACTGGATGCTCTACTTGCAAACGAGTATTCATTTCAAGGAAATAAAAACTCTCATCTTTACCCACGACAAATTCAACTGTACCCGCACTTTGATACCTGACTGCCTTGGCTAATGCCACTGCTTGTTCACCCATGGCTTTGCGAGTAGCGTCGCTAATAAATGGTGATGGCGCTTCTTCAATGACTTTTTGATGACGACGTTGAATTGAGCATTCACGTTCATTTAAATAAATCACATTGCCTTGGCTATCGCCAACCAATTGGATTTCAATATGACGTGGTTCCTCAACAAATTTTTCAATAAATACACGGTCATCACCAAAGCTATTACGTGCTTCATTGCGGCAGCTGGTAAAACCTTCAAAGGCTTCTTTGTCATTAAACGCAACACGCAAACCTTTACCACCACCACCAGCAGAGGCTTTAATCATGACAGGGTAACCAATACCCTTGGCAATTTCAACTGCTTTCTCTGGCGTTTCAATGGCATCATTCACACCAGGAATACAGTTCACACCAGCGGCACCGGCTAATTTTTTAGATTCAATTTTATCGCCCATAGCCGCAATTGAATAATGCTTAGGACCGATAAAAACAATGCCCTCTTCTTCTACTCGTTTAGAGAATTCAGCATTTTCACTTAAGAAACCATAACCTGGGTGAATCGCCTGTGCACCTGTTTGTTTACAGGCTGCAATGATTTTATCAGCGACCAAATAACTTTCACGGCTGGCTGCAGGTCCAATACAAACTGCTTCATCGGCAAGCGCCACATGACGCGCATCTTTATCGGCTTCTGAATAAACTGCAACAGTTTTAATACCCATTTTTTGGGCAGTTTTAATAACACGGCAAGCAATCTCACCACGATTGGCAATCAAAATTTTATTAAACATTTTTTTATTCCTTATGACTAATTAGACGTAAAAGCACTATCACTTTTTAAAGTGGAATGTTGCCGTGTTTACGCCATGGATTGTCAATTTTTTTATCTTTGAGCATGACCAATGAGCGGCAAATACGCTTACGTGTTTCAGAAGGCAAAATCACATCGTCAATAAAACCACGGCTACCGGCTACAAATGGATTGGCAAATCGTGCTTTGTACTCGGCCTCACGAGCGGCGATTTTTTCTGGGTTGGATTTATCTTCACGGAAAATAATTTCAACTGCGCCTTTAGCACCCATTACCGCAATTTCTGCATTGGGCCAAGCCAAGTTCACGTCACCACGTAAATGTTTAGAGGCCATCACATCATAAGCACCGCCGTAGGCTTTACGAGTAATGATAGTAATTTTTGGCACAGTACATTCAGCATAGGCATACAATAATTTAGCACCATGTTTAATAATGCCGCCGTATTCTTGGCTAGTACCAGGCATAAAACCAGGCACGTCAACAAAGGTCACTACTGGAATATTAAAACAATCACAGAAGCGCACAAAACGAGCTGCTTTAATAGAAGATTTAATATCTAAACAGCCTGCTAGTACCAATGGTTGGTTAGCTACGATACCGACAGTTTGACCGTCCATACGGGCAAAACCAATAATAATATTTTTGGCGTATTCAGGTTGAATTTCAAAAAAGTCACCATCATCGACGGTTTTCAAAATAAGCTCTTTCATGTCGTAAGGCTTATTTGGATTTTCTGGAACCAAAGTATTTAAACTTAATTCTGCACGGTCAGCAGGGTCACCACTTTGACGCACTGGCGCTTTTTCACGATTATTAAGTGGTAAGTAGTTATACAAACGACGCAACATTAATAATGCTTCTACATCGTTATCAAAAGCCAAATCAGCTACGCCACTTTTTGTCGTATGGGTAATAGCGCCGCCTAATTCTTCGGCGGTTACTTCTTCATGGGTAACGGTTTTGACTACTTCAGGGCCAGTCACAAACATATAAGAGCTGTCTTTGACCATAAAAATAAAGTCAGTCATTGCAGGGCTGTAAACTGCACCACCGGCTGAAGGGCCCATAATCATACTAATTTGTGGCACTACACCGCTTGCCATGACGTTGCGCTGGAATACTTCAGCATAACCACCTAAAGAAGCCACACCCTCTTGAATACGTGCACCACCAGAGTCGTTTAGACCAATCACTGGGGCACCTACTTTCATGGCTTGATCCATGATTTTGCAAATTTTTTCGGCATGGGCTTCACTAAGTGCCCCACCAAAAACAGTAAAGTCTTGGCTATAAATAAATACCAAACGGCCATTAATCATGCCGTAGCCAGTCACTACGCCGTCACCCGGAATTTTATTGTCTGCCATGCCAAAATCGACGCAGCGATGTTCAACAAACATATCCCACTCTTCGAATGTACCTTCATCTAACAAGACTTCGATACGTTCACGAGCGGTGAGTTTGCCACGAGCGTGCTGGGCATCTATTCTTTTTTGACCACCACCTAAACGCGCTTGTTCGCGCTTCGCTTCGAGTTGCTCCAAGATATCTAACATGGTTTACTTCCTTTAGAAAAATCGTATCGTTTTTTTGTTAATTAATTCATGCCATTGTTGCTAACATCAGCAATAGCATGTGCTTGTAATAATTGCCTTGCGGCGGTAGAAGACGCTAGTTTGCCACTGGCAACTTGTTGAGTTAACAGCGGTAACAAATGTTGCACTTGAGGATTGTTTTTAAATGCCATTTTTAAACCGGAATCTATTCGCTCCCACATCCAAGCCAACGACTGCTGACTACGCCTATTGTGTAGCCGTCCATTTTGCGTTTGCAAATCTTTGAAGTGGCTAACAGACTGCCAAAAACCATCTAAACCAGTGCTTTTAAGTGCACTAATTTGAACCACTTTAGGATGCCAAAACCGCTCATCATGGTGGGCTGTTTGCGGGTTACCGTGCTGCCCTAAAATTCGCAGTGATGACATGATTTGTGCCTCTGCACGAGTGGCCGCGTTGGGGTCAATATCGGCTTTGTTAATAACCACTAGATCGGCTAACTCCATTACGCCTTTTTTAATGGCTTGTAAATCATCTCCGGCATTGGGTAATTGCATTAGGACAAACATATCGGTCATGCCTGCTACTGCGGTTTCACTTTGGCCAACACCCACTGTTTCAACAATTACCACGTCATAACCTGCCGCTTCACACACCAACATTGACTCACGGGTTTTATCAGCCACACCACCTAAAGTACCACTGCTAGGGCTTGGCCTAATAAAGGCCTTTGGATGCACCGATAAAAACTCCATACGGGTTTTGTCACCCAAAATAGAGCCACCTGAAACGGTCGAACTAGGATCAACGGCAAGTACTGCTACCCTATGGCCTTTTTCAATGAGATAAAGACCAAGGGCTTCAATAAAAGTAGATTTTCCAACCCCAGGAACACCACTAATACCCATACGAAATGATTGCCCGGTATGGGGCAATAAACCCGTTAAGAGTTGATCAGCTTGTAGCCTGTGGTCGGCGCGAGTCGACTCCAATAAAGTAATGGCTTTGGCCATTGCACGGCGTTGCCCTGCTTGCCCAGCCACTATGGGCTCGAGCAAGGCGTGGGGAGTGACATTACTTAATGCGTTCACTGGACTATTTACCTAAACCAATTAAGCCGCAATTGACTTTTTAATTTGCTCTAGCACATCTTTTGCACTAGCTGGAATAGGAGTGCCAGGACCGTAAATACCTTTTACACCTGACTCATATAAAAACTCATAGTCTTGACGTGGAATCACACCACCTACAAACACAATAATGTCATCGGCACCTTGTTTTTTGAGCTCAGCAATAATGGCTGGCACTAAAGTTTTGTGACCCGCTGCCAAGGTAGAAACACCTACTGCATGCACATCATTTTCAATCGCTTGACGAGCGCACTCTTCTGGTGTTTGGAACAAAGGCCCCATATCGACGTCATAACCTAAATCGGCGAATGCAGTAGCCACTACTTTGGCTCCCCTATCATGACCATCTTGACCTAATTTAGCAATCATCACACGCGGACGACGACCTTGTGCATCGGCGAATTCATTGATTTCAGTTTTGAGTTGATCCCAACCCTCAGCTGAATCGTAGGCGGCAGCATAAACACCAGTTACCTTTTGTGTGTCTGCACGATGGCGACCGTAAACAGACTCTAAGGCATCAGAAATTTCGCCTACTGTGGCACGTAAACGTACCGCTTGAATCGATAAATCTAACAAGTTACCAGTGCCTGATTCTGCTGCCGAGGTGAGTGCTGCTAAAGCTGCTTTGACTGCATCATTATTGCGAGTCGCTTTAATTTGTTGAAGTCTTGCAATTTGACCTTCACGTACTGCGACGTTATCAATATCACGCGCTTCAACAGTATCTTCTGTTTTAAGACGATATTTATTCACGCCCACAATAACATCTTTTCCGCTATCAATACGGGCTTGTTTTTCTGCTGCAGCGGCTTCAATTTTGAGCTTGGCCCAACCGCTATCCACCGCTTTAGTCATGCCGCCCATGGCTTCGACTTCTTCAATAATTGTCCAAGCAGCGTCAGCCATATCTTGAGTGAGTTTTTCCATCATATAACTGCCCGCCCAAGGGTCCACCACATTGGTGATGTGGGTTTCTTCTTGAATAATTAATTGGGTGTTACGTGCAATCCGTGAAGAAAACTCGGTGGGTAAAGCGATGGCTTCATCAAAACTATTGGTGTGCAAACTTTGTGTGCCACCAAATACAGCAGCCATGGCTTCTACAGTGGTACGAACAATATTGTTGTAAGGGTCTTGCTCGGTTAAAGACCAACCTGAAGTTTGGCAATGCGTGCGAAGCATAAGGCTTTTTGGATTTTTAGCATTAAAACCTTGCATAATTCTGCACCACAACAAGCGTGCGGCGCGCATTTTGGCAATTTCAAGATAAAAATTCATGCCAATCGCCCAGAAGAAACTTAAGCGACCTGCAAACGCATCGACATCCATTCCTTTGGCAATGGCTGTTTTCACATATTCTTTACCGTCAGCTAAGGTAAAGGCCAACTCTAGGGCCTGATTAGCACCTGCCTCTTGCATATGATAGCCAGAGATACTAATCGAGTTAAATTTAGGCATATTATTAGAGGTGTACTCGATAATATCGCCAATGATTTTCATTGAAGGCTCTGGTGGGTAAATATAGGTGTTACGCACCATGAACTCTTTCAAAATATCATTTTGAATCGTGCCAGACAATTTATCTTGACTCACACCTTGTTCTTCAGCAGCCACCACATAACCAGCTAAAACCGGTAATACGGCACCATTCATCGTCATTGAAACACTGACCTTATCGAGGGGAATACCATCGAATAAAATTTTCATGTCTTCAACGCTATCAATGGCCACACCGGCCTTACCTACGTCACCGGTTACACGAGGATGATCGGAGTCGTAACCACGGTGAGTAGCCAAGTCAAAAGCCACAGAAACACCTTGACCACCAGCAGCTAGTGCTTGACGGTAAAAAGCATTGGATTCTTCGGCGGTTGAAAAACCTGCATACTGACGAATCGTCCATGGACGCACTGCATACATAGAGGCTTGTGGACCACGCACAAAAGGAGCGAAACCAGGCAATGAATTGGTATTGGGTAAGTCCGCAACGTCGGCAGCCGTGTACAAAGGCTTTACAGCGATGCCATCAGGGGTGTGCCAGGTTAAAGCGTTTAAATCGCCATTAGGTGCTGATTTAGCAGCCGCCTTGGCCCATTGTTCAAGTTGTTCTGTGGTGTTGGCGTTATTGTTTTGGCTCATATCAGCTCACTTTTGTGAAAAAAATCAAGAAATTCAGGTTGTAACAAGTTTCAAGCTTCATACTTAGGCACTAAATTTTGAGTGCTTGATATTAGCTTTGCTTGTTAAATTCAACCCAGAGAGTTTATATTATTTATAATTATTGATGCAAAATATTTTAACTGGCTTACAATCAACTCAAATTTGAACATAAAACCTCTCAAAAATATCATTTCAAGCATTTTATATAATTTATTAACTTATTGATTGCCATGACGACACTTTCACTTGCACCAAAAGCACTCTATCAAGAAGTGGCTGAAAGTCTACGACAACGAATTTTTAACCGAGAACTAGAGCCTGGTAGCTGGATTGATGAAGTCAGTATTGCGCAAAACTATGGCATTAGTCGCACCCCCTTACGCGAGGCTTTAAAAGTATTGGCTGCCGAAGGTTTAGTCACCATGAAAATTAGGCGTGGTGCTTATGTAACCGAAGTCTCTGATAAAGACTTGCATGATGTCTATCATTTATTAGCCTTGTTAGAATCAGATGCCGCTGCCGTTGTAGCGGAAAATGCTTCAGTTGAGCAGCTCAATAACTTAGAACGTATTCATCATGAATTAAATCAGTGTTACCAACAAACACCCGTCAATACCGAGCGATTTTTTCAACTCAACGAACAATTTCATTTAGAGCTACTTAAAATAGCCAACAATAAATGGCGCGATCAGTTAGTTGCCGATTTACGCAAAGTGATGAAACTCAACCGACATCATTCTTTGTTAAAAGCAGGCCGTCTAGAGCAATCTTTAAAAGAACATGAGGCACTTATGACGGCCTTATTAGATAAAGCGCCTGAGTTGGCAAGAGTGGCTATGCAAACCCATTTTATGAATGGTTTGCAGGCTGCCACCTAAAAAGGCTACAAAACACTTCACTGCATTGATGACTTAAGCTTAGCAAGCTTGCTTAAGTTGGTTTTTTGCAATTTATTCAAAAATATTTGATTTCACTATTGCAATCAATTGTAAATTATTCATAAAAAACCAGTGATTCAAAAAATCACTGGTTTTTTACCTTTTGGCCTTATAAGCTGCTGAATTTTAAAAACGACC
>CAZKWC010000008.1:60148-75387 GCA_964556425.1 uncultured Limnohabitans sp. | reverse complement strand
GTAGTCGGAGTTGTTTTTCATCAACTATTGCTTTGGCAAGTGCTTTATTGATGAGCCTAGCTGGAATAGGCAGATGCATCGGAAACAAATGAATATAAGCAGTTTTGAGCAGTTCTTTAATTGGAATCATGTGAGTACTTGAAATTAGGTAACATACAAGTGTAGGGACTTAATAATGGTTTTAAAATTAAAGTCAATATACTAGTTATTATTAATTTATTTTCAATTAATTAATAATTGAAACACATTTTTTGTAAAGCCTGGATTTTTTCATCAATATAAGGTGAATGAATACCAGCCTGTTTTAAAGCTAAGACATCTAAATCAGAGACACTAATTTTAAAATTGGTGTAGCAATTGCTTAGTAATTCCTTCAAATTGACGAATTTTTTGGTTTTACTTTCATATGCAAAAGCAATAGTTTCGTAATTAGGGTTATTAGCTGTAGCTTCAGTTTCCGGTATATTTGAAAAGCTCGATGCAATATGATCTCCAAAAAAAACCACGATAGAATCTTCTGCGAGTGAATTGATTTCATTTACAAAGTTGTCAATATTGAGTTTTAATTGTTCTTCTCGTTTTATATATTCAGAAAATTCATTACATAGTTCAATATTTAAAGTTGAATCACATATTAATTTTGGTGTATTACTAGTTTTTAAATGCGGTGAATGTTGAGATATGGTTAATCCAAAAATAAATGCTGGATTTTTTGATTTTTTGATTGTTTCAATTATTTTAGTAAAAACAATCTTATCGACTAGTTCTCGATTTTTATGTTTGCAAACTTTTAAATCTTCACAAGCCATAAAATTTTGAATACCAAGACTTTTATGAAAAATTTCTGAATTGTAAAAGTCTTTTTCCATTGGACTTATCGTACTAGTTTGGTAGCCTAAACTTTGTAAACTAGGGGCTATCCTACCTGAAAGCTGGCTAATAGGTCCAAGTAAGTGAATGTGATGATAGTGAGGGCCATAAATACTAGGGTCAACACCATGCAATACTGAATATTCAGCAATCCAAGTTCCTCCACCGGTTGAAAATACTTTCAAAGGGATACTATTATATTTTTTCCATGGATTTTCTAATATATTTAACTCTTTGATTCTACTAATATTTATAGTGGATTCTAAAAGTACAAATATAATATTGGGATTATTCTTGTCTGAACTAACAGCTTTTAAATCTTCTAATTTTGTTTTTCCACAGCAAAACTTATTTTTATAATTATTTTTTTCATCATTTAGATTTATTGAATTAAAAACACTAGATATAAATTTTAATAAAAACTGAGATTCAGCTTTATTTGTCCAGTCCCAAATACGATGATTATTTTTTAGATGAGTATATGAAAAGTAACTTGATAATGTAAAAATAATTATAAATAAAAATTTTGCTAAATTATTTAATCTAGTTTTTTGTTCATTTTTAAAAATATAAAAAATTAAATAAACCATGAATGGTAGCAAAAATAGTTGATAATTTTTTACATAGTCCAGTAAGAAAAATGGCTGAGATCTTAAAAAATAAACATCTTCAAATACTAAATTTGATTTTAAATTGTCAAATTTTAATAAGGCACAAAATAGAATTAAATTAACAGTGTAAATAGCTATTATGAGTGAGGAGGCAATTTTTTTACTAATAAAAAAAATAATGCTGAATAATAAAAATATAATTGTAAAATCAAAAAAAGAGTTTTTGATTGGAAATTTATTAATTAATACAATAAATAAAACCCCAATTAGAATAAGAATATAGCTAATTGTTTTTGGGGTTAAAAGGAGCAAAATTCGCTTGTTCATGCAAGATTTGATGAGTTTTTTCTAAACCATCCTTAACAGTAGGAAAACGTAGTTTAACTCTTAGTTCTTGCTTCAAGCGATTGTTTTTTAGTCTTCTACTCTCACTCATAAAGCTCATCTGTAAAGCGGGGAGTGTTTTCTGGGCATCATCTCTTGATATTCTAATTGTTTTGGGCATATTAAAAATTTCAGCAGCAAGGTCAAAATAATCACCCATTTTCAAGTCAGTGTCATCACTTGCATGATAAATTCTTTGTGCTTTTGCTTTGAATAAACTGTGCCAAAAAATATTGGCTAAATCATCCGCCTGTATGTGATTGGTATAAACGTCATCTTCAGCAATTAAGACTGGTTTTTGTAAAATGAGACGCTCTTTAATGCTTTGCTCAGACCTATCTAAGCTATAGATACCTGGTATTCTTACAATACTAATTTTGATCTTGGATTGTTTGCCAAGTTGCCTTAATTGTTGTTCTGCAGAAACTCTTCTTTTTGCCCTATCAGTGCTTGGTGCTACAGCTTGAGTCTCATCTATCCATTTACCTGCGCAATCACCATAAACACCGCTGGTAGAGCCGTAAATAATATGTTGTGTCGAAGTGCCTTTTCGCAAAGTACGAATTAAGTTTTGAGTTCTTTTGTCTACCCAACCCAAAGGGGCGGGCGGTGCTAAATGTATGATTTTAGGAGCTAGTGAAGTTAGTCTTTTGAGGGTTTTTACTTGATCAAGATTACCCTGAATAATTTTGATCGGAAATTGTTTTAGTTCGGGCTTAACAATAACGCTAGAGCTTAGCACTATGGCCTGTGTGTTTTTGGGCAATTGACGCAAAAGGCGTTGTCCTATGTCGCCACAGCCAATAATTAATATTCTATTTCTTTTGAATCGGGAAGGTAACGCTCCGATGACTGGATTTTTCATAAACATGGTTTTTTTGATTCAATGAGTTGTTCACCATTTTAAGCCAGTAAAAAAATCAATATCAACAAGTTGGTTTTAATAGAATAGAAGGCTATTTTTGATCTGTGTTGCAACAAGGACTCCATTTTTAACAGTAAAAATGCAGTACAAATACCATCAATTTCAAGTCATATCCTTTCTGTTCATATTGATTTATGTGGTAGCTCACTGAAGTCATAGCATAATCGGGGGTTATTGTTTGCTTACAAGCTGTTTATTTTGGAGTTAAATTTACAAATCATGTCATTCTCAATTACTTTTGAACCAAGCGGAAGAGTTTTTCAAGCTGAATCATCGGAAACGGTACTCGATGCTGGTATTAAAGCCGGTTTAGCCTTGCCCTATGGTTGTAAAGATGGTGCTTGTGGTTCGTGTAAATGTAAAAAAATTGCTGGTGAAGTCCAACATACTGCCCATCAAGAAAAGGCATTAAGTGTGCAAGAAGAAGCCGATGGTTTTGTATTAACTTGTTGTGCCAAACCCTTGTCTGATTTGGTGCTTGAGTCTAAACAAGTAGGTGCTCTGGGTGCGTTTCCTGTTTTAAAAATGCCAACTCGTGTGGCAAGTTTAAAAAAGGTATCTGATGATGTCATGATCATAGAATTGCAATTACCTGCATCTACTGAGTTTAAATATCATTCTGGGCAGTACATAGAATTTACCCTTACCGGAGGATTCAAAAGAGCCTACTCTATTGCCAATGCTTCACATAATGGGCCAATGTTAGAGTTACATATTAGGCATATGCCTGGTGGCCGTTTTACGGATCATGTTTTTGCTCGAATGCAAAACAAGGAAATTCTTCGTCTGGAAGGACCTTTTGGTGGTTTTTATCTGCGTGAAGAGAGTCAAAAGCCGATTGTTTTATTGGCCTCTGGAACCGGCTTTGCACCCATTAAAGCTATTTTAGAAACCATGCAGCATCAATCAATTAATAGGCCTGTGACATTGTTTTGGGGTGGACGGCGCCCTGCTGATCTCTATATGAATGATTGGGTGGAAACACAAAAAACACTCATGCCTCAACTTCGCTATATTCCAGTCATTTCTGATGCTCAAGAACAAGACGCTTGGTCAGGTGCAACTGGTTTTGTTCACCAAGCAGTGATGCAAGAATTCCCTGATTTATCTGGGCATGAGGTTTACGCTTGTGGTGCGCCTATTGTGATTGAAAGTGCACAAAAAGATTTTGTGGAGTTGTGTGGACTCCATGAAGAAAACTTCTTTGCTGATTCATTTATTAGTGAAGCAGACAAAAACAAATAAAAACTATTAGCAGTAGGCTTAATTTATTTTTATTAATAGAGCGTAATATTTTAGTCACTTAAGCATCGATACAAGTTTTAACATCCTCTGCAGAGGATGTTAAAGAACATTTGCAGAGTTTGTTTAATAACCTAGTGTACTAAAACCATAGTTGCTATCAGCGTTAAATGCTTGACGAAGAGCAGGCAAGTGTCTTCTTGAAACCTCTAAAGTATCTGAAACGCCTAATATTTCTACAATCCAGTTGTCATCTGAGTTTTTTCGAAGTCGTCTGATTCTAGATTTTGAGACAAGAGCATTTCTGTGAATACGTATAAACTCTTTTGGGAATTTCTCTTGTAACTGATTTAAACTTTCTTCAAAAATATGTTTACCCATCAATGTTCTTATAGTGACGTACTTTAATTCTGCTTTGAAATAGAGTATTTCATCTAAGGCAATCCTATGACTACCGTGTCTGTCTGTGACTACTAAATGGGGCTTGTTCGAATTTTCGCTTTGTTGATCAATCGATCTGATTTGTTTTTCCGCTCTTTCAAGTGCTTGATAAAGTCGCTCAAAACGAACAGGTTTGGTAAGGTAGTCAATGGCTGCGAGTTCAAATGCGTTTAATGCATATTCGCTATGGGCTGTAACAAAGATAATTTCTGCCTTATGTTGTTTTTTGATAAGAACAGCCAACTCAAGCCCATTGACATTAGGCATTTGAATATCTAATAAAACAACATCAATAGGAAATGAAGACAAAATAGTGAGCGCATGATTAGCCGAGTCTGCTTCATGAAAATAAAGCACACCTAAATCCTCTAAATGTTCTTCTAATCGACGTCGAGCCAAGGCTTCATCATCAACAATTAATACACTTAACGCCTGAAACATGTCCACTATCCTATTTAAATAATTAATTTTGGTGTGCCAACAGAGGTATTAGTATTCTCTATTGGTCTTGAGATTTACCTTTACCTTAGCTTTTTTAACTTATTGTAAACAGATGATGGTATTTTGTAATATTTTATTCTGGTAAAAATGCAGTATTTGGCATTTATCTAAATTATCGAACTAGTAACAAGTCATTTTTTTGCTTAAGTATGGTTGAACCATGAAATTATGTACACATGCACTAGTTTTAAGTGAGGATAGTTTGGTAGGTCGGGTCAGTTTTTTATTATTTTTAGTTTGAAAATGTTAAGAATTAAGAATTGGAAATCGCATCTCAACTACAAAAAGATTATTTTTATTTTCCACTTGAAAATAAGCTTCTATATCAAAAAACAATTTTAGTTTTTGTTCCACGCTCGCTAAACCAATACCAATGCCCACATTAGACGGCTTGCTAGAATAATTGCTAGCTTTGTTGGCACAGCTATTCACTATTTTGACACACACCATTTTGCCGATCATTTGTGAACTAATGTTCAGCTCAATGGTATCGGTAGTTCGTTCAACTGCATGATGAATAGTGTTTTCGGCTAAGGGTTGTAATAACAATGTGGGTACTAGTGCTGATTTTGTGATGTCATCCACCTCCCAATGAATTTTTAAACGATTGCCAAATCTAAGTGATTCAATGGCTAGGTATTGCCTAGTGAGTTCTAGTTCTCCCTCTAGGGTAATGGGAGCATCATGAGAACGCAAAGCATTTCGAAATAAATCACTTAAATCCTCTAACAAAGCTTGTGCTTGTTTGGGTTCACTTTTTACCAAGGCTATTGCACTATTAAGACTATTAAATAAAAAATGAGGCTGTACCCGAGCTTGCAGGATTTTAAGTTGTGCCTCAGTTTGTATTCTTTTTAAAGCCGAGCTACTTAAATTGGCAAATAATAATAATAAGCCTGAAAGCCCTGCGCCGGCTAATGCACCAGCAAAACTCAAACGCTTGTCTGAAAGTTCCAGAAAATAAGGGATGATGCTTGCCACAACTCCCATACTTGCACCTAAAACTACTCCAAAAATAAATTGCACACTTTTCGGCAGCACAGCAAGCAAGTCTTTACAGATGCATCCAATTAGCAACCACAATAAGGTAGCCGGCATAATTGCACTGTTACTCATGGCGAAATGAGCCAACCAATTTAAAAAAGTGTCATGCACATACAAAAGACCAATGGCAGTAACGGTTTGCACCAAAATAACAGCTCTAAATACAGAGCCAATACGACAATAATTAAATAACAGCTGGTGTTGCAGATTGGAATCTTTTTTTTGCATGTCGGTAGAGCTAAAGCAGCTGGTAAAATCTCAATTGTAAAAATACTTGAGTTGAAAATTAAACACCATTATTGTTGATTTGATGATTAAACTCAATGTCTCAGTTCTCAATTATTGTTAAAAAACCTGTTTCATCACTTCATAAAGCATTTAAAGTTTTGTCTTGAATAGACTATTAAGCTCGATTTTTTTTATTTATCCAAAATCATGATGGACAAAAAATCTACTTTATGGCGTTTTCTAAGTTGCATCACAATTGCTCGATTTGATTGATACCAGAGGCTTCGTAAAAATTTCATATTCAACCCGATTGGTAAGCCATTATGTCTCAAAGTCAACTTCATAATAAATCACAAGCATGGTCCTCTTTATTTTCTGAACCCATGAGCGATTTAGTCAAGCGTTATACGGCCAGTATAGATTTTGATAAACGTTTATGGCGAGTCGACATTCAAGGCTCTTTAGCACATGCACAAATGTTAACCAAGCAAGGGATTATTTCGGCCCAAGACCATGCATCTATACAACAAGGCATGGCACAAATTACGCAAGAGATTGAGTCAGGCCAATTCCAATGGCAATTAGACCTCGAAGATGTGCATCTTAATATAGAGGCCGCTTTAACCAAATTAGTCGGTGATGCCGGTAAGCGTTTGCACACAGGTCGTAGCCGCAACGATCAAGTAGCCACCGATATTCGTTTATGGTTACGCTCCGAGATTGATGTTATTACTCAATTATTAACTGAAGTACAACAGTCTTTATTGGTGGTGGCTGAAAAAAACATCGATGTTATTTTGCCTGGTTTTACCCATTTGCAAGTAGCCCAACCAGTTAGTTTTGGTCATCATATGTTGGCCTATGTAGAAATGCTTAGCCGTGATGCTGCTCGTATGGCCGATGTTCGTAAAAGGGTTAATCAGCTACCTTTAGGCGCTGCTGCCTTAGCCGGTACTAGTTATCCACTCGACCGTGAAATGGTGGCTCAGTTATTGGGCATGGAGGGCGTTTGCCAAAATAGTCTAGACGCAGTGAGTGACAGAGATTTTGCAATCGAATTTACCTCTGCGGCGACTTTAACCATGATTCACTTTAGTCGCCTTAGCGAAGAGCTTATTTTATGGATGAGTCAAAGCTTTGGATTTATTGATTTGGCAGACCGTTTTTGTACCGGCAGTTCTATCATGCCGCAAAAGAAAAACCCAGATGTGCCCGAGTTAGCCCGTGGTAAAACCGGTCGTGTAGTGGGACATTTAATGGGTTTAATTACCTTAATGAAAGGCCAACCTTTGGCCTATAACAAAGATAACCAAGAAGACAAAGAGCCTTTGTTTGATACAGTTGATACTTTAAAAGATACTTTGCGTATTTTTGCAGAGCTTATTTTAGGCATCACTGTAAAACCCCAAGCCATGCGTAATGCGGCATTAAAGGGTTATGCATGCGCCACCGATTTAGCCGATTATTTGGTTAAAAAAGGTTTACCATTCCGTGATGCACATGAGGTAGTAGCTAAGGCGGTTAAATATGCGATTGGACAATCTATTGATTTAGCCGATTTGCCTTTAACAGCTCTTCAAGAAATGCATCCTGCCGTCGAGCAAGATGTGTATTTGGTGCTTACCCCAGAAGGCTCTTTAAACGCACGTAATATTTTAGGTGGCACAGCTCCCGAGCAAGTGCGTTTACAAATTGCTCGTCATCAAGCAAGATTAAATACCTTGTGAAATAGGCATAGCACTTTCTACAAAGTGCTTAATATTTGAATAAGCAGTGCTTGATTTTCTCAAGTTCTTATTAGGACAAGAGCTTGAGAGAAATCGACCGCTGGTAGGCATTTAGTTGTTGTCATTTTGAATCGATGAAGGTGCCAAAGAGGCAGATGTCATTAATTGACAATATTGATCTATGATAGTCTTATGGGTAAATCGACTTAATAATGCCTCGGGGATTGGGTAAGGATCTTGAGTGAAAAGTTCAATTTTTTTACTCAATGATTCAATATCCTGAATAGCCACCAAAGCTTCTGGACAAAATGGGTGAATAATTTCTTTTGGCCCATGCGGGCAATCGGTACTCAGCACAGGTACTCCCAGTATTAGTGCCTCAATAAGCACATTTCCTAGCCCTTCTGACTCAGATGTCATCACTAACAACTGAGCTTTTTTTAATAAAGAATAATGATTATCATGAAAGGGTAAAAAATGAACCCGATGTTCAATTTTTAATTCAACTGATAAACTCCTTAATCTGTTAATTTCAGGTCCTTGACCTACCAGAATTAAATCCCCTTGGTATTTACTTTTTGCAAAAGCTTGAATTAACTTATGAAAAGCCTTTCTTGTATTGAACTCACCAATTCCAATAATAAATGGTTTCTCAATTTGTAAGGCTTGTGGTGTTAATAGCAATGCTTGAGATCGTATAGTTTCAAAATCAAAGGGGTTATAAATTTGTACCAGTTGTTGAGGTTTTACACCAAGCGTATGAGTGAGTTCATTGGCAAGTCCTTGTGAAACAACATGAACTCTTTTCTGATTAAGTAGCCCCCTTAGGCGAAAACTACGTCGATATTTTTTAATGAGTAACTTAAGTTGTCCTATTTTGCCAGGCATTTTTGCCGCCTGTAGCTGTGAAGAGTGAGAGCTAAGAACAATTGCCTCGTGTTGAATTTTAGAAACTGTTCTTAATGCTAACTCTCCAGCACCAATAATTAATTGAGCCCTGCCAAATTGAGCTTCAAAAATATTGATTTGTTTTCTAGTCCATTCTTCGACAGCTTGGCGTTTAAAAATGGCTTGCCATCTAAATTTTAAAGCTTGATCACTTCTGAATTGCAAGTAATGGCAATTGGGCAATTGATAAAATTGTGCTGAGTCTAAGCTCAACATCCCTACTGTAAAACCCCTATCCAGCCAGGCCTGTGCAAGGTCAAGTTCTACTTTAGCTAAGCCACCTTGGTTAAGAGTATCAACTATGATGAGTATGATTTTGGGAAAACTGTTGATTGTCATAACCAGCACTAAACAAAGCCCATGTAGAGATAAAAAATGTAAGCATAGTGTTTTGATAGAAGATTAAATCGGAAAGACCAAAACAAAAACCTGCTAAAACTATCCAAAGTAAAATAATATTTTTACGACTGTTAATGATAAGTAAAATATAGGTCGATAAAAGTCCAAATAATAATAAGACTCCTCCCAAGCTAATGGATTGCATCCAATCATTATGAAAATGTGGTTGCGCTAATATAGCTGGATGCAAAGTATTGGCTGGCGGATAAACCTTGACTAAATCTTGGATATTTGAAACACCTGTACCAAAGAAAAAGTTTTGTTGCCAAGAAGTTATCGCAATATGCCACATTTCAATTCGAGCACTAACGCTTGAAATTATAAAGTTGGGTTCAGTTAAGTAATAATATAAATCAAAAAATACCCGTTTAATTCGATGAAAAAATTCGGTTTGGGTTGCCAACCAAAATGCAATGATTAAAACAACTATAAAAGCCGCAAATATAAATTTTTTATATCGAGCTTCAGTTTTATAGACAAATAAAATGAATAAAGGAATTAAGGCTAATAATGCGCCGCGACTATGGGTAGTCAAACTAACCAAAAAAACAATAAGTGCACCACTCAAAATAAAGTTTTTTTCTTTTGAACTTAATTGCTCATTTTGAAATATTCCTAATCCACAAATTCCTGCCAACCATATACATGCATCTGCAAAATGTATGGGATTGCCACCCCCGCCACCTACTCTGTAAATTCCCATTTCTGTAAGATGACGAGGAATTTGTAGTTGAAAAGTTTCAGGGTAATAAAACGTCCAAGCATCGAAAAAAGCGCAGAATAAATAAAGCCATGCACCAACAACTGCGGCTGTAATTAGTTGCTTATGAGTAATGAGTAAATGCCTAGCACAGGCATATAAAATAACCGCAAATAAAAAGCGTTGCGACAATTGAGCCCAGTTAAAGTTACTTTCATGAAGCCAAGAAACTATCCCAAGAGCAGTAAAAAATGGAAGCCATATTGATAACTTCTTAATTCCATCTAAAAGTAGCGGAAAGCTAGTTTGACGTGCAACATAGGCTAAATAAAATAGTCCAAAAGGAGCAACAAGAACAGATAAAAACCTCCCACTATCGCCAAAAGGTAGAAATCTTGCGCCAATAAATGGATAGCAAAATAAAATGACCATCATCAAGCGAGTTATCCATTGAGGACTGTTGGTATTATTGACCTTAGGATAGGGAAAATGAAATAACCTACTGTATAAGCCGCTCATAAATGAAAATAGTATTAGGAATGACTTTGAGGAAGCAAATTAATCAATGCTTGGACGTGTTCGGACAGTTGGTAGGGATAATCAATATATTGGGCAGGGTTTTTGAGACCGTCATGGGGATTGGGAAATTGTTCAATTGCCATTTTAATGGTTTGAACTAAGCTTGCAAGATTGAGTTCAAATGTTAAACAAGCTGGGGCTTTTAAAACCTCGGCAGCTCCTACCCCCGAGGCCAATATGGTGGGTGTTCCACATAAAATAGATTCAGGCCCTACTAATCCAAAAGGCTCGTAGGCAGAAGCTAAAATACTTGCATCGGCACAGGCATATAAGCAGGCCATTTCTGAGCAGTAGCCAAGGTTAATCA
Organism: uncultured Limnohabitans sp.; assembly: GCA_964556425.1. Classification (GTDB taxonomy): domain Bacteria; phylum Pseudomonadota; class Gammaproteobacteria; order Burkholderiales; family Burkholderiaceae_C; genus JALQUL01. The sequence continues at coordinate 64,481 of CAZKWC010000008.1, read as the reverse complement.
CTTGATTGCCATGAAGGGGGGTTTTACCCGCCACCACCAGCACTACATTGTCATTAAACTGCTGAACTGCTTCTAAAATAAGTGCCGCCCCTTTTCTGGCGTGATCATTAGATGGAAATAAAAGCATAAATTGATCAGGGCGTACGCCCATTTTTAATCGGTTTTCTGCTCTATTTTTTCTTGCATCTAAGTTAAAAACTTTTTCATCAACTGTTGGATAGAGACAAATGACATTTTTATTCTGTACTAGGTAGTCTTTGGTGACTTCATTTGCTGTAGCTTGAGAATGGGCGACTACATAACGGGCCTGATGATAAAAAGCTTTTTCATGTGCAATAGTTAGGTAATTAAATAAACCTTTCCAAGCTGCTTTTCTGTTTCTTAAATGGCCAATGTGTGTGCCCCCTGTAACGGCAATATCAGTTTTTCCAGGGACATTAGATAAAGAAATAGTAGGCCAGCTAGGATTGATATGATGAAGTGCTTTATTTTCGAATAAATAATTATTAAGTCGATTAAGAGGGGTTTTATCGGGTAAATGTATCAACTCGATATTGCTTAAATCAAGTATGTCTTGACATTTCACTTTTCGAGCGATAATTCTAATTCTATAGCCTTGATTAGAAAAGTGCTTGAGCAAATCGAGGGTGTATCGCTCCATCCCACCGCCTAAAGCTATCGTATGAAAAATAAAGTTGATGCCTAGGCTTGATTTCATTAAAAATAGCAAAAAAGGTAAAATGATACTTGAAAATTGAAGTCGCTTAACAATTTCTATATGATGGACTTGATTGTAAACTGCAACTTGTCATAAATTCACTAAATAGAAACACTTCAACACTTTTAACGCTTCTAAAAATCAATTTTGAGTGTTTTGGTGATTAATCTGTTCGAACATTTTAAGTAAATGAGTGTTAAGTGGTAAGTAATTCACCATAAATTAAAGGAGCTCGAAATGCCAGTCATAACTACAATAGAAGATTTAAGAATTCTTGCCGAGAAACGTGTTCCACGTATGTTCTACGATTATGCCGATTCAGGCTCTTGGACTGAGGGTACTTATCGTGCCAACGAAGCCGATTTTCAAAAAATTAAGCTACGCCAACGAGTGGCAGTGAATATGGAAAATCGCACTACCCAGACCCAGATGGTAGGCCAAACGGTTTCCATGCCAGTAGCTATTGCTCCCACAGGCCTTACTGGTATGCAACATGCTGATGGAGAAATATGTGGTGCATTGGCTGCAAAGGCGTTCGGCGTACCTTTTACCCTGTCCACCATGAGTATTTGTTCAATTGAAGATGTGTCTGCCGCTACAGGGGGTCATCCTTTTTGGTTTCAGTTATATGTCATGAAAGATCGTGGTTTTATTGAACGTTTAATTGATAGAGCTAAAGCTGCCAATTGTTCTGCTTTGGTCGTGACACTAGATTTACAAGTTTTGGGTCAACGTCACAAAGATTTAAAAAATGGTTTGTCAGCACCACCTAAATTAACCATTAAAAATATGCTGAATATGGCCACTAAGCCACGTTGGGGTTTAGGCATGTTGGGCACTAAAAGACACTCCTTCGGCAATATTGTGGGTCATGTAAGTGGTGTTGATAATATGGGGTCATTATCCGAGTGGACCGCCAAACAATTTGACCCAGCTTTAAGTTGGGCTGATATTGAATGGATTCAAAAGCGTTGGGGTGGAAAAATTATTCTTAAAGGTATTCAAGACGTAGAAGACGCACATTTAGCTGTCGCTACTGGTGCAGACGCAATTATTGTTTCCAATCACGGAGGTCGGCAGTTAGATGGCGCAGACTCCACCATTAATGCATTGCCCAAAATTGTAGATGCAGTAGGTCATAAAATTGAAGTGCATATGGACGGTGGCATTAGGTCGGGTCAAGATGTTTTAAAAGCCTATGCATTAGGCGCAAAAGGAACTTATATTGGGCGTTCATTTTTGTATGGCCTTGGTGCAATGGGTCAAGCTGGTGTTACAAAAGCACTAGAAATTATTCATAAAGAGTTGGACATTACCATGGCCTTTTGTGGTCACACTGACATTAAAAAAGTAGATTCCTCCATTTTGTTGCCAGGCACTTTACCTAGTTCAAAATACGAGTAAGATTCGTTTTAGTGGCTCACTATAAGCCTCTCTTAGCATTGATTAAAATCTGCCATCGAAGAGTCGTATGACACAATCGATGAGGCAGATTTTAATTATCATTTCGGTTGTCTTGGTAAATAATGTCCAACATACGGCTTCCCCAACTTATGCTATTGGTGAATAAAAAGCATTTTGCTAAACATTTCTAGCTAATAGGTGCTTCAAAGATATGAGTGCTTCGAGTTCTTCCTTGATGAAAACAGATGGGCCAGCTGAACAGTTTGACATCGCTTTATCTAAAAGTTTAAGAAGAGTTGCGCATTTGGATATGGATGCTTTTTATGGTTCAGTTGAGCTACTTCGTTACCCACAGTTAAAAGGTTTGCCTGTGGTAATTGGCGGGTCTAGACGTTCAATTGATGAAGATTTTTTAAAATTAATTGAAGGCAAAGACTTGAGCTTGATACCGCCCTGTGACTTTCCAAAGTTGGGGCGGTATAAAGGCCGTGGTGTGATTACAACTGCTACCTACCCAGCAAGGCAGTTTGGCGTAGGTTCTGCGATGGGACTTATGAAAGCTGCAGCTTTGTGCCCTCAAGCTATTTTGTTACCAGTTGACTTTCCAAGGTACAAACATTTCTCCAGTTTATTCAAACAGCAAATCTTATCAATTACCCCCTTAATGGAAGATAGGGGTATTGATGAGGTTTATATAGATTTTACTCATGTAAAAAATGGTCAGATTTTAGGTGGTTATGAACTAGCCCTACAATTGCAAACAGCCATTTTAACGGCCACTGGGCTGACTTGCTCTATAGGAGTAGCACCTAATAAATTATTGGCCAAAATGGCTAGCGAATTTAATAAACCCAAAGGTATTAGCATTATTTTTGAAGAGGATCTAGCCACTAAAATTTGGCCACTGGAGTGCCGAAAAATCAATGGTATAGGCCCTAAAACTGATCAAAAATTAAAATCATTAGGTATAAACACCATTGGTCAATTAGCTCAAAAAAATCAACTTGAGCTAATGCAACTTTTTGGCAAGTCGTATGGCGCATGGCTTTTTGATAGTGCTTGGGGCAAAGATAATAGAGTTATTAGTACTAGTAGCGAGCCCAGTTCTATTAGCCGAGAAACTACTTTTGACAAGGATTTAAGTGTTAACCAACATAAGCAGGAGTTGGGCACTACACTAGATTTGTTGTGCCAACAAGTTGCGAGTGACTTAAAAAGAAAAGGCTATGGGGCAAAAACCATAGGCATTAAATTACGTTTTGCTGATTTTAAATCAGTCACTCGAGATCAAACCTCTAGTGTTTATATTCAGGAGGCTGATCAGATAAGAAAATTATGCGGTCAAGCACTTAAGAGAGTAGATTTAACTCGTCGAATTAGATTGTTAGGCGTGAGAGCTGCAGGTTTGAGTTTAATGAAAGATTTAAACAATCAAGAATTAAAGACACAAGCGAACAAAATGGCAGAACAAACCACTTTTAATTGGTAAGCTCAATTCATGAGTTATCTTAGGATTAATGAGAAAACTCATCCTTAGGTTGCTAGATTTTAATTGCATCTAAAAGTAATAATTGATCAAATCGTTATTAATTTCTTTTTTGTCTTGAGACACTTCGCTAAAATCGCAAACACATTCTAGGGATAACAATAAAGTACTAATTACACAACTATTTGGCTAATTAGTACTAGCCTGTAGAGCTTGTACTGGGTTAACCTCCAATACAACACAATTCAATTATTGAGGATTTAAATATGATAAAAAAATTATGGCTCACTGTTTCTCTCATGTTAATGAGTCACTGTAGTTTTGCTTTAAGTAGTGTGGATGGCGCAGCCACAGTGGTTGGTTTGACTGGTAAATGCATGGAAGTAAAAAATGGCCAGTTATTCAATGGTACTGAGGTTATATTATCGACTTGTCATGGTGGTGCCAATCAAAAATGGTTCAAAAAAGGCGATCAAATACAGACACCAAATGGTAAATGTTTAGATGTTAAAGATGCTAATTCTAATTCAGGAGCAAAAATAATTATTTGGACCTGCCATGGCGGGGAGAATCAAAAATGGCGTCATATTAATGGCACTATACAAAATCAATTAGGAACATGCCTTGAAGCGGTTAGAAATAACACACGCGATATGTTTCCAATTGAAGCCAAACAATGTAACGGTAGTAATCCACAGCAATGGAGAGTGGATGTGGGAGTTCAA
>CAZKWC010000008.1:29870-60048 GCA_964556425.1 uncultured Limnohabitans sp. | reverse complement strand
CCACAGCCTAAGCCTCAACCCTTTCCTAATACCAATGGAATTCCTTTTGTAAAAATTGTCGGCCTAGCAAATATGTGCGCAGATGTAAAAGGAGGTCAATCTTATGATGGAGCCACAATTAATATGTACCCTTGTCACGGTGGATCCAATCAGAATTGGCAAATTCTTGATGGTTTAATAGTTGGTATTGGTGGTAGATGCTTAACTATTAATAATCCTAACTCAACAGGACATGGAAATGCCGTTTTGCAAACCTGCAAAGGTAGTGACAATCAGCGTTGGGTTATTAATAACGGATTAATACAAAGCAAGCTTGGTACTTGTTTAGATGTGGTGAATGCCCTGTCTAATCCTGGGGTGCCTGTCGCTACTTTTCCTTGTCATGGGGGTGTTAATCAACGTTGGAATATAGAGGGAGAAATGGCTAATCAACCCTTTCCCCCTAATCGGATTACAAGTGCGATAGTAGGAATTGGCGATAAGTGTTTACAGCCTGATTACGGAACTTTAAATAATGGAACAAAACTGGTTATTAATGATTGTAATGGTGCCCAGTATCAAAAATGGGATTTTGTAGGAGAGCAAATTCTTAGTTCAAATGGAAAGTGTATAAACGTTAATGAGGGAAGAAATGCAGATGCTACAACCATTAATCTAATGTCATGTAATGGTCAAAATAGTCAACGTTGGACTTATGTAAATGGTATGCTGCAAAATAAGATGGGGCGTTGTATGGATGTGCTCAATGCCTCTTCTACCAACCGTACTGGCGTCTATACCTTTGCCTGTCATGGTCAAATTAATCAACAATGGAGAATCTCTCAATCACCATTTTAAATAATAGATCAATGAAAGAAAAAAACCACTCCAATGAAGATTGGAGTGGTTTTTTAATTGGGTAAATTAAAAATTATTGTGAGGTCCAAGCGCCATCAACAGGTAAGGTAATACCATTGATATTATGTGCCCAAGTTTGACAAAGCATAGCCGCTACTTCACCAATTTCTGAAGGAGCAGAAGTTCTTAAGCTAGGTTGTTTTTCTTTGAGTAAGTCTTGTTCGCCAAGTTTCATATCACCACCATATTTAGCGGCTCTAGCGAGAATTTGAGGTGCAATTAAAGCGGTTTCAGTCCAGCCTGGGGCGATACAGTTCACCGTTACACCGCCAGACTCACGACTGCCAACTGCGGCTACTTCAAGGGCCGCCACTTTAGACAAGCCTACCAAACCAAACTTAGCCGCTACATAAGGGCCTTTTTGTGCAGAGGCAACCAAACCATGCACGCTGGCAATATTAATAATACGACCAAAACCTTTTTCAATCATGCCAGGTAAAGCGGCTTGCATGGTGTGGAAAGCAGAACTTAAGTTAATCGCAATAATAGCTTCCCATTTGGCTGCAGGCATATCTACTACTGATGCAGTGTGTTGAATACCCGCATTGTTTACCAATATTTCAAGTCCGCCTTTCCATACCAAAACTTGTTTCATCATGGCTTCAATTGCCGCAGGTTGGCTGACATCTGCATCGGAGAACATCACATCTGCTGCGCCAGCGGCCATGACGGTAGCCTTAGCTTCGCTAATTTGTTCTGGACTAGCCAAACCATGCAAAACAATATTTGCGCCTGCTTGAGCTAAACGAGTGGCAATTGCCAAGCCAATACCTTGCGCTGAGCCAGTGACTAAGGCAGTTTTACCTTTTAAAAATAAATCAGACATTCAATTTCCTTTTGTTTTCTTGAATAAAAATAGTGTGGCACACGCCTGCAGAAAAAATGAACAGCGCAAAGCCCTGAAACCAACGGGCTTGTCACTTAAGAGGCTTATGAGAGGTCCTCTTGATGAAGTCATTATCATATAACCGATTTAGCACTAAACAGCCAAATACCTTAATTGAAAAAAGTGAACCTAGGTTAGTTTGGCACAACTGACTCAACACAATCGGGCAACCCATGGCTTTTTTAAGTGGTTAAAGCACAATTTGTCGGTCCTTCCAAGTCAATATCAATTAGGCAAAAGACCTTGTCTATTATGTGTTGACTTACTAAAGCCCCATCATCCCAGAAGCAACTTAACCCAAACTTGCATAGCCCTGTTCGATTGGTGACAACGGCATTGACTATTTTGTGAAAAACTCTAGCTCTTGGTATGCGAACAAATATTTTTTTCGCAAACCTCATTTCATACCCAGCTGCCTACCCCTTATTTTAATAAAAGGATAACTCATGAATTGTTTTGAACTTACGGTCGATCAACATATTGCGCATTTGGTACTGAATCATCCCGAACGCCTCAATAGTATGGATCCAGTTTTTTGGCATGAGCTAAGTCAGGTACTCACTCGATTACATCAATCAGCAGAGGCAAGATGTTTGATTATTTCAAGCACGGGTAAACATTTTAGTGCGGGAATGTCACTTGAAACTTTTTCCGGTGCGATTGCAATGGATGATAAAACCCCAGAGGGGAGAGCAGCCATTTTTGATTTATTAGGAGATATGCAAAATACCTTTACTCAACTAGAAACACTTCGCATACCTGTTATTGTGGCTATACAAGGGGGTTGTATTGGTGGTGCGGTTGATATGGTAACGGCCTGCTGTATTCGCTACGCCACTCAAGAAGCATTTTTCTGCATTCAAGAAATCAATATTGGCATGGTAGCTGATGTAGGTACTTTACAGCGCCTTCCTCGCTTATTACCCTTAGGTGTAATGAAGGAACTCGCTTATACCGGCAGAAGGCTAAGCGCTCAAAAAGCCCTAGATTATGGTTTGGTTAACCAAGTTTTTAATAACCACACAGAAATGTTAGAAGCCGCTAAAAATTGCGCTGCTGAAATAGCTAGCAAACCACCTATTGCTATTTGGGGTACTAAACAAGCGGTGCATTATGCAAGAGATCATTCAGTAGAAGACGCTTTACGTCAAATGGGTTGGCTGCAAGCAGGTATTTGGAGTAATCAGCATGTTAAAGAGGCGATTACTGCGTTAAAAGAAAAAAGAGCCGGCCAATTTCCCGATTTAGCTGAAATGAAGTATTTTACTGATTCTGTTCGGGATGCTGAATGATGAAATAAACTCCCTCAAGGCACACTTATTAGTTGCCTTGAGAGCTTGTAGAAAAATTGATTAAAGTAGGATGTGAGTAAGTTGGCATTAGGTAAAAAATATTTTTTATTGCCTAGCAGTGCGATGGGCAGCTGGAGCAGCAATTGGATAGTTAGCCCTAAATGAACTCACCGCCATTTGTTGTTGACGACAAAATTTAGCATAAACCGCTAATTTAGTGGGTTTGCAATTATCTTGAATCGTATTAAAAATAAGCTCTAAAGTGGCTTCTGGTAATAGATCGGCTTGTTGCAATTGCAAAATAAAAAATAATAAAGAAGTCTGTTCAATTTGTGGCCCGGTATAACTGATTTGCAGGCTGGCCCATACAGGCCTGCCATCTTGGCCTTTAACGCTTAATAATTGACTGGTAAATGTCTCGCTCACTGGTTGTTCATCTAGGGCTGCAGTTAATACTACACTTTGTTCTGGATTAGGGTATTCAATATCCAATCGATCCAAATCAAGGCCACTTAATTCCTGAATGCTTTGTTTGTCAAACTGCGTACTCGTAATCAGTTGAATCGACACACTACTCATAATAGCGACTCCCGCCCACACCCTTCTCGATAGCTCATGCTTGAGTTGTTCTGCTACAGCTTGCGGGGAATCAAACTTTTGTTGGGCATAAGTATCTAAATAGCCACGCAAACTACTATGATCTAATAAATAGGGGCTTTCACAGGGCACACTTATTTGCACAATGGCTGGTTCAGGTTTGCCTCTGCTACTAAGGTAAATAAAATCATAAACAGTAATGACATCGGAGCCTAATAACAAGCGTTGATTGTTAAAAGTTTTACCTACTAAAAGTGTGTTGTGCCGAGGCACAATTTTTATATTTTCTAGGTGGGGTATGGCTAGAGATGCGGGTTCTTGGGATGGCATAAAAATAGTGTCTTTAGAGCAAATTGACAAAAGGATGCTATAAAAATGAATTCACAACATCCATAAAACGGATTAATTTTTTTGATAGTTTTCAGGTCTTCGAAAAACCCACTTTTTATCGGTAGATGCTGGCTCAAAATAACGGTAACCTTCTAAGTTAAAAGATTTGATTTTTTCTGCCTGGGTGATTTGATTTTCAACAATAAATCTAGCCATTAAGCCTCTTGCCCGTTTTGCAAAAAAACTAATAATTTTGTATTGCTGATTTTTTTCATCTTGGAAAACACATTCAATCACTTGGGCTTTTAATGATGAAAGTTGAACCGACTTAAAATATTCTTGGGAAGCTAAATTAATCACCACGGCTTGCTCTTGCTTAGCAAGTTGGAGATTTAAATAGTGGCTAATTTTGTCATCCCAAAACTGATAAAGGTTGTTACCTTTTTTGGTCTTCAAAGCAGTGCCCATTTCTAGTCGATAGGGTTGCATTAAATCAAGTGGTTTTAATACGCCGTATAAACCACTTAAGATACAAATATGTTGGTTGGCCCAATTAAGTTGTTCGGGGCTTAGGCTTTTTGCATTAAGGCCTTCGTAAACATCGCCATTAAAGGCCAAAATAGCGACCTTACTATTTTGCTCGGTAAACTCTGTACTCCAAGCTTGATATCTTTGAGCATTGAGTTCGGCTAATTTTTCACTAATATCCATTAGCTCACTAATTTCAGTCGTTTTTTTTCGTTTTAAAACATCAATTAAAATTTTAGATTGCGCTATAAAACCTGGAGTAGAGTTTTGAATAGCTGGACTTGTTGATTCAAAATCGAGTGATTTTGCAGGGGAAAGCAGTACGATCATTTTTCAATAAATAAGAGTCAAATTGAGACAAGCTTGTAGAAAATACAGCTAACAAATAAAACGTAGGGCAAGAGAACCATCTGCCATTACCTAATGAATTATGCACCCCGGCCAAAGAAAAAGCGCACATAAGGATATTAGGTGCGCTTTTTTGACAGCTTAAAAAATCAAAAAGATTTATTCAATTTTGGCTTTTTTACGAAGTTCTTCTTGGAAACCAGCCATTTTTTGCTGTTTTAATTGTTGTTCAATTTGTGGCTTCACATCTTCCAATTTTGGTAACTCTGTGGCGCGTGAGTCATCTACACGAATAATATGGAAACCGTATTGAGATTTGACTGGCACATCAGTCATTTGACCTTTATTGAGTTTGACCATTGCAGCTGAGAATTCAGGGACCAAGCTAGCTGGGCTTACCCAATCAAGATCACCGCCTTTAACAGCAGAACCTTTATCCATAGAAGATTTTTTTGCTAAATCTGCAAATTTTGCACCTTTTTTAATTTTCGCAATAATGTCTTTGGCCTCAGACTCTTTTTCTACCAAAATATGGCTGGTTTTGTATTCTTTACCGCTGTTGGCAGATGCAAACTTGTCGTATTCGGCTTTGACATCAGCATCAGAGACGGCGAGTTTTTGTTGTTGTTCTTCGACTAATTGTTTAATCAAAATAGATTGGCGAGCCATTTCCATTTGTGATGCAAATTCTGGTGTACCGGCAAGGCCACGTTTTTCAGCTTCTTGCACAAAAATTTCACGCAAAATCAATTCTTCTTTGATTTGTGCTTTCATTTCATCAGTCACTGGGCGTCCTGATTTGGCAATTTCACGAGCTAAGGCGTCATAACGTGCATTTGGAACAGCTTTACCATTCACAATGGCAATATTTTGCGCAGATACTAAAGTAGTGGTGCCCATTAGCAAACAAGTTGCAGCAATAACGGCTAAGCGAGAAGATTTCATGGGAAAAGGTTCCGATTAAATAAAAACAAGAATTTCAACGACTTACTAGGTTGTTGAGGCGGTAGGAGCTTGGGTTTCAAGCGCAAGCGCATGAAGACCTAGTTCAAAAAAATCAGTCAGGCAACTATAAACTAATCGGTGGCTAGCAACTTTGCTAAGCCCCAAAAATTGTGCCGAACTAATTTTCACTCGAAAATGCGAGCCTTGGCCACTTTCAGACGCACCCGCATGACCTGCATGAAGATAACTCTCATCAATGACTTCAAGTTGACTAGCTTGCAATTTTTCAAGTAAACGTTGTTGAATATGTTGGGCAGTAAGCTCTATTGCAACAGTTGGAATAGCTGACATTATTTTACTTTCCTAAAAATACGCTGAAAGAAAGCCAAATTAATTAACTTTTTTATCTTCAGTCATATAGCGACTTAAATAAACGCCCTGACCAATGACAAATACCAGCATCAAACCCATCAAGCCAAATAACTTAAAGTTAACCCAAATATCGGTGCTGAAATTGTACGCTACATAGATGTTGGCAAACCCCATAAAGGCAAAAAATACCGCCCAAATATAGTTAAGTCGACTCCATACTGGCTCTGGCAAATTGATTTGTTTGCCCATTAAAGCTTTAATGCCATTCTTTTTAAAGAAAACTTGAGCCAAAATTAAACCCATACCGGCAGCCCAATATAAACCTGTCGGCTTCCATTTAATAAAGTCTGCATTATGGAAATAAATGGTCGCTCCACCTAAAACTAAAACTAGGCCAAAACTAATCCATAACATGGTGTCAATTTTTTGTTTTTTGACTGCTAAATATAAAATTTGTAAAGCAGTGGCCAATACCACCACCACAGTGGCTAATAAAACTGGGGCTTCGGTGGGACTTACTATGCCGCCGGCCACAATAAAGCCTAAATATTGGCTCGCAAACGAGGCTGCCCATTCAGCATTTTTGCCAGCGTATTTAAAAACGCCAAAAAATAGCGCAATGGGTAAAAAATCAAATAAAAGTTTCATAGGGTAATTATCGACGATTTATATCGGTTTTTTAGAGATGCTCTTAGGACTCATTTGCAACAAAATTTAAAGAGGCTGAATTCATACAATAGCGCAGGCCAGTAGGAGCTGGGCCATCTTCAAACACATGGCCTAAATGAGAGCCACAATTAGAGCAATGTACTTCAGTGCGACTCATCCATAGTTTTTGGTCGGTTTTGGTTTCAATTGCATTTGGGTCAATAGGTGCAAAATAACTTGGCCAGCCACAACCCGCATCAAATTTGGTTTCAGACAAAAATAATGGTTGATCACAACAAATACAAACATAACTGCCGTTTTCGTAATGATCGTGGTATTTTCCAGTAAAAGCCCTTTCGGTGGCTTCATGACGAGTCACTTCATAAGCCACTGTTTCGGCTTGTTTAGCTCGTAAAATGGCTTGCCATTCTTCATTGGTTTTTACTATTTTTTCAGTCATTTTCAACATCCTTAGAGTGGTTGGTTAGAGGTATTTTAAAGTAAAGCCAGCTGTAAAAAAGACACTTTACTAGTACTTAGGGTAGGGGTTGAAATGGCCTATTCTAATGAATTTAAAACCCATAAAAATAATTTTAAGATTCTAGAGTCAGCCCAGGAGGCTATTTCAACACCTCTTTTGTTGGCAAATCTTCACTTGTATTACTGCTTAATCAAGACGAACAACTAATTTCAATAGAGCCCGCCCAAGCGGGCGCAGGCCGAGCGTAATCATCATATAAACTATGAATTTGATAAGGGTTTTGCAATACTTCTAATAATTGATTGATTTCAGAATAATCGCCTAACTGGGCTTTTTGAATTGCAATTTGTGCTAAATGATTCCTCAGAATATAGCGTGGATTGCTTTTACCCATTGTGCTCAATACATTGTTTAAATCAAGGCTTTGTAATCTTTGTAAATACAAGGCATGCCAGACATCAAAATTTTCTCTATGAATAAATAAATCTCTGGCATGAGAGGGGTTATTGGTTTTTAAAGTCTGTGCTAACTGTTGCCAAAACCAGGTGTAGTCAATTTTTTCTTCACTTAATAATCGTAATAATTGGTGAATGAGGGGCCTGTCATTTTCCGTTACAGTTAGTTCATCCAATCCTAATTTAGCACCAAATTCATGTAAAAAGGCTTGTGAATACACTTCACGGTAAGTCTCAAGTGCATTTTTAGTAGCGTCTATATCTTGAATTAAAGGCAATAATGCTTCAGCTAAGCAATGCAAATTCCAAAATGCAATGCTGGCTTGTTGGTTATAAGTGTAGCGACCGTTGGTATCGGAGTGATTAAAAATTAAATCAGGGTCAAAGCCATCTAACATTTTAAATGGACCGTAATCTAGTGTCAGTCCTAAAATGCTCATATTGTCGGTATTCATTACGCCATGACAAAATCCGACGGCTTGCCATTTTGCAATCATCACCGCTGTTTTATGGCAAACCGCACTTAAAAACTGGCTGTACACCTCTTGCTCGGTAGTTGCTAATTGACATTCGGGATAAAACCTTTTAATCACATAATCCGCTAATGTTTGGAGTGCTTGCTGATTATTTTGAAAAGAAAAATGTTCAAAATTTCCAAAGCGAATAAAACTTGGTGCAACCCTTGCTACTACAGCGGCTGTTTCTGGTGTTTCTCGCATCACCGTTAGATCTGAGCCCACCAAAGATAAAGCTCTAGTGGTCGGAATTCCTAAATAATGCATTGCTTCGCTACACAAATATTCTCTAATAGAACTTCTTAAAACCGCTCTTCCATCGCCACGCCTGGAATAAGGCGTAGGCCCAGCTCCTTTGAGTTGAATTTCTTGACCACCCTTAATTTCACCAATTAGCATTGCTCTGCCGTCACCTAGTTGACCGGCCCAAACGCCAAATTGATGTCCACTATAGACACTAGCAGTAGGTTGAATGGACCATATTTGAGCTACATCAGATCTAGAGGCAAAATTACCGCTTAGAATTTCCAGCGTTTGATGATTGTCAAGCCAGTCAGAGGGTAAGCCCAACTGTTGAGCAAGAGCATAATTTTTAACGATCCAATAAGGCTGAGGTAATAACTCAGAATTAACAAATTGATGAAATGGCTTACCAAGCTCTGTCCAAGACTGAGTAGGGGCCAAGAAGGAAGGAGATAAGTTTTTCAAAATAATGCCATCAAAAATAAAAAGGAATTCAAATTGCCAACAATTTTGATGTTCATTGTGATACAAAGAGGATAGGCCTGAAAACTGTAGGTGCTCTTTTTTTTAGTAGAGTAGCAATTAATAATTTAAATAATTTGACTGGGAGACACAAAATATGTTGGGACTCATGCAAGACGAGCCTTTGCTCATATCTGCCATTATTGAATTTGCAGCACGCCATCATGGTAATGCAGAAGTGGTTTCAAGACGTGTAGAGGGCGATATCCATCGTACCAACTACCGACAAATTGCCAGTCGATCACGTCAAGTGGCTAATGCACTTGATGCAAAAAAAATAGCATTTGGCGATAGGGTTGCTACTTTAGCGTGGAATGGTTATAGGCATCTAGAATTGTATTTTGGTGTAAGTGGTAGTGGCCGAGTGTTGCATACCCTTAATCCACGTTTGCACCCAGAGCAGATAGCCTGGATTGTGAATCATGCAGACGATAGAGTGCTTTGTTTTGACATGACTTTTTTACCAATTATTAAAGCCATTGCCACCAAAGTACCTGGTGTTCAGCATTTTGTAGCTATGTGTGATGCCGATGTATTGCCCACCGACACAGGTATTGCAGGATTAGTGAGTTATGAACAATGGTTGAACGAACAATCAGATCATTACACATGGCCAGTTTTTGACGAAAAATCGGCTTCAAGCATGTGTTATACCAGTGGTACAACAGGTCATCCAAAGGCTGCCCTTTATAGCCATCGCTCTACCATCTTACATGCCTACGCAGGAGCCTTACCCGATAGTTTAAATATTAGCGCACGCGATAGTATTTTGCCGGTAGTGCCTATGTTCCATGTCAATGCTTGGGGTATTCCATACAGCGCAGCCATGGCAGGCGCAAAAATTGTATTCCCAGGACCAGCAATGGATGGTAAGTCGGTTTTTGAACTCATAGAGTCAGAAAAAGTCAATTTTGCAGCCGGCGTGCCTACGGTATGGCAAATGATGCTGGGTCATGTACAAGCAGAAAATCTAAAATTCAGTACTCTCAAAAGAACTGTAATTGGGGGTTCTGCTTGCCCTCCTGCCATGATTAATGCTTTTAATGATGTGTATGGTGTAGAGGTATTACATGCTTGGGGTATGACTGAGATGTCTCCGCTTGGCACCGTTTGCACTTTAAAAAATCATCATGACGCATTGCCAGCGCAAGACAAATTAAAAATTAGACTCAAGCAAGGCCGCTCTATTTTTGGTGTCGATATGAAAATTGTCGATGAACAAGGCGAGGAGTTACCTTGGGATGGCAAATCATTTGGTGACCTTATGGTGAAGGGCCCTTGGATTATTTCTAACTATTACAACTCAGATGCAGCCTCGCCATTAATAGATGGTTGGTTCCCAACCGGTGATGTGGCTACCATTGATGCAGACGGCTATATGCAAATTACCGACCGTAGCAAAGATGTTATTAAGTCGGGCGGTGAATGGATTAGCTCGATTGATGTGGAAAACATTGCGGTAGCTCATCCTGCAGTCGCAATGGCAGCATGTATTGGTATTAAACATCCTAAATGGGATGAGCGTCCAATTGTGATTGTGGTGACCAAACCCAATGCCAGCTTAAGCCGCGAAGAATTGTTAGCGTTTTACGAAGGTAAAATTGCCAAGTGGCAAGTCCCAGATGACGTAGTTTTTGTAGAATCAATTCCTTTGGGTGGAACTGGTAAAATGCAAAAAACAAAATTGCGTGAGCAACTAGCTGGTTATGTTTTACCTAATTTATAAGACCCAAAACAGTAGTTGAAAATAAGCTGCAATATTGTGATGTGTATCAAGACGGACTATAAAGTCCGTTTTGTTTTTTCTAATCTTTATTTACCAATCAATGGACTTTTTTCTTTACTCGCTACTCAATGGGTTGAGCTTAGGTTTGTTGCTGTTTTTATTGGCTTCTGGCCTTAGCTTGGTCTATGGCTTAATGGGGGTGCTTAATTTTGCCCATGCCAGCTTTTATATGCTAGGTGCCTATTTAGCTTATTCCTTAAGCGTTTATATTGATTGGTTTTATTGCTTATTTTTAGCGCCATTAATAGTGGCTTTGTTAGGTGGTATTTTTGAGTATGTTGGTTTGCGAAAAATATATGCCAAAGGCCATGCAGCTGAAATGCTGCTCACTTTTGGTTTGGCCTATGTGGTGCTGGAGCTTGTGCAATTAATTTGGGGTAAATCGCCTTTGGCTTCTGTCTTATCACCCTTCTGGACTCAATCGGCATTTTTTGTTGGGCAATATGCACTAAGTGTTTTAAAAGTTTTTATGATGCTGGTGTCCGCTTCAATCGCATTGTTGTTAATGTTGGTTTTGCGCTTTACCAAACTAGGTTTAATCATAGAAGCTGCTCTTACTCACCCAGACGCCTTAAGTAGCTTGGGATTTAATTTAAAGCGACTAAAAACACAAGTGTTTATGATGGGATGCGGCTTGGCAGCCCTAGCAGGCGTATTGGGTGGACAAGCCTTTGTAACCGAGCCTGGGATGGCAATACAAATGGGTGCGATGGGTTTTGTGATTATTGTATTGGGTGGCTTGGGCTCTGTGGCAGGTGCGTTTTGGGCGTCTTTAGCTATTGGCTTATTGCAAACTTTATTATTAAGTTATTCTGATTGGGGTCGCTTGGGTTCTGCACTGCCATTTTTATTATTAGCGCTAAGTTTATTATTTCGTTCTAAAGGTTTAATGGGGGTAAGAAATGCTTAAGCTTGCCTCTTATCCAGTGCGAAGTAAAGTGGTTTTTGGCATAGTATTTTTGTTATTACTATTGTTGCCATTACCTAGCTTAGCTTTAGCTCAAAAATGGATTTATATCGCCATGCAAGTGGGTATTGCGAGCATCAGCTTATTAAGTTTTCAGTGGTTAATGGGTCGCATGGGTTTATTAAGCTTTGGTCATGCCGTTTATATAGGGCTAGGTTCTTATGCCACTTTATACGCATTGCAAGCCGTTGTTCAATGGCCTGTATTGGCGACTATTCCGGTTTTTGTGTGGCCTTTGTTTTCAGCCTTGATGGTAGCGGGTATGGCAGCTTTAATAGCCTATCCGAGCACTCTAAAAACAGGCTTGGTGTTTGCCATGTTAAGCCTCACGCTTTCAGAGTTAATACATATCATTGCGCCAGCATGGCCAGCATTCTTTGGTGGTGAGTCGGGTATCTCTGCCAACCGAGTTTACGGTAACGGTTTTTTAGGGTTGAACTTTGGTCCACAATACCAACTATATTATGTGGTTTTGTTTTACACCTTATTGGCTTTTTATTCTTTAGCCTATTTCAACAAAGCACCAATTGGCATTGCAATGAGTGCCGTAAAGGCCAATCCTACACGTGCTGAAGCTTTGGGTTGGAATGCCCACAAGGTCAGACAAATAGCATTTGTTATTGCTGGTTTTTGGGCTGGCGCTGCAGGTGGTTTACAAGCTTTGTTATTAGAATTTGTGAGCATAGAGGCACTCAGCAGTTATCAGTCGGGTCAGATATTATTATTTGCTTTATTGGGTGGGGCTAATAGCGTATGGGGAGCTTTAACCGGTGCGTTGTTATGGGTTATGGCCAATAGTTATTTAAGTCATATAACAGCGGCTTGGTTGTTTTATTTAGGTATTCTTTTTATGTGGGTAGTGCTTTATCAGCCTGCCGGTTTAAGCGCTTGGTTGAGCTCTATTAAGCGAGAAGATTTAAATAAAACTCAAGTCAAAAAAATAATAGTTAACATAGTGCTAATTGTGATTTTTATTATGACCACTGAATATTTGTATTTTCAAATTTCAAAAGGTATTGATGGGTAATTGGGTTGTTAGTAACAGCAATATAAAACTTGCTAGGCCTTTTAATTCATTTTTATTTAAGCACTAGGTTTTTTCAATGAATCATCCATTAGCCCAGTCGTCTGATCCCATTATTCAAATCCAAGATTTAAACTTGAGCTTTGGATCGACTGTTATTTTGCAGCAAGTCAACTTCAATTTATATCAAGAACAAGTGCTTGCCTTAATTGGCCCCAATGGTGCTGGGAAATCGAGTTTGTTACAGGTAATGTCAGGCTATATAAAAGCCAATTCTGGTCGTGTGCTTTACCAAGGACAAAATGTATGTGGCCTAAAACCTTACCAACTTATGCGTCTAGGCTGGGGAAGAGGCTTTCAAACTTCCAGCTTAATGGCAAATTTAAGCCTTAAAGAACATTTGATGGCCGCTTTTGTAGCCGCCTCTAATAAGCCTTATTGGTTTTGGCAAAGCACACAAGAAAACATAAGTATGCAAGAAAAAGTGAGTGCTATTTTACTGCAGCAAGATTGGTTAGCGATTCAAGATTTACAAGCTAGTCAGCTCAGTTATGCAAACCAAAGAGCTCTTGATTTAATCCTCATTACCATTGCTCAGCCAAGTGTTTTATTATTAGATGAGCCCACTGCTGGTTTAAGTCAAAGCGAAACACGAATTTGGCAAGAAAAATTTCAAGCACTTAAAAAAAATAAAACTGTTTTATTAGTAGAACATGATATGGAATTAGTTTTTTCGGTTGCTGATCAAATTGCCGTATTAGACCAAGGGCAAATTATTGCAGTAGGTACTGCCGATCAAATCAAAGCCAATAAAGCAGTGCAACAAGCCTATTTAGGTGCATTAGAGCCAGGTTTAACTGCTGCTTGTGAAACTTCACTAAAGGCTTAAAAATGCTTACTGTTCGGCAACTATGCGCTTATTACGACTCTCATCAGGTCTTGCATCAAATTGATTTTGACTTAGCTAAAGGCCAAATATTAGCGGTATTGGGGCGTAATGGTGCGGGACGTTCTAGTTTAGCTAAAGCCCTAATGGGGCTTATTCACAGCCATGGTAGTGTGACCTGGCAGAACCAAGACTTATCTTGCCTAGCTACTCATCAAAGAGCCAATCTAGGCCTAGCTTATGTACCCGAAACCCGTGATGTATTTCCTACTTTAACAGTTTTGCAAAATCTCTATTTAGGCTTACATCCAAAACTCAATCATGCCTTGTTGGGCCTACCGCTACGAAAAAAAATAACAGGTTTATTTTCGCCTACTTCAGAGCAATTACCTGAGTTGGTATTTAGTTTAAATGATGTTTGGGATTTGTTTCCTGCTTTATTGAAGCGACAAAATGTGTCGGCAGGAAAATTATCGGGGGGTGAACAACAAATGTTAAGCCTAGCAAGAGCCTTATTGAGGCAAGCCAGTTTATTAATTGTTGATGAGCCCACAGAGGGTCTTGCCCCTATGGTGGTGCAACAAATTGCCCAAGCCCTACGCTTGTACCAAGCAAAAGGCGGAACCGTGGTGTTAATTGAGCAAAAGTTAGCACTTAGCTTAGAGCTGGCAAACAATGTATTGGTTTTGGGTCAGGGTCAAGTGCAAATGATGGGCAGCAAGCAGCAGTTTTTAGAACATGCAACAGTTCGACAACAATGGCTAGAGGTGTCGGCTGTATAAGTCTTGAAGCCACCATTTAATTGCTCAAGTGCAATATCTTTCTTGGTAAGGTATTAGTCAGACTTATCTATTTCCATAAGTTTAAGTAATTAAAACATTAGCAAAACTAATTTATAAATTAGTTTTTATTTGTTTGTATTTATTGCCCAATCGCCACAAAATTCAATACAAGCCCACTGTTGATTGCAAGCCGCATTATCCTTTTTTAAAAGGCTATTTTGGGAATCTATTCAAGGCTTGCTTTATTGGTGCATACTTTCATTTTCAGCCATTTTTTATTTTTTACAATTTTTTATCATGACTTCAAAATTTCAAGCATTGGTGCTGTCACAGCAAGATGGTATTACTCAATCAGCCGTTCAAGAATTAAGTTTAACGGATTTACCAGAACATGATACTTTGGTAGAAGTGGCTTATTCAAGCCTCAATTACAAAGACGCAATGGCCTTAACTGGCACTGGCAAAATTGTGCGTCAGTTTCCAATGGTGGCAGGAATTGATTTGGTCGGAACGGTATTGGAGTGTAGTACGGGTCAATGGCAAAAAGGCGACTTGGTTATTTTAACCGGATGGGGTGTTGGCGAGCGTTATTGGGGTGGTTATAGCCAAGTTCAAAAAGTAAAAGCACAATGGTTAACGGCCCTGCCCGAAGGTATGACCGCTCAACAAGCGATGACTATAGGCACCGCTGGCTTAACCGCTATGTTGTCAGTAAT
Organism: uncultured Limnohabitans sp.; assembly: GCA_964556425.1. Lineage (GTDB taxonomy): Bacteria > Pseudomonadota > Gammaproteobacteria > Burkholderiales > Burkholderiaceae_C > JALQUL01. The sequence goes on along the minus strand of CAZKWC010000008.1, from coordinate 44,828 downwards.
GGCAATAGAGGAGGCTGGCATTTACAGTGGTAAAGTAATTGTATCGGGTGCAAGTGGCGGAGTAGGTAGTATGGCAGTGGCCTTATTGGCACAATTAGGATACGAAGTAAGTGCCTTAAGTAGCCGACCCGAAAAAAACCAAGAATACCTATTGCAATTAGGTGCTACAGAAGTGTTAGGCCTTGATGAATGGAAAACTAAACCAAGCCCTTTAGCAGGTCAGCGTTGGGTCGCTGCTGTGGATGTAGCCGGTGGTCCTATCTTGGCACAAATTTTATCTGAAATGAATTATTTAGGTGTGGTGGCTGCCTCTGGTTTAGCGGCCAGCACCGCCCTAGATACCACTGTATTACCATTTATTTTGCGTGGAGTGAGATTGCAAGGTATTGATTCGGTAATGTGCCCAAGCGAAAAACGCTCAGAGGCATGGCAACGTTTGTTAAGCGACTGCCCTAGTGCGGCGTATGCACAAGTTCAACGAGTAGTGGGTTTAAAAGATCTCGCCCAACTTGCCACTGAAATGATGGCTGGTCAGGCTCACGGCAGAATCGTTGTCGATTTAAAAGCCTAAACTTTTTTCACAAAAATAAAAATTTGAGGAGACAAAAATGACTCAAGATATTGCTACGCCTATACTTTCCCAAAATATAAATAACGGTAATAAAAAAGCGCCTCACAGCTTAGATTGTTTATTACAACCACAGTCGATAGCTATTGTAGGGGCTAGTCCTAAATTAGGCAGCTTTGGTAATATGCTGCACCGCTCAGTGCAATCCTTGGGTTACCAAGGAGAGGTATATTTAATTAATCCAAAATATCCTGAAATAAATGGCATAAAAGCTTATCCGAGTTTGGCTGCTCTTCCACAAGCGCCAGATTGTGTCGCAATGGCAATTGCAGACACAGCCTTAGCCAAAAACCTAGAGTTAGCTGGAATGGCCGGTGCAGGTTCTGCCGTGATGTTTGGCCGTGCCTACGGCACCAATCAAACTGGTAGCGAACATACACAAACCATTGCTGATATTGCCAAAGAGTATCAAATGCAAATTTGTGGAGCTAACTGCATGGGTTTTGTGAATGTAGAAGCGCAATTGCAGATGACTGGTTTTCCTTTTTCTGGCCTAGAAAAGTCAGGTCATATTGGACTCATTTCTCATAGTGGTTCTACCTGGTCGGGCATTGTGGGTAATCTGCGTCATATGCGTTTTAATACGGCTATTTCGGCAGGCCAAGAGTTGGCTACAGGTGTGGCTCAATACATGGATTATTTAATCAGCCAAACAAGTACCCGTGTAATTGCCCTTGTACTTGAAACAGTTCGTCAGCCCGAATTATTTTTAGCGGCCCTAGATAAAGCAAGAGCGGCTGGTATTGCAGTGCTTGCACTTAAATTAGGTCGTAGCGAAAAAGGACAATATTTTGCTCAATCACATAGTGGTGCTTTGTCGGGCAGTGCCGATGTTTTTGATTTAATTTTTAAGCGCCATGGCGTTATAGCAGTGCATAGCTTAGATGAGTTAATGGACACCGCTGAATTATTAGCCGCCGAACGCAGGCCACATAACAGTGCTATTGCATTAGGTTGTGATTCTGGTGGCGAGCGTCAATTAATTGTTGATTTAGCCGAAAAAACTCAAATTCAATTTGCACAATTAGGTGCTACAACACTGCAAAATTTAGAAGCATTGCTAAGCCCTGGAGTTGAAGCAATTAACCCATTAGATTATTGGGGTGATGGTCAGGATGTGATGGCAGACACCTTAATTACCATGGCACAAGACCCAATGGTCGGTACGGTGGTAATGGCCACCAATATGGCAGAGGGTCAAGACTTTATGTATGACTGCTGTAGAGCGCTTGAAAAAACATGGCAAAGTACCAATAAACCAGTAGTGTTAATGGGCAATGTAAGTGCCACTATGTCACCCATAGAATGTAATCGTTTTAGAGACATGGGACTACCAGTTTTAATGGGCACACCCAATGCATTATTGGCACTTTCGCACTATGGGCAATTTATAGAGCAACAAAATAGGCTTCATCAAAACCCAAATAAAGCAATAGAAAACTGCAGTGCGACTGCTTTACCAAACAAAGCTAGTATTCAATATTGGCAAGATGTTTTACATGATACGGCACAGGCCAAACAAACACTACAAAGTTTTGAACTACTGAAAGAATTTTCTATTCCAATTGCCAGCAGTTTGAGTACTTCGGACTGGCGCCAAGCACTGACATTTGCGAGCCAAGTGGGCTACCCATTGGTGGCAAAAATTGATGCGGCAGATGTAGCTCATAAATCTGATATGGGTGGTGTGATTTTAAATATTGCCAATGACGAGCAATTGGCTGCAGCGTGGCAAGAGTTGCAAAAAAAGCTTCCTGGCAATATATTAATTCAAAGCCAATTACAAGGCACAGAAATTATTTTAGGTATGAAAAAAGATATTATTTTTGGGCCTATTTTTACAGTCGGCTTAGGCGGCATTTTTGTAGAAATTATGAAAGACCTTGCTTTGTTATTACCAACTGATGATAGCGCCACGATTCATCAAGCATTGCTAAGTTTAAAGGGCGCTGCATTACTGCAAGGTGCTAGGGGTAAAGCCCCTGCTGACCTAGCTCAATTAGTATCCATCATCAAGTCTTTTATGACCATGTGTATGAGTTTGCAGCACCACATTCAAGAGGTAGAAATTAATCCTTTATTGGTCTCTGGTCAAAAAATGGCAGCAGTAGATTTCTTAATGATTCCTGCTTAAAGCGGGCTTATGTTAACTAATAAGTACTAAGGCGCTTTAGATGGAGTGCTAGTTAAAAGTACTTGAAAAAAACTCAAACGAATAAAAGGATATATTTTATGAATGCAATTGTTGCAGCAACAAGCTCGGCCACTGTTTTTTCAGTTATAGAAACCGAACAAGTGGGTAAGGTGGGTGTGATTCGCTTAAATCGGCCTAAAAAACGTAATGCAATAAACGGTGTAATGATGCAAGAGGTGACAGCAGCATTAAGCCAATTTGCAAAAAACGATGCTATAGGCGCCATTGTTTTATGTGCCAATGGACCCTCTTTTAGTGCAGGTTTTGATCTGAAAGAATTAGCCGAACAAGGTATTAGCAGTGCCCAAGAATGGGGTCAGGTCTTAAGGGAAGATTTTGATTTTGTCATGCAATTTTGGGATTGCCCCAAACCCACAATAGCTGCTATTCATGGCTTTTGTATAGGTGGTGGCTTAGAGTTAGCAGTGGCTTGTGACTTTACAATTGCAGATGAAAATACGCTTATGGGCGAGCCGGAAATGAAATTTGGCTCTAGCATAGCAGCCATGATTGTGCCTTGGTTAATTGGTGCAAAATTTGCCAAAGAAATGTTGTTATGTGGCGATGACAGAATTACAGCGCAACGAGCTTATGAGTTGGGTTTAATAAACCAAGTTTGCCACAACTCAAGCTATTTTGAGCGTGCTCTAGAACTTGCGACACAACTTGCGGCTTACTCTGCGGTGTCGGTGCAAATGACCAAAAAAGCGATTAATCGAAGCTATGATATGAGTGGCATGCGCGAGGCCTTATTAGCCGCTATTGATACAGCCACTTTAATTGAGGCCAATACCCGCCCTGAAAATGCAGAGTTTGAGCATTTACGCAAAACACAAGGCATGCAGGCGGCTTTGGCTTGGCGAAACAGCCAATTAGCCACTGCCTCTACGTAATTCACTACTGAAAAAACGCAGTTGTAACACTATTTTTACGTGTTTTTGAGGGCTCTCATTTAGGCTAAACTTCAGGGGTTTTTAACTTTGAGGACAATTGCGTGAATATTTTGCAATTATTAAAAAAAACGGCCAGTAGTTTAGTGGTATTGTTTGCTGTAGCCGGTGGCCAATCGGCTTGGGCTCAAAACAATTCTGTCACCATTAAATTGGCTTTAATTGAAACCTTTAGTGGCCCTCTAGCCAACACCGGCGATGCAGTCATCCGTAATATTCAAATGGCGGTTGATAAGGTAAATCAAGAGGGCGGAATTACCACACCAACTGGTAAAAAATTATTGCAACTACAACGTTACGATAATAAAGGGCAAGTCGATGAGTCTTTAAATGCATTGCGCTTAGCCATAGATGACGGTGCACAAATTGTCTTGCAAGGTAACTCATCGGCAGTGGCATTGGCCTTAAGCGATGCAATAGGCAAAAACAATGAGCGTGAACCACAAAAGCAAGTAGTGTTTTTAAATTATTCTGCAGTTGACCCTATCTTAACCAACGAAAAATGCAGCTTTTGGCATTTTAGATTTGATGCCCATGCTGATATGCGCATGACCGCTTTAATGCATGTTTTAAAACAAGACAGCAGCGTTAAAAATGTCTATTTAATTGGCCAAGATTACAGTTTTGGACAAGCAGTTTTAAAAGAAGCCAAAAGCCAAATTCAAAGCCAACGCCCCGACATTAAAATTGTGGGCGAAGAACTTCACCCAATTGGCAAGGTCAAAGACTTTTCTCCATATGTTGCCAAAATCATGAGTGCTCAAGCCCAAGCAGTCATGACGGGTAACTGGGGAAATGATTTAACGTTGTTGGTAAAAGCGGCTAAAGAGGCGGGTTATACGGGTAAGTTTTACACCTTTTATGGTAATGCACTGGGCGCGCCCAATGCGATTGGTCAGGCAGGTGTGGGCAAGGTGATAGCAGTAGCTGACTGGTTACCTAACTGGACAGTAATGCCAGGTTTAACTGCGGCCAACAAAGCAGATCAACAAAGCAGTGATGCGTTTTATGCCGAATTTAAACAGCGTTACAGCAAGCCACAAGACGACTATGTACATGTGCGTATGCATTTGTTAATAAAGGCTTTAGAACAAGGCTTAAAAGGCCCACAAAGTGTTTGGTTAAACGGTAGTAATGGCATTAATGCCAAGCAATTGGCTTTTAATCTAGAAAAAGTGCAATTGCAATATGCTGGCCAAGCTGCTTCTATGCGTGCCCAAGATCATCAGCTGCAACAGCCTTTAATGGTAGGTGTAATGGAAAATGCAGGAACACCAGGCGTTAAATACGATGTAGAAGGCTCTGGATATGGCTTTAAGGTCTTGTATAAATTAAATCCAAGCCAGGCGCAGATGCCTAGTAGTTGTGTGATGAAGAGGCCAAGTTAATAAGCATTTGAGGCTTATTTTTACAATAGCATCATCTTTTAAAAACCAGCGCCAATGGTGCTGGTTTTTTTATTGCTTGACGCTTTTTATCGTCACTTTATAAAACAAAAGGGAAAAAATAATGGATGGCTTTTTGAGTATCAAATGCTTATTTTTTGAGCTATGCATAAACTCAATTAATACCCCTTATTATTTAAAAATATACTTGTCAAAATTTTGTCGTAATTAATTTTGTTTGAGTCGCTTTTTACGATTTTTTAATACTTGATCAAGTTAGTATTTTTTTTCAGTGTAAATTTGTTAAAGGGTTTTCAAATGAGCGGCCATTTCTCCCATCTTTTTAATCCTATTCAACTGCGTCATAAAACACTTAAAAACAGAGTGGTGTTTGGTGCACATACTGCCAATATGGCCGAACAAGGATTGCCTGGTGCTCGCCATGCGGCCTATTACCTAGAGCGAGCCAAAGGTGGGGCTGCCATGATAGTAGTGGAGCCTGTGCCAGTTCATGCAACAGCAGTACTTACTCGTGGCAATATGCGAGTACAAGATGATGCCATTATTGAGCCCTTGCGCACAATAACCCAAGCCTGCCAAGCACACGGAGTCGTCATGATTCAACAGCTCTATCATGTCGGGCAACATGGCGATTTTGATAACTCTTATCAGGCCAATTGGTCACCCTCTGGATTGCCCTCGTATCATGATTCGGACGGCAGTCATGCGATGACTGATGCTGAAATTGAAATTATTATTGATAGTTTTGCAAGTGCCGCATTACGAGCAAAAAAATCAGGATTTGATGGTGTTGAATTATTTGGAGCTTACAACGGCTTAATAGAGCAGTTTTGGTTGCCATGGAGTAATAGACGGACTGACAAGTGGGGTGGTAGTTTAGAAAATAGAATGCGTTTTACAGTTGAAATTATTCAACGCAGCAGAGCATTAGTCGGGCCTGATTTTATTATTGGTTTAAACGCCAGTGTAGATACCGGAGTAGATGTTGCTTTAAAAATAGATGCCTTATGCGAGCTTGTGGCTTGGTTAGATCAACGTCAATTAATTGACTATATTAGTTGTGGAACGGGCGGTTATTTTAATTTTGCTGAACTCATGCCGACTTTTCAGTTTGCCGATAAATTAGGTGCACCACTGGCTCAAGCGCTTAAACAAGTGGTCAAACATGCTTTGGTTCAAGCAGAAAGTCATATTCGCACTCCAGAAAATGCAGACTATGCAGTGGCTTCTGGCCAAGCCGATTTAATCAGTATTGTGCGTGGTCAAATTGCCGATCCGCATTTAGCCAATAAAGCCAAATCAGGACGCGCAGAAGATGTGCGTGGCTGTATTTCATGTAATCAAATGTGTTGGGGTAGACGGTCACGTGACTACTGGATTTCATGCCTAGTCAACCCCTCTGCTGGAAGAGAGTTTGAATGGGGCGGCGATAGTTTTGAGCCAAGTAATAAGCCTAAAAAAATTGTAGTGGTGGGTGCAGGCCCTGCAGGTTTAGAAACAGCTCGTGTGGCTGCAGAGCGAGGCCATCAAGTCACTCTTTTAGAGGCAGCACCACAAATTGGTGGTGCATGGCGTTTAGCTGGTTTGCAGCCAAGACGTTCACAAATCATTGAGTTATTAGATTGGTATGAAAGGCAGCTGGCAAAGTTGGGCGTAGATTTACAATTGAACAGCCCAGTCGATGCCGATGAGTTAAAAAACTTTGCTGCCGATGAATTGGTTTTGGCGACAGGATCACAGCCCTCTGGTACTGGTTTTCAGAGGCAATTACCTGGTCAAGCTATATTGCCAGGTGTTGAATTTGCCAATGTCTGGTCGGTGGAAGATGTAATGGGTCTTAGGGCCAAACTTGGCAAAAAAGTCGTGTTAATTGACGACACTGGAGATTGGCGAGGTGCCGGTACTGCTTGGGCTATGGCAGAAAAAGGTCATAGTGTACAAATTATTACGGCTTGGCCATTAGTTGGATATTGGTTGCAACGGACAGCTGGCGACGGAGCATTGCGTGCGCGCCTTCAAAAATTAGGCGTTAGCTGGTTAACAGAAGCGGCAGTTTTATCTTGGCACCAAGATCATGCGCTTGTTCGCAATTTATTAGATGCAAGCGAACAAATCATAGAGGCCGATTCTTTAGTTTTAGCCACGACTAATGCAGTTGAAGACTCACTTTCTCAAGAGCTAAACACAATGGGTGTGAGCCATCATTTGGTTGGCGATGCCTGTGCAGCTCGTTTAGCCGTACAAGCAATTTATGAGGGCCGAGCACTAGGACGACAACTTTAATAAAGGTTTTTTATGAGCCCACTTTTTTTTAGTGCAAAGCAAATGGCCGAGGTTTTGTCATTCAAGCCTCTTATTGAACATTTGCGGCAGTCGCATTGCCAAGCCCCTCCATTGGTAGAGCGGGCATTGTTGCAGCAGAATAATCAAAACGGAGTACAAAACAATTTATTGGTGTGGCCAGCCTGGCAAAAAGGCGGTGATATAGGAACCAAGTTAGTTACGGTTTTTCCAGACAACCAACACCTTCCATCGGTGCAAGCTTTATACGTGTTAATGAGTGGTCAAAATGGCTCGGTAAAAGCTTTATTAGATGGTACTGAATTAACTTATTGGAAAACAGCCGCCGACTCTGCATTGGGGGCTGACTATTTAGCAAGGCAGGACGCAAGTACTTTTTTAATGGTGGGAGCAGGCCACTTAGCCCCTTATTTAATTAAGGCCTATTTGGCGATTAGACCCCAATTAAAGCGAATTTTAATTTGGAATAGAACCCACACTAAAGCAGATTTATTGGCCCAAAAGTTAGTTCAACAATTAGCCACTAATTTGCAAATAGAAGCTATTGCAGATTTGCAAACGGCAGTACAACAGGCCGATATTATTTGTTGTGCTACTAATAGTTATGAACCATTGCTTAAAGGTGCTTGGTTGCAAGCCGGACAACATTTAGATTTAGTGGGCTCTTATACCCCTCAAATGCGTGAGGTAGATGACCAAGCCATACAGAGGTCAAGCGTGTATGTCGATAGCCGTTGGTTTACCATAGATTGTGCTGGCGATTTAACCCAGCCTATTGCCAACGGAGTTTTTAAAGCCGAGCAAGTAGTGGCTGATTTATTCGAACTGTGTAGCCAACAAAAACCAGGCCGAACTTCGCCTCAACAAATTACCCTTTTTAAATCAGGAGGCGGCGCACATCTTGATTTAATGACAGCAAGTTATGTGGCTCAGATGGGTTCAGTTAACTGTGCAAGTTGAGGGGCTTGCGGTACTTAAGGTAATTTATAATTTTGATTATTTAATATTACTTAAATTGTTCCTAGGTGTGCACATTTTCTAATGGTGGCTCTTTTATTTGTTTTTTTTCAGAGTTAAATTGATCCCAAATTTCAAAATCAAACTCTCTAATTGCAATAATTTTTTCTTGCTTAAGAACTAGTGTAGAGCTAATTTTTAAGCTACTGTATTCGGTATTTAAGTTCACCTTGAGTGTGTCTTTATCACGATAACCACTAACGATAGGTAGTATTGCAATTTCTTGATCGGCACCTTGGTTTTCATTGGGTTCGCCCATAGTAGAAATTTTGCAAACATAAACTTTACGATCGTCCATATCAGGCATCATTAGTTTGTCTTCTAAAATTCCAGACATTAAGGCCTTATCTAATGGACTGTCTTCAAGCAAGTCAACCAAAATAATTAGATTGATAATTTCATTATTCCAAACATCACGTTTAAAATAAAACCAGATTCGGAATAGAAAACTAAAAACATGAGGTGATAAAAACATCATGAAAAAACTCAGGGCAACTAAATAAGCAGCGCTGTAAGCTTTTTCTGGTTCTATAAAATGGTGTTGCTTGAAAGCCAGTTCTCAAGTAGAACCAAATAGCTTGGTGTTTCTGAAAATAATGGCAAGTTAAGGTTGATATTACAAACCCACAACAAAAAACTTTGTATTAATACTGCAATACCGAAGCAATAAAAACCTAGCTTGGCAGTTTGCAAATAAAGATACTGCCCCTCATAACGGTGCAACTTATACTTAAAATACGGGTGAGTGTGACAAACAGTAAAGCCACTTACCAAAATTGGTAAAATAAGTAAAAACCCCATTCAAGGAGTAACAAGCCTGCTGGCTCTTTCAATCATGGACCTATTTACTTCTGAGTTAATAATATCTTCAGGAGATATAGAAACGGTGCCTTTGCCAACTACTTTAAAAGAAGGATATTTTCTTTTGATTTCTTTAATCTTGTTGACAGTTCTTTGTTGCTCTAAAGTGGAAGTTTTATTCCAAGAAAATAAAGATTTCATGATGTTTGTAGTTTAAATTTTTACTTAAAACTTAATAAGTTTAATTCATGATTGATTTAGAGGAAATTTATTGTACAACTATTTTTAGAAGATCTAGTCGAAATTTTTAAAGTCCCTTCTGGCTTCATTTATTTGTGAATCAATTAAAACTATTACAGTAAATCGTAGTCTGATTTTTTCTATAAAAATCAATGTTGTTGAGCATTTTTGTTGATATCTGAAGACAAAATTTCTTATGTTGTACAAAGTAACAAATTCTTTAGTAAAAAAATTTGTTATATTCAATTTAAATTTTTTGATTGTACAGAGAGCTTTTTAGTCATTGAGTAAATCAAATTTTTCCCGATCGGGAATATTTTGTCGTAAAAATGTGAATTCCGTCATTTTTTTCCCGATCGGGAAAATATTTTGCAATAATAGGTTTTTATTTATTAGTGCAAGCAAAGATAAGCATATGACTTCTATTTCAACAACCCAGCAACTTGGCTTAGAACTTAAAAAAGCAAGAAAAAAAATTGGCCTCACTCAATCTGAATTAGCTTTAGCAGCGGGTGTGGGCCTAAGATTTATGGTTGAGTTAGAAGCAGGAAAACCTACATTAAGATTAAGCCATGTTTTAAAAGTGATTCACGCATTGGGTGGAACTTTTGTAATTGACGGGCTTGCTACTGTTTCAAGCCCTTTAACTCGCTAAGTCTTTGCCCCTAATTACAACTCAAATATTCTCGACTTCAAAATTATCAATTAAGCGTGTGCTGCCCAACCTTGCAGCTCCTAATACCACTAGGCTATCGCCTGCTTTGGCAAGTTGCAAATCTTGTTGTCGTCTTACGGTTAGGTAGTCGGGTTGCCAGCCGTTTTGACGCATTTTGCTAATGGCATTTTTTTCTAAAGTTTCTAGTTGTTCGTTGTCACAACCACAAGCTAAATAATCTGCTGCTAACTCTTTTAATACTCTAGACAATAACAAGGCTTCTTCTAGTTGCTCGGGGCTTAAATAGCCGTTTCTAGAGCTTAAGGCCAGGCCTTTATCAGAGCGTTGGGTTTCACCGCCTACAATTTGAATGGGCATTGCCATTTGGCTCACCATGCGTTTAATGACCATGAGTTGTTGGTAGTCTTTTTTGCCAAACAAGGCGGTCCTGTGGCCTTTGGCTTCCGAAAAAACGCATTGAAATAATTTCATAACCACCGTGCACACACCAATAAAAAAGCCCGGTCGGTAATGGCCTTCTAAAATATCGGCAATTTCAGCAGGTGGGTGCACCTTCATCACTTGCGGCTCGGGGTAGAGCTCTTTTTCTGAAGGGGCAAACAAAATATCACAACCCGCTAATCTTAATTTTTCACAGTCAGCTTCAAAGGTGCGAGGGTAGCTGTCAAAGTCTTCATTGGGGCCAAATTGCAAACGGTTCACAAAAATACTAGAAACCGTTACGTCGCCCAATGGTTTACCTTGCTTGATTAAAGCTAAGTGGCCGTCGTGTAAATTGCCCATGGTAGGCACAAATGCAGGATGGTTAAACGGGGCGAGGTATTGCCTTAATTCGGCAAGAGTGTAGGCAATTTGCATAATCAAAAAACAATCAACTAGCTTTGATTCAACCCAGCTAGATTAAAAAATATATGGAATAAATAGGGAGTAAAAAAGGGGGTGCGACAAATAAGGTCTTACCAGGCATGTATGGCGTTATCGGGGAAACTTCCCTCTTTTACTGCTTTCACATAGGCTTCAAAAGCGGCTTGCACACCTTCTTGGCCCTGCATAAAATTGCGTACAAACTTAGCATTTTTACCTAAGTTAACACCTAGCATATCGTGCAAAACTAATACTTGGCCAGCAGTACCGTTACCAGCACCTATGCCAATGGTGTGGCATGTTTGTAGGTTGTTGGTAATTTCGGCAGATAAATCAGCGGGCACCATTTCTAGTACTAAAAGCGAAGCGCCCGCTTGCTCTAGTTCAATGGCTTGTTGGCGCAAAATTTGTGCCGACGAATCGGATTTACCTTGCACCCTATATCCACCTAAAGAATGCACAGTTTGAGGGGTTAAACCTAAATGTGCACAAACAGGAATGCCTCGTTCTACTAAAAAGCGAACGGTTTCAGTGGTCCAACCACCACCTTCTAACTTCACCATGTGAGCACCTGCCCGCATTAATACAGCTGCGTTACGCAAGGCTTGTTCTTTGCTTTCATGATAGGTGCCAAAGGGTAAATCGGCAAGCAACCAAGCCGTACCTTGACTACGACGCAGACCTCTAGAAACACTTTCCATGTGATAGGCCATGTTTTCTAGGCTCACACCTACGGTGCTAGATAAACCTTGGCTCACCATGCCTAAAGAATCACCTACTAACAAACACTCTACGCCAGCGGCATCGGCTACTGCGGCAAAGGTGGCATCGTAGGCCGTTAGCATGGTAATTTTTTCGCCACGGGCCCGCATTTCGGCTAGGCGAGGCAAACTAATCGGTTTGCGAGCAGCCGGCATAGAGGCGGCCGGCAAAGTTCCGTAAGGTGTTCCTGGGGCCGATATACTCATAATAAAAATCCGGTTGGTGACAATAAGCTATTGGCGGGAATATACAAGATATTTGCTTGTTTAAACTTACAGATGCAATTATTTATGGCACAAAAATGCTGTCTTTATTGCTTGGTAGTGGGTAGGTCATTGCTATCGACTAGGCTGGTAAATAGGGTTGCCGCATCAATCGGGTCAAAACGATATTGTTGACCACAAAATTCACAGCCTACTTCTACCTGATTTTGCTCGGCCAAAATAGATTCCACTTCTTCACGGCCCAAGCTTTTAATCATACGTCCTACCCGTTCACGACTACATGAGCAGGCAAATTTGGGTGCTGTATCACCAATAAAGGGTTCAAACTCTTGTAATTGGTCATCCCAAAATAAACGATGCAAAATAGTGGGTACATCTAGGCTGAGTAATTCTTCTTGCTTTAAGCTGGCTGCAAAATGAGCAATACGGTTGTATTCTTCATTTTTACCGATCTCATCTTCGTTGGCTTGACCGTAACGGCTGCCTTCTAAATTGTTCTCACCTTTTACTGGCAAACGTTGCACCATTAAACCTGCAACTACTTGGTCATTGGCAGCTAAGACCATAGTGGTATCGAGTTGCTCTGATTGCAGCATGTAGTGCTCTATGACTTGCTGAAAAGAGGTGATGGGCACGCCTTGGTCGTCAAACAAAGGCACTACCCCCTGATAAGCTTGTTGGCCTGGTAAGCGGTCTTTAGGATCGAGAGTAATAGCGCAACGACCCGTATTAGTTTGGTTGACCATATCAGCCAAGTTGGCATTGTCGGCAATCTCACCTATCACTGTGGCGGTGCTTCTCACTGAAAAATCAGATTGCACTTCCACTACCGCTAATTTAACAGGGCCATCACCAAATATTTGTAAAACCAAAGCACCGTTAAATTTAACATTGGCTTGCATTAACAAAGCAGCTGCTGTCATCTCGCCTAATAACTTTGCCACTGGAGCAGGGTAGGCACCCATGCTGTTGTTGCTCGCACGTCTGGCTAAGATTTCTTGCCAAGGCGCATCTAGGCGAACTGCTACGCCTCTAACGGGAAGGTTTTCAAATAAAAAGTGATGGAGTTCAGTCATAATAATAATGTAGATAATTTTTTAAAGTTTTTTGAGCTCTAAAGCGTAGCGTTTGGCATTGTTTTGATAATGCTTGGCGCTGGCTTGTAGGGTTTCAATTTGTTCTGGGCTCAGTTGTTTCACCACTTTGGCTGGACTGCCCATAATCATGCTGCCGTCTGGAAACTCTTTGCCCTCTGTGACCAAAGAGCCAGCGCCTACTAAGCAGTTTTTACCAATTTTGGCCTTGTTTAAAACAATCGCACCAATGCCAATTAAAGAGCCGTCACCAATGGTGCAACCATGTAACATCACTTGATGGCCCACAGTCACATTTTCGCCTATATGTAGGCCAATTCCGGTGTCGGTGTGTAAAACGGATCCATCTTGAATATTGCTACCTTTGCCAATGTGGATGTGATCACTATCGCCTCTGACGACCACGTTAAACCAAATGCTGACTAATTCTTCCAGCACTACGTTACCCATCACTTCTGCACTTTCGGCAATCCATGCGTTACTAGCGACTTTTGGGGTGAGTTCACCTAATTGATACAAAGCCATGATGCGTTTCTCCTTGAGGGCTTGAAAGAATAAAAATAGAGCCAATTTTGATGAAAATTTTTCATTTGTTGAGCAATTTAGCTGAAAAATCTTTTAAATTGTAGGGATGGAATTAAGAGAATTAGCAAAAAACATTTTTTTATTGGTCGATATTGACCAAAAAGCAGAAAAAGCACTACAGTTGGCAGGGGATAACCCAGCTTATATGGCCTTGAGTTTAAATACTTCAAGGGTTTGGCCTGATATTGTAGAGCCTGGGCGCCCTAGTCAACCGGTTTTATTATCACCAAGGGCCATGCCAAAAAGAGTTTTAAATCATGTGCAAGGCCATGCCACCATGATGCATGCGATTTGTCACATAGAGTTTAATGCGATTAATTTAGCCCTAGATGCTATTTGGCGGTTTCCCAATATGCCAGCTGTTTTTTACAATGATTGGGCCCAAGTAGCTGCCGAAGAAGCCAAGCATTTTTTAATGTTAAGAAGGCATTTGCAAAGTTTACCTAATAATGAGCAAGAACCAATACTAGATTATGGCAGTTTTCCAGCCCATGATGGTTTATGGGAAATGTGCCATAAAACTCGGCATGACTTATTAGCCCGAATGGCTTTAGTGCCTCGTACGCTAGAAGCTAGAGGCTTAGATGCCACACCTATTATTCAGGCTAAGTTAAGGTCGGTACAAACCCCTTGGGCCCTAGAGGCATTAGCGATTTTAGATGTGATTTTGGCCGATGAAATAGGCCATGTAGCAGTAGGTAACTATTGGTATAGACATTTATGTCAGCAACAACACTTGCATCCTATGCAGCATTATGAGCATTTGCTCTTGCAGTACAAAGCACCCAAAATACAGCCACCTTTTAATTTAACGGCTAGAAGGCAGGCCGGCTTTAGTCCTGAAGAGTTAACTCAGTTGAGTAGCTAGTGAGCTAGTCGATTCAAAATGATCGGAATTAGAAAAATAATAAAATAGTAAATTTGGGTGTTTTTTCTTGTTTTTTTGGAGATTTGTCGATTAAAATTTAAGACAGGAGTTCCCATAAGTTATTCCTCACTTGATTTTGTTTTATTTCTTGATACGATTTCAATATCCCAAGTACCATACTGTTGCTTGGATTTATTTCATCTCATTATTTTTTATGACCATGAACTCATCAGACTACACCAATACTATCGCTGGCTCATCGCTTAGCCCTGCCGCACAGCGTGCAGAATTTATTAAGAATACTTATTTGTATTTGTCAGGTGCGATCTTGGCATTTGCAGTTTTGTC
>CAZKWC010000008.1:0-29770 GCA_964556425.1 uncultured Limnohabitans sp. | reverse complement strand
ATTATTCGTCATTATCCAATGGACCGACCAGCTGGCGCTGCCCTACATTTGTTTGCTTCAATTGCATTAATGTTGTGGTATGTATTGCGCTTTATCATGGCTTTTATGTCTGATGACTAGTCTTTATTAAAAGTGCTTTTAGCTCACCCCAAGTTGTTTCAACAGCTTGGGGTTTTTTTATAGTTAGTTTCTTTTTAACTGGCTAAATAATTTTTTCTCACATTCTCCGTCAGCGCAGTTTTCACAAAAATGTCCCCAACGCCTTAGGCCATTTTCAAGATGATCCTGATTGCGATTTTGTATTTTTAATGATGGCTCAAGTAGTATCTGAAGCGGCAGTAAAACGTTAGAGGAGTTTTTATTGGCTAGCTCAATAATGTCAGGCCAGTCGGGTAATAAACCGGCCAAGCACTTGTGCTTTTGTAATGCTGTCCAAGCATTCATTAAGCGTTGTTGATGGTGGCCATACACCGTGCTAAATAAAGCATTATGGTTGGTTCTTGATAATAGCTGTCTTAATCGGCTGTCCACTGGCATTTGGCTGTCTGAACCTGTTCTTAAAGGGTCTTGTTGCCAAGGTAAATCAAGACCCATTAAAAAACTAAAATCAAAAAAATCATGGGCAATTAAAGCCGATTCATCAAGGCTGTTATCAGCAAAATAATAATGGCTATAGGCGGCTGTTTGAAGCGCTGCAGTGTCAGAAATAAAAATGCAAGGGGCTTGATTTTTAACAAGTCCAGTGACGCTTAAATTTTGAATAAAACAATCGTCGTTGAAGTTGGCTCTAGCATTTAGATGCCAGTCATTTTGCGCTTTTATTTGCTCAGCCAGAATAAAATGTTGATCTTGTTGGCTGGGTAGGCTTTGATTTTTTTCACACCATAAACGCAGTAATTCTGATTGCAAAAAAACAGAGAAACCTGCTAATTCAAAACAAGCTTTTAACTGTAGTGCTAAACTTGATTTGCCTGTGCTTTCGGCGCCTAATAGTGCAAGAGCGAAATAGGGGGCCATACCAATATCGATAAAACGTTTAACTTTTAGAAAAGTAAAATTGGTTGGCTTTGATGGGTGCTTGAATTGCTACGATTATTGTGAATACTGCACTAATACTTCATTGGCTTTGACCATACCCAACTCGAAACGTGCCCGTTCTTCCACCATATCAATACCATCTTTTAAATCAGAGACTTCAGCCTGAAGTTGGGCATTGATTTTTTCTGCCGCCTCAATTTCAGACTGAAGCTGAACGAGTTGAGTTTTCATTTTCCATACCTCGGGCAGACTTCCTCTTCCACTCCAAAGGTGGTACTGGAAATTGCCTAAAATAATTAATAAAACTAAAATCAACCCGTTTGGTTTCATCTCATGTCCTTATCGGATACTGTAAAAAGCAGCACGACCTGCGTAGGTTGCAACATCGCCTAAGTCTTCTTCAATGCGTAATAATTGATTGTATTTTGCCATACGGTCAGAACGGCTTAAAGAACCAGTTTTGATTTGACCTGCATTGGTAGCTACAGCAATATCTGCAATAGTGGAGTCTTCGGTTTCGCCAGAACGGTGAGAAATAACAGAAGTGTAACCCGCACGTTTGGCCATTTCAATAGCAGCAAAAGTTTCGCTTAATGTACCAATTTGGTTGATTTTAATAAGAATGGAATTAGCAATACCTTTGTTAATACCTTCTTGTAAAATTTTAGTGTTGGTGACAAATAAGTCATCGCCCACTAACTGTACTTTTTTAGCTAAACGGTCAGTTAACATTTTCCAGCCATCCCAGTCGCCTTCGGCCATGCCGTCTTCGATACTGATGATAGGGTATTTGTCCACCCAAGTGCTCATCATATCAATCCATTGCTCGCCAGAGAGGCTGAGGTTTTCGCCAGCTAATTCGTATTTACCGTTTTTGTAAAACTCAGAAGAAGCACAATCTAAACCTAAAGCGATTTGTTCGCCAGGAATGTAACCCGCTTTTTCAATGGCTTGTAAAATCATTTGAATGGCAGCTTCATGGTTCGCTACGTTAGGAGCAAAACCACCTTCATCACCTACTGCAATACTCATGCCTTTGTCATGCATGATTTTTTTGAGTGAGTGGAACACTTCAGCACCGTAGCGTACTGCTTCACGGAAAGTAGGCGCGCCCACTGGAATAATCATTAACTCTTGTAAGTCGAGGTTGTTGTTGGCATGCGCGCCACCATTGATCACGTTCATCATGGGAACTGGCATTTGAACTGCGCCCATACCACCAAAATAACGGTATAAAGGTAAACCGCTTTCATCGGCTGCTGCACGTGCAACTGCCATAGAAACGGCGAGCATTGCATTAGCGCCTAAACGGGCTTTGTTTTCAGTGCCGTCTAGTTCAATCATGGTGCGATCTAAGAAAGCTTGTTCGCCAGCATCTAGGCCTAAAATAGCTTCAGAGATTTCGGTGTTGACGTTTTCAACTGCTTTTAAAACACCTTTACCAAGGTAACGTTTGGCATCGCCGTCACGCAATTCAATAGCTTCGCGTGAGCCAGTAGAAGCACCTGATGGTACAGCCGCACGGCCCATAGTGCCAGACTCAAGTAAAACATCACATTCAACCGTAGGGTTGCCACGAGAGTCTAAAACTTCACGGGCGATTAAATCAACAATTGCGCTCATAGATTTTCCTATTTCAAAATTAAAAAACTGTTTACACCCTCGCTTTTAAATACAAATCGTTTCATTTAAAAGCTAAAGCGAGGTTTTAGATACCGTATGAATCGTAATAACAACTGGCCATAATTTATGCCTAGAAGTTACAAGCCATCAACCAAAATCATTCTCATGTGAGATGCACCAGCACGGGCTTGGCGAGCCGCTACATATTCAGGTGAGTTGTAAAACCGACGGCCTGCATCCATATCGGGAAACTTTAATACTACTACTCGGGTAGGGCTCCATTCACCCTCTAAGACTTCGACTGCACCACCACGGACGCAGGGTTCTGCACCGTGAGTTTGAATGGCGTGCGAGGAAAGCTTTTTATAAGCTTCGTATTGCTCGGGGTTGGTAACATCCACATAGGCAATGACATAAGCACTGGTCATAAGTTTTCCTGTTTCTAAATAGTTAAAGGCTTGGTTGAAACCATTGAAGCAAAAATAAAAAAGGGATTGAGTTTTGCTTGAATGGTTTTTAGGGCTTATTTAAAATGAACTTTCTAAAAAGCCATGTTTTTTGGTGACCTGGTCGAGTTCTAGCAAGCTTTCGAGTAGTGCTTTCATATGGTGTAAAGGCACTGCATTAGGGCCATCACTCCAAGCTTTTTCAGGGTTGGGGTGAGTTTCCATAAACAAACCAGCAACACCAACCGCCACTGCTGCACGAGCTAAAACAGGTACCATTTCGCGTTGGCCACCGCTACTAGAGCCTTGGCCACCAGGCAATTGCACTGAGTGGGTAGCATCAAATACCACAGGGGCTTGGGTAGCTCGCATAATAGCCAAACTACGCATATCACTCACTAGATTGTTATATCCAAAGCTGACACCACGCTCACAAGCCATAAAGTTGTCGGTTTCTAGACCTTTTTCGGCGGCAGCGGCTCTGGCTTTATCAATCACATTGACCATATCATTGGGGGCTAAAAATTGCCCTTTTTTGATATTGACGGGTAAGCCCGACTGAGCCACTGCATGAATAAAGTCAGTTTGACGGCATAAAAACGCAGGAGTTTGCAATACATCGACTACTTTAGAAACAGCAGCCACTTGGTCAATTTCATGAATGTCAGTAAGCACTGGCACTTGTAATTGGCTTTTGACTTTAGCTAAAATTTCTAGGCCTTTTTCAAGGCCAGGGCCACGCTGAGTTTTACCACTAGAGCGATTGGCTTTATCAAAACTACTTTTAAAAATAAAGTGAATGCCTAGTGTTTGGCAAATTTCTTTAAGATGGCCTGCGGTATCGAGTTGGAGTTGTTCAGACTCGATGACGCAAGGGCCAGCAATTAAAAAGATGGGTCGGTGCAAGCCGATTTCAGCGCCACATAATTTCATTTGGAAGCCTTTTTAACAGCAGTTTGATGCTCAACCGCCGCACGAATAAATGCGTTAAACAAAGGATGTCCATTCCAAGGAGTCGATTTAAACTCGGGGTGGAATTGCACGCCCATATACCAAGGGTGAACCTCTTGTGGAAGCTCCACAATTTCAGTGAGCTGTTCGGTTTGGGTTAATGCAGAAATTACCAAACCTGCGTTTCGTAAAGTGTCTAGGTATTTAACGTTGGCTTCATAGCGATGACGGTGACGCTCGGTGACCACATCACCATAAATTTGATGTGCCAAAGTACCTTTGGCCACATCAGAGCTTTGTGCACCTAAACGCATAGTGCCACCTAAGTCGGAGTCTTCGTTGCGTACTTGAATTGTGCCGTCTTTGTCTTGCCATTCGTTAATTAGGGCAATAACGGGTTGCGTACATTCTGGGTCAAATTCAGTACTATTGGCATTGGGTAAACCAGCCACATGACGTGCGTATTCAATGGTGGCTACTTGCATACCTAAACAAATACCTAAATAAGGTACTTTATGGGTGCGGGCGAATTGGGCAGTAGAAATTTTACCTTCTATACCTCGCTTGCCAAAACCGCCTGGCACCAAAATAGCATCGTATTTTTCAAGTTGAGCGACGGTGTCTGCTGTAATAGTTTCAGAGTCCACATGTTCGATTTTGACTTGAACATGATTTTTTAAACCCGCATGACGCAAGGCTTCGTTGACCGATTTATAACTATCGGTTAAATCAACATATTTGCCCACCATTGCAATAGTGACTTCACCTTGAGGATGTTCGACTTCATAGACTAAATCATCCCAACGTTTGAGGTTGGCCGGTGGTGTATTTAAACGAAGTTTGTCGCAAATTAAGCCGTCAAGGCCTTGCTCGTGCAAAATGCGAGGTACTTTGTAAATAGTGCTGACATCGGGAACGCTAATAACACCCCAAACTGGAACGTTTGAAAATAGTGAAATTTTCTTGCGCTCGTCATCGGGAATAGGGCGATCGGCACGGCATAACAAGGCATCGGCTTGAATACCAATTTCACGCAGTTGTTTCGCAGTGTGTTGTGTCGGTTTGGTTTTGAGTTCACCAGCAGCTGCAATCCAAGGCACATAACTTAAATGTACAAAAGCGGTATTGTTGGGGCCAAGCTCAAGACTGAGTTGACGCACTGCTTCTAAAAACGGTAGAGATTCAATGTCGCCTACGGTGCCACCAATTTCAACAATGGCTACATCAACTGCATCTGCTTCTTTGAAGCGAGCACCACGTTTGATGAACTCTTGGATTTCGTTGGTGACATGAGGAATAACTTGAACCGTTTTACCTAAATAGTCGCCACGGCGTTCTTTGTCTAGAACACTTTTATAGATTTGGCCGGTAGTGAAATTGTTGGTTCGGCGCATACGAGTTTCAATAAAACGTTCGTAATGTCCGAGGTCAAGATCAGTTTCAGCGCCATCATTGGTTACAAAAACTTCTCCATGTTGTAATGGCGACATGGTGCCAGGATCAACATTGAGATAGGGGTCGAGCTTGATTAAAGTGACACTAAGGCCACGGGATTCAAGTAATGCTGCGAGTGATGCGGAAGCGATACCCTTGCCGAGAGAGGATACAACACCGCCAGTGACGAATACAAATTTGGTCATGCCAGTATTCGGGCTCTGATGTCCCGAAGGAGGTGGAAATGTTGATTATAAGTGCACAGCCTTCAGTTCGACTAGCAACAAGGGTCTAGAGTCTAAAAAATTTCTTAGTTTAGGCTCTAGAATGAGAGGCATACAACAAAAGGCTTGATTTTTGAAGGATTTTAAAACTTCAAGGTTTGATTGAATAATCTCTTTTTTGTTATTTTGATGAAAAAATGGATGTAATAATGACACCGACAATGCATGTAGATAAAGCACTTCAGGGTAAACATATTGTTTTGGGATTAAGCGGTGGAGTGGCTTGTTATAAGTCTGCCATGTTATGCCGTGGGCTAATAAAAGCGGGCGCAACTGTGCAAGTGGTCATGACAGAATCGGCTTGCCAGTTTATTAGCCCTGTCACTATGCAGGCCCTTAGTAATAGGCAGGTGTTTATATCTCAATGGGACAATGCAATTCCCAATAATATGGCGCATATCAACCTCAGTCGTGAAGCCGATGCAATGGTGATTGCCCCTTGCAGTGCCGATTTAATGGCTAAATTAGCGCAGGGTCATGCCAATGATTTATTAAGCCTGATGTGTGTGGCAAGGCCGGCGCAAAAAGTGCCTTTATTATTAGCCCCCGCCATGAACCGAGAAATGTGGGAGCATCCTGCCGTTCAACGTAATGCGAGGCAACTTGAACAAGATGGCGCCATTGTCTTAGGAGTGGGGCAAGGTGATCAAGCCTGCGGTGAAACCGGTGACGGCCGCATGTTAGAGCCCGAAGAATTGCTACACGACATTCAAAAAGCCTTAACACCCCCTATTTTAAAAGGCCAGCGCTGGTTAATTACTGCCGGCCCCACCTTTGAAGCCATAGACCCCGTTAGAGGCATTACGAACAGATCTAGCGGTAAAATGGGTTATTCCATTGCAGCAGCAGCACAAATGGCTGGCGCCGAAGTGGTATTGGTAAGTGGACCTGTGGCTTTGCCTGCCCCGCGTCATGTGCATACTATTGTGATTGAATCAGCCCAAGATTTGCTCAATGCCTGTATGCCAATTGCGGCTGGTTTTGATGTTTTTGTAGCCTGCGCTGCAGTTGCCGACTGGCGAGTAGCCAATGCGTCTGATCAAAAAATTAAAAAAGAGGCGGGCAAAGCCTTGCCTAGTTTGGAGTTTACCGAAAACCCCGATATTTTGGCCAGTGTGGCACAACTTGAGCAAGCTCAAAACGGCCAACTCTATTGTGTAGGTTTTGCTGCCGAAAGCGAAAATTTACAAGCGCATGCTAGCGCCAAGCGTTTGCGCAAAAAAATCCCACTTTTAGTGGGTAATATTGGACCTGCCACTTTTGGTAAAGATGAAAACGCCTTGTTATTAATAGACGACCAAGGCTCAGAGCAATTACCTTTGGCATCTAAAACACAATTAGCCATTCAGCTAATTGACGCTATACAAAAGCGTCGTAGCCGCTAATTGAAGATGAATCCCTCACTATTTATTAATCAAAATAAAGAATCAAAAAATGCAAATTGATGTCAAAATTATGGACCCACGTATGGCCGATCAACTCCCCGCTTATGCCACCCCTGGTAGTGCAGGATTAGATTTAAGAGCATGCCTAGACCAACCTTTAACCTTAGAGCCCAATGCTTGGCAACTCATTCCTACTGGTTTGGCTATTTATTTACAAGACCCCAATTATTGCGCTATGATTTTGCCGCGTTCAGGCTTAGGCCATAAACACGGGGTTGTTTTAGGTAATTTGGTGGGTTTAATTGATAGCGATTACCAAGGCCAACTCATGGTGAGTGCTTGGAATAGAAGCCAAACTGCCTACACCATTCAACCCCTAGAAAGAATTGCCCAAATGGTGATTGTGCCTGTGATGCAGGCGCAGTTTAGAGTGGTTGAAAGCTTTGAAGAAAGCCAACGTGGTGCGGGTGGTTACGGCTCAACTGGAAAATCTTAATCTAAAAAGTGAATTGCCTATTTGTGTTTATTAGTGTTTGTTAGCCCGGAATATCGGGCTCGACTAAATGGGCTAATTGTTTTAAAGATTCTTGCCAACCCAAATAACACATTTCAACTGGAATAACAGCGGGAATGTTTTTTTGCTCAATTGTAATTTCAGATCCACACATGACCGCTTGGATTTGTATGGTCACTTCAATTGTGCCAAGTAGGTTGGCATCATCAAACTGATTGGAGTAACGAATCAGTTGGTGGGGAATAAGTTCTAAATATTCCCCTCTAAACGAGTGGCTACTACCCTTAGAAAAGTTGGTAAATGACATTTTAAATTGACCTCCTACCTCTGGAAGGTACTCGTGTACTTGGCAAGTAAAACCATAAGGGGGTAACCATTTGGCCAGCGCTGAGGCATTTAAAAATGCCTCATAAAGCCTTTTAGGTGGGGTTGTTAAAACTCGGTGAATCGTGACTGTGCCGGTTTTGCTTTCCATCTAGTTATCTCCCTTTATGCTTTTTTTAAATAAGATGATTAATGAATGACCCTGTCATCATCATAATTAATATCATCATCATCGTCTTCTGCCATTAATTCAGTTTGAATTTTAAAAAAGCCAGTGCCGCAACTGCCTTTGCCAACTTCTTCTAAAGTAGCTTCACGAACATCTTCAACTTTAATATGCAATCGAATCGCAATACCCGCTAACGGGTGGTTACCATCTAAAATTACATGTTCGGGGTAAACATCGGTTACCACATAAACTGCATCTTTGGGCGCATCAGGGCTAAAACCTTCAGGCAGACCACGACCATCAAAAATCCAGCCTTCTTCTACTTCTGGGTCAAAAATTTTACGTGACTCCATAAAAATGAGTTGATCATTGAAGTCGCCAAAAGCTTGTTCAGGTTCGAGTTGAACATCAATCTCATCGCCAATTTTATGACCTTGCAAGACTTCTTCGATTTTTTCAAACAAATCGGAGCCTCCTAAAAGAAACTCTACAGGCTCATCTAACACATCTAAAGTCTCGTTTAGTGTATCTTTTAGTGTCCAAGTGAGGGCAACAACGCATTGTGGGGTGATTTCCATAGCAAAATAGAGCAATTAATAATTTACCAATTGTATTGAGTTCTTATGCAAATCAACAGCCCCCTCACTTTATTAGCCGGATTAAGCCCAGAACAGTTTATTTCGGAATATTGGCAAAAAAAACCATTGTTAATTCGCCAAGCGATTCCTAATATGCAGCCCTTATTAAGTCGTTCCGAACTGTTTGCTTTAGCTACTCAAGAAGAAGTGCAAAGTCGTTTGGTAAGCCAACAAAAAGGCCAGTGGAGCTTAAAAAATGGACCTTTCACTAAAAAAACACTACCTGCTATTACTCAAAGGCAGTGGTCAGTGTTAATTCAAAGTGTCGATCAACACAATGATGATGTGAGGCAATTATTAAATCAGTTTCGATTTTTACCCGATGCCAGATTAGATGATTTAATGATTAGTTATGCCACTGAAGGGGGTGGAGTGGGCCCTCATTTTGATAGTTACGATGTTTTTTTACTACAAGTGCAAGGTCAACGTGAATGGAAAATTGGCCAACAAGATGATTTAACCATTATTGAGGGTTTACCTTTAAAAATATTAAAAACATTTAATCCAGAGCAGGTTTTGGTACTAGAGCCAGGTGACATGCTGTATTTACCACCAAAATACGCACATGATGGCATCGCTCTTAATGAATGTATGACCTATTCCATTGGCTTTAGGGCTCCATCTGAACAAGAGTTAGCCGCTCAGTTATTACCTAAAATTGCTGATTTATTATTAGATCAAGAAATAGACTCACCACGGTTTTCTGACCCCCACAGGCAGGCAACAGAGACACCAGCCCTGCTGCCTCAAGATATGCTTGATTTCGCTACTCAGGCCATACACAAGGCCTTGGCGCAGCCAGAAATCTTATTACAGGCCATGGGAGAACATTGGACTGAATTAAATGCCAACGTTTGGTTAGAAGGCAATGATTGGTTAGACGATTGCGCCGGTATAGAGCTTGATAGACGCAGCAAAATGAGCTACCTTGCTCCTTTTATATTTTTAAATGGTGATAGTTTTAGAGCGGAAGGCCTTGACGCTCAATTGATGCAAAAGTTAGCCAACCAACGGGAACTCAATCAACTAGATATTTCCCAACTCACTCCAGAAGCATTAACTTGTATTCAAGATTGGTGCGAGCAGGGCTGGTTATCTTGTTTTGAATAACAGTAGCGCATGTTGCACTAGCCTAAAGAGCAAGAAAAGTCATTCCAATCAATCTGGGTAATTGGTATTTTTTAACTTCTTGAAGGCAATTGTTCACAAAAAAATAATATAAAAGTTCAGTTTCATACGCTATTTGCCGGAGTTACTTGAGAAAACTTCTTACTTTATGTTGTTCTTCTGAATATTGTTGTTTTTTTGTGATTTAGAAAAAGCTGTCAAAAGTTATGCATAAAATCATAAAGTTAAGACTTTTATTTACCTAAACCGACCCCTATTTATATATTTTTACAAATTTGTTTTGAATTTTTACGTTTTCAAGGGTAAATACTAGTCTTTGTTGTCTTTTCGCCTAATTAAAACTAGTGCAAAATAATAGCTTAATTAAAATTATGGCTTTTTTTTCAAAAATTCAGTTGCTAAACTTCTTTTGGTCTTACAATTCATTGCTGAGCTGAAAGAGCTCGAGTGCTTTCGCTCTGTCAGAGCCTACAGTAATGTTGTGTTTTGACAATTTCCGGAAATTGTTTTACCTTTGTTTATTTTTTAGGATATTCATCATGATCAAAAAAATCGCTTTAGCCGCTGTTATCGCTGCTGCCTTAGTTGCTTGTGGCAAGAAAACTGAAGAAGTTGCTGTTGAAGCAGCATCTGTAGCTTCTGAAGCCATGGCTGTAGCTTCTGAAGCTGCTTCTGACGCTGCATCAGCAATGGCTGACGTAGCTTCTGCTGCTGCTTCTGCTGCTTCTAACTAATTAGAGCTTGCGGTAACTGCCTCTAGGCAGTTTTGCACTAAACCAGCTTTTAGCTGGTTTTTTTTCGTCTTAATAAAGATAAAAAAAGAGCAATAAAAAAGCCCACCTTGTTAAAAGGTGGGCTTTTTGTTAGTCATTACAAAACTCTACATCGTATAGCGTTTTTAACTTTATTTTTACTTTAAATCTTGTGCCAATAAATTAAGGATTTTTTGTTCGTCAGCTGAAGCTACGACTTCATTATTAGAACCCCTTACTTTAACGGTACTCGAGTTGTCTACACTTTCTACAATAATGCTATATTTGGTCACGGGCTCAGGTTTTTTCTCGGAGCTACCTAAATTCAAGATTTTTCCAAAGAAGCCAGGATCCTTGCCATCATTGGCTTTAATTGGGCTATATCGAACAAAATAACTGCCAGTACTACGATTTCTATCTTCAACCGTAAAACCTGTTCTATCTAATGCAAGACCTACTCTGCGCCAAGCAATATCAAAACCCTCAGGAATAGACAAACTAAGTGATCCACCAGAAGTACTTAACGTTACTTTTTTTCCGTTTGACTCAGTGGTCGCCACTACTTTTTTGCTTTGCTCTTTGCTAACACCTAATTTAACCAACATGCGGCGTAAAAATTCAGCTTCTAATTCGGGGTCGGAGTCGCGGTTTGCCCAAAGAGTAGAGGAGACCTCGCCAGGGGCACGGGTACCGGTTAACTTTTCAATCAAACCTTTATGGCTAACATATATTTCAGTTTCACCGTTAGGTAGTCTTTCAATGCGAGTCCTAAATTTATCACGCTCACCTGTAGAGTAGAGTTGATCAAAAACCTTGCCTATTGAATTACGAATAAAGTCTTGTGGCAACTTAGCTCTATTTTCTGCCCAATCGGTTTCCATAATCCCGAGTGCTTGTTCGTCTAGTGTGAGTAAAAACCCGTTATCAAGCCAGAAATCTCTAACATCTGGCCAAACCGCTTCTGGGGGGCGTTTAATGACCAACCATCGTTGATTACCAGCACGTTCAACTTTTACATCGCCTAATGTTAAAGCGGCTGTACTTGAGTTATTTACTGCAACAGCGTTTGCATTATTAACCGAGCTAGCAGAAACGCCACTAGGTTTAATTTGGTAACGAGGATCTCTCGATAATTGTGTTAAATCGGGTGGAACTTCAAGCTTGTTGCCTGTGCTAGATGTTTTGTAATCAATAGTATCTTCTTCTAATACAGAACAAGAAACTAAGCCAAAACTTAATAATAAAGCGAAGAAACGAACAAACATAGATTGGGTGATATGAAACACGATATTTCTTTCAAAATGACACAGCTAAACAGTGTTTAATGACTGGTTATTTCAGTAAACCAGCAGCCTTCATAGCACTTGTAAGTGCATCATGATGCTCTGGAGAAAAGTTAGTTAAAGGCAGTCGCAAATGACCACCTGATAAACCCATCTGTTGTGCAGCCCATTTAACAGGGATAGGGTTGGCTTCAGTAAACAAATTCTTATGTACAGCTAATAATTGAAATTGAATTGCCATGGCTTTTTCAACATCTTTAGCTAAGGCTGCAACACATAATTCATGCATGAGTTTAGGCGCAATATTAGCGGTAACACTAACATTTCCTTTACCACCGCATAAAATTAAAGCGACTGCAGTGGGGTCATCACCTGAATAAATAGCAAAATCGGCTGGCATTTCTTTAATCAGCCATTGTGCTCTTTCAATATTGCCGGTGGCTTCTTTAATACCAAAAATGCCTGGAATTTGACCCAAACGTTTCACCGTTTCTAATTGCATATCTGCAACCGCACGACCAGGTACATTGTACAAACACATAGGTAAATCAACTGCTTCGGCAATGGCTTTGAAATGTTGATAAATGCCTTCTTGGGTAGGCTTGTTGTAATAAGGAACGACTTGCAGTTGGCAATCGGCTCCTACTTCTTTGGCGTAACGAGCTAAAGCAATTGCTTCTGCAGTTGAGTTGGCACCACAGCCCGCCATAATAGGCACTCGACCTTTGGCTTGCTCAACCGAAACTCTAATTATTTCTCTTTGTTCAGGCACAGTAACGGTAGGTGACTCACCTGTGGTTCCCACTACACCAATGCAATCGGTTCCTTGTTCAATATGCCAGTCAATTAGTCTTCTTAATGCGGGGTAGTCAATGCCACCATCATCAAGCATAGGGGTAATAAGCGCAACAATACTGCCAGTAATAGGTTTCATAATATTTTGATTCAATAAGAGAGTGATTCTAACGAAAGTAAAGGCATTGTAGATGCACTTTTTGTGTCTGGTGGGTAACTTCTAGTAAATACAGCCCGTTGTACGATTCTATCGGGTTGCTTGAGGCGTCCCGCTTCATAAGCAATGGGAGTTAATTGTTTAAATTGGGTTAATAATTCATTGGGTTGAAGCAAAAATTCGGGACTTCGAGGCCTACCAAACTCTTCATTCCCTACTGCAAAAGTTTCATAAATTAAGTAACCCCCTTGTGCAATACATTCTTGAATTCTAGGAAAAAGAGGCCTATGTAAATAATTAAAAACAATCACCACTTGGAATTTTTTATCGATTGCAATGGGCCAGGCTTCATTTTCAAGGTCGGCTTGTAAAACAGCACCGTAACGAGATGCACTTTTAAGTGCAGCTGGGTCTTTGTCAACACCTATTAATTCGCAACCTAATTGAGCCAAAAAATGCATATGACGGCCAGTACCACATGCAATATCTAGAACTGAATCGTTGGCATTTAACAAGTGTGACCATTTCTTCAACCATGGAGATGGTTGTGATAAAGAAAGGTGACTGTTGGAGTTAATGGATGCAGTCATGATTTAGCCGCAGGCCCAAATATTATCGGCTAACAAAATTAACATACTTGGCTGGGTGTAGAGTAAAAACACTAGGCTCAAGACAATAATTGATAACAACCATATGCCACACGTCATTAAAAACCTGCGCTTTAACTGAAAATGTGGCGATTGGATAGACATAAACGATAAAAAATAAACAAATGAGTGTTGAGGCTATTTTTTGAACAAAATTGATAATGTCAATTCGTATTAATTGCAATTAACCAAATCGACTCGACTCATTCATACACATGAATAGCTATTAAGTGAGCCAAAAAATACCATTTGAAATCTGCTAATGAAAGCGATTTAGATTTCAATTATGCAGAACTTTATACAAATTTCAATCCTATTTTAAAGCAAATTTTAAACTGGCCATCATTTTAGCTTTTGTGAGGAGTTAAAGTGCAAGAGTTGACTAGCCAGTTGCTTATTTATGCTGCTTGTTGATGGTCTCTAATTAATGCTTTTTCTTTGATTGGTAAATTAGCTAAACAAGCCAATATACCCAGCACAATAGAAATACCCCAAACGCTATTGTAATTACCGGTTTTATCGAATAAAAATCCACCCAACCAAACGCCCATAAAAGAGCCAATTTGATGACTAAAAAATACAAAACCGCTGAGCATAGAAAAATGACTTAAACCAAATACTTGAGCCACAATCGCGTTAGTGGGTGGCACGGTTGAGAGCCATAAAAATCCCATGAATGCTGCAAAAATATAGACACTTAATGGGCTTAAAGGTGCAATTAAGAAAATTGCAATCACCACTGAACGGGCAAAATAGATACCTGCCAAAATATGTTTTTTAAGCATGGTTTGGCCCAGTTTTCCAGCCATATAGGTACCAAAAACATTAAATAAAGCAACCAAAGCCAAGGCATAAGAAGCTACTTGTGGGTCTAAACCTTTATCTTTTAAATAGCTTGGCAAATGCACTCCGATAAAAACCACTTGAAAGCCACAAACAAAATAGCCCGCCATTAGTAATTGAAAACTGGGCAGTTTTAAGGCTTCAGTAAAAGCTTGCATAATGCTTTGGTCGCGCTGAATGGAGCCTCCGCTAAATCCTGGTTCTTTAAGAGCAAAGGCTAGTGGCACAATTAAAAGTGCCAGCATAGATAAAAAACTAAGCGCATCTTGCCAACCGAGATGACTTATTAATAGGCCTTCTATAGGCAGCATTAAAAACTGCCCGAAAGAACCCGCTGCAGCAGCAATTCCCATTGCCATAGAGCGTTTTTCTGCTGAAATATTACGTCCAATGACACCGTAAACCACGGCATAAGTGCTTCCAGCCTGAGCAAGTCCAATTAATACTCCAGTGGAGAGTGTAAAAGTAAGGGTGCTAGAGGAGTGTGCCATACCCCACAGTCCTAGGGCATACAAAATACCACCGCCAATTAAAACTTTAAAAGCGCCAAATCGGTCGGCTAACATGCCTGCAAAAACGCCAGCAAACCCCCACACTAGATTTTGAATAGCAATCGCAAATGAAAAGGTTTCACGAGACCATTCTTGTGCCTGTGTAATAGGTTGCAGCCAAAGTCCAAAGCCATGGCGTATGCCCATTGATAGAGTAACTACTAAGGCTCCAAAAAATAAAATTTGATTGGAGGAGAGGGTTTTTTGTTCAGAATTCATTGCCTAACTATACCTAAAAAAATGGCTGATTGGATTGACCATGCGTCACTAAAGTGATTGGGCAAGTTATGAAATACAACACCTAGGATTTATTTGTCATAGATTCCAGTCAGATTTCAAGTATTATTTGCATCCATTCAAGCAATCAATTTAACTCAAATTAAGTATTTTGATTTTTAGATGGGTTTCGACCAGCCCATCTTAATCTATTCACAAGTTGAAGGAATCGGCAGTCAAACTCATAAACGCTTTCACGGCATAGGCTTTCAAGTTCTATTTAGTTACGGCTTTCACCCATAGCAAATGCGACGGGTAAATAAAATCTGCCTAATAGTCCATTACTGTTCATGCCATGCCTATAAGTCTTGAGTTTTGCTGCAAGCCCTTTCATCTTTTTGGTATATTTGAGTGAAAACTACTCATTTTTTACCAATTAAACTGTTTTTTTATACAGTTTTCTAAAAAGAATACTGTTAAACTTATCGTTATGGCTACAAAAACTACTCCTGCTTATTCAGAAAACTCTATTAGGGTGCTCAAGGGTCTCGAACCTGTTAAACAGCGCCCTGGTATGTACACTCGCACCGACAACCCCTTGCATATTGTGCAAGAGGTCATTGATAACGCCGCCGATGAAGCGTTGGCGGGTTATGGTAAAAAAATCAAAGTTTGTTTGCACCTTGACGGCTCTATTAGCGTAGAAGACGACGGCCGGGGTATTCCTTTTGGTATGCATCCAGAAGAAAAAGCTCCGGTTGTAGAGTTGGTTTTTACAAGGCTACATGCCGGTGGTAAGTTCGATAAAGGATCTGGCGGAGCCTACAGTTTCTCTGGTGGTTTGCATGGTGTGGGCGTTAGTGTGACCAATGCATTATCTAAGCGCCTAGAGGTGCAATCCACTCGCGAAGGTAAACAGGCTAAGCTTACCTTTTCAGGTGGCGATGTAATCGAGCCCTTGGTCATTGCCAATAGCCCCGACCCCGAGCGTAAGACTGGCACCCTAGTAAGAGTTTGGCCAGATGCCAGTTATTTTGAGTCTGCCCATTTACCCATTCCAGAACTCACCCATTTATTGCGCTCTAAAGCAGTATTAATGCCAGGCGTTACGGTTCAACTCACCATTGAAAAAACCAAAGACAACTACAACTGGCAATACAAAGGGGGCTTACTCGATTATTTACAGCAAGCCCTTAGTACCGATGCAGTAGTGCCGCTTTTTGCCGGCGAGGGTTACGCCACTAAAAACGATGAAAGTTTTGCTGAAGGCGAAGGTGCACAGTGGGCGCTTGCCTTTACTGAAGAGGGCGGCTTAGTTCGCGAAAGTTTTGTTAATTTAATCCCTACCACAGCGGGTGGCACGCACGATAGCGGCCTGCGTGACGGTGTTTTTCAGGCGATTAAAAGCTTTATCGACATGCACTCCTTGCTACCCAAAGGCGTTAAATTAATGCCAGAAGATGTGTTTGCCAGAGCGAGTTATGTGTTGTCAGCCAAAGTCCTCGACCCACAATTTCAAGGGCAAATCAAAGAGCGTCTTAACTCTCGCGATGCAGTACGCTTGGTTTCTAATTTTGTTAAACCAAGTCTAGATCTCTGGCTTAATCAACATATTGAATTTGGCAAACGTTTAGCAGAACTGGCTATTCGAGCTGCACAAACTCGTCAACGTGCAGGCCAAAAAGTCGAAAAACGCAAAGGCTCTGGTGTAGCCGTTTTGCCGGGCAAGTTAACCGATTGTGAATCTCGTGACTTACTCCACAATGAAGTCTTTTTTGTAGAGGGCGATTCTGCGGGTGGTAGTGCCAAAATGGGGCGCAACAAAGAAACTCAAGCCGTTTTACCGTTGCGCGGTAAAGTTTTAAACACCTGGGAAGTAGAGCGCGACCGCCTTTTTGCCAACAATGAAATCCATGATATTTCAGTGGCCATAGGTATTGACCCCCACGGCCCCACCGATACTATCGATTTAAGCACTCTACGGTATGGCAAAATTTGTATCTTGTCAGACGCCGATGTCGATGGCGCGCATATTCAAGTCTTGTTATTAACCTTGTTTTTTAAACATTTCCCACGCCTAATAGAAGCAGGTCATGTCTATGTGGCAAGGCCACCTTTGTATCGTGTCGATTTACCCGCTAGAGGTAAAAAACCGGCCTCTAAAGCTTATGCCCTAGATGAGTTTGAACTTGGCGTTATTCTAGACAAATTACGTAAAGACGGCGCTAAAGAAGGCTCATGGGCTATTAGCCGTTTTAAAGGCCTAGGCGAGATGAGTGCCACTCAGTTATGGGAAACCACTTTAAACCCAGATACCCGTCGTTTAATGCCAGTGCAGCTTGGCTCTATTGGCGTTGAAGGCACTAGTCAACTTATAGGCAAACTAATGGGTAAAGGCGAAGCCAGTGCAAGGCGCGAACTCATGGAAATCTATGGCGATGCAGTTGACCTTGATATTTAACTCAATGAAGTATTGCTTGTCTCAATCAGCTCGTTTGCGGCAATTAGCGTTTGGGGTTAGCATTTTGCTATTTCAAAGCAGTCTTTTTGCGCAGGTCTGGGCCTACATAGACGAGCAAGGTACTGCGCATTTTGCATCTACGCCAATCAATGATCAGTATCAATTATTTGCGACCGGCAGTCTTCCTGTGGCTCAAGCAAGCTCGTCTCATGAGTCGAATTTGTCTTTATCTAACGAGTTTCAATTACAAAATAAATCGGCTAAGTGGCTTCAGTCGTCACCCGATTACACGGCTAGTAAAATCTATTTACAAGAAGCGGCTAATAAGCACGGAATTTCCTTTGAACTTTTGCAAGCTATTTCTGCAACCGAATCGGGCTTTAAAAAAAATGTAGTGTCGCCAAAAGGGGCGGTTGGTTTAATGCAAGTAATGCCAGATACCGCCAAGCGCTTTGGCTTAAAAGATCAAAAAAATGCACCAGTTGAATCACTACTTAAAGAGCCCTCCATCAACCTAGAAATAGCAGCTAAATATTTAAATTATTTAGCCAAATTGTTTCCTAATCGACTCGATTTAATTTTGGCTTCTTACAATGCTGGTGAAGGTGCAGTTGCTAAATACGGCAACAAAATTCCGCCCTATAAAGAAACCCAAAATTACGTTAAAACCATTAGCAATTTATTAGTGTTTTTTCAGAATAATGCGCAAATAGGGGCTAGCCAAAATACCGCTTATTTATTTAAAAAAACAACTGCTTTTAACACCGCTTCCGCAAACCCATCAGAAGCAACCTTACCTAAAAATAACAACTCTTTTATGGTTTTAGGCGGAGCCAAAGGCCGAGGCAATATGATGGTGAATATGCCCAACTCTCAATTACCAATCGAGGCGATCAATGCCTCACATTCGCTAAAGACTAAAACACAGTCAATAGCTGCTAATCCTGAGTTTTCAAAAAATAACTCCAGCTTAAAGCTAGACTAATTTATAACGAGTTTAATTATGACTGATCTGCTTGATACTCCTCCCAATACACCTGACGAGTTACCCAATGATGATTCCATGCTATTGGCTGATTACGCACAAAGAGCTTATTTAGAATATGCTTTAAGTGTGGTCAAAGGCCGTGCTTTACCCGATGCCTGCGATGGGCAAAAACCGGTACAGCGCAGAATTTTATACAGCATGGCACGTATGGGTTTGAGCTTTGGCGGAGCCAACGGAGCAACTGGTGCAAAGCCAGTTAAAAGTGCGAGGGTAGTGGGCGACGTTTTAGGTCGTTTTCATCCTCACAGTGACCAAGCCGCTTACGATGCTTTGGTGCGGATGGCACAAGATTTCTCACAGCGTTACCCTCTCATCGACGGTCAAGGCAACTTTGGTTCTCGTGATGGTGATGGTGCAGCCGCTATGCGCTATACCGAAGCACGTTTATCAAAAATCACCACCTTGTTAATGGATGAAATTGATCAAGGCACCGTTGATTTTATTCCTAACTATGATGGCTCCACCGAAGAACCGAGGCAATTGCCATCACGCCTGCCCTTTACCTTACTCAATGGAGCCAGTGGTATTGCAGTAGGTATGGCCACAGAAATTCCAAGTCATAACCTAGGTGAAGTGGCCGCGGCTTGTGTGGCATTAATAAAAAATCCAAAATTACTTGACTCTGAACTTTATGAAATTATTCCCGCCCCCGATTACCCAGGTGGTGGCCAAATTATTAGTTCTAAAAAGGAAATTGCTGATGCCTACAACAGCGGGCGCGGTAGCTTAAAAGTACGTGCTCGTTGGAAAATCGAAGACCTAGCCAGAGGCCAATGGCAGTTGGTGGTCAATGAATTACCGCCAGGCGTTAGCACGCAAAAAGTATTAGAAGAAATTGATGAAATTACCAATCCTAAAATTAAGGCCGGTAAAAAAACTTTAAGCAATGAACAAAATTTATTAAAGGCCAGTATTTTGGCGGTACTTGATACCGTTCGTGACGAGTCCGATAAAGAGTCTGCAGTACGCTTGGTTTTTGAACCTAAATCTAGCCGCATTGAAGTCAATGAGTTGGTGCAAGCTTTGCTGGCGCACACCAGCCTAGAAACCTCTGTACCTATTAACTTAACAGCGGTTGGTCTAGATGGTAAACCAGCGCAAAAATCTTTAAAAACTTTAATTCAAGAGTGGGTCGCTTTTAGACGAATTACCGTACAAAAAAGAACTGAATTTCGCTTGGGCAAAGTCAAAGCTCGTATTCATATTTTAGAGGGTCGTCAAATTGTTTTACTCAATATTGATGAAGTCATTCGTATTATTCGTGAGTCAGACGAACCCAAAGCCGCTCTTATTGCCAAGTTTAATCTGTCGGATATTCAAGCTGAAGACATACTTGAAATTCGCTTGCGTCAATTGGCCAGACTCGAAGCTATTAAAATTGAGCAAGAATTAAAAGAGTTGCGGGCTGAACAAGCCAAATTAGAAGGTATCTTGGCTAGTAACACTGTATTAAATCGTTTGCTTGTTAAAGAAATCGAACAAGATAGCAAACAATTTGCCGATGCCCGTCGCACCCTTATTCAAGAAGAAAAACGTGTAGTAGCCGAAGTCAAAGTCATTGATGAACCAGTTACCGTCGTGATTAGTGAAAAAGGTTGGGTCAGAGCCCGAACTGCTCATGGCCACGACCCACAAAGTTTTGCATTTAAATCGGGTGATGCTTTGTATGGTACATTTGAATGTCGAACCATTGATACGCTCATTATTTTTGGCAACAAGGGCCGAGTTTATTCTGTGCCAGTAGCTGCCTTGCCCGGTGCTCGTGGTGATGGTCAACCCATTACCTCTTTAATTGATTTAGAACCAGGTACACAAATTGTGCATTTTTATGCAGGTGCTGCGCAAAATACCTTGTTATTAAGTAGCACAGGTGGTTATGGATTTATGGCAACAGTGGAGTCTATGACCACTCGTTTAAAAGCCGGTAAAACATTTTTGGCCTGTGCTGAAAATGAAACCATTACCAAACCTTCTGTAGTGTTGGGTTCTTCTTCAGCAGCTCATCAACAAACCGCCTCTCATGTGGCAGCCGTTTCGTATTTGGGCCGCATTATTACCTTCGAAATCTCAGAACTCAAACTCATGACAGGTGGTGGAAAAGGCTTAATGTTAATTTCTCTAGAAGACAAAGACAGCCTAGCAGGAGCCGCTGCTTACACCCGTAGTATCAAGGTAAGTGGTATTGGCCGAGGTGGTAAAGCACGAGAAGAAAGTTTTGAGATTCGCTCCCTGAATAACGCCAAAGCCCCCCGAGGTCGTAAAGGCAAAGCAGTAGAACTTGGCTTTAAGGTGAATTTAGTCGAACGAGTCGAATAAACAGCTGTTGCTTGGTTCTCCCCCTGCCAAAGGGGAGTTAGAGGGGGCTCTTACTTTTTGCCCCTACTTTATCCTCAATTTAAGCCAATAGTGGTGGCAACAACTTAGTAAGTGCCGCTTTTTGACTAGTTGCAGTTCCTAACAATGCAAAGCCTTTTAAATTGCCATCCTCATCTTTAAACAAAGCCTCAACCCCATCGGTTGTTTCGGTTTCTATCCACTGGCCTGTTTGGCCAGTTGCTGGTGGTGACACTACTACAGGTAAAGCAGGGGTTTTAACACCCACTGGCATGGCGGGGTAATTAACAGCGGTAGGTTGGCCTAACAAAGTGGGGGCTAAAGCACGGGCAGCATTCATAATTGGCATTACATAAGGTAAAACTAAACCGTCAACCTCGGCGCAGTCGCCTAAAGCAAAAATATGCGGTAAATTAGTTTGCAAATGGCGGTTCACTACAATGCCTCTATTTACCGTAATGCCACTGGCTGCAGCCAATGCAGTACGGGGTTTTAAACCGACTGCCGAGAGCAATAAATCAGTGCTTAATTGAGTACCATCCGACAAACCTAACTCCAAACTTCCACTAGCTAAACGGTTGACTGACTGCACACTTTTTCCAAAATGCCATTTCACTCCCACATTGGCCAAGGCTGTTTGCAATTTGTGTCCAGCAACTGGCGGTAATAATCTGCCCAAGGCTTGCGCAGAAGGGTCAATCACATCTACTTCATAAGCCGCTAAGGCCAAATCATTGGCAAACTCACAGCCAATTAAACCTGCCCCCATAATGGCTACGCGTTTTTTACCCTCTAGTGCTTGTCTAAAATCAGCGTAATCTTGCCAATCATTAATGGACAAAATTTGATCTGCCGCATTTCCCTCTATGGGTAAACGAATAGGGTCAGCTCCCAAGGCTAAAACGAGTTGGCTATAACTAATACTACCCTGACTGGTTTCAATGGTTTTTTGTGCTGCGTCAATTTTTGTCACATCAGTGTGAGCCAAAATTTGCAAATTAAATTGACTAGCCATCTTTTCTTGCTCAGAGCCAATTAATTGTGCAGGGTTTTTACCCGCACCAAAAGCATTACTTAATCCTGGTTTGGCATAAAAAAAGCCTTGCTCACGGGTGATTAAAGTAACAGCTTGTTGTGGGGCTAATTTGCGAACTTCTTTGGCTACCGTGAATGCTGCCAAGCCACTCCCAATAATAACAATGGGTGCAGCGCTTAAAGAAGCAGCCTCTGAGGGAGTTGATTGGGCAGATTCATTTGACATGATGGACATATACTTTCAAAGAAAAAATAAACAATAAAAAAACCACGGCTAGCATTTAAAAAAGGCGCTGGCAGTGGTTTTTTAAAAAGGTAAAAAAAGCTTGGGTTATTAGAAATTAAGCTACCGGGCTTTTTGCCTTAGTAATGATTTTTAAAATTTCAAAATCATTATTAGTCAGTTAAACAGGTAGCTTGCCTGCATAACACACTGCTTGAAGTAGTCTTATTAAATTTCAACCATTTCAAAATCTTCTTTACCCACACCACAATCAGGACAAGTCCAAGTAGCAGGAACATCAGCCCAAGCAGTACCAGCTGCAATGCCATCTTCAGGAATGCCCACTGCTTCGTTATACACATAAGCACAAACTACACATTGCCAAACTTTCATTTTTTTCTCCAAACTATTTAAATTAACGATGATATGAATTAATTAGATCAAAACGCTTAAGCCGTGATTTTATTCAAAACTTGCTGATAATGGTTGGCATGACGCTCTTCAACCTTAGCTAAAGCATTAAATCTTTTGGCAGCTTTCTCTAAAACAGCAGCAAATTGTGCAGCATGTACTTTAGACTCTTCAATTTGTTCATCAATTTCGGCAACTGCCGCTGCATTACCTTCTTCAATCGCTGTTTTCTTGAAACCTGGATACATTTCAGAGTATTCATACGTTTCACCCTCAATTGCAATTTGTAATGCTTTGGCTGGGGTCATTTCGGCTGCTGGGTAGAGCAAATCCAAATGGCCAAAAGCATGCATGATTTCTTGATCAGCAGTTTCTTCAAAGGCCTTAGCTGTGACTTCATCACCAGCTGCACGAGCCAATTTAGCAAAATAACGATATTTGGCATGAGCCATAGACTCACCTGCAAAAGCAGCTTCAAGATTTTGGTAGGTTTTGATTTCTGGGCGTTTCATAATAAATTTCCTTTAAGTGCAATAACAATTAACTCGGTTGTGTTTTTTTGCAGTGTTTGCTGCATCCATAGGTTCGATTGTGAACCTTTGTTTATAATCAGTCCAGTTAATAATTTTGATAAAATTAATCGATTTTTTCGATAAAGGAGAAAAAATGGCCGCATTACCCACTTTTAGGCAACTTCAATATTTAATTGCCTTGTCAGATACTTTGCACTTTACCAAGGCAGCAGAGGCTTGTTTTGTAGGCCAGTCGACGCTTAGTGCAGGTTTAAAAGAGCTAGAAACTTTAATGGGAGTGGCATTGGTAGAGCGCGATAAACAAAATGTGGCGCTTACAGCAGTAGGTAAAGAAGTCGTGAGCAGATCAAAATTGTTAATGGAGCAAGCCAAAGATATGATGGACTGGGCTAATCAGTCAAGTAAACCCATGCACGGAACTCTTAAAATGGGCGTAATTCCTACCATCGCACCCTTTGTATTACCCGAAATAATGCCCATATTAAGGGCGCAATACCCCCACTTAAAACTGGCACTTAAAGAAGACACCAGTGCAGATTTACTCAATCAATTGCATGCCCATGAATTAGATTTTGTTTTATTTGCTTTGCCTTATGAAGCAAAAAATTTAAAAATAATAGAGTTATTTGATGATGAATTATGGTGGATTGCTTCTAAAAATTTAGCAGGCTTTCAAGAGCAATTGCCCAGCAATATAGTGGGTAAAGAGCAGCAATTATTAGTCTTAGAAGAGGGTCATTGTTTAAGGCAACATAGCCTTGCAGCTTGCCATGCCAAGCAACAAACCCACCAAGAAATTGAAGCCAGCAGTCTATTAACTTTGGTGCAAATGGTCGAGTCAGAAATGGGCTGGGCTTTTATTCCAGAAATGGCTGTTAAAAGTGGTTTACTTAATAACACCAGCCTTATTGCACAAACTGTAGCCAAAACAAAGGGTAAAAATAGCAATGGTCCATCTACCAAACGGACCATTGCCTTAGCTACCCGGGCAAGCAGTGCAAAACTTCAGGAGTTTGAAGAGTTAGCACAACTCATTCAACATCATTACAAGCTTTAAGCATCTAGGGCAGTACGTACAGAAGCAATAAACTCCTTGGCTACTGCTACTACATTGTCACGGCTTTCGTTTTCGATTAACTGAATGAGTCGGCTACCAATTACCACCGCATCAGCTACTGCACCCACCGCTCTAGCGCTAGCGCCGTCACGAATACCAAAGCCCACACCTACTGGAATATGCACATGTTTTCTAATTTTAGGTAACATGGCGCTGACTGCGTCGGTATCTAAAGTACCAGCACCAGTCACTCCTTTTAGTGAAACATAATACACATAACCAGTGGCAATTTTGGCTACTTGTGCCATGCGTTCATCGGTACTAGTAGGGGCCAACAAAAAGATTAAATCCATGTTGTTAGCTTTTAGCGTAGCAGCAAACTCAACGCATTCTTCAGGTGGGTAATCGACAATTAACACGCCATCTACACCAGCGGCAGCACTGTCTTTTACAAATGCATCTTTGCCGTGACTTTGGTCATAACGTTCTACTGGGTTGGCATAACCCATTAACACGACTGGTGTGGTGTTATCTTTTAAACGAAACTCTTTTACCATGGCAATCACTTGGGCAGTACCCACGCCCATGGCTAAGGCTTTTTCACCTGCTTTTTGAATGACAGGGCCGTCGGCCATGGGGTCAGAAAAGGGTACACCTAATTCAATGACGTTGGCACCAGCTTCTACCATGCCATGCATGATTTCAGCACTCATATCGACAAACGGAAAACCCGCTGTCACATAAGGAATTAAAGCTTTACGATTTTGTTCAGCAAGAGATTTAAAAGTAGCGGCAATACGGCTCATTACAGGCCTCCTTTCACAGATTGTCCACGGCAGCTAGGACGGCAATAAAAATCAGCACCGCTTAAGTCGGCTACTGTACCAATGTCTTTATCGCCACGGCCCGATAAGTTGACTAAAATATTTTGATCAGGGCGCATAGTTTTAGCCAATTTCATGGCGTACGCGACTGCATGGCTAGATTCCAGTGCAGGAATAATACCTTCAATGCGACATAAATAATGGAAGGCTTCTAGGGCTTCTTTATCGGTGACGCCTACATATTCGGCGCGGCCTGTGTCTTTTAACCAAGCATGTTCTGGGCCAACACCAGGGTAATCAAGGCCAGCACTGACAGAGTGGGTTTCTGTGATTTGGCCATTGGCATCTTGCAAAATATAAGTACGGTTGCCATGTAAAACGCCAGGGCTACCTTTTTGTAAGGACGCAGAATGACGCTCTGTATCAAGGCCTTCGCCAGCGGCTTCTACACCAATTAAGCGGGTGTTTTGATGATCAATATAAGGGTAAAAAATACCCATTGCATTACTGCCACCACCCACACAAGCTACTACTGCATCGGGTTGTTTGCCACCAGTGTGATGAGGCATTTGAGTTAAACACTCTTGGCCAATAATGCTTTGGAAATCGCGTACCATCATGGGGTAAGGGTGAGGGCCCGCCACCGTACCAATAATATAAAAAGTGTTTTCAACGTTGGTTACCCAGTCACGCATAGCTTCATTTAAGGCGTCTTTTAAAGTTTTGCTACCCGACTCGACTGGTATTACTTTAGCTCCCAATAAATGCATACGGTACACATTAGGACTTTGACGTTTGACGTCTTCGCTACCCATATACACCACACACTCTAAACCATAGCGGGCACAAATAGTAGCAGTGGCAACACCATGCTGACCTGCGCCTGTCTCTGCAATGACGCGTGGTTTACCCATACGTTTTGCCAACATGGCTTGACCAATCACATTATTGATTTTGTGGGCGCCAGTATGATTTAAATCTTCGCGTTTTAAATAGATTTGCGCACCGCCTTGTTCTTTGCTCATGCGAGCTGCATGGTAAACAGGGGAAGGGCGACCTACAAAATGCGCTAATTCATATTTGAATTCAGCAATAAATTCTGGGTCATTTTGGTATTTTGCATAAGCGTCTTTTAACTCGCTAATGGCATGAGTTAAAGTTTCGCTAATAAAACTACCACCATATTGACCAAAGTGGCCTGAAGCATCGGGTTGTTGATATTGACTCATAATAAATAAAATAAAAAGAATGAAGAAAATTTCGAAAAAATCGAAAATTTAGAAAACAGGAATGGGAATAGGAGTAGGCTAGGCTGAGGATGACTGCAAGCGTTTAAACATTGGCTTTAAACGATTCTAATAAAAGTGCTGGTTGACTTTAAAAAGAAAGGTGAAAAGCGGGCGAGCAAGTACATGCCTAGCTAAATAGCTCAGCTTCGATCGTCTTTGCAAATCTGCGTCCACCAGACAAAGCGGGCAGAGAGTTGGCGTTTAGAGCAGGCTGTAATCACTTGATAAATGCGTTAAAGCAGGAAAGGGAAATAATCAAAAAGTGAATTTTAAAATACAATATTCAAAAAACACTGCAATTGCTGAAAATTTTAGCACGACAAAAGCCAGATTGTGCAATAGCCAAATTAAACTTCCATAATCCTTTAAGATTGAATAAAAATGGAATTACAAGAAATACTTTATTGTCAGGGTTTTGGGACCCGCAGAGTCTGTGCTGGTTTAGTACAACAAGGTTGGGTAACGGTTTACGAAAACGGCCAAACCACAGGCGAAAAATGCCTAGATGCATTTCAGGAGTTTAAAACAGAGGGCCTAGAGCTAGATGTTCAGGGCAAACGTTGGCCTTTTCATGCCAAAGCCTACATCATGCTCAATAAACCCATGAATGTGGAATGCTCACAAAAACCATCGGTGTACCCAAGCATTTATAGTTTATTGCCCCCACCCTTAAGGCAACGTCCACAAAAAGGCGCAGTAGATGGTGTGCAAGCAGTAGGCCGCCTCGATCAAGACACCACAGGTTTATTATTACTTAGTGATGACGGTAAATTTATTCACAAAATGAGTTCGCCCAAAACACATCTACCAAAGGTGTATCATGCAACAGTTAAGCACCCTCTTGATCAAAAACAAATTGATAAGTTGTTAAGTGGAGTAGTCTTAGACGACGACCCCAAACCAGTGAAGGCATCATCATGCCAAATCTTATCTCCCAATTTATTGGAATTGGTTTTAACCGAGGGTAAATATCATCAGGTCAAGCGCATGGTAGCTGCAGTGAGCAACCGAGTGGAAGGTTTGCATAGAGCCAAAATTGGTGGCCTTGAGTTACCAGCTGACCTAGCCCCAGGTCAATGGCGTTGGTTAAGTCAGGCCGACTTAACTCTCTTAATGCAAAAGTAAATGAGCTTTTATCAATGAGTTTTGTACTCATCAATCTATTTTGGAAAATAAATGAAATTAATGCTCAGTTCATTTTGGCGTGCCGCAGCTTATTGTGTGCATCCTAAAATTATTCTTTTATCGCTTATACCGATAGCAATTTTGGCTGCAGGATTTGTCGCTTTAGGAGTCTGGGCATGGGATCCAGCACAGGCCTTGGTGTCAGGTTTTTTAGATTCCTGGTCTTTGGCGCAAAGCCTATGGACTTGGTTGGAGTCGGTGGGTTTGGCTAAAGTGAAGGTGTTTTTAGTCCCCATTTTGGTGATTTTATTAGCCACTCCTGTCATTATTTTGGCTTGTTTAATGGGGGTAGCCATTTTTATTACCCCTGCGATTTTACAAATCATAAGTAAAAGTAGATTCAAAGATTTGGCAATTAAAAACAATACGAGCTGGGTGCAGTCGGCCTTTTATTCGTTCGGCGTGGCCTGTATTGCTATTTTGTTATTGCTAATATCATTGCCATTTTGGTTATTTCCGCCAGTAGCGATGTTGGTTCCGCCTTTAATTTGGGGCTGGCTGACCTATAAAGTCATGACCTTTGATGCCTTATCTTTGCATGCCACTCAACAAGAAAGAAAACTACTGGTTAAAACCCATCGTGGACCACTTTTAGTAATCGGTATTTTGGCTGGTTATTTAAGCGCTGCCCCTAGCATGGTTTGGTTTTCAAGTGCTATTTTTGCAACCGTATTTGTATTTTTGATTCCGCTGGCCATATG
Organism: uncultured Limnohabitans sp.; assembly: GCA_964556425.1. Lineage (GTDB taxonomy): Bacteria > Pseudomonadota > Gammaproteobacteria > Burkholderiales > Burkholderiaceae_C > JALQUL01. The sequence continues at coordinate 1,491 of CAZKWC010000008.1, read as the reverse complement.
GTTATATACATTGGTGTTTGCCTTTACTTCTTTATGGTTTGCGTTTTACTGTTTAACAGCGCTCGAAGAGATGCGGAACCAAGAAAATGCACCAAAAACTTCCAGTAAACAAGATGAAAGCACCATTAATGTGCAAGCTAAAACTATTGAAAACCCAGCTCAAGAGCCGCAAGCTTTAATCAAAACTGAGCTTTAAATTATTGCGACCTGTTTGTGGACAGAAAACGATTCAACAATTTTAAGTCTTCATCATAAATGCACTAATTATGTGCAATATTGTTGATTAAGCACTATTACTGTGCGCTTACAAAGTTACTTTTGTTTTTTTGTTTTTTTTCTAAAAAACAGCCTGTTATTAAGCAAGCAAGATTAATTTCAGGTGACAATACGGGGTTGAGTTAAAACTTGTTAATGAATGGCTTTTGCTTTCAAAAATCGCAAAATTTAGCCGTTCAAAAAGCAAAAATGGTATGTCCATTTTTTAAAAGCGCGCAGCATTCTTTTTTACAGCATCGGTAGAACGGTATGTATTGGTTTTGCTAGTGTTTTTCTAAGTTTTTAGCTAAAAAGAAATGTTTTATTAAACTATTTACTTTTTTGGCACAAAACCTGCTTAGTATTAAGCATCAATTTTTTTATTTAACCACCTCCCAAGGAGCACTAAATGGCTAAGACGGTCGCAGACGTGATGAACATGGTTAGCGAAAACGAAGTCAAATTTGTTGATTTTCGTTTCACTGACACTCGTGGTAAAGAGCAGCATGTAACAGTGCCTGTTTCTCACTTCGACGAAGATAAATTCAGCGATGGACACGCATTTGACGGTTCATCAATCGCAGGTTGGAAAGGTATTGAAGCATCTGACATGTTGTTGATGCCAGATCCAAACACTGCCAACATCGATCCATTCTTCGAAGAAACCACATTGATTTTGACATGTGACGTTTTAGAGCCAGGTGACGGTAAAGCTTATGACCGCGACCCACGTTCTATTGCTAAACGTGCTGAAGCTTACCTCAAGTCTTCTGGCTTAGGTGACACTGCTTATTTTGGTCCAGAACCAGAATTCTTCATTTTTGACGGCGTACGCTGGAAAAATGAAATGGGCGGCGCTTCTTTCCAAATCGACGAATACGAAGCACCTTGGAACACCAACGCTAAATTAGAAGGCGGTAACCGTGGTCACCGTCCTACAGTTAAAGGCGGTTATTTCCCAGTTCCACCAGTTGACAGCACACAAGATATGCGTGCTGAAATGTCTTTAATCCTTGAAGGCGTTGGTATTCCTGTTGAAGTGTTCCACCACGAAGTAGCTGGCGCAGGCCAAAATGAAATCGGTACCCGTTTCAGCACTTTAGTAGAGCGCGCTGACTGGACTCAATTGCAAAAATACGTTATCTGGAACGTAGCTAATGCCTATGGCAAAACTGCTACATTCATGCCAAAACCATTGGTTGGCGATAACGGCTCTGGTATGCACGTTCACCAATC